>NZ_JIBJ01000003.1:0-578011 GCF_000620385.1 Arthrobacter sp. 9MFCol3.1
GGCGAATTCCAGTGGTGCCTGCAACACGGGATTTAGTTGACTGGGTTCGAGACTAGCTCGGCGAGGACTTCTGCGGGCGTTCGGTAGCCGTGTCGTTTGCGTGGCCGGCGGTTGAGTTCCGCGGCGACGTTCTCGAGGATTCCGGGCCCGTGGAACGACAGATCGGTGCTTTTCGGGAAGTACTCGCGCAGGAGCCCGTTGGTGTTTTCGTTGCTGCCGCGCTGCCAGGGCGAATGTGGGTCGCAGAAATAGATCGGCATGCCGGTCGCCATCGTGATCTCCTGATGCCGGGACATCTCCGCTCCTTGATCCCAGGTCGTCGAACGGCGCAACTGCTCGGGGAGGCTATTCATCGCGGTGATCATGGCGTCGGCGACGGTGCGGGCAGTATGGTTCTCGGGCAGATGCAGCAACATCACGTATCCCGTAGTGCGTTCGACGAGGGTCCCGATCGCGGATTTCGATGCCGTTGATCCGATGATTAAGTCCCCTTCCCAATGGCCGGGAACGGCGCGGTCCTCGACCTCGGCCGGCCGGTCAGAGATCATCAACATCTCCTGGAACCGTTGCGGGCGAGGACCCTCTGGCCTTTGCGGGCGCCGACGCACCCGTCCGGACCGCAGCGCCGTCGCAACTTCCAGGCGCAAGGATCCGCGGCCTTGGACGTAGAGGGCCTGATAGATCGTTTCGTGTGACACCTGCATCTCCGGATTCTTCGGATGCTCCACCTTCAAGCGGCCAGCGACCTGTTCCGGGCTGAACCGGTCGGTGAGCATCGTGGTGACCTGTTCCCGTAACGCTAACCCGTCCAACTTCCGCGGCTTCGGCCTGCGTGCACGAGCCCACGTCTGCTCCTGCGCGAGCGATGGCGAATACCGGTCACTGACACGGTTCCTCGCGATCTCCCGGCTGATTGTCGACGGAGCCCGGCCCAGAATGCCGGCGATACGCCGCACTCCATGGCCCTGGGCAAGCTGAAACCCGATCTCTTCCCGCTCACGCAACGACAAGAGCCCTGCACGGGGCACACTGAAATCCGGAACCGGCGATGGCAACACCTTCTGATGGTCGCTCAACCACCGGTACGCAGTCGGACGCGACACCCCCGCGGCCCGCGCCGCTACGGCTACCGGCAGCCCGGCATCCAGCCCTTCCCAGAACGCTAAACGAACACTCAACGGCGACCACGGCCTGCCCATCGACGACACCCCACAGAATTCAGGGTGTTGCTCTCACCACCTGAACTCGCCGCACCTGGGTTATGAGACACATCGCTTAGAACTGCTGAGAAGGGGTTCGACTGCGCGTAAGGGGATCCTTCACCGGCTTCGGTCACCGTGCGACTTAGGTGAACGAGTCAACCAAACCGGGGGCTGACCCCTTCGAGGGCCGCCCTCGAGTGCCGATCGTGGAGACCAGCACGCCGCCCTCGGTCGGCAGCACCCGCCAGACCCTGCCTTTGCCCTCGACCCGGAGGCCGCCAGCGCCCACGATCAGGGCCGTGCGCTCGTCAATGCCAAGCCCGCCCGCGACCAGCCCTGACTCGACGGCCGCGACCAGTCGGGACAGCATGCCGCGCTCGGCCACGTGCGCATCGATGGCCCCGTCGACGAGGCCGATGCCGGCCTCGATCTCCAGCTCGTCGCCCGCTTCGTCGGGGTCCTCAGGTGAGACGACCACGCCACCGATGCGCGAGCCGCTCCCGAGCGAGCCCTCCGCCGCGATCATCGCGCCGGCCGAGACGCCGAGGTAGGGCACACCGCCGGCGACCAGCCGGCGCAACTCGCCGAACACCGGCTCGAGCCCGGCGCGCACGTCCTCGACGACGCCGCCCCCCACCGCGATGCCGTCGACGTCGGCGATCGTGCCGAGCCCGATCGGCACGCCGGGCCGCCCCGCGGTCAGGCGCACCTCGATCGCGGGCCCCGTTCCGGCCTCGGTCAGGAGCTCGCCAAGCGCCGCCGCCTTCTCCTCGGCCTCGGGGTGCAGTGAGATCACGGCGACGCGCGGCCGGCCGCGGCCCGCTCGTAGCGCCGCTTCGGCGACGAACGGCGCGTAGAGAGGGGCATCCGCGCCCGTAGTCGCGCCGCCGCCGATGAGGTGCACGCTCACGCGGCATCATCCCCAGCTGCGACAGCAAGCGATGGTGCCGCATCGCCGAACTGGTCCCAGGTGAGGATCTCGCGGCGGCTCCCGTCGACGCCTGGCCGCCGGACGAGCGCCGCAGTGGCGCTTTCATATCGGGTAAAGCAACCCAGGCCGAGTCTCACGGTACACACGCGCATAGTCCCCCTTATGCCGACATTTCGTTGAGTCAACCACGCCGCTATCGAATTGTCGACGGTTTCCCTGGTCGATTCCGACATGCGCTTGCGTTGAGCTGATGTTTGAGGTTCACCAGATTGTCTCGGAACCCTTGGGATACGAGACGTCTCATCCACCGAATCGGGAGCAAAGAAGGCAGACCCGGATTTCGTGGAATGCCGAGGGATCTCCCATGACCGGCGATTCTCGTAACTATGTCTCGAAGCCTCCTGGTTGATTCGTTGCATCCAACGTCAGTTATGGGACACCCAGAAGGCAGACATGACGAAACTCATCGGCTATGCACGCGTTTCAACGCGGCAGCAGTCCACCGACCGGCAGCAGGCAGATCTTCTGGCCGCAGGAGTACGTCGCGATGATCCCTATATTGAACGCTGGTCGCCCCTCCGCTCCCCCGGTCCGAGCCGAGCTGCGAACCCGACCAACCCTTTGACCCGCGGCCGCCAGCCGAAGGAACAACCTTGACTGAGGCGCACAATTGGCCTCTATCGGCTGCTCAGTGGGCGTCGTCGTGCGCTTTTTTACGTCCTAGCTGATGCGTCCAAGGCCACTAGGTTTATACCCGTTCGCCACGTCCCGCTCTCGGATCTTCTGCGTCTTTTCCCTGCCGGTTGAATGCCGTGGCAGTTACGGAACCCGCTGATCATCTGCGTACGCGCTGAAATCCGTATACGGGCCGGGAACTCCCGATCTCCGCATAAGCATGATGCGGCGAAAGTGCGTCGCCTTACGGATCTCGGCTGAGGGAAGCCCTACATGGCCCAGAAGGTTTGTAACCAGGGCGTCGGAGATATCGAGGAGCGGGAACACCATAGACACCAATATCTGCGCCCACGGCCCAGAAAGCCCTTGAGTCAACCAAATGTTCGAATGCGTGGCGCCAGAGTTCAGACCCCAAGCGAAGTGCACCAACGGGGTGTACTTTTGGCTCAGGTCAGTGCTCTTAACATCGACGTTAGCCACCTTGCCCTCACAACGGACGTTTTGCGCCTGCCCGGTGCTCTCCTTCACCTGGACCTCCAGCCCTATACCTCTGAATAGGTCTACGGCTCCTGTTCTCGCTTCCTGGACTCTCTGCAGATCATCACGGCCGTCGTCCACCACCCCCTCCAGCGTGTGAAGAACCGGAATGCCACCCTGAACCTTCGCTAAGAAATCAGCAGCAGACCGGGCAAGTCGCTCCTGGGGAGAAATTGTGGGATCCGTCAGCGAGCAAATTCTGAGCGCAGCATCATGTATGGCCCTGACACAGCTCATGATTGGGTGGGGAAGCATCTTGCTATCGGCCAGAAGCGCGAGGATCGCCAGCCGGTATTCCTCCATGGTCTGCAAAAGCGTGGCCACAGACTCAGCGGCGCTGACGAACGCACCCTGCACCAACTCTGCGTCGTCCGCTTGCTCCGCCCATTCTCGATCCCGCAGCGCCGGCGATCCAACTAGCGGAGAAGCGAAGTTCTCAAGGGCACTCTTAGCAGCGTCTTGGATTAAAAGCCCCTGCTGGCGAACGATTCGTTGCATAAGCAGGTTCTCATCGGGCTCCTGTACTGGCATGGCCCCAAACTACTTCAAAATGGCCTCTTCGCCTGCCCAAGGGTCTGTTGACCAAAACTGGGAGCACCGACAGCGCCACCGCGATGGGACTGTACAGGTCAGAGTGAGTTGGCCTCGTGGTGCGCGGCCAATTCCTGGGCTGTCATGCCGGTATCAATCCAAATTTCGTCGGGCAAGAACCCTGATCCCACCCGATTTCCTCCGACGTTTAGTCGCTTCCAAGTAAGCTCATTGGCAATGTCGCCGGCGCAGCTGCTTACTCCCCGGAGTGCTACGGCCAGTTCTTGCGAATTTGGTCCCAGTCCCGCCCGGATCAAGGGATGTGTATCCCCTTGGGTATAAAGTTCTTTGACGAGTCGCTGTGCCACTGGGACGTGCCAGCGTTCGTTTAGGCGCCTGTCGACGGCGTACAGGTGGACATTCCAAAGATCCCCGAGCCTGCCAATCCACAGCAGTCTTTCGTCTCGCTCTCTCAGCGTCTTTGTTTGCACCCCGCCGAGATTGTCGCCGCCAGACCCTTCGGCGCCGATCCTGTGTTCGATGTCAAGATCGCTCTCCGCGTCCGAGAGCGCTTCCAAAGCATCAGAGAAACCTCTGTTGGCCATCACCATTTTCGCGTTCCGCAGCACCTCAAACTGCTGCCACGCATCCTCCAACGCTTCGGAGGTGATGGATAGAGATTCAGAAAGCACAGGGCGGAGAAATTGGTAGAGCCGCGGAGACGCGTTTTCTAAAGCCCGGTCCGTGCCGAAAATGCGTGCCAGCAGCTCGTCCTCATCCCGATGCCCGCTTGGCACCTCCCGCGATAATAAGCGGCGTAGCAGGGGGTAGCGCCTAGAGGCTACGGCGGCGATACCGGCAGCGTAGAACAGAATAGAGCCAGCTATGTGGTTCATCCGGAGTAGCTTCACGAGGCCAGAGGCCCGTGGCTGATGTGAGAAACGATCAAGTTCTTCAATCCACCACCCATCAGTGTCATCGCTTCCCCAGTACGCAAGGGTTGAAACCAAAGCAGCCGGTACCCTGCATGCCTCTTCTAGCCTCCCGACCATCGCCAGGTAGCCGTCTTCCGCTTCGGTTGGATTGCTCCCCAAGTTCAGTTCGGGGACGCGGCGAAGCCTGTCGAATTCCCGAGACAGTGTGTCGTGCAGACGAATCGCAACCCAGCGTCCGGACAGTTCTCTCTTGGCTGTCTCAGCAGCTGCGGAGACAGTAAGGGGGTGACGGGCCGCGCGATTCGTCAGGGCTGCAAGGGAGTCGGAGATGCGTCCGAAAGCAGTATCTGCGTCTAGGGGCACTAGGTAGCCGTTCATCAGCTGCCTGAATTCTGCAGCTAACGTGGATTGAAAGCCGGGCTCAACCCACATCATGGTGTACCGCGAAGGATAGTTCGCTTTGATTGCACTCACTAGAGCAGGATCGTAGGTTGCCGACCAACCGGCGATGATCAAGCCATAGTCGCGAAGGATACAACGCAGAAGCTCCAACATTTCCGGTTCATAGACATCAAGCTCTGCCGTCGTATTCAGCATGGAGCTCGGGTTGAGGTAGTCCCCATGTAGATGGACAATGCAGCATTCCAAGGTATGAAGCGGAGCCAACCCGGCCACGTCGCCCGCTGACGCAACGATTGTCGGCTCAATGCCTTCATCCCTGATTGCCTGCTCCAAAAGCCTGTCGAAGTTAAGCGTGACCAGAACCCTCAAGGACCCGGCCTTGACCAGTTTGGCAATCGACCTATGCGCCAACGTAGGCTTTCTCGCCTCGGTTTCATCGTCAGGATCGGCCGGTTCGAAGTATTCGCGCAAGAGCCGTTGTCGCTCTAGCTGGGACGGCGCCAGCTTCTCCAGTAAATTTTCGTACCGGGCTTCCTCACCAAAACGTGCTTCGTACCAGGCCGCAGGATCCTCAGGTTCATCTTCTCCCACAAGCACGGCAACCCGGGAAATCAGATCGGTTACTACACCCCAAGCAGTGAGAATTCCGCTCGGGGCAGAAACGCCGGCGCCAAGGAGTACTGCGTATGCCCCTGGGTTTGCCCGCAGAGAAAAGGCAAGAGATAACAGTGTGTCCTCGTCAAGGGTGGCAGTCGTCATGGAATCACCATACGAGGCTGGAACAGGATCAATCACGCAAACGGAACGTGTCCCACTCTCCTGCAACCGACACATACCTCGGGGGTCCCAGTCTCACTTGCATGGAATTCGGACGGTCAATGTCGAAGCCCTCGGCGGCCGCCGCAGTCCGGGCGTCCCGTAAGCTATCGCAAACTAGAAGAGCACTACGCAGCTGCATTTGCGACTTCCGGCACATCATTGCGGCTGAGAGCCCTGGTCAGTGACGAGACGCTGACGCTGAGGATCTGAGCTGTCTCCTTCAAGGTCTTTCCTTGGCTGCGCAGCTGGCGGGCGGCCTCTGTCTTGGAAGGGGTCATGGTTCGAGGGCGGCCGCCGAGCCGGCCGCGGGCTTTCGCCGCGGCCAGGCCGGCCTTTGTCCGCTCAGACAACCGTGATCGTTCGTACTCGGCAAGTGACGCGAACATATCGAAGATGAGCTTTCCATGGGCGCTGGTGGTATCGAGCCACGGTTCAGCGAGAGAACGGAACCCTATCCCCCGCCGTCCTAGCACAGTCACAATGTCGGCCAAGTCAGCGGTACTGCGGCCCAACCTAGTCAGATCAGCAACGGTCAAGACATTCCCGGGCTGCAGGTAGTCCAAGCATTCCTTCCACCTCGTCCTTGCTTGGGTGGCACCGGAGGCGTACTCCTGAAATACACGCACAGCCCCGGCATCGACGAGCGCATCCACCTGGGAATCAAGCGACTGTCCGCGGGTGCTTACCCTCGCGTACCCAATTACATTGCCAGACACGTCAAAAAGCCTCCGTACCAGGTTTTGACCAGACTTCATTTCGAAAACCAGTTTTGACCAACGATATGGGTGCTTTTGCGGCTTCTTCTGGCGACATGCCGAAGGCGGTCAAATACGGTCGTTTTTGACCGTAGCGAATAGGGCACCTTCACCGGGCCGTTTTTGCGGGCGGGTCTTACGGGAAATCCATGGGCCCGGAAGCCCGCTTCTGAAAGAGTGAAGTGTGTTGCCCTGCTGCCGCCGGTTGAGGACCGGCTTGCGGGACGGTAGGCGGACCGGCCTCGGCTCGGTCGCCTTGGCGGCCAGGGCCCTGAAAGTCGTGGGCCGGCCCGAAGGCTCGAGGTTGTCGTAGACGGCCGGCTGGAACGTCATTCCCGTCCCGTCGATGGACGCGACACCCATGTTCCAGATAGCGCTGAGGGATCCGGGACGCGAATCCGGGTAGCGGACGTAAATCAGCATCCCGCCCTCCGGGTCGAGCCTGGCCGCGGTTGTCCTTTCCCGGCGGCCCTGGAAAAACCACAGAACCGCCGCATAAACAACCCACATGACTCCGCCGAAGACAGCCTGAGCAAGCGGCCGCCCCCAGCTGACCAGGAGCGCTATCCCCCCACCCACACGGCGGGAACGGCCACCAGCGGCACCACCCTGCGGTGGGCGGCTAGCCACTTCCTCGTGCCGTTCACTCGTCCTCCTTCCATATCTTGGTATCTCTCCCTGCTAGAAGACCCGGGACCGCGTACCGGTCCGGGGTCCCATGGAGTTCAGTGCTCGCTCCAAATCTTCTTAGCAGCGGTCGGCGCCGCACCTCTGACAAGAGGGCATGAAGCGGCATCGAGAAACGAAGGAATCCTGGTCAAGCTGTCAGGAATCCGGTCAAAGAGTAGAGCATCAAGGCAATCGCAACCACTAGAAGGCCTATTACGATGCCCCGGCCGGGGAAGGGCTTCCCGGCCGCCGGTCGCTTAGATCTCACATACAGGAAGCACCCCCAGAAGATGACAAGCCCGGCGACAAGGGGGATAAATTGCACAGTCACCACCCCGCTGAGCACGCCACTGCTGCCGCAGCGCCGGTAAGTGTTCCAAAAGCTCCAGCAATTCCAGAGAGGACGCCGAGTCCCAGTCCTTCAGGGAGCCCTATTACTGTTGAGTCTACGACTAGAGACGCTACGAAGAGTCCCGCGGCGAAAACTCCTATTCCTACCGCGGCAAAACCGAGGTTGGTGCAAACGGTGCCGCGTCCCGTTGGATCGCTGTGGTTGATGGCGTCGCATGCCGCGAAGGCGTAGCGGTTGGCGTTTTTGGGGTTCAGCGGTGCGTCGAGCGTGTCCTGCTGTGTCCAGCGGCCGTCGGTGGGGTTGTACCAGCGCTGGCCGTATTTGACCCAGCCGGTGACGCGGTCCTGGATGCCGGCCTTGAACATGTACGGGTTCTGGGACGTGCCCAGCCCGCCGGAGTTCGCGGTAATGGTGGGGACACCGTACGGGTCGTAATCGTACGCGAACGCCCGGTACGCGGCGCTGGTGATGAGGGCGGCCGGGTTGCCTGTGCCGTCGTAGACATAGAGAGACTGCATTCCCGAGCTGGTGCGCAGCATCAGCGCTTCCCCGGTGACCGGGTCGTGCTCGACGTAGGCCGTGGCGGTGTCCTTCTTGTACTGCTCGATGATCGGCTGGCCCTGGGCGTCGGTGCGGCCGTAGACGACCTTGTAGGTCCCGTTCGGGGTCGTCTGGGAGAGCACCTCGTTCTGGGAGGACCCGGCGTAGGTGTAGTTGTAGGTCGTTCCGCCCTTGGTCACCGAGGTCATCTGCTGGGCAGCGTTGTAGGCGTAGGTTCCGTTCGGGTCCTGGGTGAGGTTTCCGGTCCCGTCGTAGCTGTACCCGGCGCTGCTGATCTGATTCGCCGCATTGGCTGTGAAGCTCTGGCTCGCCCCCGTCCCGCCGCTGGCGGTGAGCCGGTTCCCGCGGGAATCGTAGGTGTATGTGTAGGTCGTCGGCGTGGTGCCGCCCGTGACAGCGGCCTGGGTGAGGCGTCCGGCCTTGTCGTAGGAATAAGCGGTGACGGCGCCACTGAGGTTGTTCTTGACCCACTGGATCTTGGACCGGTCCGCCGACGCGGTGGACGGGCAGGTCGGTGCGGTGGAGCCGGCGGAGTAGCAGTAAGTCAGGTCAACGACGTTGCTGTTGCTGGCATCCCCGGAGCCCTGCTCGGCCAGGACGTGGGTGACGCGGCCGCTGCGGTCGTAGTCAGTGTGCGTGTGTGCTGCCCAGGTGGTGCGGTCCGCGCTGGCCTGCAGCCAGGTGTCGGTGCGCCGGCCCCGGTCGTCGGTCGCGACGGCCAGGGTCTGGGGTGTGCCGTTGTAGAGGTAGGTCATGGTGGTCATGACGCCGGAGTCGTCGAAGGCGTAGCTGGTGGTGCCGCGGGTGTCGGTGGTGGAGACCAGGTTGGAGGCCTTGTCGTAGGCGTAGGCGATGGTCCCGCCGGCGGCCGTGTCGACCCGGGACGTGAGCCGGCCCATCTGGTCGTAGGTGTAGGTGGTGGTCCCGGAGCCGTCGACGCGGGTGAGGACCTGGCCGTTGGCGTTGTACGTGTAGGCCACCGCCGGGGTGCCGTCCGAGAAGGACGTGCCCGCCAGCCGGCCGACGGCGTCGTAGGTGTAGGTGGTGGTGTTGCCGCGTCCGTCGGTAGCCGTGGCCGGCCGGGCCCAGGCATCGTAGGTGAACGTGCGGGCGCCGAGCGAGGTTCCGGTGACCGGGGTCAGGTCCGTGAGCTGGTGGTCGGTGTCGTAGCGGTACAAGGTTTTGTTCATGCCGTTCCCCGGTGCCAGGGCGGAGACGACGGTGCCGTCGCCGTTCGTGTTGTATTCCAGGGTCGCCGTGGCCGCCATGGCGTCAGAGGAGGTCAACGCGTTTCCGGCCCCGTTATAGGTGTAGAGCGACTTGTTCCCCGAATCGTCCGTGGTGGACGTGGCCAGGTACTTGGTGTTCGCGGCCGTGTTGGCGTACTCGGCCTGGCCGGCCGCGCCTCCCTGGGATGTCGATTTGGTGATGGACTGGCCGGAGTTGGCCCCGTAGGTGTTGGTGATCGTCCCGGATGTGGTTCCGGTGCCCTGCGTGGCGGTGAGCGTGTCGAAGTCGCCGGTGTAGGTCGCAGCCTGGGCCCGGCCCATCGCATCCGTCGCGGAGGTGACGCGTCCGCCTGTGCTGAGGTTGTACGTGGCGTGGGGTCCCGTAGCCACCACCACGGCGGGGTCGGTGTTGGGGCCCGCGACGAGCGTCTGGGTACTCGACGGGTAGCTAATCCTGGTGATCGAGTTGCCCGGCGAGCCGACGGAGGTGTTGACGCGTTCGATCTGCGTGACCCGGCCGGAGGTGTCGTAGGTCAGGAGGGTTTTACCCCCGGTGGGCGGGGTGATCGCCGAGATCCGCCCGCTGTTGTAGCCGAAGGTCGTGATCTTCCCGGCCGTATCGGTGAACCTGGTCCAGTTGCCGTAGCCGTCATTGAACAGGGAGGCCGACCTGGTTGCGGTGCCGTTGGTCTGTGTGATGGTCGCGAGGGTTGCCGAGTAGGAGTCGTAGGCGAGGGTCGCCGTCCGGGCCCCGCTCACACCCTTGGTCGCGGTGATCTTGGTAATCTTCCCGGTGTCTGGGGTGAAGGTCGTCGTGTTGCCGTTGCGGTCGGCGAGGGTCTTCACGCGTCCGTCGGCGTTGAAGGTCACGACGGCGGCGTTGGTCCGGGAGGTCAGCGTGTAGGTGCCGTCCGTGGAGTTCTTGACCAGGTCGGCCTTCGTTCCGACCGGCGCGGTGAACGCGGTTGTCGATCCCGAGACCGGCGTGAACAGTGCCGAATAGCCGTCGCCGGCGGTGTAGAGCACACCGGACGGCGTGGAGGACAGGGAGCCGGTGCCGCCGAAGTTCAGGGTCCAGCGGGCAGCTGCGTCCCCTTGCGTTGTCTCGGTGGACTCGGAGTTGAACACGGCGCCCAGCGGGACGTCGCTGTTGACGCCCGGCAGCGACAGTCCGTTGACCGAGACCATCAGGTTGCCGGTGCCGACGTCGACCGAGCCGGACACCTGGTCGGAGATCTGCAGCGGCAGCCGCGTCGCCCCGGGCCGGGAGCCGAGCTCGCCGATGGTGGTCTGCTCCCCGGACGAGGCGCCGGGGATGACCATTGGAACCGGAACCACCGCCAGGCCCGGCCCAGCGGTCCCGGCCAGCAGGCCCACCCCAAGCGCGGAGGCGATAACTCCACGGAACAACAAAGCCGGCGGCCTATGGCCACCGGCAGATCGATTTGAACATTGCGGCATGCGCCGCTTTCCCCCAACAAGCATTACAGCTCCCCAGCAGTAAGTGAGTGATGACGCTCACCTTACGACTTGGTTTTATCAGTTGACTAGAGAAACGTAGCTGTTAATTTTGTGACAAAAAGTCATGCCTCTGTCACGTGGAAGCTTCCCTTGAGGCCGAGGCCGGCGCCCATCACGACTGCATTACCCTCTGGGCCCCGCTACGGTTTCCAACGGCGGGGAGCACGTCACAGGAATGTTCAACCGACCAAAGTGCTGCCGGGATGGGCCAGTTTCAACCGTCCTTCCGGGGCCAGAACTACTTGACACAATCAGCCGGTGCGAGCAATCTCGTCCACGGTGGTCCGAGCATCAGCCGGGTCGTGAGCCGGTGCGGATCAGGTGCCTACCTGCAGCCAAACATTAGCTGTTCGGGAGTCCCTGGTGAATTTGATGTGCCAGCATCCTGGCTGGTCAAGCACTAGAGCAGAACCGTATTCATCACCGGGCCGGGCGTAGTTGCTTGATGGGTGGAATTCAGGACCCCATGTCAGACCCGACTCGCCGCCGCCGGGTCGTGTCACCGTCACTGCCGGCGGGCCAGATCCGCTGATACGCCAGACAATCTTCTTTTCAGCTTCGGAGGCCCGAAGGAATCCCTCCGACTGAACCTGGCCATACAGCATGATTCCATCCTCGGACGAACCCTCAACTTCGGTACCGTTGACAGCACTTTTTAAGATTCGCGAGGGTGACGCACATTCAGCCCTGGTCGTTGATGGCTCGGCGGAAGCAGCTTGTGGACTTTCAGAGGTGCAGCCAGTGGCCACTAGCGTGAGGCAAACAAGGACAGCAGCCCTACGGTCGAAACCCTGTCCGGAAATAGGGTCATTTCTGAAAACCAATGGCCTTCCCATGGCATGAAGCCTCGCATGTCGAGCATCGGAAACATAGAAAGCCCACAATCTTCACGCCTACGCTCGCCTCTTCGGTATCGCTCGACCCAGTTTTCAGACCCCATGAAGATCGATTGTCCACTATCCCCCAACGCTTGCCGCGCATTCGGCAGCAAGACCATACGCAAGTCGCCGCCCCTGTCTACATCGCCGGGTTCGGACCCGAGTCAGGGCGGCTTCCCGTGGAAGCTTGAGCCCGAAATCCGAACCTTGGCCTTCGTCTACGTATCAAGGCGTGCGGTGGGCCGGGGCGAACTGTGCCGCGCGGGTGCTTTCTTCGGCGCGGATAAGGTGCACGAGCGCGTTGATGAGGGCCAGATGGGTGAACGCCTGTGGGAAGTTGCCGAGGTGACGGCCGCTCACCGGATCCAGCTCCTCAGCGTAGAGGCCCAAGGGACTGGCAAGGGACAGCAGACGTTCGCACAGTGCCTTGGCGCGTACCACCTCTCCGATCTCGACCAGGGCTGAGACGAGCCAGAACGAGCAGGTCGTAAAGGTCCCTTCGTCGCCGGTGAGACCGTCGTCGGTCTGCTCGGTGCGGTAGCGAAGTACGAGTCCGTCCCGGGTGAGTTCATCGGCGATGGCCAAGACCGTGGCGCACACGCGTGGATCGTTGGCGGGCAGGAATCGGACGAGCGGAACAAGGAGAAGCGAGGCATCGAGGTTCGTTGTGCCGTAGGACTGGACGAACACGCCTCGGTCGTCGACACCATTGCGGCAGATGTCCTCATGAATCTCTGTTGCGATGGCGTCCCACTTTCGGGCGTAGTCAGCCTGACCGTGCAGGCGCGCCAGCCGGGCACCACGATCCAGGGCGACCCAGCACATGAGCTTGGAGGAGGTGAAGTGCTTCGGTTCGCCACGGACCTCCCAGATGCCGTGGTCGGGGTCCCGCCAGTGGGCAGCGGCTTGCTCGACCTGGCGGAGCAGGACGGGCCAGAGCGGCTCGGGAAGCTGGTCACGGGATTTGGCGTGGAGGTAGACGGAGTCCAGCATCGTGCCCCACACGTCGAGCTGGCGCTGGTGGGCGGCCGCGTTGCCGATCCGGACGGGGCGGGCGCCGTCGTAGCCGCCGAGTCCCTCGACCGTAACCTCGGGAAGATCTCTTTCGCCGTCGATGCCGTACATGATCTGCAGGTCGTCCTCGGCGGCGACATCGCGGATGAAAGCGAAGAAGTCGTCGGCTTCCCGGTCCAGGCCGAGGGTGTAGAGGGCCCAGAGCGCGAACGTGGAATCGCGCACCCACGTGTACCGGTAGTCCCAGTTCCGCTCTCCCCCGGGTGCCTCGGGCAGCGAGGTGGTGGGCGCCGCGACCAGAGCCCCAGTCGGTGCGTAGGTGAGGCCCTTCAACGTCAGCGCGCTTCGCTGCAGCTGCTCCCGCCACGGGTGGTCGGGGAACTCGCCCCCGGTGATCCATTGCCTCCAGAACTCAGTGGTCTGCCACTGCTTGCGCGTGGCTTCTTCCCACGTCCGCGGCGGGGGCAGCGACCCCCAGGAGAGCGCGACAAAAGCCTGCTCGCCCTCGGTCATCCGGCTGCGGATGACCACGATGGAGTCCTCGATGCCCAGCCGGCGGTCGGTAGTCAGACGCAGCACCGGATCCCCCTCATCGCCGCTGACGGTCACGGCCTCTCCGTATTCGGGACCGGAGAAATCCCACCGTGCCCGGCGCCGGCCGTAGCTGAAGACCGGCTCGCACAGCACGGACAGCTCAACCGCACCGTTGACGCACCGGACGGTGCGCAGAAGGCAATGCTCGGCCTCGTAGTTCGTCGGCGGGCGGCGGTACCGGCCGGCCCTCTCGTCGGTGTGGTGCCACGGACCCATCACCAGGGCATCCCTCACGATCAGCCAGCCCGTCCTGGTCTGCCAGGTGGTCTCCAGGATCAAGCTGCCGGGAAGGTAGCGGCGCGCAGTGGGCTCCCGGACGCCGTACGGCGCCACCTTGAAGCCACCCGCGGCGCGGTCGAGGATAGTCGAGAACACACTCGGTGAGTCGTGACGCGGCACGCACATCCACTCGACCTGCCCGCTCGATGCAATCAAGCAGTTGGCCTCACAGTCAGACAAAAACCCATAGTCGGCGATCGGCGGATACGGGCTCGTGCCGGTCCCGGGCCGCCGCCTCCCCTCTGCCCCTGACCGGGCGTCGATCCTCACCACCCCAGTATGTTCCCCTCAGAGTAAGTTGAGAATCCCTGTCGGCTCCGTCATTCGGATGGATCGACAGGCGGTCGTCGACCGGCTGGCCGCGGACGGCTACGGGCTGGTCGGCGACATCGGCCAGTACGAGCACATCTGGCGCATGGCCTATGTGCGCGGTCCGGAGGGGATCATCGTGTCCCTGGCCGAGCGGATCGGCTGACCTGCCCTCACCCGCGCAAACCGGAGTCTTCCAAACCGACTGGCATGCCTGCCGCATAGGTCCTGTCGGTGCCCCGCCGAGTGGTGACATGATGGGCGCATGAGCCGCGTCACGTGCGATCTGACCATCTCCCTCGACGGATTCGTCGCCGGTCCGAACCAAAGCATGACGGAACCCCTGGGCGAGGGCGGGGAGCTCCTGCACAGGTGGATG
Source organism: Arthrobacter sp. 9MFCol3.1 (assembly GCF_000620385.1). Classification (NCBI taxonomy): domain Bacteria; kingdom Bacillati; phylum Actinomycetota; class Actinomycetes; order Micrococcales; family Micrococcaceae; genus Arthrobacter; species Arthrobacter sp. 9MFCol3.1. The sequence goes on from NZ_JIBJ01000003.1 coordinate 14,573, forward strand.
TTTGAGGAAGCCGAGTCCAACGCAGCCGAGCTCGAAGGCATCCTCGCGGCCGGCGCCTACATCATGGGCCGGAACATGTACGCCGGTCCCGGGGCATGGGATGAGCAATGGCGGGGATGGTGGGGAGAGGAACCGCCCTATCACGCACCTGTGTTCGTTCTTACCCATCACCCCCGCGAACCCCTGGAGATGGAGGGCGGCACGACGTTCAACTTCGTGGCCGATGGGATCGAATCGGCGCTGGCCCAGGCGCGGAAGGCCGCTGGCAGCAAGGACGTGGCCATAGCCGGCGGAGCGCAGACCGCCCGACAATTCCTTTCGGCGGGGCTGATCGACGAGCTGCGGCTCCACATTGCGCCCATAGTGCTGGGTGCGGGCGAACGGCTGCTGGACGGCGTGACGGACCTCAAGCTTGAGCCGACGGACGTGAGCGGTTCCAGCCTCGTCACCCACGTGCGCTATCGGGTAGTCCGCTGACAAGCTGACCCTGAGTCCTCGGACGTCACTCGGCGGACGCTGCGGAGCCGTCGCACGGGTAGTGGAGCAGAACGACGCCGTTGCCGAACGGCCGCGTCCCCTTGAGCCTGAGGTTCGTCCGGACATCCGCGGCCTCGAACAGCGGCCGGCCCTGCCCCAGGACCACGGGCTGGACGAGGATTCTGACGCCAACCGCCGCGTCGCTTCGAGAGAGTGCCCGGGCGCCGGTTGGACGTCAGGGGGCCCGCAAAGAGCCACTGAGCGTTTGCAATGGGGCAGAGTCCATCTTTTGTCGGCCCATCCGGCTACACTGAATATATCGAACATATATTCGAATAAGGGTGTGTTGTGGGCGTTGTTGTGGGTCCCCGCGTGATAGATGCGGGCATGTCGTTGTTGTCGGTGCTGATCTCGCCGGTCCCCGTCGCGGCCGGGTATCCATCGCCGGCGCAGGACTACTTTGATGGGCGGATCGACCTGAACGAGCACCTGATCAAGGACATCACCAGCACCTACGTCGTGCGGGTCTCAGGAGACTCGATGGAACGCGCCGGCATCAGCGACGGCGATGAACTGATCGTGAACAGGGCCCTGGAACCCAAGGACGGGTCCGTAGTCATCGCCGTCCTGGACGGGGAATTGACCATCAAGCGGCTCCGGGTCACGGCCGCCGGCGTCGTGCTGCAGGCGGAGAATCCGGCGTACCCGGACATCCGGGTGCCATCCTTGTCAGATCTGGTCATCTGGGGCGTCGCGACCCGCTGCCTGCACCATGTTTGAGGCACACCATGTCTAAGCCCGCCCCGATGCGGCGGATGCCGCAGATCGCGCACGTGGACGTGAACTGCTTCTACGCCTCGGCCGAGCGGGCATTCGACCCGTCCCTCGAAGGCCGGCCCGTCGTCGTCCTGTCCAACAACGACGGCTGCGCCGTCACCCGGTCCCCGGAAGCCAAGGCCCTCGGCATCACCCTGGGTGAGCCGTGGTTCAAACTCGCCCCGCGGGCCCAGGAATGGGGGCTCGTTGCGCTATCCAGCAACTACGAGCTCTATGGGGACATCAGCGCCCGGGTGATGGAACTGCTCGGCCGCTACAGCGCCTGGCTGGAGGTCTACAGCATCGACGAGGCCTTCCTCGGCGTCAAAGGCGCGCCGGAGGACCTGCTGGCCCTGGGCCAGACCATGAAGGCAGCCGTGCGGCGGAACGTCGGGGTTCCGGTCTGCGTCGGGATCGCCGGGACCAAGACCCTGGCGAAACTGGCCAACAAATGGGCCAAGCACAACCCCGCCTTCGACGGCGTCTGCCACTGGGACTCCGTGCCCGCCGCCGCCCGGGAAGCGCTCATGGGCCGGCTGTCCGTGATCGAGATCTGGGGCGTCGCGGCGCGGCTGACCAAACGCCTCAACGCCCTAGGGCTCCATTCGATCCTTGACCTGTCCCGGGCCGACCCGGTGATGATCCGGGACCGCTTCTCCGTGGTCATGATGCGCACCGTCCTGGAACTGCAGGGCACCCCGTGCATCCCGATGGAGGAAGAACGGATCGGCCGGGACCAGCTCATCTTTTCGCGTTCCTTCGCCACCCCCATCTCCACCGCCGCCGGCATGCGGCAGGTCATGAGCGTCTACGGCCAGCAGGCCTCGGCCCGGCTGGCCAAACACGGCCTCCAGGCCAAGGTCCTCACCGCCTTCGCCGGCACCTCGCACTTCAACCCGAACGACGCTTCCTACCCGTCGGTGTGCGTGCCGCTGCCGATGCCCACCGCCGATCCCGTCCTGCTCACCCGGGCCGCCCGCGCGCTCCTCCCCCACATCCACGAAGGCATCAAGTACGCCCGGGCCGGCATCATGGTCACCGACCTGCGGCCCACCGGCAACCAGGCGCCGCTGGCCCTGTTCGAAAACCCGCACGAGGAACGCCGCATCGGAACACTCCTGGAAGACGTGACTCGCCGGTACGGGCGCGGCTCCATCGGCCTCGGCCACGCCGGCATACGGGGCGGGCCGGACTGGACCATGAAACGGGACATGCTCTCCCCCCGCTACACCACCCACTGGGACGAACTCCCCCTCGTCAAAGCCGCCTAAGACCAGCACACCCCCGCAGCACCGCACCACGAAGGACCCCCCATGACCCTCAGTTCCGAAATCCCCGTACGAACCCTTGACCTTCAAGTCCGGCTCGACCCGGCAGGCAAGCCCCTCGCCATCCGGCACGACGGACGGATCTGGCTTGTCGATCCCGCCACCGAGTCCCGGCACTGGATCGGCGGCGACACCCGGCAGGCCACCGGACGTTCGGCCGCTGCTGGCGGCGCCAACCTGGCCGGTAGCGAATACTGGCGCGTCGAGGCCCGGCTGGGGTCGAATTCGGCGCTGCGCACGTTCACGCTGCGCCGGAATCCGCGCTCCGTCCAGTGGCTCCTGGACGACATCAGCGACGGCGGCTAGGGCAACGGTGGCACTGAACCGTCAGCCGATCAACGACCAGACCTGGGCAGGGATCAGGGCAGAATTCACGCTGCCCGCACTGGAACAGGTCCGCCGCCGCCTCGGCCAACTGATGGACGACCCCGAGCCGGTAATGCAGCAGCTCGTCCGCGTCTTCATCGAAGACGGCACGTTCTGCCCGGGATTCCAATTCATCGCCGGCGGCCACCTCCACCCGACCGTCGTGGACCTTTTCCAGCGCGCGCTAGAACTGAAGGTTCCGCACAACTACTTCACGGCCTGGATGGTCACCCCCTCGCGGGAACTCGGCGGGTCCCGCCCCGTTGATCACCTGAAAAGTGACCCCGCTCCCCTGCTTCGCGCGCTGGAATCCCACCGCTGGAGTTAGGGCCGACTCGCAACTGACGTGCAACGGATCCGCTGATCATTCAGGCTCGGGGACGTCGTTGAGTCACCCCCGGGAATCGCAGCAGCCTTGCCGTTGGTAGTCTTTAGCCCACTATCCCTTTCCGCCCGACGTCACTTGAGGTGCCAACATGATTCCGACGACTCCCCCTCCGGGCACCGTCCTTCTTGCGGGCGCCACCGGCGATCTCGGCGGGCGTATCCTGCGGAATTTGGTCGCCCTGGGGGCCACCGTTCGGGTCCTCACGCGGCCGGGGACCAGTACGGAGCGGATCGCGCAGCTCCGCGCCCAGGGTGTCGAAGTGCTCCAGGCGGGCTACGACGATCCGGCGGGCCTCCGAAGGGCCTGCGCGGATGTTGACTGCGTAGTCTCCGCGATCAACGGCCTGGACAGCGCAATTTTCGACGCCCAATCGCGCTTGCTGGAGGCGGCGGCCGCGGTGGGCGTACCGCGCTTCATCCCTTCCGATTTCTCCATCGACTACCGTGGAATCCGCCCCCGAAGCAACCGGAACTTGCAGTTCCGCCGAGACTTCGCACAGCGCCTGGACGCCACCGAAATCCGGGCCACGTCCATCCTCAACGGCGCCTTCACCGACATGCTCTCCGGGCAGGCGCCCATGATCCTGTTCTCCCGGCGCCGGGTGCTCTTCTGGTCCGACCCCGACCAAGTGCTCGACTTCACCACGAAGGATGACACGGCCGCCTACACCGCCGCCGCCGCCCTCGACGAGCGGGCGCCCCGCGTTCTCCAGATCGCCGGAGACCAGGTCACGGCAAGGACCCTGGCAGCCACCATGTCCGAGCTGACCGGAACGCAGTTCCGGCTCCTCTACGCGGGCAGCGTCGGTTCCTTGACTGCAATGAGCCGGGCAGTCAAAGCCCTCATGCCGGCCTCCGACAAGCCCTTCCCGCCGTGGCAGGGCATGCAGTACTTCGCCAGCATGTTCAGCGGCGACGCGACGCTGAATTACATCAGCAACGACCGGTACGGCAGCCGGACGTGGACCACCGCCCGGGACGTCCTGGACCAGCACCAGCAGCAGATCTCATCGGCCCCGGTCGCCTAACCGGCGGGCGCTTGTTGCACGGACAAGCCCCAAACCCCTAGTGTTCGGATCATGGCCGCGCCCGGGGGACCCGCCCGTAATGGAATACGCACGACGCCGACACTGCTGTCCCTAACGTGCCTCGCCGTCGTCGCGCTAACCCCGGCCTGCGCGTCTACTCCCCCACTTAGCACGTCGGCCGGGGAACAAGCGGTCACCAAGCCGCCCGCCGCCACGGCCGCACCGTCGACGGGCGCCGGACTGTCGCCCGGCATGACCCTCGCCCCGGTTCCTCCGATTCAGCCAGCCCCCGGGCAGGGTGTAGATGACTGTCTGCCACAGCGTGCAGGGAACGCCCGGGCCAACGGAGCGCTGGAGTGCCAGTACTTCACATCCGGTTCCATGGTGCCCGCTTCTGTGTCCAGTGGTCCGGGCGCGAGCTCCGGCGATTACGCGATACGGTTCGGCAGCGTTGGCGGCCGCACGTTGATGACCGTGCGCATCCCCTGTGCTTCGTATGCGGTCAAGGTCAGCATTGCCGGCGAAACGATCACGCCGGATCCCGGGACACTCGAAAGTTTTCTGGGCACCTGCAACTTCCCGTGGGACCAGGAACAGGCTCGGATGAAACGGTACCTTCAGGCTCCGCTTCAGTTCGCACAGCGGGAGGCTGGAATCGTGCTGCATAACCCGGAATGGGGAATCACTCTCTTCCGCACCCCTTACGAGGCCGGCTGATCCTCCTGAGATGGCTGCTTGTCAGACGGTTGTAGTACGCCAAATAGGGGGTAGGAAGCGGGGCGTCAATAAAGGATGGAAACAAGTTCCGGCAGTTCGGAGCAGCCCATGAAGCGAAGGCTTCCGAAGTGGCTGAAGGTCGTCTGCATCTTATTGTTGGTCATCTTTGCGCCGCCAGCGCTTCTTCAGGTGTCACATCTTCTTGGCACAGCGCCGATGGTTGCGATCTCGGACCGGCTGCACCCCGATCCGGGATGGAACGAGGACGGAGAGAACATCACGGGAGGGCTTTTCTGCATCAGCTATGACGTGGACTGCAACAGTATGTGGCGCAGCTTCCGGACGGAGCGGAAAGTAGCTCCCGCAGGCGTGCAGCGTATCAGTGACGAAGCCATGAATGGCGCAAGAGTGAAGGGCGACTGCGAGACTTCTCCGCTGGCGTCCAATTCCACGGGAACGTACGTGGCATGTTCTGCCACTGCTGTCGTTGACGGCTATGACGTGGAAGTCCGTGTCTTGAAGCTTGACGAGCACAGCCCGGATCGGATCATCCAATTCTTGCTGAGCGACGTGAAGAACCGTCAGTGACCCCACGAGCCAGTTCACGCCCACCAGGTCCAGCGCATATTTGACCGCAGGAAATGCTGCGATTTGCCCTGGATGGAGGGCGGCGATGACGCTGTCACCGTCCGGCAGCGGCGTGCCATCCCCCAGCGTCGGCATCACTACCGCCACAGGACGGGCGGCCGCGATGAGCTCGCGACCGCCGCACGTACCGGGTGCACCCTGGGCTCAGCGCACCGACTTGCGCTCGTAGATCGCCATCGACCAGGCATACCCGGCGACCACGATCACGACACACCACCCGATTGCCAGCACCGGGCTCCAGCCGAGCGGGGTGCCGAGCAGCAGTCCGCGGATGGCCTCGATGAACGGCGTGAACGGCTGGTACTGCGCGAACCACTGCAGCCACTCCGGCATCGACTCGGTCGGCACAAAACCGCTGCTGAGGAAGGGCAGGAACGTCAGCACGAGGGGCAGATTGCTGGCGGTCTCGGCAGACTTCGCCTGCATGCCCATGGCCACCCCGAGCGTGCTGATCGCGTACGCGATCAGCACGATCAGACCGGCGGCCGAGATCCATTCGACAAACCCGGCGGTCGGACGGAAGCCAATCAGGAGGCCGACGCCGAGCACGAGCACGACGGCGATGATCGCCTGGATGGTATTGCCAAGCACGTGACCGGCGAGCACCGCGGCCCGCGAGATCGCCATCGTCCGGAACCGCGCGGTGATGCCCTCGGTCATGTCCATCGACACGGTCGTCGCGATGCCGCCGGCGCTGCCTGCGATGGTCAACAGCAGGATGCCCGGCATGACGTACGCGACATACGCCTCCCGCCCGCCGGCCGGGTCCGCGCCGGGCAGGCCGGCCCCGAGCGTGCCGCCGAACACGAACACGAAAAACAGCAGCAGGACTACCGGCCCGACGATGGTGAAGACCGACAGGCCCGGGTAGCGCAGCATGTGCAGCAGGTTGCGGCGCAGCATCGTCACGGAGTCGGCAAGGACGTGTGATTGCTGGCGTGTGCCCGGCGCCGTCTGGCGCTTGGCGGTGATGGTGGTCATGATTCGGTTCCCTTCGTCTCGACCCGGCCGGTGAGCGCGAAGAACACGTCATCGAGGTCCGGGGTGTGGATGCTGAGGTCGTCGACCTCCAAGTTGGCCGTGTCGAGGCGGTCCAGCACGGTGCGCAGCGCGCCGACACCGCCGTCGCTCGGCACGGTGAGCGAGAGCCCGGCGTCGTCGCGGGCTGACTCGCCGAGCAGGCGGGAGGCGGCGTCGAGCCGGGCGGCATCGGCGAACCGGAGCCGGATGTGTCCACCGGGGACCAGGCGCTTGAGCTCGTCCGGCGTCCCCTCGGCGACGAGGCGGCCGCCGTCGAGCACCGCGATGCGGTCCGCGAGTTCGTCCGCCTCGTCCAGGTACTGGGTGGTGAGCAGCACGGTGGTGCCGTCCGCGACCAGGCTGCGCACGATGTCCCACATGGTGTGGCGGCTGCGCGGGTCCAGTCCCGTGGTGGGCTCGTCCAGGAAGATGACGCTGGGGGCCGAGACGAGTGTCATGGCGAGGTCTAGCCGGCGCTGCATCCCGCCCGAGTAGGTGGCCAGCGGCTTGCGGGCGGCCTCGACGAGGTCGAACTGCTCCAGCAGCTCGGCCGCCCGGGTCTTGGAGCGCTTCGCCCCGAGATGACGCAGCCGGGCCATCAACAGGAGGTTCTCCTCGCCGGTGAGCAGCTTGTCCACCGCGGAGAACTGGCCGGTCAGGCCGATCGCGGCGCGGACGCCGTCGGGGTCGCGCACGACGTCGCGCCCGTTCACGAGTGCCGTGCCGCCGTCGGGCCGCACCAGGGTGGACAGGATGTGCACGGTGGTCGTCTTGCCGGCGCCGTTCGGGCCGAGCAGTGCGGTGACGGTGCCCGCGCCCACGGTGAGGTCGACGTCGTCGAGCACGGCCTTTGTGCCGTAGGACTTCCGCAGCCCGCGGACTTCGATTGCTGGCGTGTTCATGTCCTTCGTTCCCTTCTGTTGGTGGCCCGGAGTCAGTGGGCGCGCTGGATGCTGATGTCGCCGTGCTGGGTGCGGGCACGAACTGCGACGGTCTGTTCGGACGCGCCGGGAGCGCGGTCGCTGTCGAGCTGGTTGCGGACGTGCCCCTCTTTCGAGGACAGGTCGAGCCAGGCGGGAACGCCGGGCCGCACGCCGATGGTGATCTGGCCGAAGCCGCTCTCGACCTGGATGGAACCACTCGAGACCTCTGCAAGCTGGATGCTGCCGTAGGCGGTCTTCGCCGCGACGGAGCCGAGTGCCTTCGTGATCTCGAGGTCGCCGTAGGAGAGCTTCGCTTCAAGGTCGCCGCCGGACTCCCCGATCAGGATGGTGCCGTGTGAGGCCTTGAGGATCGCGTCGCCGGTGACCTTGCCGATGCGGATCTGACCGTGGTCGGCCGTGATCTCGATCCCGCCCTCGGCGGTGCCCAGTGTGGCGTTGCCGTGCGAGGCGCGCAGCCACAAGTCGCCGGTGGAGTCGAGGTCCACGCGGCCCATCGAACTCTTGATCCGGGTTGCGCCGAGGCGTCCGACGGTGCGCACGCCGCCGACCCCGATTTCGGCGGTGAGCCGTGACCCGGCCGGCAGCTCGACCTTCACATCGACCGACTCGGTTGGTCCGATCCAGCTGATGCGGGGCCGGGGGCCGGTGATGATGAGCCGCTGGCCGTCGACGTCGACCCTGGTCTCCTCCGCGCCCCGGCGGTCGACCGCCTTCGCGGGGTTGGTCGGCGAGACGGTCACAACCGTGTCGTCGCGGTCAGAGGCGATGATTTCGATCGCGCCGACCTGCAGCTTGATGGCGAGGTCGATGGGGGTGGGGGTGTCGTAGGTGGGCATGCTGGCGCCTTCCTTTTGGGTGTGTTTGATCGACCCCGCGGGTCCGCGTGGTTGGTGGGTGGTGGTGTGAGCGGGCTAGCGGGCCCAGCCGGCGAAGTTGTCGCCGGTGCGCAGCGTGCGCTGGGCGGATCGTCGTTGCTTGGGTTGCAGGGCGGCTGCAACTGCACGGACCAGCCAGGTGTTGACGGACAGGCCGTCAGCGGCTGCGGCCTCGTCCACCCGCGTCTTGAGGGCATCCGGCAGGCGGAGCGTCGTGCGGGAGGTGCTCGCGTCGTCGAGGTCGAGCGGCGCGGCGGGCCGCTCGTCACTGTCAGATTCCGTGTTCGGCTGGGTCACCACGAACTCGACGTCGCGTCCGCGCAGCCGCATGTCAACCGATCCGGGTGCGAGGTCGCGCGTGATCTCGCCGACTGCGGCGGACAGAACATCGAGGAGCACAAGCCGGGTCGCGGCGTCCAGTCCGGCGGCGAGCCGCTCGGCGACGGCGCGGGTGTCCTCCGTGCCGTTCTCCGCGGCATCCACTAACTGCCGCTGTAGGTCGTTGACGTATTGTCCGAGTTCCATGCCACCATAGTGACACCACCGTGGTGTCACGTCAAGCATTTATGGTGTCACCGGTGACGCGCAGGTTTGTGCGGCGGCTGAATTCGGGTCAACAGCCCTTACTCTGCCGCCGCTGCGGCGTCCTGTCGCTTCACCATCTCGGTGATCCAGATCGGCGCGAACGGCGAGGTGCAGTTCGGGGGCGTCGGGTAATCCTTGAGCACCTCCAGGCGCTCGCCGATGCCGATGGCGCGGGCGCGGTGTGCGGGGTGCTCAATCCCGATCTGGGCCAGGCAGTGGTTCATCGCCCACTGCAAGCGGTCCGGGGCGTCCTTCATCTGCGCCTCGATGGTGTCGAGCAGTCCTGGCAGGTCGAGGCCCTCCGGATTCTTCGCCACGCGGTCGGTGGTCAGCGCCCATCCGGCACTTGCGACCACCGGGTCCGGATCGGCGAACCAAGCCACCCGCAGCTCCTCGGCATGCGGGTTCTTCTTCACCACATAATTGACCAGCCAGTCCTGCACCTTGGGAGTGTCCGCCTGGCGCAACATGACGTCCAACTCATCACGATCAAAGGCCTTCGGACGGCAGATCAGGAGCGCCAGGAGCCGCGCCGCGGTATCACCGGTCCCCCACAGCCCACATGCCAGCTCCTGCTGGGTCTTCAGCCGCTTGGCGAACGCCCGCAGCTTGCCAAGGTTCACCCCGTGGTCGTCGCCATGCCTGGCGTTCACCTCGCGGATCCTCGGGTCCTCGAGGTCGGCCAGGCCGGCCATCACCTCGGCCACCGTCGTCCCGGTTTCCGTCGTCTGGGCCACCTCAGCCTCCTGTCCGTTGCTTGTGCGATTCAGCATACGACGGCGGTCAGACCGCGCGCGGCACTGACCACACGCGGCAGCACAAAGCCGCAGCCCTAAACGGCAGCCATGACCCGCTCGCCGTTGAAGTATTCGAGCTGCCAGCCGTCGACGGCATGGTGGTGGGCCAGGTTGAGCACGGCGTTGTCGATGCTTTCCAGGGTGCGGCCGACGGCGCGGCTGAGACTCACGCGCAGGAGCGTGCCGTGGGCGACCGCCAGGACGCGGCGGCCACGGAACTCCTCGGCCAGCGCCTCCAGCGCGGCCAGCCCGCGGCCGGCGGCCTCGTCCTCGCTTTCTGCTCCGCGGAACCCATTGGGGATGCGCAGTGCTTCCAGTTCAGGACCGGCCTGGAGGCCCTCCGCGGGTCCGAAGTTGCGCTCGGCGAGTTCCGGCACGCGTCGGGCCACACTGAGCCCAAGCCCTGCGGCGATGAGGTCGGCGGTTTCCGCGGCACGGCTCAGCGGTGAGGACACGATCGCGTCCCATTCGAAGCCCGACAGCACGGCGACGGCGTCGCGCGCCTGGCCGCGGCCGACGTCGTTCAGTGGAATATCGGTGGCTCCCTGCAGCCGGCGCTGCGCATTCCAGTCCGTCTGGCCATGGCGGACGAGGGCAAACGTCGTAGAGGTCATGCCCTCCATTCTGCCCTGACCGCTGTCATTCCCGAGATTCGGCGTCGTGATCGAGCACGACGGCGGACCGTCCGGAGTTCCCCCGCAGCCGACGGCGGAAGCCGAGGGGGGTTACCCTGCGGTGCCCGACTGCGCGGCGTAGGCAGTGGCCCGGTCGCGGACATGATCTACGTACGGATCAGACTGGTTGTAGGAGTAGATGGCGTCGGCCCAGCCCGCGGCGGTGCTGAGGTCACCGCCGTGGGCGCAAAGGTACGAGGCGGCGCTTAGCGCGGCGTCGTCGATGTTGAACGGGTCGGCTGTCCCGTCGCCGTTCCCGTCCCGCCCTGCGAGTTGCCAGGTAGAGGGAATGAACTGCATGGGTCCGACGGCGTGGTCCCAGCGGTCGTCGCCGTCCAGGGCGCCGGCGTCCGTATCAGGGATCGCGGCGAAGCCGTCGCCGTTGAGGCTCGGGCCGACAATTGGCCCGCTCACCTGGCCTGTGGCGGTCAGGCTGCCGCCGCCGTACGTTCCGTGGCCGGATTCGACGAAGCCCACCGCTGCCACGGTATTCCAACCGATTCCGCACGCAGGAGCGGCTTCGTTAGCCGCACCGGCCGCAGCCACGTAGGCCTGGAGGGCCCGGGCAGGGATGCCGGTCTGCGCGGCGGCATGGGTGAGCCAGTCGGCGTCCGTGCTCCGGGTGATGTTGACGGCGGATGTGATGCCGGCGGAGAGAGATTCGAGTTTCGCCTCCGCCCGCGGCGGCGCGGGCAGGGCGACGCGGGTCTCCGCGCCGGAGAATCGGAAGGCCCAAAACAAGAACCCGGTGATGACGCAAAATACAAACAGGCCCAGCACGGCAAGGCGTTTCAAACGGAGCATTGACTAAGCGGGCCGGCCGTGGACGATGCCGGCCCGCCGGTCCAGCGCGGCGCGGGAAACCGCGCCGGCGCCGGTCACGCGGGAGGCCACGGCCCTAGCCTTCACATTCGACGCAGTAAGCGTGGCCGTTCTTTTCGCGTGCAACCTGGGACCGGTGCCGGACCAGGAAACAGGAATAGCAGGTGAATTCGTCCTGCGCCTGCGGGATGACCTGCACGACGAGTTCCTCGGCGACGATTTCTCCGCCGGGGCTGATCGCATCGTCAAACGCGTCAGCTTCATCCAGCTCACGGACAACGCTGCGGGCATCCGGGGCGTTGGCAGACTGCAGCGCCTGCAGCGAATTATCCTGCGACTCCTTGACGTCGGATCGGACTTCGTCGTAATCGGTTGCCACGGGGGTGACTCTCATTCCTGTGTTTAGTTCTGACGGGAAGCCAACGTACACCATTGCGCGCGTCAGTGCCTCATGTGAACCAAGTCCTTCAGGCCGAGCGGAGTCGCGGGACCGCTACGACGAAGCGAACGGGGAAGCTCATGCCGTCCGGGCGGACCGGTCTGTCCCGCGGAACTGCAGGACGAACAAAGGCGTGTCCGCCGCTGCCGCGAAGCAGCGCCGGACACGCCTTGAGCATCGGGTCGAGCCGTTGCTACATTCCGGGAATGTCCTGGGCCTGGTGAACCTCGATTTCGCAGCCGCCCGGCATGTTCAGGTGCGGGTGCTGCTTGGCGAGTTGACGGCTGTAGTTAGGCAACTGTCAGACGGTGACGGTCCGGCCGGTGAACGCGATCAGGCGCTCCAGGCTGCTCGCGGCCTCCGTGACCGGCTGGGCAGCGGCGAAGCTGCCGCTGGCGCGGACCTGATCCGAGATGGTCACCAGGGCCAGGGCCTCAATGTGATCCGTGACGACGTCGGAGACGACAAGTTCCTGGCCGGTGGCCTTCGCGAAGTCCCACGCATGGACGAGCAGCTCGAGGTTAACGATCCCGGCGACGACGGTCGCGGGCAGTTCGGCGAAGCCCATGTCGATGGTGCCTTCGAAGCCGCGGCGGCCGAACGCCTCCAGGGTGGCCTGCGCGAGTCCGGCGATGCGAACTTCCGGTCCTGCCCCGGCGTCGTCGCTCACGTCCGCGCCCAGCGCGCCGCCGACATGCTTCAGCGAACCGGCCAGGTGCTCCAGCAATTCGTGGGCGGTGAAGTTTTCGCACGGAGTGGCCTTCTCACGGTCCTCCGGGGTGAGCTTGCGCAGCACGCCCAGGAGCACGGCGAGCGATGCCTCAGCCGAGCTGATGTGATCGATCGAGTCCGGGGCCGCCGACCATTCGTCCGGACCGGCGCCGGCCGGGGAGGAGGTCTCGGCGATCAGGCGGTCCAGGTAGTGGCTCCAGCCTTCGGCATGTGCCGCGGCCTGTTCGGCGTTGAGGCCGGCATGGACCAGGCGGAGTGTGGTGCCCTCGGCGTCGGGCTCCAGCGTGATCGTCACCGTGGACGCGCCCGGCGCCAGGTCCATTCCGGACTCCCAGCCCCAGGTGAAAACGATGCGCTTGCCGGGCTCGATCTCTTGGAACGTGCCGGCGGCGTGGTGGCCGGGAGTGACGGTCCATCGGTATTCGCCGCCAATGCGAAGGTCGACGCGGGCCGCCACCGTTTGCCAGCGTCGCAGACGTTCCGGCTCGGTGATGAGCGCAAAGGCCTCGTCGGCGCCGACGGGCAGGTGAATGGTTTTCTCGAACGTCATGAGAATGGTCCTTTGTTTTGAGGCGAAGTATCTGAATTGGTCGTGTGATGTTGCGGAGGCCCGTGACGCTGGGCGGCAAGTGCGGCCGCATCCGATGCCAGCAGATCCAGTTCGTCGGTCCAGAACTGTTCGACAAGTTCACGCAGCCGGCCCATGCCCGCTGGGTCGAGTCGGTAGTACCTGTTCCGGCCCTCTTTGCGGGCTGATACCAGGCCGGCCTGTTCCAGCAACAGCAGGTGCTGGGACACCGCGGAGCGGCTGACCGTGAAATGGGCGGCCAGCTCCCCGACCGCCTGTTCGCGGCTGGCGAGAAGATGCAGCAGGCGTCGACGGTTCGGCTCCGCAGCAATCTCCAAGGCATCCAACACAGATAATACGTTAGTGGCGACTAACGCATTCTGCAAGTACTCAGCGGACGAAGGGGTCAGTGACCGGAAATCGCCGCTCCTGGGGGCCGCGGCCTGGGCATGGCGCAGCGGTTTTCGGAACGGCTTCTCAGGACGCTAGGGCGCGAGCCGGGTCAGGCGCCGGCAACGAAGGCGGGGAATCCCCGGGCGCAGCGGCTAGAGGCCCCGGTGGTGCTCAATGAGCCATCGCGCCATCTGCTGGGCGCGCTTAGAGGCCAGCGCGTCCCCCTCGGTGGCGGAAATGATGGAGCCTTTCATTAGGATGTGCCAGGACCGGGCAAATTCCTCGGGGCGGTCCAGCCCGGCCTCCTCGGCCAGGGCCTGGATATGCCCGCGGATACGGCTGAGGTAATCGATACTCGCCTTGCCGAGCGGATGCCCGGCGCCCATCTCCAGCAGCACGTTGATAAACGCGCACGCCTCGAAATCCTCGCGCTGGAACCAGTCCCCGAATACGTCAAAGACGGCGAGCAGCCTCTCCTCGGGGGTGTTGCCCCGCCGGCTGGCCTCGGCCACGATCAGGTCAACGGTCCACACCTGGTCGCGGAGTTCCAGGAAGGCCAGCACCAGGGCGTCCTTGGACGGAAAGTGCCGGTAGAAGGTTGCCTTGGAGACCCCTGAACTGCTGATCAGCTCGTTGACCCCTACATCGCGGATACCGCGGCGGGAGAACAACTCGTAGGCGGTGGCGAGAATACGGTCCACCGGCTCGTCGCGTCCGGCCATGGCTGTGGCAGGCAGCAGCGTAGGACCCTCGGCGTCGTTGACAGTCATGATAAAAAATTTTACACCGGACCGCGGCGTACAGACCGGTCTGCCCCGGAGTGTGCTATCAGTCTCCAGTAGATCCCCCCGGCGTTTCCGGCCCGTACGACGCCGGTGCGACGCCGGCGGACCGGCGCATAAACCCGCCGGCGCCCCAATTCCCCCTAAGGATGGAGAACCCGGTCGCTTTCGCGGCGTTGCGAGAATCGACTGTCCAATGCCTGGACGAAGCTGCGGAGGGTCGCGGCCTCGTGCGTGCTGTTAGCCAGCCGGACGATCGCCGACGCCGTGTGGGCCAATTTGATGTTGTGGTGCTGGCTGTAGGTGGAAAGCCGTGCGAAGGCGTCGTCGGAACCGATATGGAGTATTCCCATCAGGATGCCCTTGGCCTGTTCGATAAGGCCTCGGGTGCCGATGGCTCCGGCGACAGCCTCGCGGGCGGACCGGTCTGTTTCAAGTTGAATTGTCCTGGTGAGGTCCAGGATGAACCCGTCGACGAACAAGACCTTCCCGTCACTGTCCGGCACCCCCTCCCCCGCAGTCAGGACGCGGCGTTCGCGCCGGCGTGCGTCGAAGAGACGATGGTAAGTGGCAAAAAACCCTCCGCCACGGCACACATCCTCAAAAATTTCCCTGCACTGCTTCCGGTCTTCAGGATGCACGTGCTGCATCAGGACGCCCACCGTGGGCACCACCTCGCCCCGGTGATAGCCGTGGATCTGGTAAATCTGCTCGGACCACTGCAGCTCCCCCGCGACCGCGTCGTAGCGAAAGGTCCCGGCGAGGCAGTCCTCGGCAACCAGCGCGCTGGAGTAAGCCTGCAACGCCTTCAACTCCGTCATGGCCAGGCCCGCCTGCCCGGTCCGTCGGCGGGCGCCCGGCCCCGGGTTACGGTCAGCATGAGCCGAGCCCAACCTGTGCGGTCCGCGCCACCAGCGCCTGCCGCCACCGCACGATCATCTGCTGGTTGCGGGTCACAGCGCGACTGCCCAAGAAGCGCGCTGCGGACGGGATGCGGAGGCGCGGCGGCCCTTCAGGGGATCTCGGCGCCCCGTCCCGGGCCAGCCTCGCCCGGGCGCGCGGGCTCGTTACGTGCGCCTCGTGGACTCCGCGCCTCTGCGCTCCGGGCTGCATGGGAGTGCCTGAGGCCGCGGACTGGAGCTGCGCGTCATCTCGCGGTGCGGGAATTTCCGCGACCAGCCCCATGCCGGCATACTCCCGAACTGCCGCGATCCCGGCCACGGCCGATGGCAGGTCAGGAAAGGGCTTGGAGAGGGCCATGACGGTCCCGTCCGGGGCAGTAAGTCGAAATCGGTAGGAAGTGTCGGAATCGGTGAACAGTTCGAACATGCCTGTCATAGAACCCTCCTGGGCAGCCGGGACCCGATTGCTCCCGGCGACGCCGTTGTCACCGGGAACAGCCTGAATCCACCCGAACGATGCCAGTCACACGTACCGGCCGGATCGAATTGATGAATTCATGAAAGTCTGAACTATGCATGTCGCGTGCGCAAGAGGTACCACCCTGTCTGGCGGCGGCCACGACACGGCATTGGTCCGGCGCTACGATATGTAAGCGGACTTACGAAATCAGGGCTGCGCAAGACAGACTTTTCTGTCTTGCACGTGCTAGTTTTCCTGTCGGCGGAGTCCGCACAGACGCGCGGTTCAGAATATTTGAAAGTGAAGGAGGGAAGTCCCGATGCCGGATGATCTTCCCGCAAGTCCGGTCCTGACCGATGTGAAGGCAGAACTGTTCAAGGCCATGGGTCACCCTGCCCGGATCCAGCTGCTGGAAATGCTCGCCGACGGACCAGTTGCAGTAAGCAGACTGCGCGACAACACAGGCCTTGAGCCATCGAACCTCTCCCAACATTTGAGCCTGCTCCGCCGCCAGCGCCTGATTGTGCCCTCACGCCGCGAGGGCAGGTTGTTCTATGAACTGGCCAGCCCGGAGGTTAATGTCCTGCTCGCGGCCGCCCGATCCCTGCTCGGCTCCCTCCTCGTCACCACCCGTTTGAACTTGAGCCCCATGGCTGAAGAGCCGGAAGAGGCAGTCCGTTAGATGCCGGCACACGCCGTACTGTATGGACAACATCGATCGAACGGTCTGGAAGCATCCGGATTAAAACCAGTAGGGGTATGAATGGCTCACGCCGAGAACGAGACGACCATCAACCGTTCACCCGAGGACGTCTATGCGTTCCTCGCAGATGGGCTGAACAACCGCGCATGGCGCTCGGGGGTTCAGGACATATCACTGAAGAGTGGAACACCCGGGCGCCTTGGGGCCGTGTACAGCCAGACCCTCTCGGGTCCCGGCGGCCGGCCGATCGTCGGGGACTACGAAATCACCGCGGCGGAGCCCGGAAAGCATCTGGGCTTCCAGGTCGTGGCCGGCCCGGCCCGGCCGGCCGGTGCGTACCGGCTCAGTGAAGTGCCGGGCGGAACGACTGTTCGCTTCACCCTGGACCTGGAGCCCAAGGGACTCATGAAACTAGTGGGCCCGGTGATTGTCCGCACCATGAATGCCGAAGTCGCGCAGTTGACCAATCTCAAGAACGTTCTCGAATCCGTCTAGACCCAGGCGACCGGCCGGTTCGACGTCGGGATCTGACGACGACGGCGCCCGTCACCTCGCGAGGTGAGCGGCGCCGTCGTTCGTATCCCCCGCCAGCCTGTCGGCTTCACGAACCACCTGAAGGACCCTCCCCATGGCGCGCATTTTCATCACCGGCTCGACCGACGGACTCGGCCTCGCCACCGCCCGGACGCTCCTCAACGGCGGCGACGAGGTCCTGCTGCACGCCCGCTCCAGGGAACGCGCCGCCGCCGTCGACGAACTCGCACGGCAAGGCATCGGCATCGTGATCGGTGACCTCAGCAGGGCTTCCGAAACCCGGGAGCTGGCCGCCCAGGTGAACGCTCACGGGCGGATGGACGCGGTCATCCACAACGCCGGCGTCTACCTCTCGCCGGGGCGCGTCGCGACCCCGGACGGACACTCCCGCACCCTGGCCGTCAACGTTCTGGCCCCTTACATTTTGACCGCCCTGATCGAGCGGCCCCACCGCCTGATCTGCCTCAGCAGCGGGATGCACCACGCGGCCAGCGGAAACCTCCAGGACATCGATTGGACCCGACGGAGCTGGAACGCCAGCGCAGCCTACTCCGAGAGCAAGCTCTACGTATCCGCACTCTCCGCTTCCGTCGCCCGGCACTGGACCAACGTGCTCAGCAACTCGGTTGACCCCGGTTGGGTGCCCACCAAGATGGGAGGCGCCGGCGCCCCCGACGACCTCGCCATGGGCCAGGACACCCAGGGCTGGCTCGCCGTCAGCGGTGACCCCGCCGCGCAGGTCTCCGGAATGTACTGGCACCACCGCCGGCCACGGAAGCCGGCCCCGGAGGTCAACGACGCCGATTTCCAGGACAAGCTCACCAACAAACTCGCCGAACTCACGGGCATCACGCTCTTCTGAAGCGAAGCACCGACCCGAACTACTGGCATGCCTGAACAGGTAGTCCCTGCCGGCCGGACTGGTGGCGCGAAGTGTCCCCAGCCCGTCCCTATCGTGGGCTCCACCTGTCGGCTTAGGCTGGTCGCATTCTATGTACGCAGTTGAACATCGAACGTTGCCGGCAGCTGGAAGGCCGGCAGTCGGTTCGAGGGGGCCGGAAGGAGGCCGGGGATGACGCCGGCGGACAGGACATGGACACCCGAGGATCAGGGCTGGCTCCGGGAAAACCTGCGTGAGGCCATCGACCATCTAGTGGAGATGGGGTACACGGTGCGCGGGGGGCAAGGCGAGGATCCGGAACTCATCCACCCCGGCGGTTCGGCCGTGCAGACGTGGCGGGAAGACTACCCCTACGAGGAACGGATGTCCCGCGAGGAGTACGAGCTGGAGAAATACCGGCTGCAGGTTGAACTGCTGAAGTTCCAGTACTGGGGCCAGGACCAGGAGCTCAGGCACGTGATCGTCTTCGAGGGCCGGGATGCGGCCGGCAAGGGCGGAACAATCAAGCGCTTCACCGAGCACCTGAATCCCCGCTCGGCCCGGGCAGTGGCCTTGAGTAAGCCCTCTGACCGTGAACTGGGCCAGTGGTATTTCCAGCGCTACATCCAGCACCTGCCCACGGCCGGGGAGATCGTGATGTTCGACCGCTCCTGGTACAACCGGGCAAATGTGGAGCGGGTCATGGGCTTCTGCACGGAGCAGGAGTTCGACACCTTCATGGTTCAGGCCCCGCTCTTCGAGAGAATGCTGGTGGACTCCGGGATCCACCTGACCAAGTTCTGGTTCTCGGTGACACGCCACGAGCAGCGCACCCGCTTTGCGATCCGGCAGATAGACCCGGTGCGGCGCTGGAAGCTCTCACCTATCGATCTGGCTTCCCTGGACCGGTGGGAGGAGTACACGGCCGCCAAGGAGGAAACGTTCCTCCGGACCGATACGGACCATGCGCCGTGGATCACTATCAAGTTCAACGACAAGAAGCGGGGACGGATCAACGCCATGCGCTACTTCCTCAACCAGTTCGACTACGAGGACAAGGACACGTCAGTGGTCCACAGCCCCGACCGGCTGATCGTGCGCCGCGGCCGCGAAGCCGCCGGCGACTAGCGCCACGCCAAGCGGATGAATGCGGTCCCCCATGCTGCGAAGAAGGAGTCGACGCGAATGACCACGTATCTGATCTCGTTTCCCAGTGCCGCCATGGTCGTCCCTGACTTGGCGATCGCTCGGATGCGTCGCGTTCACGGTGGCATCCCAGCAGAAGATGACAACATGGGGATATGACTCCTGCTCACGGTTTTTCCGACTTCTTCCGGCGTCCCCAGCCCATCAAACCCAAGGCCGGCCAGGAATCGGTGTGGGACTATCCGCGACCGCCAAGGGTCGAGCCACGATCCGAACGGGTAATCGTGCGGCTGGGCGGGCAGGTGATTGCCGACACCACCGATGCGGTGCGCGTCCTGGAGACGAGTCATCCGCCTGTCTACTACTTGCCTTTGAACTCATTCCCTGCCGGCGCACTCGTCCCGGTCGAGGGCACCACCTTCTGCGAGTTCAAGGGAGAAGCGCACTACTTCGACGTCGTTGCCGGCGGCGTCGTCGTGCCCCGTGCCGGGTGGACCTACCCCGAACCCACCCGGGGGTTCGAGGCGCTCAATACCCGAGTAGCGCTCTACCCGGGTCGCATGGACTCCTGCCAAGTCAACGGCGAGCAGGTGACCTCCCAGGAAGGTGACTTCTACGGTGGTTGGATCACCACGCGGATCGTTGGTCCTTTCAAGGGCGGCCCGGGCACGGCCGGGTGGTGAGCGCAGCCCCCATGCCCCGGAAGACGTGCACCTGACTGTGCGTGTGGCGACTCAACCGGTGCTCGCGCGGGCGGCGTGGTGCCCGTTGTGCCCTGCCCCGCCAGCGTGGTAGCTTTCCGGTGATCGTGATCAATCTTCAGGAGGTGAGACCCATGAACGCAGTATCCGTAATGGGCGCTCCCCCGAAGTCCACGGTCGCGCGACTGAAGTAGTCGTCCCCGGGAGTGCCCCACAGGCAATTTCGCGAAGGGCGACTCCCATGAACACAACACCGTCTTCAACTCCGCGCATCGGCTCGACGACAACTTCCCCTGCCATCGCAGGGACGCGGCCACCACAGCCCGGAAATTGGCCCACTCCCGGCCAACAGGCCGACGCCGCACGACAGACAGGCATCTCAAACATGCGAGCCTTGGTTCTCGCTGGCGGCGGAGCGGCAGGCAATGCATGGGAGCTCGGTCTCATCGCCGGCCTGTCCGATGCCGGGGTGGATGTAACCGAGGCCGATCTGATCATCGGGACGTCGGCAGGATCGACAGTGGCTGCCCAGATCACCAGCGGGACACGGCCAGCCGAACTGTATGCCGCCATCCTCGCCGAGGTGCCTCAACCACAAGCCGGCCACTCCGGACCGGACAGGGGGCGCGCTCCAAATCTCTCGGGGCAGACCTACATGGAGTGGTCGAACGGCTTTATCGGTTCTGCTGAGGATGCGTCCGACATGCGTCGCAGGATGGGCGCCGCGGCCCTCGAAATGGATGCTTCGGACGGCTCTAGCCAGAGGCGCTGGCGCAACATCGTCGCGGTCCGGCTTCCCAGCCTGCACTGGCCGCAACAGCCCGTACTGATCACCGCTGTCGATGCGGATACCGGGGAACCGGTCGTGTTCGACCGCCACAGCGGAATCGATCTGGTGGACGCCGTCGCCGCCAGCACCAGCAACGGCTACCGCATCGGCGGGAACCGATACATCAACGGCGGCTATCGACGCAGTGAGAACGCCGACCTGGCGGCTGGATGCGGGCGGGTGCTCGTGTTGTCACCGTTTGGCGGCAGGTCGCGGATGCCGCTGGAGTGGGGCATGGATCTCGCGACCCAGGTCCGGGAACTGCGCGCAGGGGGCAGCAGGGTCGAAACGATCTTCCCGGAGAGCGCCTCCGAGCACATGTTCGGCGCCAACGCGATGGATCTGTCGCTGCGTCCCCCCGCGGCGCGAGCTGGTTACAGCCAAGGCAGGGCCCTCGCCGAGCAGCTCGCCGAAATCTGGCGGTGACGCCCGAACCCTGTCGATTTTGGACAGTTACGGCGCGAGAGTCCAGGGGTCGCCGTGCGAGGCACGGTGCCATGCCTGCCGCGGGCCATCCGATTCGTGCGCGACATCTGTGAGCCAGATCGTGCTGTCCGGGGCCCAGCCGGCGATGACCGTCGCCGTTTCGGCGTCGACCCTTAGTGGGCGCGTCGCGCCGTTGAGGTAACCCAGGACGGAGAGGTGCGCGGCGTCCCACTCCCCTGCCACTTGCTCCCAATCCGGGATGACCCATCGGCCATGGCGTCCGGTCACGCGGAACCAGTCGTGTCGCCGGGATGCAGTGACCTCCAATGGGAACCTGCGGCACAGCGATATCCAGTCATCTGCTGTGCCGATCTCAAGAGTTCGGCCCGCTCCCCGAACCGGAATCGTGGTCGCCCGCTCCCACCCCAGGGAATCTTCCACGAGGCTCAGTGCGGCCGGGACCTGCCCAACGGTGCGGAGCAGCCCCTGCGGGACCGACCACCAATTTCCTGACCAATTGGCGCGAGGATCACCCGGGCGTTCGCGCACGGCCCGCAGTTCCCCGGCACGTTCGTCTCGGGCCCACTCGGCCAGTATTTGGCGCGGATTTTTCGTCAGCGGTGCCGGGGCGTTTGACGATCGCCAGTCGATGGCCCACTGCTCCACCCGGCGAGGCTGCCAGAACCACTGGATGTCCGGCAACGCCATGACCTGTTCCGCGACGGGCCACAAGGCCGCCGTCACGGTCGGGAGATCCGCGAGCACGTCCTCTCCATCGGGCTCCTGCCAGTACCTTGCAGCGTCCACTGACCGCTCGAGGGCAGCCTGCACCAGCTCACCGTCAAGATCGATGAAGTCCAAGGCAGCGAGCCTGGCAGCCAGCTGTTCTGGTGACACGGCAGAGGCCGGAGTCGCGGTCTCCCCGGAGTCACCAGCGTTCAGCAGGACCCGCGAGGTCCCCGGTCCACTATCAAGTTTGTAACCCAGCCAGAAGGCCGCAGTTTTGACCTCCGGATCCAGCTGCATCGCCAGCTCGAGACACAGACGGCGGCCTCGGGGTCCGCGCAGAAATACGTCCACATTTGGCGTCATCGGATCATCCTCGCACCAGAGCGCACCTTATCTGGTGCGGTTGGGGGTGGCGTCGATGACGGCGGGGTTTGTCGCGACGAGCTTTACCATAGCCAGATGGAGTCCACCGTTAGCGGAATGCCGGTGCATTACGCCGAGTACGGCAGCGGCACGCCGGTTCTCGCTCTCCACGGAGCCGGTGTGGATCATCGTGAGATCGCCGGTGCCCTTGAACCGATCTTCGCCAACATGCCTGGCTATCGGCGCCTGTATCCGGACCTGCCCGGGATGGGCCGGACCCCGGCTCCCGAGGCGATCGCGAGCAATGACGACGTCGTGGACCTTCTGCTCGGCCTTATCGCCAGCACCATTGGTGATGAACCGTTTCTTGTCATCGGTCAGTCCTACGGTGGCTACCTGGCCCGTGCGATTGCAACTCTGCGACCTGATCAGGCCGTCGGGCTGGCGCTGATCTGCCCGGTTGGTGCGCAGACGCGCGACGTGCCTCAGCACGAGGTCCTTGTTTCGGCGGCAGATCTGACCGGCGAACTCGACTCGGATCTCGAGGCCACATATCGCAGCTACTTCGTGGTGCAGACCCCTGAAACGCTGCGCCGGTTCCAGGAGTACGTGGCTCCCGCAACATCACTCGTTGACGAGTCGAGCCTGATGCGGATCTTTTCGCAGTGGGAGTTGCGGGATCGGCCGGAAGCCGCGAAGGCCTATCCTCATCCGGTATTGGTCCTGGCCGGCCGACAGGATGCCACAGCCGGGCACACCGGCCCCTCAGCGTTGATCGGGCACTACCCTCGCGCCACGTTGGCCGTCCTCGACCGCGCCGGCCACGCCTTGATCCATGAGCAACCCCACCTCGTGCAAGCCCTCGTCGCCGACTGGCTCACCCGCGTGCATGAGGCACTGGACGACACAACCTAGCGGGCCGTGGCGCCCGCATGCCGGGCGGAATCCCTATTCGTCGGCTCCGCAGCACAAGGGCAAGGTGCTCGGCCCGCGCCCCCGTGTCCAACTGGCGTCATGTACGGCAGGGTCAGCAGCGGACCATCGCCACGGATTGCAGTCGGGCGGCCAGCGACCGGAGAATGGTGCGCATGACCGCCGTAACCCTCCTGGCCTTTGCCGGGCTGTGCCTCCTGCTTTCCGTCACTCCCGGCCCGGATACGTTCCTGGTGCTGCGGATCTCGCTGCAGAGTGCCGGGGCCGGCCTGGCGGCGGCGCTGGGTTCGGCACTGGCATCCCTGATCTGGGCTGCGCTGGTGGGAGTGGGGCTCGCCGCAGTCCTGGAGGACTCTGCGGAAGTGTTCCGCTGGCTAAAGATCGCAGGCGGGTTGTACCTGCTGTATCTGGGAATCTCGTCCCTGATCCGGGCCCGCCGCACATCAGCCTCCCCGGCGGCCGGGTACGCTCCTCGCCGGAGCTACAGCCGACGGACCGGATTCGGAGCCGGCGCCTTCTCCACACTGCTCAACCCCAAGGTCGGCCTGTTCTACCTCGCCGTCGTGCCGCAGTTCATTCCGCACGGCGGCAACACGCTGGACACCGCCATGGTGCTTGGTGCCATCGAAAGCGCTATTGGTTTCCTCTACCTGGCGGCCGTGGCGGTCGCGGCAGCGAAGGCAATGGCCTGGCTGCAGCGCCCCCGGGTGAGCAGTTGGCTCGAACGCGGCAGCAGCGGCATCATCGCCGCGCTCGGCCTGGGCGTGCTGGCATCCAGCACCAGCTCGTAGCGGCGTTTCGTCCATCCTCGACGGAGTCGTGAAGTTCCTTATCCTGCAGAAAGGCCGACCCACTCAAGAGCGGCGCTCGCTATCTGTCTCCCTCCGCTGCGCCTTCAGCAGCGCAGTCCGCTGGCCAACACGCCCGCGTGGCTGAACGCCTGGGGAAGATTGCCGAGGAATTCCCCGGGCACCCACCTGGCACCAAACCGCGCCCGCACGGGGACATGCCCCGCCCAGGACCCGGCGAGTGGACATAACACGAACATGCCCATCCCCGCGCCCCACCGCGGAGCATGTCCAGTGGCTGCGGACCGCGCGCAGGGCAGGATTCCCGTGCATCAGGTCCGGCGTGCTTCTAGGGTGGGCGCGGCGCGGCGCTACTGGGCCCTCTTGGCCCAGCCTTTCTCGTCAGGACCGCCCGACTCGCCATGTTCGCAGAGCTCGATGACTTTGTTCGACGCGGCGTGCACGGCCTCCTGCGTGCCCTTGCGGCCCTTGGTGGACGCCGTACCCGCAGCGTAGCCCACGATGAACGCACTGATGGCGTCCGCATGCGGCCCGACGGCTTTGACCGATTCGTCTGCCACCTGGACGATCTTTTCGTGGTCGACTTCCAGGTCGAGGATCTGCAGCGCCTGGATCAGCCGGCTGCTCCAATGCCGCAGCGAGCTGTCTTCGTCTCGGGACAACGTCATTGCTACTCCTTCTCGCAGGGTGAATGGATCGTCTAACCCTCAAGGGGTAGCACCCGCCCCCGGCGTTGCGCAACGCGACACAGCGGCAGCCAGCACAGCAGCAGCCGGCACAGCGGCAGGTGCCTCAGCTCCAGAGCGCCACATGGAACTTGGATCCCCGCCGCTCCAGCCCGCGTGAACCACCGGGAGCCACCATGGCCGCGGTGGCGTCGGCGGTGCCGGCAAACCGTTGGAGGGTCCGCGCCATGGTGGTGGCCCGGCCGCGGTCCAGGGTACTGGCCCACCAGAGTCCGGAGATCGGCGTTCCGGCTACCGGCACACGGACCAGGGAGCCGCTGCGGATCTCGGCCCGGACAATATGTCCCAGCGCCAGCATGGTTCCCTCTCCGGCCCTGACGGCGGCCAGGGCCTCCGTTTCGCTGCTCAACCGGACAATCTCCGGCGCCACCGACTGGGCAGCCAGCCAGCGGCCCTCCTCGCTGGCATCCTGGATGCCGGCGGGCCCGGCAAACCAGGGTCTACGCACCAGTTCGGCCAGCGCTACCGGCCCGTGGAGGGCAGCGATCGGATGTCCGGCGGCCGCCACGACGATCCGCTGGTACCGCAGGAACGGGACGGAGTCGATGCCCACGTCCCCAGTCCCGCTGGGAACGGAGCCGTTGCGGACGGCGGGCCTGGCCCCCAAAGCGATGTCATAGACGCGTTCCCGCATCAGCGAGGGAATGTCCTCGGCCGCCTCCACCACCACATCGACGGAGGCCCCGGGAACCCGGCGGGTGAAAAGGTCCAGCAGGCGTCCGGCCGCGTGCTCGGCAAACGGCGCCGTCGCCACGATTTTCAGCCGCCCGGTCTCGGTCTGGGCATGTGCCACCTCCCACCGCGCCCGGTCCGCCAGTCCCACGATGTCCTGGGCATGTTCGGCGAGGGCCCGGCCACCGGGAGTCAGCGCAATCCCGCCGTGGGCTCGCACGAAGAGCGGGTCGCCCAGATCCTGCCTGAGTGCGGCGAGCGCCGTCGATACTGCCGGTTCGCTGACTCCGAGCTGGACGGCGGCCGCGTGGAGGGAACCCAGCTTGGCCACCAGGGCGAACGTCCGCAACTGTCCCAATGTCATCGCCACGGCTTCATAACCTTTCGCTTATGACGATATTGACAGCCCAGTCATGCCGGGACAAGACTGACCTCAATCCGGCGCTAGGCAGCCGCTACTCCACGCCGCCGGCCTTTCGGAGTGAGGTAGGGACTATGCAGATTCCGGCTCCATTTGACTACGTGCGCGCCACTACGGTGGAGAACGCCCTGGAACTCCTCGCCCGGTACGGACCCGAATCGCGGGTGGTGGCCGGCGGCCATAGTCTCCTGCCGATGATGAAGCTCCGACTCTCCCGGCCCGAATGGCTGATCGACATCAATGACCTCTACGAGCTCGATTTCATCCTCCGTGACGGCAACAAGCTCAGGGTCGGCGCCCTGACGCGCCACACCACCCTGCTCGAGTCGGACGAGGTCGCCGGGCTGTTCCCCATCGTGCGGGACGCGGAGCGCGTGATCGCCGACCCCGTGGTCCGCAACCGCGGCACCATAGGCGGCTCGCTCTGCCAGGCCGACCCGGCAGAGGACCTCTCCACGGTGTGTGATGTCCTGGGCGCCGAGGCGGTGATCCGTGGACCAGGCGGCGAGCGCATCCTGTCCATGTCCGAGTTCCACCGCGGACCCTATGAAACCGCGGTCGGGCAGGATGAACTGCTCTGCGAAGTCAGGTTCGGCATCCGCCCCCGCTCGGGCAGCGCCTATGAAAAGGTCGAACGCCGGGTCGGAGACTGGGCAGTCGGTGCCGCCGGTGCCGCCGTCACCCTGACCGCGGACGGCACTGTCGACGACGCCGCCGTCGGGCTCACAGCCTTGGGCCTTGACCACCCCCTGGCCGGGGCTGCCGCGGTGCTCCGCGGCAGGCATCCGGACGAGGAGCTGTTCGCAGAGGCGGGCAGGCTGGCAGCGGAGGCCTGCAATCCGGTGGCTGACCAGCGCGGCCCCGTCGATTACAAGCGGCATCTCGCCGATGAGCTCACCCAACGGGTGCTGCGGCGGGCCTGTGCCCGCGCCGCCCAGACGCAGGAAGGCTGAAGCCGATGCAGATCAGCATGACCGTGAACGGCACCGACGTCACGAGCGAGATTGAGCCCAGGGTGCTCCTGGTCCACTACATCCGCGAGGTCCTGGGCCTCACCGGTACGCACTGGGGATGCGACACAAGCAACTGCGGGACGTGCGTGGTCCTGATGGACGGACAGCCCGTGAAGTCCTGCACCGTCCTGGCCGCCATGGCCGCAGGCCACGACATCCGCACTGTCGAGGGGCTGGCCACCGGCGGCACGCTCGACCCCGTCCAGCAGGGCTTCATGGAAGAGCACGGGCTGCAGTGCGGCTTCTGCACCCCGGGCATGATGCTCACGGCCCGCGCGCTGCTGGATAAGAATCCGCACCCGGACGACGCCGAGGTCCGGCAGGCCATTTCCGGGCAGATCTGCCGGTGCACCGGCTACGCCACGATTGTCCGTTCGGTGCAGTGGGCCGCCGCCCACCCTGCCGCTCCCGGCCTGGACGACGCACCCGCTACCGACCATTCTGCCGGCACCGGCCTGGACGGCACCGACCTGGACGGCACGGACACCGCCGTCCCGGATGTCGCGGCGGAGATAGAAGACACGGAGGTGAAGGCATGACCGTCATCCATGACCGGCAGTCAAACCCGGCCGCCGGCGACGAGGACCGCCCGATCGGCTACGGCCGAATCCAGCGGAAGGAAGACCCGCGCTTCGTGCGCGGCAAAGGCCACTACCTGGATGACATCGTGCTGCCGGGGATGCTGCACGGCGCCATCCTGCGGGCTCCGGTGGCGCACGCCAAGCTGGTGTCCATCGATACCACTAACGCCCTCGCGCATCCGAAGGTGGTCGCAGTCATCACCGGCAAGGACCTGCTGGGCCTGAAGCTCGCGTGGGCGCCGACGCTGTCGGCAGATGTCCAGGCCGTGCTGGTGACCGACAAAGTCCGGTTCCAGGGGCAGGAAGTCGCGTTTGTCGTGGCCGAGGACCGTTATGCCGCACGGGACGCCCTGGAGCTGATCGACGTCGAATACGATGTGCTTCCCCCGCTGGTTGACGCCCGCAAAGCGCTCGATGCGGACGCCCCGGTGATCCGTGATGAGATCGAGGGCCGGACGGACAACCGGATCTTCGACTGGGAGATGGGCGACAAGGCCGAAACCGATGCGGTGTTCGCCTCCGCGGATGTTGTGGTCAGCCAGGAGGTCGTGTATCCGCGGGTCCATCCCGCACCGATGGAGACGTGCGGCGCCGTCGCCGATTTCGACGCCGTCAACGGCAAGCTGACGCTCTACGAGACCACCCAGGCCCCGCACGCGCACAGGACCCTTTTCGCGATCGTCGCCGGCATCCCCGAGCACAAGATCCGGATCGTCTCCCCCGATATCGGCGGCGGTTTCGGCAACAAGGTCGGGATCTATCCCGGCTACATCCTCGCCGTCGT
Organism: Arthrobacter sp. 9MFCol3.1; assembly: GCF_000620385.1. NCBI lineage: Bacteria > Bacillati > Actinomycetota > Actinomycetes > Micrococcales > Micrococcaceae > Arthrobacter > Arthrobacter sp. 9MFCol3.1. The sequence continues at coordinate 42,603 of NZ_JIBJ01000003.1, forward strand.
CGGTTCGATCGTCTCCGGCCGGCCGGTCAAATGGGTGGAGGACCGCTCCGAGAACCTGATGTCGACCTCGTTCGCCCGGGATTACATCATGCAGGGCGAAATCGCGGCGACCAAGGACGGCAAGATCCTTGCCCTGCGCACCCATGTGCTGGCCGACCACGGCGCGTTTAACGCCACCGCCCAGCCCACCAAGAACCCGGCCGGATTCTTCTCCATCTTCACCGGCAGCTATGACCTGTTGGCCGCCCACTGCTCCGTCACCGGCGTGTATACCAACAAGGCGCCCGGCGGGGTCGCCTACGCCTGCTCGTTCCGCGTCACCGAGGCCGTCTACCTCGTGGAGCGGATGGTCGATATCCTGGCCCGCAAGCTGGAGATGGACCCCGCGGAGCTGCGGCTCAAGAACTTCATCAAGCCGGAGCAGTTCCCCTATGCCAACAAGACCGGCTGGGTCTACGACTCGGGCAACTACGAGGCCGCCATGCGCCTCTCGATGCAGCTCGCCGGCTACGAGGACCTCCGCCGCGAACAGGCCGAAAAACGCGCACGCGGGGAACTCATGGGCATCGGGGTCTCCTTCTTCACGGAAGTCGTCGGAGCCGGGCCCAGGAAGCACTTCGACATCGTGGGCCTCGGCATGGCCGACGGCGCCGAACTGCGCGTGCACCCCACGGGCAAGGCCGTGGTGCGCATCTCGGTGCAGAGCCAGGGCCAGGGCCACGAGACCACCTTCGCCCAGATTGTCGCGGAGGAACTCGGCATCCCGCCGGAGGACATCGAGGTGGTGCACGGCGACACCGACCAGACCCCGTTCGGGTTGGGCACGTACGGCAGCCGTTCGACGCCGGTCAGCGGCGGCGCCGTCGCCCTTGTTGCACGGAAGGTGCGCGAGAAGGCGAAACTGATCGCCGGGGCGATGCTGGAGACCCGCCCCGAGGACCTCGAATGGGAAAAGGGCCGATGGTTCGTCAAGGGCGACCCCAGCGCCGGCAAGACCATCGCCGAGATCGCCATGGGCGCCCACGGCACCGTTGCCTTGCCCGAAGGCGTGGACGGCAACCTCGACGCCGAGGTCACCTACGACCCGCCGAACCTGACCTTCCCGTTCGGCGCCTACATCTGCGTCGTCGACATCGATCCCGGCACCGGGCAAGTCAAGGTGCGGCGCTTCATCGCGGTGGATGACTGCGGCACCCGGATCAACCCGATGATCATCGAGGGCCAGGTGCACGGCGGGCTGACCGACGGCGTCGGGATGGCCCTGATGGAGATCATCGAGTTCGACGCCGACGGCAACTGCCTGGGCGGTTCCTTCATGGACTACCTGATCCCCACCGCAATGGAAGTGCCCGACTGGGAGACCGGCTTCACTGTCACCCCGTCCCCGCACCACCCCATCGGCGCGAAGGGCATCGGCGAGTCCGCCACCGTCGGCTCACCGCCGGCGATCGTCAACGCCGTGGTCGATGCCCTGGCGCCGTTCGGCGTCACACACATGGACATGCCCTGCACCCCGGCCCGTGTCTGGGCTGCCATGCAGGGCCGGGCCAGGCCGCCGATCTGATGGCCGCCAGCGCAGGATCCCTGGCCGCCAGGGCCGATGAACTCGCCAGCCGCCGCGAGCCGTTCGTCCATGCCACGGTAGTCCGCGCCCAGCATCCGACGAGCGCCCACGCCGGGGACACCGCTCTGGTGCTGCCCAGCGGAGAGATCCACGGCTTCGTGGGTGGAAACTGCGTGGAGGAGTCGGTGCGCGAATACAGCCGGCAGGTACTGGCCACCCAGGAACCCCTCCTGTTGCGGGTGCTGCCCGGAGAACCGTCCCGCACCGCGGAGGAAGGCGCCGTCGAGGTCACCAACCCGTGCCTGAGCGGCGGGGCGATCGAGATCTTCCTCCAGCCGCGGATTCCGGCGCCCCGGGTCGTGGTGGTGGGCACGACGCCGGTGGCACAGGCCCTGGAAACGCTCGGCTCCGGCGTCGGCCTCGAAGTCGAACTCACGGACGGCGAATCCGCCGATCCCCGCGGCGATGACGCGGCCCTGATTGTCGCCTCGCATGGAAAAGCGGAAGAGGGTGCGCTGGAAGCGGCCCTGCGGGCGGGTGTCCCCTACGTTGCCCTCGTGGCCAGCGCAACCCGCGGCGCCGCCGTCCTGGACTCCCTCGACGTCGACGACGCCCTGCGGCGGCGGGTGTTCACACCGGCCGGGCTGCAGCTCGGTGCCCGGACGCCCGGGGAGATCGCGCTGTCCATCCTGGCCCAGCTGGTCGGGGAACGGTCCCGGGCGCGCCGCGCCGCCGCGCCCCTTGCGGCGTCAGCGCCGGCCGAGCCGGGGCCACCTGAGCCAGGGCCGGCGAGCGCGGTCGATCCGGTGTGCGGCATGTCCGTCCCGGCCCTCGAGTCGTCCCTGCATCTGGTTCACGAAGGGGTCACCGTCTACTTCTGCTCGCCCGGCTGCCGGGCCGCCTTCCGCAAAGATCCGGAACGCTATGCCGTTACGATCTGACCCGATGCGGGCGGCAGGAAGCCCCGGACCCCGGACCGCCGGCATCATCCTGGCCGCGGGCGGTTCCCGGCGCCTGGGCCGGCCCAAACAGCTGCTGCCCTACGGCGCGGGAGTGCTGCTCGATGCCGTCCTGGCGGCTGCCCGGGACTGCGCCTTCGGCCAGACGGTGCTTGCCCTGGGCGGCGCTGCGGCCGAGGTGGAGCGCACCGTGGACACCAGCGGCTGCGATGTGGTGCTCAACCCGGACTACGGTGAAGGGTGCGCGTCCTCGATCGCCACGGCGCTCGCTGCCCTCCATCCGGAGACCGACGCCGTCGTCCTGTTGCTCGGGGACCAGCCCGGTGTCCGGGCCGCGAGCGTCCGGGCAGTGCTTGGCGCCCTGCACACTCCCGCGGGCGCCGCCGGCATCGCGGTGTGCCGCTACGACGACGGCGTGGGCCACCCCGTGGCGTTTGCCCGGCGCCTGCTGCCGGAGCTGGCCGCGCTGCACGGGGACAAGGCCGTCTGGAAGCTTCTGGAACAGCGGGCGGACGACGTCGTCGAGGTCCGTACGCCCGGCCCGGTACCCCAGGACGTGGACACCGAGGAAGACTACCGGCGCCTCCTCGCCGGGCTGCAGGGGGCCGTATGACGACGGCGGCGCGGGCCGGCGCGGAAGAGGACGTGCGGCGCCGGGTCCCGGATGTCGGATCGCTGATGGCCGCGCTGGACCGGACCAACTACCTGGCCGACGTCGGCCTGGCGACGGCCCTGTTCCTGGCCGTCCGCCTGCCGCAGCCCATCCTGCTCGAGGGCGAGGCGGGGGTCGGGAAAACGGAGGCCGCGAAGGCGCTGGCCGAGCTCCTCGACACCCCGCTGTACCGGCTGCAGTGCTACGAGGGAATCGACGCCGGTGAGGCCCTCTACGAATGGAACCACCAGCGCCAGCTGCTCGGCATCCGGCTGGCCGAACTCCGCGACACCGAGGTCACGGAAACTGACCTGTTTGCCTCCCAGTACCTGCTGCGGCGCCCGCTCCTGCAGGCGCTGGAGCATCCCGGCCCGCGGCCTGCCGTGCTGCTCCTGGACGAGATCGACCGCGCCGACGCCGAATTCGAGGCCTTCACCTTTGAACTGCTGGCCGAATCCGCCGTCACCATCCCGGAACTGGGCACAATCCGGGCCACCCATCCGCCCATCGTGATCCTGACCTCCAACCGGACCCGGGACCTTCACGACGCCTTGACCCGCCGCTGCCTGTACCACTGGATCGACTACCCGGGACCCGCCCGGATCGCCGAGATCGTGCGCCGCCGGGTTCCGGCCAGCAGCGGCCCGCTGGCCCTCCAGGCCGCGGCCGTGATAACCCGGCTGCGCACCCTGGACCTCGCCAAGCCGCCCGGAATCTCCGAGGCAATCGACTGGGTCTCGGCCCTGGCCGTGCTGGGGGTGGAGCGGATCGACGCCGGCACCACCGAACAGACGTGGGGCTCCATCGTCAAGAACCGCGATGACCTCGAACTCGTCGGCTCCCGCGGCGCGGCCTGGCTCGTGGACGGTACCGATGGCTGAAAACAACAGCGCGGCGCCCGCAGGGCCGCCTCGGGTCGAGGCGGCCGCCTTGTCCGCCGCGTTCGTCACCGCAATCCGGCGGGCCGGCCTGGCAACCTCGCCGGACCGGGCGGCGCGGCTGGCCGAGGCGCTCCACCTGATCCCCCCGGGCCGGCTTGAGCAGCTCTACTGGACCTGCCGCGTGGTGCTCGTGTCCGCGCGCGAACAGGTGCCGGTGTTTGATGCCGTTTTCGCGGCCGTGTTCGGTGGGAACGCCGCACCCGCCCACCCGGGCAGCGTGCCCGGCCCGGCAGCGGCGCCGCCCGCACCGGCCCCGCGGACCAGGCCCGCCGCGCCAGACAGCCGGACGCCCGGCACGGCCCCAGGCACGCCCCCCGGCACGCAGCAGCGGCCGCGCGTGGCCTCCCCGGGCCGGGACGGCTCCGCGGAGGACGGCCGCACTGACCGCGAGGCCGTCCTTGCCATGGTTTCCGCGGACGAACACCTGCAGGAGACATCGTTCGCCGAGCTTGCCGCCGATGAAGTGGCGGAGGTACGGCGGCTGGCAGCGGCGCTGCAGCTCGCGACTCCGCTGCGCCTGAGCCGCCGCACGCGCACGTCGGCCCACAGCACGGCGAGCCTGGACGTCCGGGCGACAGTGCGCGCAGCCCGGCGGTCCGGGACCGACGCCCCACTGCTGCTGTATGCCCGCCGGCGCGGACAGCGCCGCAAACTGGTGCTGCTCTGCGATGTCTCGGGATCGATGGAGCCCTACTCCCGGGTCTTCGTATCCCTCCTGCAGGGCGCCGTGACCGGGGCCGGGGCCGAAGCCTTCGTCTTCTCCACCAGGCTGACCAGACTCACTCGGCAACTGGCCCTGCGCGATCCGGACCGGGCCCTGGCCCGCGCCGCTGCCTCCGCGCCGGACTGGGCCGGCGGAACCCGGATCGCCGACTGCCTCCGGCGCTTCGTCGACGAGCACGGGCGCCGCGGACTGGCGCGCGGCGCCGTCGTGGTGGTGTTTTCCGACGGCTGGGCCTACGAGGACCCGGAACAGGTCGCGGCGCAGATGGCCCGCCTGCGCCGGCTCGCCCACCGGATCATCTGGGTAAATCCGCGCAAGGCAGCCCCGCAGTACCAGCCCCTCGTGGGCGGCATGGCAGCGGCCCTGCCCTACTGCGACGCCTTTGTCAGCGGCCACAGCTACCGGGCCTTGGCGCAGATGGCGGCCGCCATTCGCGGTGACGGCCCGCCACCACAGGACACGCACGAACGAGCGAGAGACAAGGAACCAGCCCATGCACATTGACAGCACGTTCTCGGTGGTCGCACCGATAAACCAGGTGTGGGACACGCTGATGGACTTTGAAAGGGTGGCCGGCTGCCTTCCGGGGGCCAGGATCCTGAACAAGCTCTCCGATGACGCCTACCAAGTAGGCATGACGGTAAAGCTCGGCCCGGTCACGATGCAATACAAAGGCCTGCTGAACGTCATTGAACGAAACGCCCCGGAACACCGTGCGGTCCTTGGCGGCAAGGCCCAGGAGACCCGCGGACAGGGCACCGCCGAGGCCACCGTCACCCTGGTGCTGGCCGAAGACGGCGCGGCCACACGGGGTTCCGTCAGCGCGGATCTCGCACTGTCCGGCAAGGCCGCGGCCATGGGCAAGGGGGTGATCGGCAGCGTCACGGAACAGATGATGTCCCTGTTCGCGACAAATCTGCAGGCCATGCTCACCGAGGCAGCACCTCCTGCGCCGGAAACCCCCGCGGGACCGGGCCCTGCGGCTGTCCCGGAACCCACCCTGCAGCCCACCCCGGAACCCACCCTGCAGCCCACCCCGGCGCCGGTCCCCGCGTCAGAGCCCACCCCGGCGCCCGTCCCCGCGTCGGCTGCGCCGGCCGGCAGCCTGGATGCGCTGAGCCTCGCCAAGGGAATCGCGGCGGAGCAGCTGTCCAGCCCGGCGAAAGTCCTCGGCGTCGTCGCCGTCGTGGCGTGCATCGCCTACTGGGCCGGCCGGCGTTCGGCGTTCCGGCTGCTCCGGCTGTGCGGCAGGCTCTGAGGAGCGCCGATGCGTGATGTCCTTGCGGCCATGTTGCCTGACTGGCAAAGGGGTGCCACGGCGGGCCTGGCCACCGTCGTCAGCACTTTCAAATCAGCGCCACGGCTCCCGGGGGCGGCGATGCTGGTGACGGCCGACGGCGAGGCCGTGGGCTCCGTCTCCGGCGGTTGCGTCGAGGCGGCTGTGTACGAGCTCGCCACCCAGGTCAAGGACGACGGCGAGGCAGCCCTGGTGCGCTACGGGATCAGCGACGACGATGCCTTCGCCGTGGGCCTGACCTGCGGTGGCATCATCGACATCTTCGTCGAACCTGTGTCCCGGCGCCGCTTTGCCGAACTCGACGCCGTCGCGCAGGACATCGCCGCGGGGCGCCGCGTGGGCGTCGCCACGATAATCGAACACCCGGATGCCGGGCGTGTGGGGCGGCACCTGGTTGTCAGGCCGGACGGTTGGGACGGAGACCTGGGCTCGGACCGGACCAACCGCGCCGTTGGCGACGACACCCAGGGTCTTCTCGCCGCCGGCCGGACGGGCATCCTGAACTACGGCGTGGACGGCGAGCGGCTCGACACCGGCATGCGCGTCTTCTTTGCCAGCTATGCGCCGCCGCCCCGGATGATCGTCTTCGGCGCCATTGACTTCGCCGCGGCGCTCGCGCGGCTGGGCGCGTTCCTGGGCTACCGGGTGACCGTCTGTGACGCGCGGTCCGTATTCGCGACGCCGGCGCGGTTCCCCGACGCCGCCGAGGTGGTCAACGCGTGGCCCCACCGGTACCTGAGCGAGCAGTTCGCCCAAGGGCTGCTGGATTCCCGGGCCGTGCTCTGCGTCCTGACCCACGACCCGAAGTTCGACATCCCCGTCCTTGAGGTAGCTTTGCGCGGCAGCCCCGTGGCCTTTATCGGCGCCATGGGATCCCGGCGCACCCACGAGGACCGGATGGCGCGGCTGCGGCAGACGGGACTTACTGAGGACGAACTCTCCAGGCTCCACAGTCCGGTCGGCCTGGACCTGGGCGCCCGCACCCCGGAGGAAACGGCCGTGTCCATCGCGGCAGAGTTCATCGCCCAGCAGTGGAGCGGCAGCGGCGAGCCGTTGCGACTGCTCGGCGAACGGATCCACCACGACGAGCAGTTGTGACTGTGTGGCCATGACGGCGGACGAGGCCCTGCGCTGGACGCTGGCGGTGCTGCTGCTGGCGGCAACGCTCGGGGCTGCGGCGCTTGCCTTAATGTTCGCCGCCCAAGCCGCCTGACCGCTTCTGCCCCCGGCGTGTCGAATCCGACGCACCGGAGTCCGGCTACCGAGCGGCGACGGGAGCGGGAGCCAGCAGCTCGCGGTAGCGGGCGGCGTGCCGGTCGAGTCCGTCGCTGTCCACCCCGTGCGCCGAGTGCAGGATGAGTGGCTCGGCCATTTCCAGCCCGCACAGGTGTGCCGTGGCATCGAGGGGGCGGAGGAGTTCCTCCATCGTGAAGCGGTTGTAGCCCGCCTCCGCGTAGGACGCCTCCGGGCCTCCGGTCGACAGCACCAGCTGGAGCCGCTTTCCGTGGAGGGCGTCCCCTCCTGCGCCGTACGCGAAGCCGTACGTGAGCACCTGGTCCATCCACTCCTTCAGGACCCCCGGGACGGAGTACCAGTGCCACGGGAACTGCCAGACGATGGTGTCGTGCCCGCGCAGCAGCTCCTGTTCCCGGGCGGTATCGAACTGCCGGTCGGGGTGGGCGGCGGAGAGGTCATGCACCGTCACGTGCTCCAAGTCCATGATGGCCGAGGTGAGGTGTGCGGTGATCCGCGAGCTTTCCAGGTCGGGGTGGGCAACAAGGACGAGCGTGCGCTGTGGGGTCATGGAAGGTTCGTGCTTCTTTCAGAATCGGATTCGAGGCCGACCAGAGCCGAGCTGACCTGCCAGAGGCGGTCAATATCGGACTGGCTGTAGCTGCGTTTTGATGATTTTTTAGGAGTGCTGTTGGCAAAGTACCGGCCAGTGACGTTGTCGAGCTCCGGCGCCGCGGCAAGGTATATCGAGGTCCGGGCGCCCTGCTCCGGGGTTTTCATCCACCGCTGCACCAGCGGGGTCAGAAACTCCTGCATCCGGCCCGGATCTTCGGCCCCGAACGCCGTCGCCACCACTCCGGGGTGGAGCACATTCGCGGTGACCCCGGTGCCGGCGAGACGTGCGGCGAGTCCGTACGTGAACAGGACGTTGGCCAGTTTCGACTGGTTGTACGCCCGCTGCCCCGAATAGGCCCGTTCGGCCAGCAGATCCGGGAAGTCCATACGTCCCATGGCCTGGGCGCCGGACGAGACAGTTACAACCCGTGCCGGTCCGCTTTCCTTCAACCGTTCGAGGAGCAGATTGGTGAGCAGGAAAGGGGCGAGGTGGTTAAGGGCGAAGGTGTATTCCAGTCCGTCTGCGGTGACGCGGCGGGTGTTCCAGAAGCCGCCTACGTTGTTGACCAGCACATCAAGGCGGTCCAGGGTCTTCAATACCTCGTCGGCCAGTCTGCGGACTTCCTGCTGGGAGGAAAGATCGGCGATGAACACCTCGACGGGGGCCGAGGCCACAGCGCGGATCTCCTCAGCTGCCCGGGATGCCCTGTCAGCATTACGTCCGGTGATGGCAACCCGCGCACCCAGGGCGGCCAGGCCAAGTGCCGTGGCCTTGCCGATCCCGCCGGTGCCTCCGGTGATCAGAACTGTCTTTCCTGCCATTGACAGCATTCGGTTCTCGCTCTCGGTGTTGGTTCGCCGGACAGATCTTGGATTGGCGTAGACAGGTTCGTCTATACCGGGAACGAAGCTATCAGACAGAACTGTCTGTGCACAAGCAGCGGCCGGCCCTGAGCCACCGCGGGACATTGGGGTCGGCTGGCGGGCTCCGCCTTGGCCGTCCGGGCGGCAGCCGGGCGTATGCTCTTGGAATGGCGAGATACTTCGATGTGCACCCCGAGAACCCCCAGCACCGTTCGATCCTCCAGGCCGTGGACATCGTGCGCTCAGGCGGCCTGATCGCTTACCCCACGGATTCCTGCTACGCCCTGGGCGCACAGCTCGGTAACCGGGAGGCCCTGGACCGGATCCGGACCATCCGGCATTTGGACGGCAAGCATCACTTCACCCTCGTCTGCAAGGACTTCGCCCAGTTGGGCCAGTTCGTCCAGATCGACAACGACGTGTTCCGCAGCATCAAGGCCGTCACGCCCGGCAGCTATACCTTCATCCTGCCGGCGACCAGGGAGGTCCCCAAACGGCTGCTGCACCCGAAGAAGAAGACGGTTGGCGTGCGCATCCCGGACAACCACGTGGTCCAGGCGCTGCTCGCCGAGCTTGGCGAACCGCTGCTATCGAGTACGCTGCTGCTTCCGGATGAAGAAGAGCCGCTGACGCAAGGGTGGGAGATCAAGGAACGCCTGGACCACGTGGTGGACGCCGTGATCGATTCCGGCGACTGCGGCGCCGAACCAACCACGGTGATCGACTACTCCAGCGGCGTCGCGGAAATCGTCCGGCGCGGCATGGGCGATCCTTCCCGCTTCGAGTAACGGAGGACGCCGGCAACGGCACGGCGTACCCTGCGGTCAGGGTCCAGCGACGGGGCAGGGTCCAGCGACGGCGACGCAGCGCCGGCTCAGCGGTGACGACTCAGCGGGGCAGGCTAGGCGGATTCCGCCGCGCTCGCCTGCCGGTTCCGCAGCCACCGACGCACGAGGTCGATGGCGGCGACGAGCCCGGCCAGGGGCGAGAGCACCGCTGCAGCGTAGACGAACATCATCCACGTCAGGGTGGTCACCGGGCTCTGGCGGGTGCTCAGGAGGGACAGTCCGCCGAAGAGGCCCAGGACCCAGAACAGGATGACTCCGGACAGCACAGCGGCTGCGGGGAAGTACTCGTTCGTGACGACTTTCTTCAAGGTTTCCATGGGCCCTCCTCACACCCGGCGGTGGGACTGCCCGCCAGGGACATTCCAAGTATGGGGCCCGGCACGGCGGAATTCCTCGAGAATCCCGGTCACGTGACGAAGCTAACGCCCGGGACCCGCCGGCAGCCATCCCCGTCGTGAATCTGGGGTGGCCGGCCCGTCGGTGACGGCCCTGCGGGGCTCAGACGGCGGCCCGGACTCGCTGGAGGAAGGAATCAAGCACCCGCCCGGCGTTCTCATGCATGCGCCGGGACTCGGCCGCCGGCAGCTGCCGGCTCTTGGGCCCGTTCAACCGCTCGCCCAGATAGAGCAGCGCCGCCAGCACCTCGGAGAGTTCGGAGTTGCTTTCCGCGCGCTGCCGCAGGAGCCGCAGATGAGCCTCCTGCAGGGCCGGACCGGGGGTGCAGCCAAGGTCGCGGTCGAAAAGCCGCCGGCAGCGGTCATACGCCGCGAGGCCCTCCGCCGGCAGGCCCGCCTGTTCGTACGCTGTCACCAGTACCGTCCAGGCCCGCTCATTCAGGGGCTCCGCCCGAATGGCAGCCTGGACCAGGTTGACGGCGTCGTCAGGTTTGCCCAGCAGGGCCGCCGTTTCTGCCGCGAGGATCTGCAGCGCCACCTTCTCGGCTGCATGGCGTGCGCGCGCCTCTTCGGCCCAGTCGGAGGCAAGTTCGAAGCCGAGCAGCGGCTCGGCGGAAATCTCCAGGGCCTCGAGCATCAGGGGGTACGCCTCACCCGGAGGCAGCTCACCGGCGTCGCGGACCAGGTCACGGAACCGGAACAAATCGAGATCCACGAGCGTGGGGTCCAGGACATAGCCACTGTTGGCCGTGCGGAGCGGACCGGTCTTGGTCTGCCCCGGCTGGATGGCGCGGCGGATACCGCTGATATAGCTCTCGAGGGTCGCGACGGAGCCGTCACTGGCTCCGGCGCCCCAGAGAAGATCGATCAGGCGGGTCTTGGACACGGGCGTGCCAAGGTTCAGGAGAAGAATTTCCAGTATGTGCCGGGGTTTGCAACCGCCCATGTCGGCAGCGGTGAGCGCCACGCCGTCCCGGCGCACCTCGAATGATCCGAAGAGGCGGACCGAAATGGAGGGTGTAGTTTCCTTTGGGCTATCCACGATGTTCTCCGATTTCCCCAGGTAAAACGAACTGAATCGTCTGTGGAGAGCCGGATCAATAGTGAAACCAGGCCGTACTGAGACGCTGTTCCCTCCGGCTTTCCAATGACACCGTGACACGCCAGACAGGGCGCAACAAGGTATGCCGCTACCCGATCTTTCGCCCAAAGAAAGACACGTACAGGCGTCAGTACCGTCGAGTAAGCGCGCGGGGCGGAGGGCAGGTGATTGCGGCGCCAACCAAGTAATTCCGGGGGCGGCCCGCACATGGACCCAAGTAGTTCTCCGGGTCAAGATTTGGGCCCCCGGGCGGGCGAGTTCCAGCCCGTGGAACCGCCGGTCCGGGCCGGTTTTCCTACTGGTTGTCGGTCATCTCGGCGGGCACCGCCACCAGGCGCAGGTCCCCGCCGTCCCGGAGCACGGCAAGGTCCAGCGGCTCCCCGATGGCCTCTGCGAACAGCAGCTTCTGCAGGCTCTCGGCGTTCGACACATACATCTGCCCGACCTTCAGGAGGATGTCGCCGGCCCGGAGCCCGGCCCGCTCGGCGGGCGAATCAGGGAGGACTTCGACCACGAGCAGGCCCTCCCTGCGGCCCGTCCGGACGACGGCGCTCGGCTGCAACTGGATCGGTGTATTGACCAGGCCCAGGTAGGCCCGGCGGACGCGGCCGTCCTTGAGCAGCGAAGCGATGATCCGCCGGGACGTGGCGTTGATGGGAACGGCCAGGCCAAGTCCAACGCCTGCCACGGCCGTATTGATGCCGACGATCCGCCCGCGGGCGTCTGCCAGCGCCCCGCCGGAACTGCCGGGATTGAGGGCCGCGTCGGTCTGGATGACGTCCTCGATCACGCGCCGGCTCCGTCCGGACCAGACGGGGATCGAACGGCCCAGCCCGCTGACCACCCCGGCGGTGACGGAGCCGGCGAGCCCAAGCGGGTTGCCCACGGCGATGACCAGCTGGCCGACCCGGAGGGACTCGGCGTCGCCCAGTTCGGCCGGCGCCGCAGTCGGTGCCCGGCCGTGGACCACGGCAAGATCGGAGAGCGGGTCGGCGCCCACCACGTCCACAGCCGTGCTGGTGCCGTCGGCGAAGACTGCCTGGCCCGACTGGGCGCCGCCCACCACGTGGGCGTTCGTCAGCAGATAACCGTCCGTGGTGAACAGCACGGCCGAACCCGCACCGACCCTCAGCCTGCCGTTGCGCCCGTTGCCGGTCATTTCGAGGGCTGCGACGTGCTGGGTAACAGCCTCGGCCACGCGGATGACCGTTGCGGAATAGGAATCCAGCGGATCTCCGGACACATCGGATCCGGATACCCTGCTGATGGACGCGGCCACGGTGCACCTCCTGCTAACCGGTACTCATCCAAGTCAACCACCGCCGCCCCGGGAGTAGTCCTGGCGGGCCTACGCCGTCAGAGAAATACGCCGGATGAAGCGGCGCGGATGCAACAGTTCAGCCCGGCGCGGATCCGCGGCTAGGCTCGGACATAGATCCGCCCGACAGCCAGGAGAACCTACGTGACACCAGCGTCCGCTTCCCCCGCCCCGCTGCCCCTGCCGGGTCTGACCTGGGGCATCAAACGCAGCTTTTTGGACTACATTTCCGGACTCCCGGACGGTGCCGTTTCCGCGGCCGACGGCGCCACGGTCACCGCGTCCGGGGAGTTCTGTTTCGCCCCCGCCGGCTCCGAGTACGATCCCGCCAGCGGCACCGGCGTGCTGCGGTTCCGCGGCGACGTCCGGGTCGCCGGACACCACGGAATGATGTTCGTCCGGCTCCTGGATCCATGGGTCGAGTTGGCGGCCGGGCACGGGGTCCTGTCCATCAGCACGGGCGACGGCGGCGGGATGGACCGCTTGGATGTCGGCACCCTGCGTACTGCCGCGCCCCGCAACATGGAAGGGTTCCTCGTCTGGGAGCGCGTCGAGGTGGCGATATCCCAGGCCGGTTCGGAACTGTTCGACGGCCAGTACGCCGACGGCCAGGCGATGGACCCCCTCGTCATCCGGGTACCGGTGTAACCGGGGTAGGGCGGCACCGGCGGTCGGCTGCCTTCCTCGCCGACCACGGCCGCCGTGCTGGGCACCTGTCCGTCCGTCTGCAAGGATGTGAACTGTCCTGGCGCCGTCGAGGACTGAAACTGGTCAAAGGAGACGCTCCATGGTTGAACCCGCCCTTCTAGCTGACGGCGCAGACAGCGGGGTCCGCCGGCATGTGCTCCGGGCCCTGGCGGCGGGCACGGGAATCGGGTGGGACGGCCCGGACCGGGCCGTCTTCGAAGAGCGCTTCGACCGCCATTTCCCGGTCCTGTTCCGGTTGTTTCACGATCTCTACGGCGCACGGCACGATTGGCTGGACCAGCTGACGGACCTTGTGATGGAGTCAGCCCGCTCCTGGGCCGAGAGGCCTGCCGCGCTCAAGGGCCTCGACGCCGAACGCGAACACAACAGCGGCTGGTTCCAGTCCAACACCATGCTCGGCGGCGTTTGCTATGTCGACAGATACGCCGAGGACCTCGAAGGTGTCCGCGCCCGGATCCCCTACTTCAAGGAACTCGGCCTGACGTATCTGCACCTGATGCCGCTGTTCCTGGCCCCCGAACCGCACTCCGACGGCGGCTACGCCGTCTCCAGCTACCGCGACGTCAACCCCAGGCTGGGCACCATGCAGCAGCTGCGTGACCTCGCCGCCGAACTGCGGGCGAACGGCATCAGCCTCGTCGTCGATTTCATCTTCAACCACACCTCCGACGAACACGAATGGGCCCGGAAGGCGGCCGCGGGCGAGCCGGCCTACAGCGACTACTACTGGATCTTCCCGGACCGGTCCATGCCGGACGCGTTCGAGCAAACCGTGCGCGAAATCTTCCCCGACGACCACCGCGGCTCGTTTGTCGATTTGCCGGACGGACGGTGGGTCTGGACCACGTTCCACACCTTCCAGTGGGACCTGAACTACGCCAACCCGGACGTCTTCCGGGCCATGGCCGGCGAGATGCTGTACCTGGCCAACCAGGGCGTGGACATTCTCCGGATGGACGCCGTCGCCTTCATTTGGAAACAGCTCGGCACGCCCTGTGAAAACCTGCCCGAGGCCCACACCCTGCTGCAGGCCTTCAATGCCGTGTGCCGGCTGGCGGCGCCGTCACTGCTGTTCAAGTCCGAGGCGATCGTCCACCCCGATGAAGTGGCCCGCTACATCGACCCCGCCGAGTGCCAGCTCTCCTACAACCCGCTGCAGATGGCGCTGATCTGGGAGGCGTTGGCCACCCGCGACGTTTCGCTGCTCTCCCAGGCCCTGGAGCGGCGCCACAATATCCCGGACGGCACGGCCTGGGTGAACTATGTCCGCAGCCACGACGACATCGGCTGGACGTTTGCGGATGAGGACGCCGCCGAGCTTGGCATCAATGCCTTCGAACACCGACGGTTCCTCAATTCCTTCTACGTCAACCGTTTCCCCGGCAGCTTCGCCCGCGGCGTGCCTTTTCAGGACAACCCGCACACCGGCGACTGCCGGATTTCCGGCACAACGGCGTCGCTCTGCGGGCTGGAGGGCGGAGCAGTTGCGGCGGTGAACCGGATCCTGCTGGCCCACTCGGTGACCTTCAGCACCGGGGGCATCCCGCTGCTGTACCTCGGTGACGAGGTGGGCCAGTTCAACGACTACGCGTACGCCGCCGAGGATGGCCACGAAACGGACAGCCGCTGGGTGCACCGGCCGCACTACCCGGCTGCAGGCTACGCACGGCGTGCGGAGCCGGAAACCCCCGCCGGGGCCGTCTTTGCCGGACTGCGCCGGCTGGTGTCCGTACGGTCAGCAACTCCGGAGCTGGCCGGGACCCGGCTGGTCGGGTTCGACACGAACAACCCGGGCGTCCTGGGGTACCAGCGTCCGGGAAATGGAACGCTGGTCCTCGCCCTGGCCAACTTCAGCGACGGCCCTCAGGAAGTAGCGGCGGTGACGCTCTCCGGCTTCGCGACGGGCGCCGTCAACATCCTGACCGGCGCCCACCTGCGCCTCGACGCGGGACTGGTCCTGGACGCCCAGCAGTTCCTCTGGCTCAGGGTGACGCCCCGGTCTTGAGGGGCTGGCCCGCGGCTCATCGGCGTGGATGACTGGTAGTGGCTTGTTGTGGGCGCCCGTTCCGCCGCCGCGCCGCTTCGCCCGGTGTCGTGTCCGGCCGCACACTGGTTGAGGAGAGCGTGCGGCCGGAATCTGTGGACGAACGGCCCCGTGGCGGCCGGCGGCCGGTCTTCTGCGGCCTATTTCCACTGTCCCGCATCCGGCTGAGAAGAGACTGAGAGCAGCCTCTCCCGGTGGGGCCGGGCGCGCGGTGACGGCAATGCGGCCGCGGTGGTTGTCCCGGACCACGCATTGACGCATTCTTGGAGCATGGCACTGGGCAAACGAGTCCCATCCGGCCCCGGCAGGGGCGAGATTCGTTGGGGCGTGCGGAAGCGCTCGACGGCGGTCGCCGTGGGCGTCGTAGCCGTCGCGCTGTTGCTCGGCGGCATCGTCCTTCTCGTCCTGCTGCAGGCCTCCCTGGCGAGGTCGAGCGACGCCGCAGCCCAGCAGAAGGCCCTGGACGTGATCGCCGAGATGGAGGACATGGACATCGAGGATGCCCGCGCCTACATCTTGGACACCTCGCATGCGGGCCAGTTCGTTCAGGTGCTGGATACCGAAGGGTACGTCCTGGCCAGCTCGGACCCCGAGGTCGCCAACTCCCCATTGTCAGCCCAGCGGCCCAGCCCGGGCCAGACGATGACCCAGGACGTCTCGAGCCTTCCAAGCATCGGGGACACCGACGACTACCACATCGTCACCGTGGGAGCGCGGACCGGCACGCTCAGCTATACGGTGGTGGTGGCCCAAGCCGCACAGATACAGGCGGACACCCTTTCCACCGTCGCGTGGTTCATGCTCGGAGCCACGCCGCTGCTGCTGGGCACCGTGGCCGTGTCCGTGTGGCTCCTGGTGGGGCGATCTCTCCGCCAGGTTGAGCGGATCCGTGGCCAGGTAGCCCGGATCAACGCCGAGCGGCTGGATGGACGCGTCGACGTCCCGCCGACCAACGATGAAATCCACGCCCTGGCGCTGACCATGAACACCATGCTGGACCGGCTGCAGGCCTCGGACACAGAACAGCGCAGGTTCGTGTCGGACGCCAGCCACGAGCTCCGCAGCCCGCTGGCCACGCTGAGGGCCGGAATCGAGATAGCGGCGGCCGACCCGACCGGGGCGATGTGGCTGCAGATGAAGGATGTCCTCTCTGAGGAGACGTCCCGCATGAGCTTCCTCGTGGAGGACCTGCTGACGCTGGCCAAAGCCAACGACGGCGGCCTGCGCGTGGAGCAGAAGGACGTCGATCTTGACGACGTGCTGGACCAGGAGATCCGCCGGCTGCGCTCCACCAGCCGGAACCAGATCTCGGCGGAGCTCGTTCCGGCACGGATCCGCGGCGACGCCCGCCGCCTGGCGCAGGTCCTGCGCAACGTCCTGGACAATGCCGACCGCCACGCCCTGTCCCGGATCGCCGTGAACCTGCACACCGCCGGGGACCGGGTCATCATCACGGTCGACAACGACGGCGACCCCATTCCGGAGGCGGACCGGGAACGGATTTTCGAACGATTTGTCCGGCTCGATGGCAGCCGTTCGCGGGAAGGCGGCGGCAGCGGACTGGGCCTGGCCATCGCGGCGGGAATTGTGGCCGCCCATCATGGGAGCATCCGCCCGACGGACGGACCAGCGGGTCACTGCCGGTTTGAGATCGTATTACCCCTTCCGGAACCCGTGGAGCCGGCGGAGGTCACGCCTCGGGAATCTCGGCGGCACGGGGTTCAGGGATCGGGTCGGCGCTGAGTAGGTAGCCCATGCCGCGCACGGTGGTCAGGCTGTGAATCCCGAACGGGACATCGATCTTGCGCCGAAGGTAGCCGATGTACACCTCCACCACATTGTTCGCGCCCTCGAAAGCCGGGTCCCAGACGTTTTGCAGGATTTCCGCCTTGGAGACGATCTGGTCATGCCGGCGCATCAGATAATGCAGGAGCCCGTACTCCCTGGCCGTGAGGCTGATGAGGGTATCGCCGCGGCGCACACTGTGGCTGACCGGGTCCAGGGACAGTGTGCCAAGGGTCATGATGACAGGCCTGGCGGGCGCTCCGCGCCGGATCAGCGCCCTGATCCGGGCCACGAGCACCAGGAAGCTGAACGGTTTGGTGAGGTAGTCGTCAGCGCCCAGGTCGAAGGCATCGGTCTGGTCGTATTCGCCGTCCTTGGCCGTGAGCATCAGCACCGGAGTCCACACTTTGCGTTGCCGCAGTTCCTTCAAAACGTCGTAGCCGTTCATCCGCGGCAGCATGAGGTCCAAAAGGATGGCATCGTACGCGTTCTCCAGCGCCGCCGACAGTCCCCGCACGCCGTCGTGGGCCACGTCAACGACGAACCCCTCGTTCTTCAGTCCGCGGCGGACTGTCTCGGCCAGGGCGTGCTCATCCTCCACCATCAGAATCCGCAATCCGGCCCCCTCCCTTTGGGCCAGTATGGCCCTTCCGGGGCCGGGCTGGAAGGAACCTGGCGAGTCCGGTGGCAGGGTGGTGCCCCGTCGCTGTTCGGTCAGGCCTGCTGGGGAGGGCCGAACAGCCAGCCCGAAACGTCGCTGCGCAGGACCACGTGCGGGCCTCCGGTGGAGCTGACGCTCCCGTTGGCGACGTAGTAGCCGCGCCCGGCTCCGGGGCCGCCGGCCGCGCGGTCGATGGCGTCGGTCAGGCGCCGGGTCAGGTGACCGCTGGGGCCCAAGGAGCGCAGTTCATTGAGTTCATCCTGCGTGAGCCGTCCCAGCACTGCAGCAATATCGGCCATGGTGAATCCTCCCGACGGATGGTGCGGATGGTACCCAAGGTGGGATGGTGCCTAAAGAATCAGGCTAGGGCACGCAAATTAACGGCACATGACGCCCCGGTGACCAGTGGCGAACAAGGCGTGAAGGCCGGCGCCGCGGGCGGCCGCCTCCGGGTGTCACGAGCGTCACTGCCGCGACTCCCCCGGTCCCCAGCATTTACACGGCGTCATGCTGTACGGTTCAATCCCGGAGATCCGGAGATCCGTGGGATCCCGACAGACACTGAACACACGCCCAGCAACTGAAATGAGTACCACCAGGTGGCAACCGATTATGACGAAGTACGCTCCGACGTCGCGGAATCCCGCAACGCTTCCCTGGAGGCGCTCCGTTCGGCGAATGCGCCTGACGCCCGAAGCGTTGTCCGTGAACTCGACGAGGCCGATACCTCCGAAGGCGTGGAACTGCCGGGAGCAGACCTGTCCGGCGAGGAACTGACCGTCACGGTCATCCCGCAAAAGGAGGACGAGTTCACCTGCTTTTCCTGCTTCCTGGTGCGGCACCGGTCCCAGCTCGCCAAGGAGAAGGCCGGCCACGCGTACTGCGCAGACTGCCTCAGCTAGAGCCCCCGGCAGGCGCTCCCCGCCGGGCCGTCCGTCGAATATACTTCTGTCACATACTTCACAATAGTGTCAGGAAGCCGCCGGACGTGGCCGGCCGGGGCAGGTTCGGCTACGCTCCTGATTGACGATGCGGCGATTGCCGGCACACGGCCGGAGGCTGATCATGCGTAAATCCAACAGCAGGTTGGCGGACCCTGCTGCTGCGTCCCCGTCGAGCGCTGCCAGCAACGCCAACGGCCCGGAACAACGATCCGACGGCGGGGCGGCCAGGCCGGCTGAAGGACCGCCAGGCCCACGTGCTCGCACGGGCAAACCCGCCCGCGCAGGGAGCCTGCAGCGGGAATGGTCCAGGGCATTCATGCTCGTGCTCCTAGCCCTGCTGGCCGGGGCCGCGGTGACCCTGGTCGGCGTCCGTTTTGTCACGGACCAGATGCAGCACGCCGCTGCACAACACCGCGTCGAGTCGGAAGCCGTCGCCGAGCTTCGGACCGGCCTCGAGACCCACGAACAAGCCGGACTCCAACTGTTGTCCGCAGGACCCGTAGATCAGACCGCCTTTTTGCGGCAACAAGAGGACGTCTCCGCCCAGTTCGATGCCGCGGCCGGGATCCTGCCGGAGGCGTACGGCATGCGGGCCACAATCCGCGAGGCCCGGGCCGCATGGCAGGAGGGACTGACCGCGCACAGTCTCTGGGGAAGCCAGGTGGCCAGTGTCCACGGCAACCGAGTGGCGGAGGCACCGGCGTTCGCCGCATCCAGCGCGAAGGCCCGCGCACTGCTCGCCGACGTCCGGCGCGCTTCGCTCGACGCGCTGGAGGACGGCGTCGCTCATGGAACCGAGCTCCAGCAGACGGTATCGACCGTCCGCACGGCCCTCTTTGCGCTGGCCGCTTGCGGCGTGTTCTTCTTCCGCCGGCGGATGAGCAAGTACCTGATTCGCCCCGTGGAGCAGCTGCACCGCGGGGTCGTGAAGCTGCAGTCCGGTGACTACAGCCACCGAATCAGCGTTGTCCGCAATGACGAACTGGGCCAGCTGGCCGAGGCCTTCAATTCCATGGCCGCCACCGTGCATGACAACCATCTGGAACTGACCTTCCGCGCCTCGCATGACCCGCTCACGGGATTGGCTAACCGGGCGGTCCTCACCGAACGCCTCGCCGCCGTGTTCGACCCCCAAGCGAAGGGCCCGGACGCCTCCGGCACCGGGCACTGGGACGGGCGTGAAGGCCTGTTGATCATCGACGTCGACGACTTCAAAGACGTCAACGACTCGCTGGGCCATGAGGGCGGCGACGCGTTGCTCATTCAGCTGGCCCAACGCCTGCGGGGCTGCGTGCGCGGGCATGACCTCGTCGCCAGGCTGGGCGGCGACGAATTCGCGATCGTCGTCATGGATGACGGCGGCACGGCGACGGACGACGTCGCACGGCGCATCCAGGCCTCGATGCGGGACCCGTTCTGCATCGATGATGTCCGGCTGAAGGTAACCGTCAGCATGGGCGCCGCCCAGCGCAGCGACGGCACTGCAGATCCGGCCGAGTTGATGCGGCAGGCAGACTTCGCCATGTATATGGCCAAGCACGGCGGCAAGGGCCGCTACCAGCTTTTCGATGCCCGGGGCTATGACGAAATGACGTACCGCGCTGCTCTCCGGGCGGACCTCGCCACGGCTGTGCAGGCAGGGCAGTTGCGCCTTGACTACCAGCCCGTGGTGAATCTTGGCACCGGCGAAATCGCCGGAGTGGAGGCGCTGGTCCGCTGGGAGCACCCGACCCTGGGCCGGCTGGGACCGGCCGACTTCATCCCCTTGGCCGAGGAAACCGGCGAGATTGGCCCCATCGGCTGCTGGGTACTGGACACCGCTAGCCGTCACGTCGCCGGCTGGCGCCGGTCCCCCGGAACTGCCGAGGACTTCTGGGTCTCGGTCAATCTCTCCACCCTCCAGCTATCCAGCGACCGGAACCTGGCTGCCCTGGAGCGCATCCTGGCCCACCCCGCTTCGCAGGCTGACAAGGTCATCCTCGAGGTCACCGAATCGGCCCTGGCCACAAGCGCCGACGGCGGGGTGGCTGCGCTAAACCGGCTGAAGAGCTTCGGCGTCCGAATCGCAATCGACGACTTCGGGACCGGTTTCTCCTCGCTCAGCACGCTCGCGGCGCTGCCCGCGGACATTCTCAAGGTCGACCGCGCCTTCCTGTCCGGGCTGCCCGGGGACGCCCCGGCCGCGGCGATGCTCGAGGGCATCCTGGAAGTGGCCAGGAAACTGGACCTGGCCGTCATCGCCGAGGGCATCGAGCACACCGGGCAGCTGGATCTCCTGCGCTCGCTCGGCTGTGACATGGGGCAGGGCTTCCTGCTGGCCGGTCCCAGCCCGTCCCCGGTTCTCGTGGCGCTGCTGGCTTCCGGGGCGCGCCTGCAGCCACCGGCCGGCATGGACGCGGCGGCGACGGGCGCCTGAGCCAGCCGAAGGACCGGACCAAGAGGCGTCCTGCTCAAACGGCGGGGAAATCCAACGAGGGCTCGTCTGCGGTGGCGAGTGTCAGGACGGCCTCCTCCACGGTTTCGTGGTCCTCAAGTTCGCGTTCAACCCGGCGTAAGGCCACGGCGACGTCGTGTTCCCGCAGGTCCCCCTGGATGTCCACCGCCGCCACGACGTAAAGTTTGCGCGGGCCGACGTATTCGAGATGCAGGTAAGTGATGCGCTCGATCTCACGGTGCTCGAGGAGCCGGCGGGCCATGGTGGCCTCGATATCACCGGTCACGGCTTGCCCCACCAGGAAGCGCCGGTTCCGCTCGATCAGCACGACAGCAACCGCGGCCAGCAGGATGCCCACCAGAATCGACCCCACTGCGTCCGGCACTGAGGATCCTGTGACCTGGTGCAGGAATATCCCGGCGAAGGCGATGAGCAGGCCGATCAGCGCGGCCCCGTCCTCGGCAAAGACGGCCCGCAGGGTGGGGTCGGAGCCCTTGAGGACCTGTTCGAGGGTGTTCCGGTCCAGCTCGCGCGCCGCTTTCCGGTTTTGCCGGAACGCCTGGATGAAGGACACGCCTTCAAGGACGAACGCGACCGTCAGCACCACGTAGGCGATCGCATAGTCACCTGGCGGTTCCGGAGTGATCAGCTGCTGGATGCCGTGCATCACCGACACCACCGCCCCGGCCGTAAACAGGCCAAAGGCGGCGATCATCGACCACACGTAGGCCTCGCGCCCGTAGCCCATGGGGTGGGCTCTGTCCCGTTTCCGCGCGGCTTTCCGTTCGGCGATGAGCAGGAAGACCTGGTTGCCGGTGTCCGCCCAGGAGTGGGCCGCCTCGGCAGTCATGGACGCCGAGCCAGAGATGAGCGCGGCCACTGTTTTGGCTGCCGCGACGAGGACGTTCGCTGCAAAGGCAATGAGCACTGTGAGCGATGCGGACCAGGACTTCTCACGCTTCACGCAATTTCCCTCCCTCGGCTGCGGAATGCATGCCAGTGACTACGCTATCTCCCCGGCCCCTCGCCGCCCGGCGTTCGACGCCGGCTGGTTCCATTTGTGCCGGTCAGGCGCACAATATAGCTAATACGTTCATCCGCTCGTTTCCACTAGCCGCTCGGGGTGGTGCGCAATGAATGCTCGTCGGAAGCTGCCGTCGCTGGGGGTGCTCCCGGTCTCGCTGGGGACCGGCGGGTGCTTCGTGGCTGACGAAAGCTCAGCGTTCGATGCCGAGGTCAAGGGCGGCGGCACTGACACGTGCACCGCGCCTGCGAAGCCCGGATCCTACACCTATCACTGCACCTTTCATCCGGGCATGCACGGGACGCTGGTGGTCAAATGAGCGCCCAGAGCCCCGGACGGTCCGCGCGGGTCCATACCGCCGGCATGACACTGCGAATCCTCACGGCCGTTGCCCTGTTCATTGACGCCGCCGTCCACATCCACCTGGCCCCGGGCTACCAGGCGGGGAACTCCGCGGGGATCGGCCAGGGCAACCTGTTCCTGCTGGAATCCGCTGCCGCCGTGCTGGCCGGTTTGTACGTGCTGCTGCGCGGCAGCCGGGCGGCCTTCGCCGTCGCGTTCGTCGTCGCCATGAGCGCCTTCGTGGCCGTGGTGGCGTACCGTTATGTGAATATTCCCGCGTTCGGGCCTTTCCCGGCCATGTACGAGCCCATCTGGTTCTTCGAGAAGTCCGTCAGCGCCGTGGCCGAAGGCGCCGGCGCTGTCCTGGCGGCCATCGGTTTCGTCCGGGCCGGACGGCGGACGGACCGGCAGGGCACCCGGTCCAAGCACTGACCAGAGCCGGGCCGCGGACTTGCTGGCATGTGGGCGGGGTGGTTCAGGCTGAAGTCGTTTGTACAGGGCACGAAACAAGACGGCACGAAACAAGACGGCACGAAACAAGACCGCACGAAACAAGGGGACCCGAAACCAAAGGACACGGTGTCTACAGGCACAGGAGCGGCAAACCGGCCCAGAAGCCGGCCTGCAGACCCGCCGGCAGGCTCCGCGCCCCCTGCGGCAGGGCACTCCGGGCCGGGATCGGCCCGGCGTGCCGTGGCGGATGCCGGCGCCGCCGTCGGCGCCTATCTTGTGGCCTGGGCCTGGCTCGGCACCGCGGTCCTCACGGATCCTGGTCCCTGGCTCCTGGCCCTGCTGGCGGGGGCCGCGGTGATCACCCGGGCCGCCGGCTCCGTCCTGCGACGGAAACCCCGGTTTTCCACCCCCGCGGACCGCGTTACCCTCGGCCGGGCAGGCATCGTGGCCTGCTGTGCCGGCGAAACGGTGGCCGGCTTGACCGTCGGCGCCGAAGCCGGACCAAGCCCTCTGGTGGTGGTCCTCGGCACAGCCGCGTTCCTGCTCGATGCCGTGGATGGCCGGGTGGCCCGGTTCACGGGTTCTGCCACGGCCGAGGGTTCACGTCTGGATACGGATACGGATGCCGCCCTGGTTCTGGTGCTGTCCTGCGCGGCGGCCGGAAAATTCGGCCTGTGGCCCCTGGGAATCGGCCTGATGTACTACGCGTTCCTGGCAGCAGCCTGGTTCCGTCCGTCCCTGAAGAACCCGCTACCGCCCAACACTGTCCGCAGGGTCATCGGAGCCACCCAGCCCGCGGCCCTGCTGTTCGCCCTGCTGCCGGGCGTGCCTCCGCCGCTCGGTGCCATGGTGCTCGGTCCTGCGCTGGGGCTGCTGGCGTTTTCATTCGGGCGGGACGTGGTCGGGCTCGAACGGCTCCGGGCAAGCCGCGCTTCCGCCGCCGGCTCCCCCACCCCGCGCGCCGGCACGCCGGCGGGGACCTAAAGCGGCGCAGGTCTCGGCGCCAGGTTCATCGTCGCCGGGCCCTGGATGACGGCGCCGTCGGCGGCAAACCGCGAGCCGTGGCAGGGGCAGTCCCACGTCGAATCGTCCGCGTTGAACGCGACCGTGCAGCCCAGATGGGTGCAGATGGCCGAGACTGCGAGCAGGTCCCCGTCAGCGTTAGCGTAGACGGCAGTCATTTCGCCGTCGATCTCCGCGACGGTGCCTTCGCCGGGCCGGAGCCCGTCGACGGTCGGTTGGTCCGGCAGCTGGGGTTGCGGCGGTTGGTCCGGTTGCTGCCGCGCCCCGCCGGTCTGGCCGGCGGAAGAGCGGTTGGTGTCGAATACCGCCGCCCAGGGGTTGTGACGGCCCGACAGGGTGTCGGCCAGGATCAGGGCGGCGGCGGTGCCGTTGGTCAGGCCCCATTTGCGCAGGCCGGTGATCACATGAAGGTGCGCCGCCGTCGGAGTCAAAGTCCCGGCGTACGGCAACCCGTCGACGGGCATGGTGTCCTGCGTGGACCATCTGAAGCTGGGCTCCCCGGTGCCGAGGCGTTCCCGGGAGAAGGCCGCTAGGCGGCGGTACCGGGCGGCGGCATCGCTGATTTCGGCGGCCCGGTGCCCCTCGCCGCCCGTGAGAACGAAACGGGAACCCTCAATGTCGATCGCCAGGATGGAGCGCATCGGCTCATCGACGCTGATGAAGGTCCCGTCCAGGGGCACGGCAGGTGCCAGGCTGGCAACGAGGTAGGAGCGGTGCAGGTAGCAGCGTTCGGCAAACAGGCCGGCGTCGCCAAGGGGGACGTTGGTGGCAACGATCACCTCGCGCGCCCGGACGGTGCCACTGCCGGTCCCGACGACGGCGGGCACCCCGTCGCGGACCGAGGTGACGCGCGAGTCCTCCAGTACGTGGCTTCCATTCCCGTCCACTGCGCGGGCGAGGCCTTGGAGGTACTTCACCGCGTGAAGCTGCGCCTGGTCGTCGAACCGGACCGCGCCCCGGGCACCGAACGGCAGCGGCACGTCAGAAGTAAAGACGGCTGGCAGGCCGAGCCGTTCGGCCAGGGCCGCCTCGTCGCGGACCCGGGCGAGGGCGTCAGCGGATTCTGCGTAAGTGTAATTGGACACCCTGCGGAAGTCGCAGTCGATGCCCTCCTCCGCCACGACACGCGCAATGTGCTCGATGGCGGCCTGGTTGGCCTGCCCGTACGTGCCGGCGACGTCCGGTCCGTGCCGGTCCGCGAGTTCGGTGTAGGCCAGCCGGTGCAGGGAGGTGACCTTGCCGGTGGTATGCCCGGTGACGCCGGTGCCGATGCGCGCTGCTTCCAGGACCGCGACGGTGTTGCCGGCACGTTTGAGGGCCAGCGCCGCCGTCAAACCGGCAATCCCTCCCCCGACGACGGCGACGTCGACCTCAAGATCCGCGTCCAGGGACGGATAGCGGGTGGTCCCGGATGTGGCGATCCAGAGCGAAACCTGCCGTCCTTCGGGCATCCGCGATCAGAGGCCTTCAACGGCTTCCAGCCGTCCCGAGCGAACCGCATCGGCGAAGGCCTGGTAGTCCTTTTCGTTCTGGTCGGCGTATCGCTCGGAAAAATCGGTGATGGAGCGGTCGAACTTGTCGCTCTTGCCGAGGTACGACGCGATCGCGATCGGGTCGCCGGACCGGGCGTGTGCCCGCGCCAGCGTCCAGCCGCAGGCATCGGCATAGAAGTTCATGCCGAGCGGCTTCATCCCTTCCACAACCGCTGAGCCCTTCATGTCACGCAGTTGGCGCCAATAGAGGTACCGGTTGTCCTGCACGCCTTTGGTCCACCCCAGGAAGATGTCGCTCGCGGCCTGCATCATCCGCTGCCCCCGCACCACGCGCTCGCCCGGCTGCTTGAACTTGCTCTTCGGCAGGTGGTCCTCGAGCACCGACCTGGTGGCCTCCTTGACCTGGAGGAACAAGGGGTCCTGTTGATCGCGTCCCTGGAGCAGGACGATGAAGGCCCGGGTGCCGACGCTGCCGACGCCCACGACCTTGCGGGCGACGTCTATGATTTCGAATCTCTCCAGCAGGTGGCGTCGGTCATCCGGCAGCGTGGCCCGGTACGACCGGAGCTGCTCGCGAACCGCGTTCTCAACCTCGTCGCCAGACATACCGTACGTATCTGCCAGTTCCCGGACGGGAATGACGATGGGTGGTTGACTGACAATTCGGTACTTCCCGTCGACGCGCTCGGCGAGCTTGGACAGTGCCTGCAGGCTGTCCCGGGTGTGCGCCTTTGCGACGTTTTGCCGCGCCGTCTTTTCCATGCCCTGGGCCGCCTTCTTTTGGGCTTTGCCCTTTTGGGATGCCACGGCCAGGTCGATGGTCCCCAACAGCTGTTCCTCGGAGAGTCGGGCGTACCAGATGTCCAGGGTCCCCATCTGCGCGAACTCAGCCATCGCCTCCCGGTACGCCCGAACCGCCCTGAGTGTCACCTCGCGCGTTTCTTCCTGGGTGTATCCGTTGTTGCGGGCCGCGATGGTGAAGCTCGCCGCCATGCGTTTAACGTCGTATTCGAATGGTCCGGGAAGGGTCTCGTCGAAGTCGTTGAGGTCGAACAGCAGGGTCCGCTCTGGCGAGGCGAACACTCCGAAGTTGGACAGGTGGGCGTCTCCGCAGAGCTGGGACTTCAGGCCGGCCCGCGGCGTGTCCTTCAGGTCGGCGGCCATGATCTTGGCGGCCCCGCGGTAGAACGTGAACGGCGAGACCAGCATCCGGCCATGACGCACCGGCACGAGGTCCGGTTCCCGGGTGCGGTTCTGTTCCTCGAGCAGTGCCACCGGATCGGGACGGTCGGACGCGGGTTTCCACTCTGTGTGGCTTGAGACCGGCGCTTTATCCCGGTATTTCTTGCCCTTCGACTTACGTTCCTCGACGCTTGGATGCTTGACTTTGGTCTCAGCCATGATCGGCGACCTCCCTTTGATGTCAGGAACCGCCATCGGCACTCGTTGCCTGGGTCAGTCCTGCTGAGCGCGCGGACGCGCCTTGGGTCGAACTAATGCGATTCTGGCCCCGGCGCGGACAATCGTCAACGCGTTGGTGAAGTCTTGCGGACACTGAATGCCGGTTCGTAGCGCAGCCTGATGGCTGGCCAGCGGTTCATCCCGTTCGGGTGATGCCTGCCGTCACCGTGCCGGGTTACGTTGCAAGACGAGTGGGGTAATCCTCGCTCTTCGCCAACTCGGCAATCAACACCGCAAACCAGATGGAGACAGAACCATGGCCGAAGAAGAAGCTCCCGTCCTCGCCGCCCTCGCCGACATCACCGCCGTGTCGCTCGAACGCTCCACGCTCGAACCCCGCGAGCTGATGCTGGTCCGGATTGCGGCGCTCGCGGCCGTCGACGCTCCTGGCGCCTCCTACCTGCTCAACGCCGGAACCGCAGTGGACGTTGGCATCACCCTGGAGGACGTCCGGGGCGTCCTGATCGCCGTTGCACCCATTGTCGGCACTCCCCGTGTCGTGGCTGCGACCACGAACCTCGTCCAGGCGCTGGGCTTTGCCCTCGAAATGGCGGAGGCAGAACTCGAAGCAGAGGCCGAAGGCTGAGCCCCTCCTCGCCGAAAGACACACTTGACGGTACCGTTTCCTACGAACCGCACGTCACGGCGTTGGCAGTTCCTCGCTGCATCTGCCACGATGCCCTGACTAAAGGCGGCCCATGAACAAGAACCGGCTGGAAGCCTTCAGCGACGGCGTACTGGCGATCGTGATCACCATCATGGTGCTGGAGCTTCACGTCCCCGCCGAACCGACCTGGCCGGCGCTGCTCCACGAACTTCCAACGCTGCTCAGCTACCTGCTGAGCTTCATCTACGTCGGGATCTACTGGAACAACCACCACCACATGCTGCATCTGGCCGGACGGATCAACGGCGGGGTGCTCTGGGCAAACCTGCATTTGCTGTTCTGGCTCTCCCTCATCCCCTTCACCACCCGGTGGATGAATGACACGGGCCTGGCGGAGGTCCCCGTCCTCGTCTACGGGCTGAACCTGCTGCTCGCCGCCATCGCCTATTACATCCTGAAAACAACCCTGATCCGCCAGCAGGGACGCGGCGGCGCGCTGGACCAGGCCATGGGGCAGGACTGGAAGGGCAAGGGATCGCCCGCGCTCTACATCGCCGGGATGGGGCTCAGCCTGGTGAACCCGCTCCTGGGGATCGCTGCCTATACGGTGGTCGCCGCGATCTGGCTCATCCCGGACCGGCGGGTTGAGCGGTTCATAGCGCACACGTGAGTCCAGAGGCGCACGTAAGTCTCGGGGCGGCTACTGCCGGACGCGCTGAGCCAGCGAGTCGCTCAGGAACCGCAGATGCGCCGGAATTGGCTTTACCACATGAGCCGCGTAGCCGGCGTGGTTGCCGAGGTACTTCTTGATGTAGGGACACACCGGAACGATCGTCAGGCCCGCGGCGATAGTCTCATCGAGTGCCTGTGCGGCCAGCACCCCGGCCAGCCCACGGCCGCCATATTCCTCGTTGATCTCCGTGTGGTAGAAAATCCGCTGGCCCGCCCCAACATCGTCCACGTAAGCGGCCTGGCCGATCACGGTGCCGGCGTCGAGCACTTCGAAACGGCTGCGCTGCGGGTTGTCACTGATGGCAATCGTGGTCACTACGTTCTCCTTGAGCGGGCCGGATTGGCCCGGCGATCGGGCTTATGGCAGCAGGGCTGGCGGGGGCGGGGCTTTCCGGATTGGACAGGTCAGCCGCGTGGCCGAATACGGGCATTCGGCAGGGTAGGGGCCGGGAGAGCGGCGGGCCCGCCGGGCGGAAACGGGCCGAACCGCAGGTCAGGTGCTCCCCCGGCGGCGTCCTCAGTGCCGGCGTCCGCGCCGATCTCGGACTGCCACTGGGCCCTGTACGCGACGATCTCCTCATGGCTGCGGCCGACGAAGTTCCACCACATCACAATTTTTTCGCCCAGCGGCTCTCCACCGATCAGGAGAACGCGGGCTCCGTCGCTGCCCGCGACAAGGGTCAGGGACCCGTGGCCGACGGGCAGGTACGCGAGGTTGTCCTTCGGGACCGGCTGCCCGTCCACGGCCAGGGTGCCCGAGTCCACCAGCAGGCCGTGTTCGAAGGACGCGTCTGTTTCGAGCGTCAGTTCCGTCCCCGCGTCGAGCAGGATTTCGGCACCCAGCAGGGGTGTGTGGGTTGTGACGGGCGAGACGGAACCGGAGAGCGCGCCGAGGAAGACGCGAATGGTCCAGCCGCG
Organism: Arthrobacter sp. 9MFCol3.1; assembly: GCF_000620385.1. Taxonomy (NCBI): domain Bacteria; kingdom Bacillati; phylum Actinomycetota; class Actinomycetes; order Micrococcales; family Micrococcaceae; genus Arthrobacter; species Arthrobacter sp. 9MFCol3.1. The sequence goes on from NZ_JIBJ01000003.1 coordinate 71,744, forward strand.
TCCGCTGACCGGCTCGGGACGGTAGTGCTCAAAGGTGGGCGCCATGTGGCGTGTCGTGTCCGGCAGCGCCACCCACAGCTGCGCGCCGTGCAGGACGGTTGTGTCCGGTGTGGAAAATTCCGAGTGGCTGATGCCGCGGCCGGCGGTCATCAGGTTCACTTCGCCGGGCCGTACGGCTGCGTGAAAGCCGGCCGAGTCCTGGTGTTCGATCTCGCCTGTGAACAGCCAGCTGACGGTTTGAAGCCCGGTGTGCGGGTGGCGCGGGACTTTCATGCCGCCGGAATCCCCGACCTGGTCCGGGCCATAATGGTCCAGGAAGCACCACGCCCCAATGAGGCTGCGCTGGCGCTGCGGAAGGGTGCGCCGCACATCCATCGCGCGCGGGCCGCCCAGCGGAACCTGCCGCGGAACCAGGAGTTCGACGCCGGCGCAGGGCCCGTCCGTTTCGCAGAGGATTTCCTGGGGCGCGACTTCGGTATTGCTCATGATGACAGCCTAGCTTCGCGCGGGCCGCGGGTCAGCCTCCGGCAGACGGCCTCAACCCGCAAGGACCGGGCCTCAGTTCCAGGCCGAACGGCGCAAGGGGGGTTCCGCGCCGCCCGGGCGCTGGACCAGGACCTGGTTCACGCCCGTGATGCCGGCCTCGAAGCCGAGTGCGCTCGCGGCCATGTAGAGCCGCCATACCCGGGCCCTTCCGAGCCCGGCGAAGCGCACGGCCTCGTCCCAGTGCTCCTCCAGGTTCCGCACCCAGGCCCGGAGCGTCAGGGCGTAGTGGCGCCGCAACGCCTCAACGTCCAGGACCTCCAGGCCCGCCGCTTCGAGTGCCGCGACCATCTCCGAAAGGCTGAGCATCTCGCCGTCCGGGAAGACATAGCGGGGAATGAAGGAGTCCGGGTCCGGCGGGGTCGCGCCGGCATTCCAGGAGATCGCGTGGTTGAGCAGCCGTCCTCCCGGCCGGAGCAGGCCCTGCAGGTGGGAGGAATAGTGCTGGATCTGCTCGCGTCCTACATGCTCTGACATGCCGATGGAGCTGATCGCGTCGAACGGCCCGTCGTCCACGTCGCGGTAGTCCTGCACCCGGATGTCCACCCGGTCCGTGAGTCCGGCGTCCGCCGCCCGCTTGCGGGCCAGGGCCGCCTGTTCGACCGAGAGCGTCACCCCGACGACGTCGGCCCCGTAGTGTTGCGCGGCGTGCAGTGCGAGGCTGCCCCAGCCGCATCCCACGTCCAGCATGCGCATGCCCGGCTGGAGCCCCAACTTGCGGCAGACCAGATCGAGCTTGGCTGTCTGGGCAGCGTCAAGCCCGGTCTCGTCCGACTCCCAGACCGCGCACGAGTAGACCATGGATGGGCCCAGGACGAGGGCGTAAAAGTCGTTCCCGACGTCGTAGTGGTGCGAGATGGCCGCGGCGTCGCGTCCCTTGGAATGCCGCCGGCCGTGCCGGCTCACGCGCGCTTCCTCCGGCGGCGGAGCCGGGTTCGTTCCCAGCGCGCCGAGCCGGACGGCAGTTTTGACCAGCGCGAACACTTCGCCGGGTGTCGGCGGCCGGAACGGGCCGGGCTCGGCGAACTTTCCCGCCGCACTGAGGGCCGCGAAGGCGGCGAAGATGTCGCCGGGTGCCTCGATATCGCCGGCCACGTAGGCCCGGCTCAGGCCAAGCTGCCCTGGGGACCACAGCATCCGTCGAAGCGCCCGCCGGGATCGGAAAACGACGACGGGGGCGTCTTCCGGGCCCGCTTCCGAGCCGTCCCAGGCCTTCAGCCGCAGGGGGATCCCGTCGGTGCCAAGGATGATCGCCAGTGCGTCGGCCAGCCGTGAAGCCGCATTCGTGGATGCCGTCATGTCCAGTGCCCCATTTCCAGTGCCTCGTCTCCGGTGCTGCGGGCTGAGCCCCGCCAGTTCCAAATCTAAGGGCATTACACGCCCGGCAACCAGAGCCGTGGTCCCGATTCCTTTGCCCGCCCCTTCCCCCTTCCCTGCACGCCGCCCCTTCCCAGAGCAGCGGCGGCGGCTGGCTCTGGCGCTTGGGGGTGCTGTTGCCTATGGTGTGTCCTATGTCTGAGTCTTTCTCATCCCTCGTGGACACGTTCAAGAATGTCGGTGTGTCACGGGCCTACGGGCCCGCCGTGAACATCGCAGGAGAAGAGGTCGTCCCGGTAGCGGTGGTGTCTTTCGGCTTCGGCGGGGGCAGCAGCCCGGAAGACGGCCAGCCCGGCGGCGGCGGAAGTGGAGGCGGGGGCGGCGGCTTCGTCTTGCCCCTGGGCGTCTATGCCAAGGGTCCTTCGGGCGGCATGACGTTCCGGCCCAACACCGTGGTGGTTCTTGTGGCGCTGGCCCCTCTGGTGTGCGCCGTCGGCATTTCGATCCGCGGCATACTTCGCACAGTCCATTCCCACCGCTAGCACCGGGCTGCGGGCCAAGAATTCCCCAAGCCCGTCAGGGCATCGTGGGGTCTGGCGGCCTGGGTCTCGGGCAGTCCTGTGTCGGGCGTCGGATGGACTTGATCGGCGATGAACTTATTCAGAACTGCATGCGCACCAAGCCTGGGCGCGGCGCTCCTGATGACAGGATGCGCTGCTCCCCAGGCCATACCGGGCCCCACAACCACCGTGACGGCGACGGCCCCGCCGTCGGTGGTGGTCTTCGATCCGCAGACCAGCGGCAAGGTTCTGGCCGAGCGGATCAAGGCACGCGCCAAACCCACGGACCCCGGCGTCACGATTTCCGAAGTGGAGTGCAAGAACTTCCCGGATATCAAGGTCAACACGCATACGGATTGCCAGATGGTGGTTAACGGGGTCAAACGCGGATACCGGGCCACGTTCACCCAGCGTGACGGCCACTACGAAATAAAGGCCCAGGAACTTACCTGGTAGGGGGCGCGGCGTAGGACATGGCGGGTTCCCGGTCGTCGTCGGCGTCGACCCAGGCTGCGAAGTCCTTCAGCGACATGAAGCAGTAGTAGTCGCAATACCGCAGGTTCTTCTTTTCCGACTTGCTCATGCCGGTAATTCGAGGCGGGCCCGGCCGTGGATGGGCCGGCGGCCGTCAGCACCCTAGCATTGCCGCCTGCCGGCATCGGCGATGGCGAGCGCCAGTTCTGAGAGCACTTCCTCCGGGGTCCCCGACGCAGCCAGCTCGGTGAAGTGCGCGTATTCGGGCAGCGATCGGTAAGCGGCCCGCAACGAGGTGAGCTCTTCGAGCGTTTCCGTGTCCGTGCCGCGTGCCAAGACTCTTCGATGCGCCTGTTCCGGGTCGATCACGAGGTGGAGCACCACATCAGGTTGGGGAAACTTCGTCAGGAGGAAGGGCAGAAGCCGGCCCCGGGGAAGGCCCCGCGCCTGGCGCAGCGCCAACTGGCAGTGCAGGTGGCGGTCCATGATGACCAGGCCCGGATGCCTGTGCGCCCTGGCGTGGGAAACCACCACGTTCGCGGTGCGGATGGCTGTCTCTACGGCATCCGCCAGCCGCGGATGAAGCTGTATGCCGAACTGTGCGCCCAGCAGCGACATCCTGCGCCGTCCGGCGTAGTTCCGGAGCAGGAGCGCCTTCTTTCCTGCCCGGTGCGCGGCTGCAACCGTTGCCTGCGCGGCGGTTGTTTTTCCCGACCCGTCAATTCCCGTCAAGACAATCAGCAATCCGGCTCCTTCTGGTAGTGGCGGTGTTCGGGCCCCGCGACGCAATCCGGCGGCTTCCCCTACTGTTACCAACGGCAGGGACGGCTGAATCGTCCCCGTCAAACAGGTGATCCCCGCCGCTATGGGAGGAACCGGCGGCCTCGTTCTATGACTCTGGCGATTCGTCCCTGGCCTGGCTCAAGGCATCTATGTCGTCGTGAAAAGCCAGGTAGAGGTTGGCGATTATGCGTGCGCTCGACAGTGACCCGCCTATCAAGGTTTCAACCTTCTTCAAGCGGTAGCGGACAGTGTTCGGGTGCACAAACAACACACTGGCAACCTTCGCGACGTCCAGGTCGTTCACCAGGTAGCAGATGACCGTCTCCTTCAGGTCGCTGTCGACGTTGAGGGTCTCAACAAACCTGTTGAGCTTGTCCTTGGCCGGCGCAGACTGCCGACGTGCCAGGAGCCATGTGGCGGGGTCCACCTCATCCAGGCGGACGATGCCCCGATACGTTCCGGAGGCGGTGGCCGCTGCGGCCTGGATTTGCCGGCGGGCAATTCCGGCTGCTGCCTCTGCTTCCCGGAATGCCTCGGGCGTCCTTGCAAGATCGGAATAGGGTTCAGACAGGCCGACGAAAACAGACCCGGCCGTCAGCTCCAGCCAGGCATCCAGAGCCGATGAGTTCGAAACCACCGCATGGAAGCCCGGCGGGTTTTCGGGCGTTCGCCCGTTCTCTGCCAGCAAGAGCCCCAGACCACTGGCTTCGGCCCCTCGCAAAAGGAGTTCGGTAAAGGACGGGTCCACCGGCTCCTCGGCCGGACTTGCCGCGACCACGGCACGCAGGGGCTCGTACGGCGTGAACCGGAAGGCGCGCATCCGCTCCCAGTGCCTGAACTCGCGGGCCAAGGGCACACCGTCTTGCAGCATGGTCAGCAACAGCGTGTTTTCGTGCCGCTCTCTTGAATCCGAAAACCGGGCGATCCCATTAACTGCGGCCAGGAGCCGCTGCGCCGTTTCGAGCAGTACGTCTCCGAGATCCTTCAGCACGCGGTGGTTCCGGCTGGCCACGGCCAGGGTGAAGCCCTCGCCGCGAAGCACCAGTGGCCGCGCCATGACCCCCCACTGCCCTATCACGATGGTCCCGGACGCGTTATTGCCATCACGCAACTCTTTCCAGATCAGGTGGGTCGGGCCTCCCCCGGAGGACTCGACGATTCGTCCGGAATTTTCGTAAAGCACCGCTGTGCCCCGGCATGCCATGGCGAGTCTGACGATGAGCGCGTGGACGGGGTTCTCAGCGGAAATGCTCTGCAGCAGGTCGTTGCTTATCCAGAGTGCCCGCTTCTGCACGTACGCATCGGGAGATGCCTGCGACTGGTTGATGAAGTTCTCTATGCGGTGGAAGGGAACATCGTGCGCCACGGTATACAGCGGGAAACCGGCTTGTTTGCAGGCCGCGACCAGCTTGGCGGGGACTTGGTCAAAGTAGACTCCAACACCGAAGAAGAGGGCCGCCACGCGCGCTTTCCGCAGATCTTCGACGAGTTTCACGGGCAGCAGTTCATCCCGTTCGGCATTGACAAACCTCAGCCCCGTGGTCAGCAGGACGGTGTTCGGTTCGAGCCACGCAGCCGGATTGTGGATGTCACTTGTGTGGGCTCCCAATACGATGGCAGCCGGGTTGCCCGGAACGAGAGGGGTCAGGCCCAACGGCGCTTCGGATACGACGTCGTGAAGAGTGACCGGGGTCCGGTCGGGCATTGTTCCTCCTGGCTGCAGGGGAAGGGAGGCCTTGGCGGACGACCGATTGTAAATCTGACAAAGGTCCCTGCTCCATAATTTTAGTTCCTCCAGTGACAGAGACCCACGTCACAGGGAAAGTTGTTGGTACCCAATCAGCATCCTGGAGGAACTTAGATGTCCAACCTTAGAGTCGCCGTCGACGTCGGGGGTACGTTTACTGACGTTTGTATTTTCGACGAAGAAACCCATCGCATGCGTGTCACGAAGGTCCCGTCCACACCTGCTGACCCCATGTTGGCGATATTGAGCGGCGTGGAACGCGCCGAGATCAACCTCGAGGACGTGTCGCTCTTCTCCCACGGCACCACGGTGGCAACGAACGCCCTCATCACCCGCAACTTTCCCCCCGCAGCCATGGTCACGACCAAGGGGTTCAGGGACGTCATCGAGATCCGGGACGGTACGAAGGATGACCTTTGGGACGCCTACAACGACGTAAGCGGCCCCTACATCCGCCGACGGGACAGGTTCGAGGTGACCGAGCGTACTGACTACGCCGGCAGCATCGTCACTCCCCTGGACGAAGGGGAAGCCCGCCGCCTGGCCGCGGTGCTCCGCAAGCGCGGCGTCACCACCATCGCCGTCTGCTTCATCAACTCCTACGCCAACGCCGAGCACGAAATCCAGATGCGCAAAATCCTGGAAGAGGAGCTTCCGGAGGCAACAGTTTCCACCTCGTCCGAGATCCTGCCCGAAATCTTCGAGCACGACCGCTTCAACACCGCCGTCTCCAACGCCGTACTGGGCCCCCTGGTGTCCGGCTACGTCAGCCGCCTCGCCGATGAGCTCAAAAGCGGCGGCTACGACGGCGACCTGCTGCTCCTGCACTCCGGCGGCGGCTCCATGACCCCCCGCATGGTCAAGCGGTACCCGGTGCGCCTCGCGGCATCCGGCATCGCGGCCGGAGCCATCGCTGCAAAGCACATCGCCCAGCAGTGCGGCTTCGAAAACGCCGTGAGCCTGGACATGGGCGGCACGTCTACGGACATTGCCCTGGTCTCCGACGGTGAGCTCCGCATCACCAAGGAATGGCAGGTGGAATACGGCCACCCGATCGTCTTCCCCAGTATCGAGGTCCTCACGATCGGTGCCGGCGGCGGCTCGATTGCGCACATTGACATTGCCGGTTCGCTTCGCAACGGCCCGCAGTCCGCGGGTGCCGATCCGGGACCCGCCTGCTACGACATGGGCGGCGAAGAACCGACCAACTGTGACGCCAACGTTGTCCTGAACAGGCTCGGATCCACCCTGGCCGGCGGCGCGAAGACGCTGGACCGCGGACTCTCCCAAACCGCAATCAAGCGTGTCATCGCTGAACCGCTGGACATGAACGAAGCGGAGGCGGCCCACGCCATCCTCCAGGTCGCGAACGCCAACATGGCCGACGCCGTCCGCCTGATCTCTATCCGCCGCGGCTACGATCCCCGTGACTTCGCGCTGATCGCCTTCGGCGGCGCCGGCGCCCTGCACGGCGCAGAGGTGGCCAGGGAACTGAACATTCCCACCGTCGTCGTACCGCCCAGCCCCGGCGTCACGTCCGCGCTGGGCTGCCTCCTGGTGGACATCAGGCACGACCTGTCCGCGATGTATACGGCCGTTGCCGCCGACGCCGATCCGGAAGACCTGGAGAGCAAGTACAGGTCCCTCGAAACGGAAGCCACGGCCCGGCTGCGCCACGAAGGCGTGTCCGAGGAGAATTCGATCCTGCAGCGGATCATCTCCATGCGCTACCAGGGACAATGGCGTTCGCTGGCCGTGAATATGGGAACCGGTGCCGGCGCTCTGGAAGACGCCATCCAGAGCTTCCACCAGCAGCACGAACGCGAGTTTGCTTTCCGCCAGGACGACCAGCCCGTGGAGATCTACCAGCTGCAGCTGTCCGCCATCGGCAAGACACCCAAGCCCTCCTTCGCCCCGGCGACGGAATGGGTCTCCGAGCCCGGCGAGCCCGATTCGGTCCGGCCGGTGTACTTCGGCAACGACGGCTGGGTTGATACGCCCGTCTACGACCGCACCAAGCTCGGCGCCGGCGCGACCTTCGAGGGCCCCGCCATCATCGACCAGCTTGACTCCACGACCGTCGTGCCCCCGCGCACCACCGCCGAGATCGACGAGTGGCTCAACATCCGGATCCACCTCACCGAGTTCAAAGACGAGCAGGAAGCCTAACCATGACCGACGTGATCACCATGCCAGATCTCCATGTCGCGCACTCCGATGCCCGGCTGGCATCAGGCCTAGACCCCGTGACGTTCGAGGTGCTGAAAAACGCCTTCGTCACCAGCGTCGACCTGATGAGCGAGCAGATTCTCCGGACTTGCTACTCCTTCGTCATCTACTCACGTGACTTCTCTTCCGCCCTGTGTGATGCCAACGGAAACACCGTCATGCAGGGCAGCGGTGATATTGCCGTCCACGTCGGTACCCTGCACTTCCAGTGCAAGGCTGTCATTGACGAATTCAAGGACGACATCCACGACGGCGACGTGTTCGCCATCAACGACCCCTACCGGGGCGGCACGCACTTCAACGACGTCAGCTTCATCCGGCCGATCTTCTCCGACGGTGAGGTGATCGCCTTCGCCCAGAACAAGGGCCACTGGGCTGACATCGGCGGGAACGTTCCGGGTTCATTCGATGTCAACGCCAAGGAGCACTTCGGCGAAGGCCTGCGGATCACTCCCGTGCGGATCTGGAGCAAGGGTGTCTTCCTTCACGACGTCGCCCAACTCCTGGTCTCCAACACCCGGGCACCGCGCCAGGCGATGGGTGACCTCCAGGCCCAGTCGGAGGCTACCGCGGTGTGCGAGCGCGAAGTCCTTCGCCTGGTGGAAAAGTACTCCAAGTCGACGGTTGTCGCGGCGATGCAGGAAACCCAGGACTATGTAGAACGGATCGTCCTGCGCCGCCTGGAATCCCTGCCGGAGGGAGTGTGGGAGACCACCGACTACATCGACTTCGATCCCGGCAAGGGCGAGGGCCTGGTGCCCATCAAGATCAAGCTGACGCTGGACGGCAAGGGCATCCACTATGACCTGACCGGTTCCGCGCCCGCCGTCGGAACCTTCCTTAACTCCGGTTACGGCACCACCTACTCGGCCATCTACGCCGGCACCAAGACGTTCTTCCCCGACGTTCCGTTGAACTCCGGCTTCTATGCCGCCGTCGATGCGGAAATCGGGCCGGAGGGCACCGTGGTCAATGCCGGCTGGCCCTTTGCGGTCACCGGCTTCTGCTCCGGTCCGTACGAAAAGCTGATGAACGGGATCTTCGAGCTGTGGTCGCAGATCATGCCTGAACGCGCCATGGCCTGTGCGTTCAACCTCGAGTACCTCCTGGTGGGTGGCCGCGACGGCCGCACCGACGATAACCCCTACTTCATGTGGTACGACTGGATGGCCGGCGGCTGGGGTGGCCGAGCCTCCAAGGACGGGGCCAGCGCCACCGCCCCGGTCTTCGGCCCCGGCCTGGCGGTCCAGCCCATCGAAGGCCAGGAACGGCTGTCGCCGGTCCTGACCACCGTGCACCAGATTGGCACCGACTCCGGCGGTCCGGGCAGGTTCCGCGGCGGCCTCGGCATCGAAAAGGGCGGCACCTTGGTCGACGCGACGAAGACTGTGATGAGCTACTGCTGCGACCGTGCCCGCTCCATTACCTGGGGCATCGAAGGCGGCCTGCCCTCCATCCCGCACGGGGTCTGGATGAACAAAGGCACCGATCAGGAAAAGTTCCTCGGGTCCAACTTCTCAGCCGTTCCGCTGCAATCCGGGGACTCGTTCACCCGCCCGTCCGCGGGTGGGGGCGGCTATGGCGATCCCCTGGACCGGCCCTTCGACGAAGTCCTCGAAGACGTCATCGACGACTACGTGTCGATCGAACGGGCAGCGAAGGACTACGGCGTCATCATCCGCGAAATCGACCGCGAACTCGACCAGTTCGAGATCGATGAAGCGGCCAGCGCCTTGCTGCGCCAACAGATCCGCGCCGACCGCCCCGCATGGCTGACCGCCGATCCGGTCGCAGTGGCGGAGAAGTACCGCGCCGGAGAGGTGGACATGCTCGACGTGATCCGCCGCCACGGCGTCATCCTGGACTGGGGCACCGGGGAGCTGTTCCCGGAGACCACCGCGGAGTTCCGCAAGAGCATGACGAAGCGTTCCTCGTCCCACTGGCACTGAACGCATTCTGACGAACACCGGGCCCGCCGGCGCTGATCGCGGCGGCGGGCCCTGGCATCTCATTGCCCTGAAATCGCGACAGATCCGTGACCACGGCGAAGGAACCCCGGATCGAACCCCACGGTAGTGCCGGGTTCCGCTCCTCTCGAACGACCGAAGACAAAGCGTCCCCTCCCTAGCTTCTTCAATGATGTGAAAGGTGCGAAATTGTCGTACTCGAACTATGTCCTGCCGGCCAGCATGCGTGCCGGAAGATGGTCCCTCACCATGGCTTGGTGGGCGGTCTTCTCCGCGATGTTCTGGATCTACATAGCTGTGGCTTCAGCAGGCGCCGTCGGCGTGACCAACACCCTGATTGGCATGGCTCTTACCGTTGTCACGTACGGTGCAATCAACACGGTGCTCTCGCGCTATGCGGCGCGGACAGGGCTCACCGTCAGCCTCTTCTCCCGGACACTGTTCGGACTGGTCGGTTCCGCCCTGGCATCGCTGATCTTCGCAGCGACTGCCATTTACTACGCGGTCTTCGAAGGATCCATCATTGCCGTGGCGTTCCACGAGTACTTCGGCGGAAGCATGGTGGTTTGGTACGGCATCGTGGTGCTGTACGCCATTCCCCTGGCCCTGGGGGGCGTGCAGAACTGGCTGGACAAACTCAACGGTGTCCTGCTCCCGCTCTATGTTGCTGGACTGGTTGCCGTGGTCATCGCCGCCACCCTCATCCGGGGCGTACCGACGGACTGGATTGGCCAGGCCGCCGCCTCGTCGGCGCTCCCGGGCTGGCTGACGTCGTACCTGATCTACATGGGCGTCTACATCATGATGATGTACACCTTTGACTACGCCAGGCTGGGACGCCAACGGGACGAAAAATTCCTGGGAAGAGTGACATTCGGCTGGGTCTTCTACGCATTCACGTTCGGGCTGAACGGGCTGGTTGGCATCTACATCATGAGCGCATGGCGAATTGAAGCCTCGGAAACCGGGGTCGTCCAGGCGTTCATCTCTTCCCTTGGGCTTGTCGGCCTGCTCGTCATCCTCATTTCCCAGACCCGCATCAACACGGCAAACTACTACCTCGCATCAGAAAACCTTTCGGCATTTGCCAGCCGGGTATTTAGGCTCGAACTGCCCCGCTTTGTCTGGGTGATCGTCTGCGGGGCACTGGCCTTCTTGCTCATGCTCACGGATGTCCTGAGTTACCTTCTCAAGGCCCTGGCCTGGCAAGGCGTCTTTGTCACCGCCTGGGTTGCCGTCGCACTGGTCTTTATTGGCATGAATTGGAATAAGCAGGACCGTGTTCCGGATATCCGGCCAGCCAGTCTCAAGGCGGTCAGCCCCGGAGCAATCGCCTGGGTTTTCGCTTCGGCGGTCGGAATTGCCCTCACGGAACAAACAATGTGGCCGGTCGTGTCACAGCTGACGCCCCTGATCACCATGGCGTTGGCCGCGGGCGTCTACTACGCCGCCTATAAGATCTCGCCGCCGCGGCTGATCAGCGCCGCAGGGACAATTGAGCCAACCGAGGAAGAGTTGGATCCTGCGATCACGCATTAGGTCAACCGCAGGGAATATCGCTAGCTCATGCAGCCGAACTCCACCGGACAACGTCGTCCGGTGGAGTTCGACTTTGTGAGTATGTCAACGTAATTCAGGACCACTGGGAGGGCCTGATCCAAAGCCAGCAACGACGCCGGCCAATGCCAGCGAATGCTCTACAGGCCGAGCATGGGACGCGTCGAAGTCCGGGCGCCCGCGTGGTTCCCGAATCAGGAGCCGAAGGACGGCGTCGCGTTTGGTGCAGGCGTCGGATTCATCCTGAACTATTTTCCGGACATGTCTCCACACTGGGGGCCGCCGGTTGTCTATGGGGCTCCCAGACTCCACCCAATAAGGCCCCCGATAATGCAGCCGCCTCCCACAACAAGGAAGGCTTTCGCAACCCGTCGTATCTTGCGACGCCTATTACTTCTATAGGCCTCCAGAACTTCTGAGTCCTGATGGATGAAGAGATTCCAGTTGGTCGCCAGTTTGGCCAGCGGGTTAGAGATGGCCAAGCATAATAGGCCCCCGAGCAGGACGACTAAACCGAACACGATCGCCGACATGCTCATCCCCCTGGTTCACCACTGATCGGTTGCCCGAATTCTATGATGCAGACGCGGTCAGGCCAACGACCTGCAGTTGCGGCGACTCCGTGACACAACAGCCCTGATTGCCCGCAGCAGTCAGCGCGGCACGGATCTCCAATGCCGGACATGGAAGGCCAGCCACACAGTGCAGGCAATCGGTACCAGCGGGAAAACAAATTCCCCGAGGAAAGCAAAGATGGCAAAAACAATCCAGAGCGCACCGTTGATGACCGAGGCAACGATCAGTGATTTTCGGGTGATTATGTCAGTGGGCACATGCACGCCCTCGGCGCGCAGGGCGCGGGTTTCAGAGCCAGTGAGTCCGACGGCCACGATTGTCACGCGTACTTCTTGCCGTTTTCACCGCTGCCGGACGTCATGGCCACAGACTACGACAGGAATGATGCCAACGAAGATCCAAAGATGCTGTGCGAGGCAGGCACCCCCGGCAGGGGCACTCCATTCCGCCATGGTCTCCCGGAACCGGGCAGGCAGCGTCAGCTCATGCAAGGCGGGACAGATCGTCTGGGGGAAGTTCGCACAAAGGCTCATGCAGCGGTCGATGTCCTGGATGTCGCGACGACGCCCTCGTCGAGCATCAATTGGCTTCTTCGGCCAGTCCGTCGCGGACGCGCCGGCGGACGCGGTCAGGGGCGTCATGGGCAGGCCCCACGGTGCTAGCGAACGATCCACGGCGACCGGGTCGCCGCCCGGCCCCGACAACGCCAAAGGATTCGATCCTTCTTGGCGTGGCCGGCGAACCGGCGGTGCGCATCACGGCGGAGCCGGACGGCCGATGAGCTTACCGGAAAGCCCCTGTGCCTGTGAGCTTCTTGCCGAGAATGAGGGTATGGACCTCGTCGGTGCCTTCGTAGGTGCGCACCGATTCGAGGTTGTTGGCGTGGCGCAGGGGCGAATGTTCGAGAGTGATCCCGTTGCCGCCCAGGATCGTTCGGGCTTCGCGGCAAATCTCGATCGCCTCGCGGCAGTTGTTGAGCTTGCCCACGCTAATCTGGTGGGGCTGCAGTTTGCCCGCGTCCTTGAGCCGGCCCAGGTGCAGGGCCAGGAGAAATCCCTTGTTGATCTCCAAAGCCATGTTCACGAGCTTCTGTTGGGTGAGCTGGTACCCCGCGAGCGGGCGGCCGAACTGAAGGCGACCCATGGAGTAGGTGAGGGCGTCCTCGAAGGCGTCGCGTGCCGCGCCCATCGTGCCCCAGGCAATGCCGTAGCGCGCCTCGTTGAGGCACGAGAACGGGCCCCGAAGTCCGGTGACGTTGGGCAGGACTGCCTCGGCGGGGAGGCGCACGTCGTTCAGCGTGATCTCGCACTGGATCGAGGCGCGCATCGAGAGTTTCTGCTGGATCGGCGTAGCCGTGAAACCGGGGGTATCCGTCGGGACGACGAAGCCACGCACGCCGTCGTCGGTCTGGGCCCAAATCACGGCGACCTGCGCCACGTTCGCCAGCCCGATCCAGCGCTTGGTGCCGTTCAGGACCCAGTCTCCGCCGTCGCGGCGGGCGAACGTGGTCATGGATGATGGGTCCGAGCCGGCGGTTGGCTCAGTGAGGCCGAAACATCCGATCGCGCTGCCGGCGGCCATTTGAGGGAGCCATTCCAGCTTTTGCTCCTCGGAGCCGTGCTTGGCGATGGCGGACATCGCGAGGGAACCCTGGACGGAGACGAAGGTGCGGATGCCGGAGTCGCCGGCCTCGAGTTCGGCGGCGGCGATCCCGTAGTCGACGGCCGTGCCGCCGGCGCAGCCGTACCCCTTCAGGTGCATGCCGAGCAGTCCCAGTTCGGCGAGGTCGGGCACGATCTCGAGCGGGAACCGGGCCTCGTCGTACCATTTGGCGATGTTCGGTTTGATTTCCTGCCGGACATACGTCCGGACCCGGTCACGGAGGGCGAGCTCTTCGGCGCTGAGGAGGGAGTCGAAGGAGATGAGGTCCGAGGGGTCCACGGCAGCGGCTGCCTCGAGATCGGCGGAACTGGGGGCAAGAGTCATGGGGTGGTCCTTCCTGGGCCTGAGTGACTGGGAGAATGGGCGGTTCTTTGCGGCGTGCAGAGGGTGGTCGTGCTTTGCGGGTGCCGCAGCCAGTCCACTACGTCTTCGGTGTGCTCCCCGAGCGCGGGCGGCGCCTGGGTCCGCGGCGGCAGCGCCGGCGTCCAGGTGATGGGGTGGCGGATCTGGCGTCCGATGACTGAACCGCCGCCGTCGTGCACTTCGATGGTCGGCGCGAGACCCAATGACTCCGCGAAGGCAATTCCTTCCCCGATGCTGGCTACGCGCCCGGCTGGCACGCCCGCCGCGACCAGGGTGTCCTGCCATGCCTCCGCCCCTGCACCGGCGAGCCCGGACTCCAGCAGCGGAATGAGCTCGCGGCGGTGCCGGACGCGGAGCGAGTTGGTCACGAAGCGCGGGTCCGCTGCAAGCTCCGGCACGCCGATGGCTTTGCAGAGCCGCGCGAACTGCCCGTCGTTGCCCACAGCTACGGCCAGGGGGGTGTCGGCCGTGGCCAGGAGCTGGTAGGGGACGATGGAGGGATGATCGTTGCCCATTCGTTGAGGCACGACGCCGGCCCCCAAATACGCTTGTCCCTGATTGGCCAGGGCGCCCTGGAGGCTGGAGAGCAGGTTGACCTCGATCCTGCGGCCCCGTCCTGAGTAAGCACGCTCGGAAAGGGCTGCGAGGATGCCGATGGTCGCGTCCTTCGCCGTCAGGACATCGACCAGCGCGACCCCCACTTTGTAGGGGTCGCCCTCCGGGTCGCCGGTAATGCTCATGAGCCCGCCGAGCGCCTGGACGATGAAGTCGTACCCGGGAAGATCCCGGCCGCCGGCGGAGCCGAAGCCCGAGATCGACGCGTACACGAGTCCCGGGTTCGCGTCCGTGAGCGACTCATAGCCGAGCCCAAGTTTGTCGAGCCCGCCGGGCTTGAAGTTCTCGACAAGAACGTCTGCGCGGCGCGCGAGTTCCCGGGCCAGCTCGAGGTCATCGGGGTCGGTCAGGTCCAGAGTGATCGATTCCTTGTTCCGGTTGACGCCCTCGAAGTAGGTTGCCCCCGTTGGCGAGGACGGCGGAGTCCACTGGCGGGTGTCATCTCCGGTTCCCGGGCGTTCGACTTTGATGACACGGGCCCCGAGATCGGCCAGGGTCATGGTCGCCAGCGGCCCGGCGAGCACGCGGGAAAAGTCCGCAACGAGGATTCCCTCGAGGGGCGCGCTGGGCGGGCCGGACTTCATGGCCGGCCTCGATCGGGCCGCATTGCAGGACCACTCATGACAGCACACTCATGACAGCACATAGCGAATGGAAGCCTCCAGCACCGCCAGGCCCTCATCAAGGACGTCGGCCTCGATGCCAAGCGGCGGAAGCAGGCGGATCACATTTCCGTTTGTCCCGCAGGTGAGGGTGATGACGCCGTGGGCGTTGGCTGCCTTGGCGGCGGCGGCGGCGAGGTCCCCGCGGGGTCCTGAGCCGTCGCGGAACTCGATTGCCATCATGGCGCCGCGACCGCGCACGTCGGCGACGCCCTCCAGTGCCACCAGGGGCCCCAAGCGCCGACGAACTGCGGCCTCGATGCGACCAGCATTCTCCAGCAGGGTGCCCTCGCCGAGGATTTCAAATACCGCCAGGGCGGCCTCGCAGGACACCGGATTGCCGGCGTAGGTGCCGCCGAGACCGCCGGTGTGAACGGCGTTCATGAGCTCGGCGCGCCCGGTAGCGGCCGCAAGCGGCAGGCCTGCGCCGAGGGCCTTCGCGGTCAGGGTGATGTCCCCGGCGATGCCCTCGTGCTCGGAAGCGAACAGCTTCCCGGTGCGGCCCATGCCGGTCTGGATCTCGTCGATGACCAGGACGATTCCGTGGCGCGTCGCGATCTCCCGGAGCCCGGTGAGGAAGCCGGGGGCGTGGACGATGAAGCCGCCCTCGCCCTGGATCGGTTCGATGACCATCGCTGCGAAAGTTTCCTGCCCGTGCTCGGCAAGAAGCGCCTCGACCTGCGTGAGGGCTTCGCCGGGTCCATCAGGGGTGGCGTGCGCGGGCGCCGTCGGGCCCCGGAAGACACAACCCGGGAACGGACCGAAGTTGAGCCTGTACGGGTTTTCCTTGGCCGTCATGGCCATCGTGAGCTGGGTGCGGCCGTGATAGGCGTCATCGAAGACGAGGATGTTCGGGCGCCGGGTTGCGGCGCGGGCGATCTTGACCGCGTTTTCGACAGCCTCCGCGCCGGTAGTGAACAGGGCGGTCCGCTTCTCGAAGTCGCCGGGCGTGTGCTCGTTGAGCCACCGGCAAACGTCAACGAAGGACGCATATTCGGTGACCATGAAGCAGCTGTGGGTGAATCGTTCGAGCTGGGCGGCGGCGCGCCTGGCCACCCGCGGGTTGGCCGCGCCGACGCTCGTCACGGCGATGCCGGAGGCGAAGTCGATCAGGTGATTGCCGTCAACGTCCACGAGAAGCGCATTTAGCGCGTGGTCGATGAACACGGGCATGGTAATGCCGAACGCGTCCGTGACCTGCCGGCGGCGTTCCGCTTCCAGGTCCCGGGAACGCGGGCCGGGGAGCTCGGTGAGCAGGCGTCGGGCCGTGGCTGCGACGCTGGCCGGATCATCGGCCCGGGTGGGGGCGATTTCTCGGGTGGCGGTCATGGGTCCTCCTCGTGTGTTTGAATCCACGATAGGGACGGCGCAGCCCATTGTCTTTGGATGATCCATCCCAATTGAGGAGACGTGAAGCCGGATTGCACAAAGGCGTGTGCCCTATGATCTATGCATGATCACCCTCGCGCGGCTCGTCGAGGCTGCCAAGCCTGACCTGGTGCCCTTCTGGCCGATCCCGCTCCCCCGCGTTGAGCTCACGGGTGTACATGTGTCCGAGCTGGAGGATCCGACGGTGTTCCTCTATGGCGGCGAACTGCTCCTGACGGTGGGGCTGCAGCTCGGCGGCCTCAACGGTGACGCTCGGGCGGACGCGGCCCAAAATTACGTACGGCGGCTCGTCGACGGCGGCGTTGCTGCCCTGGGACTGGGCCTGGGTTCGGGCCACGCCATGGTGCCCGACGAGCTGCGGGCGGCGTGCGTGGAATCGGGCCTTCCCCTTCTGACAGTTCCCCGGGAATCCCCCTTCCTGGCCGTGTCGCGGGCCTACTGGGAGCTGGTCAGGCAAGGCGGCGAGGCCGAACTCACCGCCCTGCTGGGACTTCAGGTGGCGCTTACCCGTGCCGCCGCCGACGAGGACGCCGAGCCCGAGATCGTGCGTGAACTCTCCCGCGCCCTCGGCACCTGGGTTGCCTATCTTCCCGAAGGGGAGGGACCACCGTCGTCGGCTGCCAGCGGCGGAGAACTGCCGGCCGGACTGCTGGCGGAACTGGCCCGCGAGGCTGCCCGGCTGCGGACCGCGCGCCGCGGCGCGACCGGCAATATCCAGCTGGCATCCGGTACGGCTTCCCTCTATCCGGTCTCGGACGGCCCGGCGATGTCCGGCTACCTTGCGCTGGGCCGAAGCGGGCAACTTGCTGCTGCAGAACGGCACCTGTTCCTGACCGCGTCCACGCTCCTTGCGGCGCGGGCGGCAGGACAGCGCCGCGCGGCGGCTGAACGGCGCCGCGCCGAGGGGATGCTGGCGGCGCTCGTCCTGGAGGGCCATGATGACGCCGCGCGCCTCCTTGCGACGCAGATGGGCTCCGAGCCACTGCCCGAGACGGCGTTTGTCGCAGTGCTCCCGGACGCTGAGCAGATCGCGGCGCAGCCGCTTCCGGCCGGACTCGTGCTGGAACGGTCCGGTGTTCTGTTCGTGCTCCAGGCAGCATCGAGCCCCTACCCGCAGCTGCCAAAGGGTGTCCGCGGAGCGTGGGGCGGCCCGATGCCGCTTCGGCGCCTGCACGAGATCGCGGCCCAAGCCGCAGAGGTTGCCAAGTCGGCCCCTCCCGGACGGCTCATACGCGTCGGCCACGGACTCGATCTTCCGGCTGACAAATGGGTGGACGAGCTGGTCGCGCACCCGGGCCACCTCCTCGAGACCGTGCGCGCGTACTTGGCCCACCGCGGGCAATGGGAGGCCGCCGGGCGCGAACTCGGCGTGCACCGGAACTCGGTGCGCTACAGGATTGGCCAGGCCAGGGAACTCCTCGGGGTGGACCTCGACGATCCCGACGTCGCGGCCCAGCTCTGGTTGGCCCTCAGGGGCCGGACCCAGGCACCGCGCAACGAAGCACCGCGCAACGAGGCACCGCGAAAGGAATAGCTACCTCGGTGCCACGGGCCAATCTTTGGACCTTTCGGCCGATATCCCACACGAACAGCGATACTCCCGTGCCCGGTTCCGGCGAGCGCCCTTAGGGCGAATCGTACAAAGAAATGGCGAACTCCTGACGTTCTGCCCCATGACTGGCGTTGTCCGGCTGCCTACGCTCAATGGACAGTCCGTAGTCGGGGGAACGATCTCCCACCGGGACGAAAGCACCCTTTGAGGAGGAACGAACCGTGACGATCGAAGACACAAGCCGAACCGCGCAGACAGCCAGCCGCACCAGGACCATCCGCGGAGCGGTGCTGGAAGCCATCGGGACGGACCGGCCCTATACGGACTCACGGCCCATCCAGGTGCAGGACCTTGAGCTGGACGGACCGGGACACGGTGAGATCCTGGTCCGCATAGAGGCCGCCGGGGTCTGTCATTCCGACCTGTCCGTAGTCAACGGAGACCGGCCGCGGCCGGTTCCAATGCTGCTCGGTCACGAAGCCGCCGGCATCGTGGAGGAATTGGGCGCAGGGGTCGACGACGTTCCACTCGGCCAACGTGTCGTCATGACCTTCCTCCCCCGGTGCGGCGCATGCGCCGGATGTCAGTCCAACGGCAAGACGCCCTGCGGGCAAGGCAGTGCGTCCAACACTGAAGGCACGCTGCTCGGTGGCACCCGGAGGCTTTCCAGGACCGGAGAACCTGTGCATCACCACCTCGGAGTCTCCGCATTCGCCACGCACGCCGTGGTCTCCCGCCGCTCCGTTGTGCCCGTCGGCCCGGACGTGCCGGCGCATATCGCAGCGCTGCTCGGCTGTGCCCTGCTCACCGGCGGCGGAGCGATCCTCAACGTCGCCAAGCCCGGCCCCTCCGCCAGGGTGGCCGTCGTGGGACTCGGTGGCGTAGGCATGGCAGCGCTCATCACCGCCGTCGCAACCGGCGTCGAATACGTGGTTGGCATCGACACGCTGCCGGCCAAGCTGGATGCCGCCAAAAGACTCGGCGCCGCTGACGCCATGACCTCCGCGACTGCGCTGGAACGAGGCGAGAAGTTCGACGCTGTCATTGAAGCAGCAGGACACCCCCGCGCCCTGGAAGCTGCCATCGCCCTCACAAAGCCCGGGGGCATCACCGTAACTGTGGGACTGCCGGCCCCGGGCCAGCCTGCCTCGATTGACCCGCTCGCCCTGACGGCCGAGGGGAGGTCGATCGTCGGCAGCTACCTCGGCTCGGCCGTTCCGGAACACGACATTCCGATCTACGCAGAGCTCTGGCGCTCCGGGCAGCTGGCCGTTGAGGGACTTGTCTCGGACACCATCGCACTCGAAGAGATCAACCGCGCCATGGACACCCTCGACGGCGGCCACGCCCTCCGCCAGATCATCACGTTTTCCTGACCTACCTAACATTCCACCACTGAGGAGAGACCTAAATGTCATCCACCAACGACCACATTTACAGTGCCATCGTCATCGGCGCCGGCTTCGGCGGCCTGGGCCAGGGCGCCCAGTTCGTCCAGGACGGCATCGATGACTTCCTGATCCTGGAGCGCGGCAACGACGTCGGAGGTGTGTGGCGGGAGAACACCTACCCCGGCGCCGCATGTGACACCCAGGCACTCGTGTACTGCTACAGCTATTTCCTGAACCTGAAGGTTTCCCGGATGTTTGCCGGCCAGGAGGAACTCCAGGGCTACCTGCGTTCCCTGGTCGAGGAATTCGGACTCGGCAAACACATCCGCTTCGGCCAGAACATCCTGGCTTCTGAATGGGACCAGGACCGCCGCCTCTGGACTGTCCGGACCGACGACGGCTCCCAGTTCCTGACCCGTTCCCTGGTCGCCGCATGGGGACAGCTGAACGCCCCGAACATCCCCGCCTTCCCCGGCTCCGACAAATTCGAGGGCGCGGCATTCCACTCCTCCACGTGGCGGCACGATCTTGATCTCACCGGCAAACGGGTCGCTTCTATCGGTTCGGCCGCAACCGCGGTCCAGTACGTGCCGGAGGTCGCGAAAATCGCCGCGAACCTGACAGTGTTCCAGCGTTCAGCCAACTACGTCCTCCCCCGGGACCAGTACGTCTTCACAAAGGAGGAGAGTGCGAACTTCCTGGCGAACCCGGACACCTACCGCCAGCAGCGCCAGGAAATCCATGAGTTCCGCGAAGCCGGATTCGAGCGGACGCGCCGCCACACGGCAGCTTCAGAGGAAGGTGTCCAGCTCGCCCGCCAGCATCTCGAAACCCAGGTCTCCGATCCCGCGCTGCGGGACAAGCTCACTCCCGACTACGACTTCGGCTGCAAGCGCATTCTGCGGAGCGACGATTTCTACCCTGCCCTCACCCGCGACAACGTGGAACTGGTGACCGAGTCCATCACGGAGATCACCCGCGCTGGCATCCGAACGGCCGACGGCGTCGAGCACGAGTTCGATGTGATCATCTACGCCACCGGGTTCAAAAGCCATGCGTTCCAGGGATCGATGCGCGTGGCGGGACGCGGCGGACTCCGCCTGGACGAGCGGTGGGGCAACACCCCCGAGGCGTACCTCGGCATCACGGTCGACAACTTCCCCAACCTGTTCCTGGTCTACGGACCGAACACCAACCTGAACCACAACTCCGTGGTGTCCATGCTGGAAGCGCAGCACCGCTACATCTCACAGGCCGTCGAGTACATCGCTGCCGACGAGTCGCGGATTCTCGAGGTGGACCGCGGTGTGCTGGATATGTTCAACAAGCGCGTTCAGGACGAGCTTGGACAGTCGGCCTTCTCCTCCGACTGCTCCTCCTGGTACAAGAACGAGGAGGGCCGCGTTATCAACAACTGGTCCGGAACCGTCGAGGAATACCGGGCAAGCACCCGTGAGTTCGAACTTGACGACTACCTCCAGCTGGCAGACGCCGGGCCCGTGCGATGACCCAGCCAGACCTGTTCAGCGGAAGGCCGGTCGCCGCGGACGCCGCGGAGGTTCTGGAGAAGTTCCGGGCCTCCGGCGGCCGTCCGTTTCACACCTACCCGGTCCGAGAGGTTCGTGAACTCTATGAGCGCGGGTGCGCGTCGAACGGGCTGAGCGGAGATGCTCTTTCTTCCGTCTCCGACTTCACCGTGGACGACTTCCAGGCGCGGGTTTATGACCCGCGGGTCTCCTCCGGCCCCACCCCCGTGGTGCTGTTCTTCCACGGCGGGGGCTGGGTCATGGGGAGTCTGTCCACGCATGACGGGCTCTGCCGGCGGCTGGCTGCCCTGACAGGCCTGCCGGTCGTGGCGGTGGACTACCGGCTTGCCCCGGAGCACCCGTATCCGGCCGCAATCGAGGATAGCCGGGCCGCGTTGGACTGGCTGTTCACGGCGGGTGGGGTCCACGGACTGGACGTAACCGAGGCTGTTCTGGTCGGCGATAGTGCAGGAGGTCAGCTTGCGGCGGTGCTGGCAATAGAGAACGCCGGGATGGCTGACCCGCTGCCGGTCGCGGCGCAGGTCCTCATCTATCCGATGGTGGATCTGACCATGTCCTCGCCCTCATATGCCCGCGTCACTGAGGGGTTCCCCCTGGTAGCGGAGACGATCGCATGGTTCGCGGACCTGTACCTTCCGGAGGCCGTGGACCGTGCGGCGCCCGACATCAGCCCGGCCTTGGCCAGCTTGCCTGCACGGCTTCCGCCGGCCTTCGTCATCACAGTGGACAACGATCCGCTGGTTGATGAGGGTGCCGGCTACGCCGCCGCCTTGGCGCGGGCCGGAGCAGAGGTGCGGTACCAGCACCTCCCGGGGTACGCGCACGGCCTTCTTACCTCAGCCGGCCGCATCCGCCGCGGAGCACAAATGGTCGAGGAAATCGCGGCCTTCATCCGCAACAGCAGACTGGAGTCGGCTCCGGCGTAGGGACCCCCCGGCCCAGGCCGGACCGGCAGCCTCAGCCGCTGTTGCGCGCCCGGCTGGGCTGCACCCGCGGCGGTTCCCCGGGCATCTTCGGAAAGTCCGGCGGGAACGGCAGCTCCCCCAGCCCGGCCTCGAGGTCCCTGTTCCACCATTCCAGCAGGAGATCGACGGAGCCCGCGCCGCCCGCGTGCATGTCCTCCCACGGATCGCCGGAGGCTTTGAGCCGCTCCGGCACGGTGGCGATCGTGAAGGCAGCCGGGTCGACGGACCCGAGCTCTTCCCAACGGACCGGGCACGACACCGTCGCGGTGGCGAGTGCCCGCGGGCTGTAGGCCCCCGCGATCGTGCGGTCGCGGTTCGCCTGGTTGAAGTCGACGAAGATGCGGGCGCCGCGTTCCTCTTTCCACCATGCCGTGGTGACCTGCTCGGGGATGCGACGTTCGAGTTCGCGGGCCGCCGCGATGACGGCGTGCCGCACGTCCAGGAACTCCCGGGTCGGCTCGATCGGGGCAAAGACGTGGAGCCCGCGGTTCCCCGAGGTCTTGATGAAGGCCTCCAGCCCGGCCTCCGCGAGGACCCGCCGCAGCTCCCGTGCGACCGGAACGGCCTCGGCGAACCCGGTACCGGGCTGCGGATCGAGGTCGATCCGCAACTCGTCCGGATAATCCGGCTTGCCGGCCCGGGAGGCCCAGGGGTGGAAGACCACCGTGTTCATCTGCACCGCCCACACCGCGGCGGCGATCTCGTCAATGACCAGCTGGGGATGCGTGCGTCCGCTGGGATAGACGACGTCGACCGCGCGGATGAATTCCGGGGCACCCTTGGGCGGGTTCTTGGAGAAGAACTGCTCGCCGTCCACCGTGTCCTTGAACCGCTGGAGCGTCACCGGCCGGTCCCCGTTCGCGGCCAGGAAGGCGTCCCCGACGTCCACCATGTACCGGGCCAGGTCCAGCTTGGTCAGCCCCGGGCCGGGCCAGACGACCCTCGCCGGGCTCGACACCCGCAACTCCCGGTCGCCGTGCGGACCGCTGACAGTGAGGTGGACTTCTTCCTTGGCCATGGGGACAACCTACCCCGGCGGCGTAGACAGTTGAAGAGCGGAACGGCCATCCACCCGGCATGATGGACGCATGACAACGCCTGAGTTCCCGATCATCCTTGAGGTCGGCGACGCCACAGTGTCGGCCGTCTTTGCCGGCCCCGAGGTCTCCTTCGCAACCCTGGTTGTTGCCCACGGCGCCGGGGCGGGGATGGACCATCCGTTCCTTGTGGGCTTCACCCGCGCCCTGAATGAACTAGGCGTCGCCACCCTGCGTTTCAACTTCCCCTACCGTGAGGCAGGACGAAAATTCCCGGACCGGCCGCCGGCTGCCATCGCCACCTGGCGGGCGGCCATGGACGCCGCCGCATCCCGTTCCGCCGGCCGGCCGTTGTGGGCCGCCGGGAAGTCGTTCGGCGGCCGCATGGCCTCAATGGCCGTCGCGGAAGGTATGCCGGCCGCGGGGTTGGTCTATCTGGGCTACCCGCTGCACCCGCCCGGGAAACCGGAAAAGCTCCGCGACGAGCACCTCTACGGGCTGACTCTGCCGATGCTCTTCCTGCAGGGCACGCGCGACACGTTCGCCACCCCGGAACTGCTGGAGGCCGTGGCGGCCAAAATCGGGCCGTCCGCGACCGTGGAGTGGCGCGAGGGCGGCGACCACTCCTTTGCCGTCGCCGGCGCGAAGCGCAGTGCCGACGAGGCGGGGGCATCGCTCGCGGCGTCGGTCGCCGACTTCCTGAAGGCACACGGCGAAAATCCCGCGGCCGCACTCCTAAACGATCCGGCCTAAACGAGCTGGCCTAACCGAGCCGGCCTAACCGACGTCGCCGAACCGGCCCGCCCCGTGGTGCACACGCGCCTCGATGGCGTCGGCGGCAGCCACGGCACCTCCCGCGTTGCGGACAACCTCGCTCATCGCGGCCAGGTTCCGCCGGACCTGCGGGTCGGTGTGGACGGCGGCGACCGCGGCCCGGAGCGCGTCGGGCCCGACGTCCTCTGCCGCAAGGTGCCGGCCAAGACCCAGTTCTTCGAGCCGACGGGCCGTGGCCGCCTGCTCCGGCTGCTGCGGCACGGCCACCAGCGGGACGGCGAAATACAGCGCCTCCATGGTCGAATTCATGCCCGCATGGGTGATGAAGACGTCTGTCTGGCGCAGTACCTGCAACTGCGGGAAGAACGGCCGGACCCGGACGTTCGGCGCAATCGTGCCAAGATCGGCCGGGCTGGTCTGGTCCCCGACGGCCATCGCGACGTCCCACTCGCTTCCGCCGAAGGCCTCAAGACACATCCGGAAGAAGTCCGGCCGGCGGTTCAGCGGTGTGGTTCCCAGCGAAATGAACAGCAGCGGTCCCGTTCCCTCACGTTCCCATTCGCCGTCGCCGTCCCGGCGGCCGACGCTGGGACCCACAAACCGGAACCGGTCATCGAAGGTCGCCCCCATGGGCTGGAATTCGCGGGGAAGGAACACGATGTTGAACGGCGCAGGCGGACCGTCGAACATCCGCGGTGTCCGCACGCCCTGACCGGCCGCGAACTCCGCCAGCAAGCGGCCCATGGCCAGCGCAACCTTGGCCATCTCATCGGCGCCGTCCGGTGGTGGGGCAGGCATCAGCGATCTCAGCGAGAAGTGCTCGTTGGTGGCATAGGTGGGCATCAGGGCAATGGCCGGGGCGCCGATCTTTTCCGCGGCCATGCTGCCGCTCAGCGTCATCGCGTCAAAGCAGACGGCGTCCGGCGGGTCGCGGCGGAGTTGGTCGACCAGCGCCGGGAAGCTGGCTCTGAGATCCTCGAACACGCGGTTCATGATCGGCAACATCAGGTGCGCCTGTGCCCCCTGCCCGGGCCCGAGGGCGGGCATCGACGCCATCCAGTTCCCCCCGGAAGCATGAAAGTCCGCGCCGGCGTTGCGGATCATCGGTCCGAAGTCGGCGGAGGTGAAGTATGTGACCCTGTGCCCCCGGCCCACGAGCTCCGCCACCAGCGGCAGGGTCGGGTTCACGTGTCCGTAGGCGGGAATGGAGACGAACGCAAAGTGCATGGCCATCACTCTTCATCGCGTGGCTGAGTTCCTGTTTGACCGGCCTGGTTGCCCGGCGTCCCGCGGGCCAGGAGCCCCGCCGGCGTCGTGCTCCTTCATCATGCCCCTGTTGCCCGGGCGGCGCGAGTGGTCAGCCGTCAGCGGGTCCCGGGGTCAGTTCCGCGGCTTGGTCCGGGCTGTCGCGGGCGCGGTCCAGGGGTCTTCAGGCCACGGATGCCGGGGATAACGGCCGCGCATTTCGGCCCGGACCTGCGCGTAGGGGCCGGACCAGAACGATGCGAGATCGTCTGTCACGGCCAGGGGCCGGCGCGCCGGCGAGAGCAGGTGGAACAGCACCGGCACGCGCCCATCTGCCAGCCGCGGTGTCTCGGCCCAGCCAAAGCACTCCTGCAGCTTGACGGCCACTACCGGCCGGCCGGTGGCGTCTGCCGCGTCCGGGTAGTCGATCCGGATCCGGGATCCGCTGGGGACCGCCAGCGACTCGGGTGCCAGTTCGCCCAGCCGGGCCGCCTCGGGCCACGGCAGCAGCCGGCTCAGCGGGCCGGCGAGGTCGATCCCGCCCGTGGATGCCCCGCCGGCCAGCGCCGCGAGTTCCGGGGCCAGCCAGTCCTCGAGCCGGGCCAGCAGCGCCGGTTCGGAAACGTCGGGCCATGCTCCGCCCAGCTCCCGGTGCAGCAGGGCAAGACGGCGGCGCAGGCCGTCCGCGGCGCTCGACCACCCGATGGTCGCCAGCCCCTCACTGGCCAGGGCGCGGGCCACAGCTGCGCGGCCCTCTTCCGCAGGAGGCCGTACCGGGGTGGACGAGAGCACGATCGCGCCCAAGCGGCGCTCCCGCCGGGCCGAGACGCGGCCCTGGCTAAACCGCGCCTGCAGAGTCTCGCTCAGGAGGTTGCCGGCGGCGGCCTCTGCGGTGTCCGCTGTCAGGGGCGCCGCAGAGCGGATGACGGCGCCGGTCCCCGCGGCGTCGCGACCTTGCGCGCGGGACACTTCGGCCACGCCCAGCCATTCGTACCCGGACAGGGGGCTGCCGGCCGGCAACCCCGCCCGCGTTCCGGACGTGAGCAGGTATTGTGCGGGCCCCTCGCCCGGAACGCGGCGCGCCACCCGGTCCGGGAAAGCCAGGGCGACGACGAAGCCGATTGCCTCAGCGGCACCGACGGTCCCGGCGGGCGCTACCGGTGCGGCGCGGGATGATTCCCCGGGCCCGACGCCGGTGGATTCTTGCCGGGCGATCGACTCCATCCGCCGGACGTCCTCCGCCCAGCGCCGGGATCCGGGATCCCGGCCCGTCCGCAGCGCGGCAACCAGGCGGGTGAGGTCTGCGCCCGGGGCACGCTGGTCCCCTGAGACCAGGGCGACAGCCTCGGCCGCCGTGCGGTGGCCCACTGTCGCGGCGCCGTCCAGCAGGGCCCGGGCCAGCCGGGGGTCCGTCGGGACCCGGGCCAGGACCTTGCCCACTTCGGTTGCGTGGCCGTCCGGGGCGACGGCGCCGAGTTCCCGCAGCACTTCGACGGCCTCGTCCATCGCGGCCCGGGGCGGCGCGTCGGGCAGTGCGAGTCCCCTGCCGCCGGGGGATCCCCAGCACGCCAGGATCAGGGCGGCACCGGTGAGGTCAGCCGCCGCGATCTCCGGCGTCGGGTGCGCTGGCGCGGCGCCAAAGGCCCTCTGGTCGTAGCAGCGGATCACCGTGCCCGGGCCCTGGCGTGCGGCACGGCCGGCGCGCTGGTCCGCGGACGCCCGGGAGCAGGACACCGTCACGAGGCCGGACATTCCGCGGCCGGCGTCGCGCCGCGGCTCCCGGGACAGCCCGGAATCGATGACCAGCCGGACGCCCGGGACGGTGAGGGAGGATTCGGCGAGTGAGGTGGAAACGATGATCCGGGCGGCCCCGCCGGGCTCACGCCCGGAGACGGCGCGGTCCTGCTCCGCGGGCCCGGCCTGGCCGTGGAGTTCCAGAACCTCGGCGCTGCTCCGGCTGCGGAGCCGCGCGGCAATGTAGGAGACCTCCCACGCTCCGGGAACGAACACCAGGGCGTCCAGGTCCCGCCCGGCGGCCAGCGCGGCGGCGTGCCCGGCCGCTGCCGTGTCGGCCACATGGTCCAGGAAGGCCCGGGCCACGCCCCGTTCGTCCAGGCGAGGCACCGACGCGGGGACCCATTCCACGTCCAGCGGGAACAACGCGGACGGACAGTCGATGACCGGTGCCGGGCCGACGCCGTCGTCGTTTCCGGCCGCCGACTCACCGATCAGCGCGGCGAAACGGGGCGCGTCGAGTGTGGCCGACATGGCGACGAGGGCGAGGTCGCCGCGCAACTGGCGGACTTCGCTGAGCATGCCAACAAGGAGGTCGGTCTCCAGACCGCGTTCGTGGACCTCGTCGAGGATCACGGCGTCCGTGCCCTCAAGCCCCGGGTCCGCGAGGAGGCGGCGCAGCAGGATGCCGGGAGTGACGAACTCGATCACGGTTCCCGGGCCCATCTGGCGTTCCCCGCGGACGGTGTAGCCCACACGGTCGCCGAGCCGGGTGCCGGCCAGGGCGGCCAAGCGCCGGGCGGCCGCACGGGCAGCGACGCGGCGCGGCTGAGTGACCACGATCCGCGGACGGCCGCCCCGCCCGCCCGCAGCAAGGTTGGCCAGCAGCGGCGGCACCAGCGTCGTCTTGCCCGTGCCCGGAGGCGCCTGCACCACCGCGGACGCCCCGGCACCCCCGGAACGCAATGCCGCCGCGAGGGCCCCCAGCGATTCCGCAAAAGTCAGGCCCGCCCCGATGACGCCGAGGTCGAAGAGGCCCTTGGAGCAGGCTGGGTCCAGGGGTACGGTCGCGGAAGTCACACCTCCATTGTCCCTGCAACAGCGTCCTGGCCATCCATTCGGGGCGGCGCCGCTGATCGACCCGCCGGCGTTCGTGCACGCGGGCGTGCCGGCGCTACGGGTGCGCAGCCAGCAGCGTCTTGCCGCTCGCGACGGACCGGATTTCAACGCTGCGGATATCGGCCGTCGGGACAACCGTGGTGGCCGTCGGCGTCGCCACTGTCCCCGGCGTTGCCGTCCAGGTGGCCACCTGGGTCGTGGCACCGCGGGAGTCGACAACCACCAATCCGTACTCCTCCGGCGTGCGGAGACGGCCCGGCAGAGCATAGTCGGCCGGGGTCGGCGTGTACGTGCACTTCCAGTCGATCTGCGTTCCCCACGGCTGCGTGGTCAGGGTTCCGCTGGCCGCCAGGGCACTGTCGGCGACCGGCGTGAAGTTCAGGGCCGTCGCGGATACGGCCTGGATCTGGGCGGCCTGTGGAGGGGACGGCGTGACCGCAACGTAAACCGCGCCCGCGGCGGCAGCGGCGCCCAGCATGAGCCCGGCGACGGCCAGGCGGGTGCGCCGGCGACCGCGCTGGACCTTATCAGCCAGCCCGGGCTGCAACTTCGGCGTCGGCCGTTCGCCGTCGGGCCGCCCGAGGGACTGGGCTTCCTCGGGTGAGAGTGCTGCCAGCAGCGACGGCAGTCCGGCAAGTTCGGCGACGGCGGCCCTGCAGCCCGCGCAGCCGGACAGGTGCTCCTCGAACTCGCGCCGCTCGGAAGAGACGAGGGATCCCAGCACGTACGCGGCATCCCAGCGCCGGTACTCATCGGTTCCGTTCTGGTTCATGGCGTCACGCCTCCCTCCTGCAGGGCCAGCCGCATCGCCCTCAGCGCGTAGTGCAGGCGCGACTTCACCGTTCCCTCGGCCACTTGAAGATTTTGCGCGATCTCGGCCGTTGTCTCTCGCAGATAGTACGAATGAATGACGACGGCCCGGTGCTCGGCGGACAGCCCGGCGAGCGCATCTGAGACAAGCCACCCGTCCAGGATCCTGTCGACCCGGTCCGTCTCCGGAATTTCGGGCAGCTGGTCGATTCCCGTTTCGTGCCGGCGGCGGGCGCTGCGCCGGTCATCGATGACGAGGTTGCGGGCAACTGTGTAAAGCCAGGCCCGCACCGCTGTCTCCGGGCGCTGCAGAATCGCCGGGTGTTTCCATGCGCGGATCAGCGTCTCCTGTACGACGTCATCCGCCAGGGTGCTGTCGCGGGTCATTTTCATGACGAACCGCCATAGCGCCGGGCCGTAAGCCTCCTGCAGCGATCGCAGTAGCTCGGCCTCCTGATCGGACATTTCAGCCTCCTTGGAGGTAGGACGACGCCGGCCCGCGAACAGTTCACTTGCGCCCGGCTGCCGGCAATTGCCGGGCAGCGTTGAACCTGCAGGCAGCCGGAACCGTTGTAGGGACAGCCCGGCTGCCCTGGCCGGCCATCCCTGAGGAGAGCACAATGAAGATTCTTCGCCCGGCGACTGCCGCCGCGGCGTTAGGCACCATCCTGCTGCTGGGGGCCTGCTCCGCCGGGCACCCAGCACTGCCGGCACCGGCACCGGCACCCTACACAGTCCCATCGGTTCCTGCGACAGGGAACCCCCCGCCGTCGCCCAAGGACCCCGCAAGCAACCCGGCTCCGCCGTCAACTGTCGCCCCGCCCGTCGTGCCGGCTCCGCCGCGGACTGTGGTCCCGCCCGCCCCGGCCCAAATGATCCGGCCACCGGCGCCCATGATCCGGCCGCCGGCGCCCGCCCCGCGGCGCGTCGTTCCACCGGCTCCGCGGCCCATGGTTCCGCCGCCCGCCCGGGTGCCGGCCGGAAATGATCATGATGCCGACAACAACGGAGGACCGGACGACGGTGACGGCAACAAGTAGCAGCCACGGGGCGCTTGGGCAGCGCCCCGTCCGGGGGTTCCTGCTCGGGGTGCCGTCGGCGCTGGCGGCCTTGGCCCTCAGCGCGTGCGGCAGTCCGGCCGGGAACCAGACGGCGGCTCCTGACTCCGGCCCCACCCCGTTCGCCTGGTTCCGTTCCGGACCGGCCCCGGCAGGATGGCAGCCACTGGAACTTCCTGACACAACAGCCGTGCTGGCCATCCCACCTGACGCCGCTCCCGTGCCGGGCGACCCCGGCAGCGTGTCCGCGACCGTCACCGCCCCCGACGGGGACCTTCAGATCTACCTCAATGCCACGCCGCAACAGGGTGACGAGTCGCTGGCCAATTGGCCCGAATTCCGGCTGGCCCATCTCACGGGCGAGAACGCCGCCTCCGCGAGCCGGCTGCAGTACCGTGCCGGAATGGGGTTCCGGGGAGGCACCGGTTCCTGCGTGGAAGACACCTATGTGACGCGGATCGGTGCCCACAAATATCGTGAAATAGCATGCCTCGTTGCAGGAACCCGGGGAAGCAGCGTCCTGGTTGTGGCCACGCCGGCCGATTCCTGGGACCGCTTCAGCCCCGTGCTGCAGCAAGCGGTGGACGCGTACGCCTCTGAATAGCGGCAAGCCCCCATCCCCATCCCCATCCCCATCGAACACAGTGGCCCGGACCCGTTGGATGGGGCCGGCTGGTCTTGACCGGTTGGTTTAGGCACGGCGAAGGCGGGAGACTGGATCAACTCGATCACGAAAGTGGGAACCACATGATCAATCTCAAACAAGACGCCGAGGGTTTCATCCGCATGAACCGGCATTTCCCGGAAAAGTCGCTCATCAGCATCACGTTCACGGACGGCTCAGAACACGTCTATTCCGGGCACCGGCTCAATGGCATCTATGACGAGGCCCTGGCAGAGTACCGGGCGCAGAACCACCTGGACGCCAAGGGGTTCTCGCGCGCCCCCAAGAAAACGGTCCAGCCCGCGAACAAGATCGAGTTCGTTCCGGTGCACGCCGGAATGGACCCGTAACGGCGGCCCCTAACGGATCAACCGACGCCGACGGCGCCCGGCCCGTGCGCCGGGCGACGGAGGGCCCGGGCGCGGATCCGGAGGTCGTTGTCGTGCACCCGCCGGTCGACGCCAGGCACGGCAGCCGGGGTGGTCCGCGGCCGCGGTGCCGCCGGAGTTGCCGGCGGCTCCGGGCACAGATCACTGATCAGCCCCATGCCGGCGTACTCACGCACCGCGGTGATGCCTGCAACCGCTGCAGGCTTGTCCGCGAAGCCCTTTGAAACGGCCAGTACGGCCCCATCCGGTGACCTGAGCCGAAACCTGAAGCAGGCATCGGCATCTACGAAGAGTTCAAATGTGCCGGCCATGACGATCCTCCCGATTCGCGGGCTCCCCTTCCGCGCATCATCGCCACAGAATGAAGGGGAAAGCGTCGCTGCTGCCCGCTGGTTTGGTTTGTCCTCGCGGCTGAACAGATCATGTCAGCCCGCGTTATCAGTTTCGCTGCGGCCGTGAAACGCCCACAAGGCCGGTCACGTAAATCCTGGGTAAATAGAAGCCAACAGCCGTGCGCAGCCGCCGTCGGGTCCGCCACGGGCAGGAATATTGCCGGCTCTGCGGTGCCCTACAGGGGCGGCCAATGGTCGCGGCAGTAGTCACCGCGGCTGGCGCCCGGAGACCCCGGCGGGATGGCCCGGTCCCAGGAGGGGGCGACGGCGTCGCTCCGCTCGGAAGGCTCGGCCGCCGCTGCGCGGCTTGCATCGCCGGGCAACCAGGTCATGACTGAATCGTTGGACAACGTACCCCCCATTGTTGTTGGCTGGAGGCGCACCGGCTCGCATTACGGACCGCCATGCGCCTCACGCAAGACTAGCCGGGAGGACTGACGCCAAAACAGGGACTTTGGACCGTATCGGCGAAAGCCGCAGGCGCCTAGCCGTTAGCACCCGCGGGCCGCCGTCAACGGCTTTTGGGGCCCGACAGCCCGGAGCGAAGAGCAGAAGTGTTTCATCCAATGGAATTGGAAGTCGCCGCGGCGGAGAATCAGGGGCAGTCTTGGGGACAGCCCGCGCTCCACAGACAGGAAAGAAGGATGCGATGTCCCTCAGCGTTGAGGAAATGAACAAACAGCTCCCGGTGGCGAATGTGCTGCCGGGGGACGCCGTCCCGTACTACATGGCGTCCGGCGAAGGCACCCGCTATGAGATCAACGGCCAGCTGGTCACGGTGATCGCCCGGGCGGCGGATACCGGCGGGATTTTCAGCGCCGCCTACATCTCCGGCGGCATGGGGGCCGAATCGCCGTTCGTGAGCCACACGGTGGAACACAAAACCCTGTACGTCTTCGACGGCATCCTGCACGTCTGGCTGCCGGGCGAAAGCCGTATCCTGACTCCCGGGGATTCCGTGGTGATCCCGCCGGGAACCCCGCACGCGTACCGGATGGCAAGCCACTACACCCGGTTCCTGAACTGGATGACCCCCGGCGGCGCCGAGGCCTACTACGAACGCGTCGGCACTCCCATCGATTCGCACGTCCCGCCTGTCACCCCGGGCCGGAAGCTCGGCCGGCAGGAGTGCGCGGCGGTGGGCGCCGAATTCGGCATGACGTTCCCCGACGTCGAACGGGTGGCACCGACTCTCCGGCAGGACGCCGGGCTGCCTGCCGTCCAGAGCCCGTACTTCCTCAGTGCCGGCGAGGGCGAACGGATGGTCAGCTACCAGACCATGTTCACCTACTTGTCCCGGCCGGCGAACACGGGATCGAACTACTTCGCCGTCCACACCAAGGGCGCCAAATCCCCCTACATTCCGCTGCATTTCCACGAACAGCACACGGAAAACTTCCTCTGCACCGAAGGCAGGATGTGGATCTACGCCAACGGTCGCGAAGTGCTGCTCACCAAGGGCGACTTCCTCCACGCCCCGGCCGGGACCATCCACTCCTTCGCCTTCGATTCCCACAACACCCAGATGGTCGGGTTCCTGACGCCGTCGGTGTTCAACGGCTTCTTCGAGTACTTCAACAAGCCCACGGAGGACTACATGTACACCGAGGGCGGCGAGCCCTACATGGACATGGAGGGCTTCGGCCGGGCCCAGGCCGAGATGGACCTGACCGTGGTGGGTCCCCCGCCGCAGCGCAGGGCTGCGCTGGACATCTAGGCGGCCTGGGCATCGGCCGGCTCTCTGGTCCGGTTGCACGACCCACCGGAATGGCCCGGAACCCCTGCGGGGGTTCCGGGCCATTCGCGTCGGTGGACGGTTTACTGGGGGTTCATGGTGCGTGTCGGTGCACAGCCTGGCGGACCAGCTCGCGCCCGTAGTCGTTGCCGTTCGGGGTGCGCAGCACCGTGTGCATGTGGAACGGGGCCGGGGTGTCATTGCTGAGGAAGACGCCGGTGTGGTGGTCCAGTTCCATGACCAGCACGGGGCTTTGCAGGCGGAAGTAGAAGGCGTCCTGCGCCTCCCATCCGCCGATCCAGCAGAACCAGGTTTCGTCCCAGTGGGCGGCGATCTCCCGCCGGCGCGCGGTCCGCGGCCCGTCGGGGAGGTACGCGATGAAGTCTGCCACGAGCTCGTCGAGGATCGCGCGTGCCGCGGCGGGCATCGCGCTGACCGGGATGCCCTCGTAGGGAATCACGCGGTTGTCCTGGAAGCAGCCGGCCAGGTGCCGTTCGTCCCCGGGGTGCAGCCGGCCCTCGGGCATGGCGGGATCCTGCATGTCCGCGAAAAGCGTGGCCTCGTCCCGCAGCGGCCCGGGCAGGGACTGCATGAGACGCCGCGCCAGGGCGATCCGCTCCTTGAAAACGGCCACGCCCCGGCGCGGGCCGGCGTCGATGACGTCCGGTTCGGCGCCGAGGAACACCGGGGAGACCACCATCTGGGTCCCGGCCACCAGGACGTTGAGCGCCACGTGGTGGCCGAAGAGCTGCCAGCCCCACGGGGCAGTCTCCGAGGGCTCACCATAGAGGGCGAAATTGTAGCTGAACTCGTTCATCAGCTGCGGCAGTTCCACCAGGTCGCCCAGGAATCCATTGATCCGCATCAGGTTCCGGACCAGCTCGAAGCCGGCCGGGCTCAGGCTCGCCGCCAGGACGGCCAGGATCCGTTCGCGCACGTCCGGGTCCAGTTCGTCCAGGCGCAGGCCCGTGTCATGCTGCAGGAATTCCGGGTTGGCCCAGCTCTGCCATTCGTGGGCGTCCACCCCGTAGCGGAGCTGCCTGGCCTGCGCCGGCGTGAGTCCTGCCAGCAGGTCCCGGGCGGCGGCTGTCATCGCGGCCGCGGGCGCTTCCTCCCCTGCCGGTGCCGGCTCGAGGGGGTACAGCCCGGTCCGGCGGACCCCGTCGCTGGTCACCCCGGTGAAAGGCTCCGGATATTGGGCGGCCCAGCCCTGGATCATCGGACCCGCGAAGGGGTCAGTCTTCGCCGCCTCGGCGTAGCCCCGGGCATCCAGGCCACGGATCTGCGCCACCCGAGGGTGGTCGGGCGGGTAGAGATAGTCACGGAAGGACGGCACGGACACATGATCTCCTGTCGGGGTCTTCGGATGGTGTTGCCAGCGGCCAGCCGGCGGCGACGCCAATGGCCGCGGCGGCCGCCGCCGGGTCGGTCCCCCGCCACGCGACGTGCTGGTCCGGGCGGACCAGCACCGCGGTGGCCTGCCAGTGCGTGGTCATCGGGGTTCCGTGCTGGTCGGGTCCGACGTCGACGACGGCCAGCGGGATCCCGTGTACCGCGGCGGCGGCCTGGGCCGCCGCGTAGGCCTGCCCGGCGGCGGCGCCGCCCAGGCTGTCACGGTCCACCAGGAGGGTGAAGCCGGTGCCCACCAGGTCATACAGCGACGTCGTCGCGTCGAGCCAGGCGTGGGGCAGCAGTGATCCCGGACTGGCGGAGGGGACGTAGCTGACGGGGTCCTCGGCGGGGACGGGCAGGCCGTCCGGGACCACCAGCGGCGAGGAGCCGTACGCGTAGCCCAGCACCAGCCCCAGCGAGTCGAACTCGCTTTGTTTGACGGCCAGCGCCTCCCTGGCGGCCTGCCGGGCTGCCTCGCCGTCCGCATCCGCCCGGCCCAGGGCCGGGTCCGCGAAGTGGTAGGCCAGCGACTTCCCGTTGGCGGCGGCGTCGCGGATGGTCCGGGCCGCGACGGGCCGGCGTTCCAGCTCGTAGCTGGCGGCCAGGGCCGGGCCGGCCCAGCCCTTCAGGGCGGCCGCGATCTTCCAGGCCAGGTTGGCGGCGTCGCCGATGCACGTGTTGAAGCCGTGTCCGCCCCAAGGCGGATTCAGGTGCGCGGCGTCCCCGACCAGGAACACGCCGTCGTGCCCGTATCCCGGGGCGAGCAGCATGCGGGCCGTCCAGGGGTCGGTGGCGATGACCTCGACGTCGACGTCGGCCCCGACGAGCGAGCGGACCAGGTGTCCGGCGTCGGGTGTTCCGCTGCCGTCCACGCCCTGGATGATGGCCCACCAGGTGCTGCCGAGATCCAGCCGCCCCACCATGCCCGACACCTCGGGTCCCAGGACCCAGTACTGGACGGCCGGGTCCAGGGTGATCGCGGCGGCGAGGGTGTCGGAACGGAACAGGACACTGATGTTGGAGAGCTCGGCGGAGCCGCCGGCGAGGCGGATGTTCAGCCGGCGGCGCACGGTGGAGGAACCGCCGTCGGCCGCGGCGACGAAGCTGCAGTCCACGGCCTTGCGCCGCCCGGTTGCGTCGGACACCGCCACGCGCGAGCCAAACCGCGGCCGGCCGAGACCCGGCGTGCCGCCGCCCGGGTTGATGTCCAGGTCTTCCACGCTCAGGCCGGTCAGCAGCGTAATGAGCGGCGATTCGGCGGCGGCCTCCCGGAGCACGGCCTCCATGACGGGCTGCGGGACCTGCTGCCCGCATTCCGGCTGGGGGCCATACCGGCCCGGGACGAGCTGGAAGGCCTGGCGGAACCGGGTGACTTCGTGGCCGGTAAGGGCGGAGCAGAAGATGACGTCCTGGGCGTAGGCGACCGGCAGCGGGGCAGCCTCACGGAGTTTCCCGGCCAGCCCAAGGCGGCGCAGGTGCGTCATGGTCCGGGCGTTCGTGGTCTTCGCGCGCGGCCGGTCCGGGTCGATGGTGGTCCTCGGCTCGATGACGAGGCTGCGGACGCCGCGGTGCGCCAGGTCCAGGGCCAGGAACAGCCCGCTGGGTCCTCCGCCGGCGATCAGCACCGGCACCCGCTCCGGCAGGTCGCCGAGGGCCGCGTTGTTGACGGCCGTCATCAGGCCCGGGCCCGCAGCGACGGCCCGCCCACGGGCGTGGTGAGCGTTCCCAGGGTGTCGATCTCCACTTCGACCGTGTCGCCGGGTTGCAGGAGCCACGGCGGGGTCCGGACGTAGCCGACCCCCTCCGGGGTTCCCGTGGCGATGACGTCACCGGGATGCAGGGTCATCGTCTGGCTGATCAGGGCGATGATGGCCGGGACGGAGAAGATCATGTCCCGGGTGTTGCCGTTCTGGACCTCCGTCCCGTTGACCCTCGTCCGGACCTGCAGTCCCTCGCGAAGGTCCCCGGCCTCGTCGCGGCTGACCAGCGGGCCGAGGGGGCCGCTGAAGTCGCCGTTCTTGCCCAGGGTCCACTGCGCGGTGAGCTTTTGGGCCCGCCGCGCGGTGAGGTCGTTGAACGTGGAGTAGCCGAAGACGGCTTCCGCGGCGGTGGCTTCGTCCGCGGATTCGACCCGCTGGCCCACGTACGCGGCGACTTCGCCTTCCCAGTCCAGCCCTGCCTCGCCGGCCGGCACCGGCGCGGGGACGTTGCCGACTGACAGGGAGGCGGTCCACCGGCCGAACAGCGTGGGGTACTCGGGCACGGAGAAGGAACCCTCGGCCGCGTGGG
This sequence comes from Arthrobacter sp. 9MFCol3.1, assembly GCF_000620385.1. Lineage (NCBI taxonomy): Bacteria > Bacillati > Actinomycetota > Actinomycetes > Micrococcales > Micrococcaceae > Arthrobacter > Arthrobacter sp. 9MFCol3.1. The sequence goes on from NZ_JIBJ01000003.1 coordinate 108,281, forward strand.
CCCGGTAGTTCAAGCCCACGCAGATCACGCGGGCAGTGGGCGGGACCAGCGGCACTTCTGTGACGTCCAGCCGGCTCAGCGACGCGCCGCCGGCCGTCAGGGACAGGGACTTTTCCTGCCAGCCGGCGGCATCCGCCCAGAAATCCTGGACCGGAGCCAGCGGGTGGACCCGGCTGTCGGCCAGGGCCGCAACCCAGGCCGCGCCGTCGTGGGTGATGCCGATGTACTGCATGTGGAGGGCCTTTCAGGTTCCGCCCGGACGGGCGCGGGGTAATGGTGATCGTAGAAAATTGGCACAGCAAAGCTGCCCGGGTCAGACCGGAGCCCGCACATCGTGGTGGCGGGGACAGTTCCCTCAGGGGACGTGGGCCTGGCGGAGGAAGAAGTCGACGGTGGCGTCCATGGCCTTCTCCGCGGCCGCCTGGCTGTGATCGGGCAGCACCCACATGTGGTCCGCGTCCTCGATCAGGAGCAGTTCGGCGTCGGTTCCGGCGGCTTCCAACGCCGCCGCGAGGGACGTCGACTGGGCCGGCGGGACGAAGCGGTCGGCGGTCCCGTGGACCAGGAGGAACGGCGGCGCCGCCGGAGTCACATAGCCCACGGGGCTGGCGGCAGCGGCCTTGCCGGGGGCCTCCGCCAGCACCGCTCCAATGAGCAGTTCTTCGCGGGACCCGGGGTCGTCGGCACGGGCGACGGCGTTGGGCAGGCTTTGTTCGGCCATCCGGGCCAGGTCCGCTGGCGCGTACCAGGCGGCCACGGCAGCGACTGTGCCGGCCGTGGCGGCAGCGCTGCCGGGGGTGAGCCCCACGAGGCTGGCGAGATGTCCGCCCGCGGAGTCGCCCCACGCGTAGATCCGGTTAGGATCCACGCCGTACTCCTGGGCGTGGCTCCGGAGCCAGTGCACGGCGGCCTTCGCGTCCTCCAGCTGAGCCGGGAACCGAGCGGCCGTGCTGAGCCGGTAGTCCGCGGAGACCACCACGAATCCCGCGTCCGTGAGCCTCCGGAACGGGCTGAACCCGAAACCGTCCAGCACCGGGCCGAGGGAGGATCGCTCCCCCGTCCGCCAGCCGCCGCCGTGGAAGTGCACGATCGCGGGGAACAGCTTCGGAGTCCGCCCTTCGGCGGGGTGTACTTCTGCGGCGGGGAGGTAGAGGTCCAGCAGCAAGGGTTCTGCGCCCCCGGGGCAGGCGAACTCGATCCCTTCCAGGATCTGTTCTGCTGTCATCGTCGGCTCCATCTGCTGCTGGCCGGCTCGAGGTGTTCCGGCGTCTGAATCAAGGGTGTCGGATACCGGGCAGTGCCGGCACCGGGCATTTCAATCATTGGAACGGCTTTGCCTCCACCAGGGCCCGGGCCAGGAAGGCGAGGCCTTCCTGCACGATCCTAAGCCCCGCGGAATGGTTGAGGTAGCCGTGGACAGCACCGGCTTCGAGACGGAAGTCGACGTCGGTACCGGCACGCCGGAGTCCTGCCGCGAACGTCTCGGCCGAGTGCCGCAGGTCGTCATATTCGCACGCGATGACCGCCGCGGGCGGCAGCCCGGCGGGGTCGGCGTTGCCGGGCATGGCGTAGGAGGACGCCATGGCGACGGGACCGCCGATGTAGTTCTCCACGAGGGCGCGGCAGTCATCGGAAGTGAAGCGCAGCAGTCGCGGAAGCCCCTCGAGCACTCCGGCGACGTCCAGCGCCTGGGCGGCGCCTGGCCCGGTGCCGGACCCGGTGCCGGGCCCTGGGAGCTCGGCGTGCAGGAACGGGTACGCGAGCAGCAGCTTGGCCGGCAGCGGCAGACCGGCGTCCTTGAGGAAGAGCGCGGCCCCGACGGCGAGATTACCGCCCGCGCTGGCGCCGCCCAGGCACACCCGGGCGGGGTCCGCGCCCAGCTCCGCGGCGTGCTCCACGGTCCAGAGCCAGGCGGCCAGGACGTCCTCGTGCGGGACGGGGAAGTGCACGCCGTCGCGGGCCAGCCGGTAGTCCACGGACACCACCACGCCGCCGCTGCGGGCCGCGACTTCCCGGGCCAGTTGGTCCGCCTCGCGCATCTCCGGACCGCCGCCGGCAAAGCCCCCGCCATGCATCCACACGAGCGCGGGAGCATCGCGGCCGGGGCCGCCCCCGTAGACCCTGACCGGGACGGTCCCGTTCGGGCCGTGGACCCCGGCTTCCCGGAAACGGACCGGCGGAGCCTGGTAGGGCACGGCGCCGCCGCTGAACGCCTCGAGCTGGTCCAGGCCGCCGGGCTGGCCCAGGAGCTCGGTGAACGAGCCCGCTCCGGCCAGGTGGTGCAGGGCCCCGGCCAGGTCCGGATCCAGGCTCATGGCCGGGATCCGGTCACGGACCGGGCCCAGGGCAGCGGACCCCCCAAGTCAACCGTGTCGGAAGTGTCGGCATCGCCGGCAGCGTCCGCGGCGCCGGCCGTGCCGGCGCGTCCGGCCTGCGGCAGGGATAGTCCGTGGCCAAAGCGGAAGACGGGGTCCTCCGTGTCGAATGGCATGTCTTCCCGGGAGGCTTCGACGGCGGCCATCGAACGCGGGAGGTCGAACGGCAGCCGGCCCTCCGGTACGGCACGGCCGGTGAGGATGTCCGCCAGCGCATCGGCGTCGGATCCGTAGTTGGCCAGCAGGGCCGCGGCGTGGTCGGCGAGTTCGGGCAGGACGCCGGGCCGCTCCAGGTTGATGTCGATCACCGTGGGGACGGCCCGGCAGATGGCGGTCACGCGTTCGATCTCCTCGGGGGCGAAGGCCAGGTTGCCGCAGTGGAAGAAGGATTCGAAGCCTTCGCCGCGCACTTCGAACGGGGTCCGCAGCCGGAGGATGGCGAGGTCCGCGGCCTCCGGCGTCGGCACCGGGACGAAGCCCGGCCCCAGGTCCGCGGCCGTGATGCCTTCGAGGTAGACCCTGGCGCCGGCGGCGAGCGGCAGGAGGGGGCCGCCGTCGACGTCCTTGTTCGCCAAGAGCGTGTAGGAGCGGCGCTGCATGGCCCGGCCCGCCGCGCGGAACTGCGGCGTCCCCACCGCGGCGTCGGCGGCGGCCGCGTCCACCAGGGGGTTCTCGAAGAGCCCCAGGCGGAACTTCTCCTCCAGCAGTTTGCGGACGGAGACGTCGAGCCGGTCTTCGCTGAGCTTGCCCGCCCGGACGGCGCTGGTCAGGAGGTCGACGCAGCTTTCGCCGCCGATCTGGTCCACGCCGGCGTCCAGTGCCTTGAGCAGCCGTTCCTGCGGGGTCAGGTGTTCCACGCCCCACGCCCTGGCCGGGAACACCCTGCCGAAGATGTCGCCGTCGGTGAGGATGCCCCAGTCTGAGCAGACGATCCCGCCGAAGCCGAGCTCTTCGCGCAGGAGTTCGGTGAGGACGCGCTTGTTGAAGGCGAAGCCCACTTCCTCATATTCCGTGCCGACGGGCATGCCGTAGTACGGCATGATCTGCCGTGTGCCGGCGGCGACGGCGGAACGGAAGGGCAGCAGGTGGTAGTCGAAGTTACCGCCGGGATAGACCTGTTCGCGGCCGTAGCTGAAGTGCGGGTCCTCCCCGTCGAGCTGGGGGCCGCCGCCGGGGAAATGCTTGGTCATGGTGGACACGGACGCCGGGCCGAACGCTTCGCCCTGGAAGCCCCGGACATAGGCGCCCACCAGCTCTGCGGCGAGCTCGGCGCTTTCACCAAACGTGGCCGCGCCGCGGGACCAGCGCGGTTCGGTGAAGACGTCCACCTGCGGGTGCAGCGCGGCCCGGATGCCGACGGCGAGGTACTCCTGCCGCGCGACGTCGGCGAACTCCGCCACCGCGTCGGGGTCTCCGACGGCGGCGAAGCCAAGCGCCTCGGGCCACTGGGAGAACGGGCCGGCCAGGGCTCCGGTGCCCGGGTTGTCGGTGTAGGCGTGGCGCGGGTCGGTGGAGAGCGTGACGGGAATGCCCCAGCCGGTGTCCAGGGCGAGACGTTGGATGCTGTTGTGCCATTCGGCGAGTTCCCTGGCCTGGGTCGCTGCGCCGATGATGTTGAAGTGGTTCATCCGGCGCCCGCCGATCAGCTCCACGGCAGGGCCGGTGCCGAGCGCGAAGGGCAGCGCGCCGTGGAACATCAGACCCGCCTTGTCCTCGAGGGAGAGCCGGGAGAGCAGGTCCTGGACGCGTTGCTCGACCGGCAGGGTGGCGTCCTGGTACGGGTAGCGGGCGGTGGCGGGGGTCATGGCTGGCTCAATTCGTTGGAAAGGAAGGTGATGGCGGTGTCCAGGATGCTGTCTATCCGGTCTTCTGCGCCGAAGAAGCAGTGGTCGGCGCCTTCGATGACGACGACGTCGTTGCGGACGCCGGCGGCGCTGAGGGCTTGCGCGAGGAGTTCGCTCTGGGACAGGGGCACGAGGGCGTCGCTGTCGCCGTGGATCAGCAGGAACGGCGGCGCGCCGGCGCTGACGTGGCCGAGCGGACTCGCGGCGGCCAGCCGGGCCGGGTCGCTGGAACCGCCAATGAGCATGGGCCCGGGTTCCATGCTCATGCCTGCCGGAACGGCGGCAACCATGGGTCCGGTGAGGAGGCCGGCCGGGAGCTGCATCGGGGGCATGAGGGGCAGCGAGGACACGCCGTAGAAGTCCACGACGGCCCTGACGGCACTGGAGTGTCCCTGCGCCCCGAGTCCACCCTCAAGGTCATCCCGGTCGCCGGTCAGGCCCAGCAGTGCGGCCAGGTGGCCGCCGGCGGATTCGCCCCAGGCGCCAAAGCGTTCCGGGTCGATCCCGAGCTCCTGTGCGTGCGCGCGGAGATAGCGGACCGCCGCTTTCAGGTCATGCAGCTGGGCCGGGAAAGGGGCTTCGAGGGCCAGCCGATAGTCGACGGTGGCGCAGGCGATCCCCGCCGCATTGAGCCGGGAAAAGACGGAGTCCGCGGGGAAAGTGGGCGGCAGCTCACGGCGGTCCCCCAGCTGGAAGGCGCCGCCGTGGACCCACAGCACCAGCGGAACCGGTCTTGGAACCGGCCCCCGTCCGGTCCGCGGGAGCCAGATGTCCATGGTCAGCGGCCGGAACCCGACGGTCCGGGCATAGCTGACGTCGCGGTGGACCGCGGAGACCTCGGACACCTGCACGGCCACGCCCGGGCCATCGAAGGCAGGGAAGGCGGGACCAGCTTGTCCGTCCTTCCCGGCGGCGGCGTTGAGGTCTGCCGCAGTGTCAGCAACTGCGGGTTCGATGAGAGTCATGGTGCGCTCCTGATGAGGTGGGACAGGGATTCAGTTCCCGCCGTAACGGCCGGGCCAGCCGTTCCCGCCGGTCCAAGCGGGACGGAGAAGGTGTGCGTTCCGGGCCCGACGACGGCGCCCGCCCGGCCGGGCAGGCGGACTTCGGCGCTGGTGCCGGCCGGCACGACTGCGTTCAGGGTCAGCTCGCCGTCGTCTATCCGCCAGCTGGCCGCCATCAGGCCCTGGGGGCCGCGGTGGGACGTGCCGGCGGATGAGAGGCCGGCGCCGGGGCGTGGTTCGATGATGAGTTGTTCATAGGCCGCGCTCCCCGGTGCCTGCCGGAGTCCGGCGGCGTAGCGGTGCAGGAAGGACACCACGGCGCCCTTGCTGTAGTGGTTCAGGGACTGCTGCGCCGTGCCGTCCGGGCCGATGCCGTTCCAGGCTTCCCACATGGTGGTCGCTCCGCGGTCCACCATGACCAGCCAGGACGGTTCGGTGTCCTGCATGAGCAGTTGATAGGCCAGGTCGAGGTGGCCGTTGTCGGCAAGGACGGGCAGCAGGTCCGCGGTGGCGAGGAATCCGGTGCCCAGGTGGGTGCCGGCGTCCCGGATGAGGCCGGCCAGCTGCGCCGCGACCGCCGCGCGGTGCTCCTCGGCGACAAGGCCGAAGGCGAGTGCCCGCACACAGTTCGCCTGGCTGGGGTCGAGCAGTTGCCCGGCGTCATTGACGTATTCGCGGGCCCAGGCGTCGCGGACTTTGGCGGACAGCCCTGCCAGGGCGGCGGCCTCCGTTTCTTTGCCCAGGACGGCGGCGATCCCGGCCATGATGGCGGCGGAGTGCCGGTAGTAGGCGGTGGCCACGATGCCGTGGTCGGCGGACCTGGCCGCGAACAGGTCCGGTTCCGGCCCGTCGGGTTCGAGCCATTCACCCCAGTGGAAGCCGGTGTCCCACAGATACTGTTCGTGGGGTTCCGGTGCGGGGCGGGCGGCGGACCTGGCTGGGTGCCGGCCGCCAGCGGCTGCGCTGCGGATGAATCCGAGCCAGCGGTTCATGGCCTCCCAGTTCTGTTCCAGGATGGCCGTGTCCCCCGTGGCCCGGTAGATCTCCCATGGCACCAGGACGATCGCGTCCCCCCAGCCGGCCGAGCCGTTGACAAAGGCCATGTGATCGGCCGCGGTGGCGTCCGGGCCCGGCGACGGTGAAATGTTGACGATCACCCCGTTGTCCCACTGATCCGCCCGGACATCGTTGAGCCATTTCCGGGAGAAGCCGGCAACGTCGAAGAGGTAGGCGGCGGTGGGGACGAACACCTGCCAGTCGCCGGTCCAGCCGGCCTTCTCCCGCTGCGGGCAGTCCGTCGGGACCTCGCAGGCGTTGCCGCGGAAGCTCCACTCGACGATCTCGTGCAGCTTGTTGAGCCGGTCATCGCTGCAGCTGAACGTGCCCGCGGGTTCGAGGTCGGTCTGGACCATCCGGCCCACGAGGTCTCCCGGTTCCAGCGGTTCCGCCAGTCCCCGGACCGAAACGTACCGGAAGCCGTGCGTCGTGTGGCGCGGCTCGAAGATTTCGCCCGGCGCGCCGGAGGACACCACGGAGTCGATCTGCCCGGCGGACAGGAACTGGCCCGGGTTGCGGAAATCGTGCGGCCGCAGGTGCTCCTGCGTGACCTCGCCCGCGTCGTCCAGGGCTTCGCCGTACACCAGCGTCACGGCGTGCCCCGGGGCGCCGAGCCGGGTCAGGCGCACCCAGCCGTTGATGTTCTGGCCCAGGTCTACCACCTGGTGGCCGCTGGTAAGCCGGGTGATGGAGGCCGGGGCGATGTCCTCCACGGCGCGGGTAGGCGGTGCGACCGGCCCCGTCAGGGTGTCAAAGCCCAAGTCACGGAGCACAGCATGTATGCGACGGTTTCCGGGGAGAACGCCTGCGGCACGGAAGTCGACGTGCTGCCCGGCCATGAGGTCCGCGCTGACAATTTCGGTCGGCGTCACCAGCCAGGTGTCGTCGGTCCCGACCATCGTCCGACCCGCCGTGGACGCCACTTCGATCTGCACCAGCAGCGCCGTCGTGGTCCCGTACATGTTGGCGTCGCGCGTGTACCCGAACGTGCCGCGGTACCAGCCGTCGGTGAGGACGCCTGTGACGGTGTTGCTGCCGGCGTGCAGCAGCGTTCCGACGTCGAACGTCTGGACTTGCAGGGTGCTGTGGTAGCTCGTGGAGCCCGGGGTGAGCTCCTGGTCCCCTACCCGGTGGCCGTTGATGAAGAGCTCGTAGATCCCGTGGGCGGTGGCGTACGCCCGGGCTGAGTCCGGGACCGCGTCCAGCTCGAACGTGGTGGACAGCGCGTAGCCCGGGCGCTCGCCGGGCGCGGGGATGGCGGGCTCGCCGGGGCCGATCCACTGCGCGGTCCAGTCGGCGGGGTGCAGCAGGCCGAGTTCGACCGGCATCGGTTCCGCCCAACCGGAAGCTGACTCGCTGCCGTCCGCGGCAAGGTCCCAGGTCCGCACCGTCCATTCAAAGCGGTCCCGGGAACCCAGCGCCGGGCCGCCGTAGGGCACCAGATGGTGGGTTCCCGATTCCACCCGGCCGCTGTCCCAGCCGTTGCTGGCGGTGATCTGGTAGGCGCGCTGCCGCACCGTCCCCTCCGGCGGGGTCCAGCTGAGCCGGGGACGGGTGATGGTGATGCCGAAGGCCTCGCTCAAGTGCTCGGTGCGCAGGCGTGTGGGGTGGTTCATGGCTGCCTACCCCATTCCGTCGAGGGCGGGGACGGACGCCGCCGGCCGCGAAGACGCCGCTGACCGGACGGTCGCCGCGGGCGGGATGGAGGCCATTGGCCGAATGGTCGCCGCTGGCCCAATGGAGGCCGCGAGGGGTCCGGCGAGCGCAGCGCGTGCGTTGCCGGCCTGCCCGGCGGGCGCGATCCTGAAGGTTGTCTCCTCCCCGCACCAGCCGCGCCCGGCATCCCAGTGCTGGAAGGACCGCCCGGGCAGTGTCACCCGGATGTCCCGGTGTTCCCCGGCCGGGATGAGTTCGGTCGCGAAGCCCGCCAGCCAGAACTCGGGCCGGTCCACGTCCGTTTCCGGGGCGTCGGCGTAGATCTGGGCCAGGTATTTTCCGTCCCGGGACCCGGTGTTGCGGACCGTCAGGACGGTGTGCACGTCGTCCCCGGGTGCCGCTGCCCCCAGCAGCGTGAACCCCTCCACCGCGAAGGTGGTGTAGCCCAGGCCGTGGCCCAGCCAGTACGCCGGAGCGGCAGCCTGCGGGGTTTGCCTGGCTTGCTTTGCCCAGCCGCGGTAGCCGACATCCAGCCGTTCCGTATACTCGAGCCGGCCGTTCCGGGGGCGCGTGTCGCGGACGGGGGCATCAGCGAGGGCGGCCGGCCAGGTGGTCGGCAGGTGCCCGCCGGGTTCGGCGTCGCCGAACAGCACATCGGCCAGGGCGTTCCCGAATTCCATGCCCGGGAACCAGACCAGGAGCACCGCAGCGGCGTCGTTCCGCCAAGGCATCTCCACCGCGGCACCGGCGTTGACCACCACCACGGTGCGTGGGTTCGCTTCGATGACGGCGCGGACGAGGTCGTCCTGCCGGCCCGGCAGCGCCAGGGAGGTCCGGTCAAAGCCTTCGCTTTCGACGGCACCGGAGGTCCCGACCATGACGACGGCGACGTCGGCGGCGCCGGCCGCGGCAGCGGCCTTGGCGATCTCGCGGTCCGCCGACTCCCGGGGTTCGTCGATGGCCAGCCCCACCCGGAACAGAGTGGCCTGCGGATGCCAGGCGTACCGCAACGTCAGATGCACCGGGGTTCCGGCGGTCAGGTCGACGCCTGCTGATTCGTCCGGCGCGCCGATCAGCACGGCTTCAATGTCGGCATAGCGGTCCCGCGAGTCCGCGCCTGCCATGGCGTCGCCGTCGACCTCCAGGCTGGCGTGGCCGATGCCCTTGAATCCCAGCTTCCAGGTCCCGGAGACGTCCGGCGTGAAGATTGTTTCGACGTCGACGGCGGTGGCGCCGGCGGGGATGGCGCCGGTACCCCGGGTGAGCGTGGTGCGGGGACCGTATTCCTCCGCGACTGTGCCGGCCGGTCCCCGCCAGGTCAGCCGGACGCTGCCCTCCCCCTGGCCCGGGGCGTGGCATTCCGCGGTCCGGGGTTCGCGAAGGCCCTCAGAGAGCCAGGCACCCTGGACGGTGGTGAGCCGGACGCCGTCGCCGGCCCGTGCGCGCAGGCCCTCGGCGGGCGCCACCGTGTAGGCCGGGAACACCGAGGCGCTGCCGCCGCCCTGGGTCCGGGGATCCAGCGCCGACGGTCCCACCACTGCGATGGAGGTGAGGTCCCCGGGTGAGAGGGGAAGGACGCCGGCCGGATTTTCCAGCAGCACGAATCCTGCCGCGGCGGCCTCCCTGGCCACGGCGGCGCCAGCTTCGGGTGTCGCGGGCCCGTTCCGGCGGCCCTCCTCCACCCGGCGACCCAGGGTGACGAGCCGGCGCACCTTCTCGTCAATGACGGCCTCGGGGACCAGTCCGGAGGAGATGGCGTCCACCAGCCCGTCGCCCCAGAGCTTCTCCGGTCCCGGCATGGCCAGGTCCGTGGCCGAGAGGGCGGAGTCCACGGTGGAGTACACCGCGTGCCAGTCCGAGACGACGGCGCCCTCGAATCCCCACTCGGTTTTGAGCGGGTTCTCCGTCAGGGGATTCTCGGTCATGGCCTTTCCGTTCACGCCGTTGTAGGCCGCCATGATCATCCAGGGGCGGGCCTGCCTGACGACTCGTTCAAACGGTGCAAGGTACACCTCATGCAAAGTCTGTTCGTCGAGCACGTTGTTGACGGTGGTCCGTTCGGTCTCGGCCTCGTTGGCGACGAAGTGCTTGGGGCAGGCGCCGATTCCCTGGGCCTGAATGCCGTCCACGTACGCGGCCGCCAGTTCACCGGTCAGGAGCGGGTCCTCGGACAGGCATTCGAAGTTCCGGCCTGCCAGCGGCGACCGGTGCAGGTTCATGGTGGGTCCGAGCACCACGTCCACCTCCTGGCGGCGCGCCTCGGCTGCCAGCAGCCTCCCCACCCGCGCCATCAGCCGCCGGTCCCAGGAAGAGGCCAGGCACGTTGCGGACGGCAGGTTCACCGAGCCGGCCGCCTCGGTGTCGCGGTGGCCGCGGACGCCGACGGGCCCGTCCGAAACCGTGATCTTCGGCAGTCCCAGGCGCGGCTCGGCTTGGGTAAACCACAGGCCTGAGCCGCTCAGGAGCCGGACCTTGTCGGCCACCGGCAGCGTGCGGATCGCTTCTTCGACGTCGGCGTCAAAGCTCGTGAAAGTCATTCCTTGGTGCTCCTGATCGTGGGTTTTGGTCAGCTACCAGCATGGGTTTGCGGCGGCGCGCCCGGACAGCGCAGTTTCATTGGTTGACACGGCGCTGCGGGGAACTCAGGACGCGACTGCTGCTGAAATGGCGGCGGCGGTCAGGCGGTGCGTGCCCGCCCCGACGGTTTGGCCGTCCTGCCCCGGCAGCCTGATCTCAGCCTCCACGCCGTCGGGGATGCTTGCTTCGACCTCGAACACCCCGTCGCCGGTGGTCCGCCACTCGACGGCGATGGTGCCGTGGGGGCTGCGCAGGCTGGTGTTGGCCCAGTCGATGCCCTCGCCGGGCAGGGGCGCGATCAGCACCCTGGAGTAGCCCGGGGCGAGCGGCCGGATTCCCCCGACGTACTTGTGCAGCCAATCAGCAATGGCGCCGAGCGCGTAGTGGTTGAAACTGGTCATTTGGCCGGGGTTGATGGTGCCGTCCGGGAGCATGGAGTCCCACCGTTCCCAGACAGTGGTGGCCCCCATGGTCACCGGGTACAGCCACGAGGGGCATTCCTGTTCGAGCAGGAGCCTGTACGCCTCGCCAGCGTGTCCGGTATCGGCCAGGGCGCCGGTGATGAAGGGGGTCCCGGCGAACCCGGTGGAGACGCGGTAGTTGTTGTTCCGCACCAGTTCGGCGAGGCGGTTGCCGGCAAACTCGCGCTGCCGGCCGGTCTGCAGGATGTTGAAGGCGATGGCCAGGGCGTAGACCGTGGTGCAGTCGCTGTGCACGGTTCCGTCGGCGGCCACGTAGTGGGTGTTGAAGGCTGCTTTGACCCGTTCGGCGAGGCGGCCGAACGCGGCGGCGTCGGCGTCGTGTCCCAGGAGCGCAGCCGTCCGGGCGGTGATGGACGCCGTGCGGTAGAGGCACGCTGTGGCGACGACGCCGGTGTCCGCCTTGGCCGCCCACGGCTGGTCCGGCGCGGCGTCCGGGTCCAGCCAGTCGCCGAACTGGAAGCCTTTATCCCAGAGCCCGGCGGGCGAGAGCAGTCCCTCCACCCGGCGCGTGTGGGAGGCCATCGAATCGTACTGGTCCTTCAACACGGTGCTGTCGCCGTAGGCCTCCCACAGGGCCCACGGAACCCACACGGACGCCTCGCTCCAGATGGCCGAGGATTCCGGTGCCGGGAATTCCGGCGGCTGGGGGCAGTACTTCAGTGCGTCCGGCACGGTGATCGGAACGAGTCCCCCGGCAGCCTTTTGTTCCGCGGCAAGGTCCAGGAGCCAGTCCTGCAGGAAGCCCTTGACGTCATAGAGGAAGGTGGCCGTGGGGGCGAACACGGCGATGTCCCCGGTCCAGCCGAGCCGCTCATCGCGCTGCGGGCAGTCGGTGGGCAGGTCCAGGAAATTGCCCTTGAGGCCCCAGACGATGTTGCGGTGCAGCTGGTTCACCAGCGGGTTGGAGCACTCGAAGCTGCCGGTGCGTTCGAGCTCGGAGTGCACCGCCACGGCTTCGAGGGATTCCGCCGTCAGCTCGCCGGGCCAGCCGGATACTTCCGCGTAGCGGAACCCGTGGAAGGTCTTGCTGGGTTCGAAGCAGTCCTTGGCGCCGGAGAGGATGAACGTGTCGGTGGCGGCGGCCGAGCGCAGCGGCCGGGTTCCCAGCTCACCGTCCTCGAGGACCTCTGCGTGGCGCACGGTGATCGTGGTGCCGGCGTCGCCCTGGACGGTGAAGCGCAGCCAGCCGACCAGGTTCTGGCCAAAATCCACCAGCGTCTTGCCGGCCGGTGAGGTGAAGACCTCCACCGGTTTGATGACCTCGTTGCGCACCACCGGCGGCCCGACGGGATCCGCCAGCCGGCCGGCGTCGAACTCCAGCGCATGGACCCCTGCCCAGGCGCCCGCCCCCGCAGCGGTTGCGTCGGCGTTGAACCCCGGCCGGGCCCAGCCTGCCGGTTCCCGCCGCGCGTCGATGCGCTGTCCGTCGTAAAGATCGTTGGCCGTGGTGCCCGAGGGACCGGACTGCCAGGACGTGTCCGAGGCGACCGACTGGACGTGGCCGTCGGCGTATACGATGTCCAGCTGTCCGTAGAACCCGAGTTCATCGCCGTACAGGCCCGACTTGCCGTGCCAGGCCAGGCGTCCGCGGTACCAGCCGTTGCCGAGCGCGATGCCGATCACCGTAGCCGGCCCCACGAGCGCGGTAACGTCGTAACTGCGGTAGCGCAGGCGCCATTCGTACGAGCTCCAGCCCGGACTCAGTACGTCCTCCCCAACCGGGACGCCGTTGATCTGCGCCTCGTAGATGCCGAACGCCGTTGCCCGCAGGAGCGCGCGCTTCACGGGTCCGTGGCCTGCGTCGAGCCGGAATTCCTTGCGCAGAAGCGGGGCGCCGTCAAAGTCTCGATCGGGCGCGATCATCGTGGCGGACCAGGGTGCCGGGGTCATGTGGAGTCGTCCATTCTTGTCGGGCGTTGGCATGGGAGTTGGCATGCTGTGGGAGTTGCCATTCTGTGGGGGGGTGCGCGGTGCCGCTGGCGTCACGGGATCAGGACCGGCACGGGTTCGGTTCAGGCGTAGTGGCAGGCGACGTCGGACGCGCCCACGTTCCGCAGGGCCGGCCGTTCGGTCCGGCACAAGTCCGTGGCCAGCGGGCAGCGCTCGCTGAAGGGGCAGCCGCCGGGCGCGGCAGCGGCGGCCGCCGCGGTCCGCACGCCCAGCGCTTCGCGTTTTTGCCGCCGTTCGGCCTGTTCCGCCGGACGGGGCACGGGCGAGGCCGCCACGAGCGCCTGGGTGAAGGGGTGTTGGGGCGACTCCGTGACGTCTGCCGCGGGACCGCTTTCCATGACCTGGCCGCGGTAGAGCACCACGACGCGCTGGGCGAGGAACTGGACCACGGAGATATCGTGGGCGATGAACAGGTAGCTCAGCCCCCGCTCGTCCCGGAGGTCGGCCAGGAGGTTCAGGACCTGGGCCTGCGTTGAGAGGTCCAGCGCGCTGACCGCTTCGTCGCACACCACGAGTTTCGGCTCGCAGATCAGGGCCCGGGCGACGGCGATCCGCTGCCGCTGGCCGCCGGAAAACTGGCCGGGAAAGCGGTCCACGGCCTCGCGCGGAAGCCCCACCCTGGCCAGCATGTCCTCGGCGCGCTGCCGGGCTTCCCGTGCGGCCACGCCGCGGATCCGCAGCGGTTCGGCCAGTGACGCGCCGATGCTTTGCCGGGGGTTGAGCGAGGAGTTCGGGTCCTGGAACACGGCCCGGAGTTCGCCGCCCAGTTCACGCCGCCGCGCGGGGCTGGCATGGGTGATGTCCGTGCCGTTGTAGCTGACCGAACCCCCGCTGCACTTTTCCAGGCCCAGGATGGCTTTGCCGATCGTGGACTTTCCGGAGCCGGACTCCCCCACCAGGCCCACGGTCTCCCCGGGCCGGATGCTGAAGCTCACGCCGTCCACCGCGGCCGGCATCGCGGCGGCCTTCCGGCCCCGGCCGTATCGGACCACAAGGTCCACCACGTCAAGGAGCGGCTGCTCGGGGGCCTGCGCTGTTCCGTCCTGGCGTACCGCTGTTTCGATGCTCATGGCCTGTCCTTCTTAACTCTGCTGTCCATCTCAAGAATGTCGAGGACACGGTGGGCGGGTACTTCGGTGGCCACCCAGGCCAGGCCCTCCACGGCCAGTTCGTCGGCCTTGACGCAGCGCACTACGCCGTCGTCGGAGCCGGAGGGCACCAGCGGGACCGGCGCCATACAGGCCGAGCCGGCGAACTGGCAACGCGCCATGAACCGGCACCCGCCAGGCCAGTCCTTGGGCTGCGGCACCTGGCCGTTGATGGTTGCCAACCGCACGGGCATGTCCTCGGCGGTGTTGGCGTGCGGGTCGGCGGCCAGCAGCGCCAGGGTGTACGGGTGGCGGGGGTTGTCCAGGATGTTGGCCGTCCGGCCGCTTTCCACCACCTGGCCGGCATACATCACGGCCACGGTGTCGCAGATGTCGGCCACCACGCCGAGGTCGTGTGTCACCATCACCACGGACATGCCGGTGTCCTTGACCAGTGCCCGCAGCAGCGAGAGGATCTCGGCCTGCACCGTCACGTCCAGCGCCGTGGTGGGTTCGTCGGCGACCAGCAGCCGGGGACGGCCGGCCAGTGCCAGGGCGATGGCCACGCGCTGGGCCATGCCGCCGGAGATCTGGTGCGGGTAGGTGGTGAGGATGCGGGCGGCGTCCACGATGCCCACCTTTTCGAGCAGGCCCAGGGCTTCGGTGCGCGCTTCGGCTTTGCCCATGCTCCGCAGGCGCCGGATGGCGGAGACCAGCTGGTAGCCGACCGTGAACATGGGATCGAGGGCACGCATGGGTTCCTGGGAGATCAGCGCGATCTCCCGGCCCCTGACGCCGGCCAGCTCATTTTCCGTGGCGGCCGCAAGGTTCCGGCCGTTCCACAGGATCTGGCCTCCGCTGGCGGATACACCGGAGGGCAACAGGCCCAGCAGGGACAACGCCGTCATGGTCTTGCCGCAGCCGGATTCGCCCACGAGCCCGAGCACGGTCCCCTGTTCGACGTCGAAGGAGACCTCCGTGACCAGCGGCGTGCCGCCGTCGACGCCGACCGAGAGCCCGCGGACGCTCAGGCGGCCGGCCGTGGCGGGTTCGTCCGGCGCCGCGGACGGTGCAGCCGCAGCGGTGGACGGCGCAGCAGCGGACGCAGCCGCCCGGCGTCGGCGGTCCGCGGCGGAGGGCAGATGGGAGGCGGCCGCATTCGGGGCCTTCCCCAGGGCGTTGCCGATGGCGTTGGCCGCGAGGACCGTCAGCGCCAGGACCGCACCGGTGGGGACCATCAGCCAGGGGGCGTCGTAGACGTGCTGGGATGCGCCCTGGATCATGCCGCCCCAGCTGGGCTGCGGGATGGGCGGCCCGAATCCGATGAAGGCCAGGCCGGCCTGGATCAGCATGCCCACCGCGAAGATGAGGGCGGACTGCACCACGATCGTGTTGTTCAACCCGGGCAGCACGTGCCGCAGGCTGATGCCGAGCGTGCTCACGCCGTCCACTTTGGCGGCGTCGACGTAGAGCTGTGACTGCAGCGCGGTGGCCTGGCCCAGCATCACGCGGTAGATGCCGGCCGAGATGAGGACGCCCAGAATCGCCATGACGACGGGAATGTTCGTTCCCACGGCACCGATGACCGCCAGGATGATCACGGTGCCGGGCAAGGACATCATGACTTCGGTGACGCGGCTGATCGGCCCTTCGGTCCGTTTTCCCGCCGCGGCGACCATCGCGAGGACGGTGCCTAGACCGACGCCGACGATCACCGTGATGAGCGATGTCCCCAAGGTGCCGGCGGCTGCGGCGAAGATGCGGCTAAGCAGGTCCCGGCCCAGTTCGTCGGTGCCCAGCCAGTGGGCGGCGGTGGGGCCGGACAGGATGGCGGCGAAGTCCTGGTCCTCGGTCTTGTACGGCAGCCACCACGGCGCCGTGAGGGAGGCAAGCACCAGGGCCGCCAGCCAGAGCACGCCTGCCACGGCACCGGGTGCCGCGAACAGGCGGTGGGCCTGAATCCGGCCGACCGCGGCCTTGGGGCCGGGCCCGGGCCTTCCCGTGGCGGTGCCGGCGGGTGTGGCTTCGCCTGTGCCTGTATCTTCCGCATTCGCGGTGGCGGGGACGGGCGCGGGGGCAATGGAAGGGATCATGAGGCACGCAACTTCGGGTCGAGAAACTTAGTGGCGAGTTCCAGCACGAGGTTCACGGCCACCACCACGACGGTGGCGACCACCACCACGCCCTGCACGGACGGGGCGTCGTGGGTGCTGACGGAGGTCTGGACTGCCTGGCCGAGGCCCGGCATGGCGAAGAGCTGCTCCGCGATCACGGAACCGCCGAACAGTCCGATGAACTGCAGGGCGATGCCGGCCACGATCGGCAGGCTGGCATAGCGCAGGGCGTGGATGTACAGGATCTTCCAGGTGGGGGTGGCCGTTGCCCGCAGGGTCCGGATGTGTTCCTGCTGCAGCGCCTCCAGCATGGAGGCCCGGGTCTGGCGGGCGATGAACGCCGCACCGCCCACGGCGAGGGTGATCACCGGCAGGGCCAGGGACAGGGCCCAATCCTGGGGTGCGACCTCAAAGGGGACGTAGCCGGTGGCCGGAAAGACCGAGGACTGGACGGCGAAGAGGTACACAAAGATGATGCCGATCCAGAAGGCCGGCAGCGCCACGGCGAGGCCGCAGACGGCGCCGACGATCCGGTCGACCAGGCCGCCGCGCACGGCTGCCGTGACGCCAAGACCGATTCCGAGTACCGCGCTCAGGAGCGTGGCTCCGGCCGCGAGGGCCGCCGTCACCGGCAGCCTGCTGGCCAGGTCGGCGCTCACGGAGCGGCCGTCGATCAGGGACACCCCAAAGTCACCCTGCGCGGCGCTGCCGAGCCAGCGGAAGAACTGGACGGGCAGCGGGTCGGACCAGCCGAGCCGGACGTTGACCTCGTCAATGGCTTGCTGGGTGGCGCCGGCGCCGAGGGACACGGCTCCGGGGCTGCCCGGCATGGCGTGCACCAAGAGGAATGCCAGCACCGCGACCACCAGCACGGTGGCCAGCGCCATGAGCAGGCGCTTTGCGACGTAAATCGCCATGATGACCTCCATTGGTCAGGTCCTGCCGGACGGCCTTCGCCTGGGGTGAAGGCCGTCCGGCAGGGTGGGTGGTCAGTTGGCCGGAGCGTAGGACGAGAGGAGCGGGTAGACGTTGCTGCCGGCGAACTCCACCGGCTTGACCTTCTTGGTGTTGTAGCCCTGGTTGGTGAGGGATTCGAAGAGCGGGATCATCCAGCCGGATTCGACCAGCCGGGTGTTGAGCTTGGTCAGCGCCGCCTTCCGGGCGGCATCGTCCTTGGCGGCGGCGACCTCGCCGGTGGCGGCGCTGAGCTGATCGTCCGTGGCCTTCTGGACATTGGTGAAGCCGTTGAGGATCGCGCCGTACATCAGGCCCACCGGGTTGTCCCAGCCCAGCGGTGCGTAGCCCAGCGGGGTGGTGGCGACGGCGGCGAACGCCTCATCGGTCGACGTCGCCATCTTGACCTGCATGGTGATGCCGACGGCGGCCAGGTCCTTTTGGACCGCCTGGAG
Source organism: Arthrobacter sp. 9MFCol3.1 (assembly GCF_000620385.1). Lineage (NCBI taxonomy): Bacteria > Bacillati > Actinomycetota > Actinomycetes > Micrococcales > Micrococcaceae > Arthrobacter > Arthrobacter sp. 9MFCol3.1. The sequence goes on from NZ_JIBJ01000003.1 coordinate 125,836, forward strand.
ATCTGTCTGCGTGGTGGCGCTCGCGACGATGGTGAATTCAAAGCCGTTGGCGTAGCCGGCCTCCGCCAGCAGGCTCTTGGCCTTGGCGGGGTCGTAGGCGAACTGTGAATTCAGTGCCTCCGTGAAACCGGCTGAATCCTTGGGCAGGGCATTCCACGCCGCGATGTCACCCTTGTGCAGGGCATCGACCAGGGCCTGCCGGTTGATGGCGTACTGGAACGCCTGGCGGACCTTTTCGCTGGCGAAGGCCGGCGATGTCTTGCCGGTCTTGTCAAAGGCGACCATGGTCTGGACCGTGCCGCCGATCTGGGAGACGCCCACCCCCTTGGCCTTGACGAAGTCAACGGTCGGTGAGGTCAGCTGGGCGACGTCCACCTGCCCGGAAACGAGGGCGTTGGCGCGGGCCTGCGGATCCTGGATGACGCTGAAGACGATCTTGTTGTAGGGGTATTTCGCGGCGTCGGTGTTCTTGTCGTTCTTCTGCAGGACGTACTTGTTGCCCTTGACCGTGGTTCCGGAGTCCAGCGTGTACGGCCCGGAGCCGTCCGGCTTGGCGGCCAGGCTTGCCGTGTCCGCGGCCCCTGCCTTGCCAACGATCATGCCGAGGGTGGAGGTCAGGTTCTTCTCGAAGCCCGGCTGCGCCTTGGCGAAGGTCAGGGACACCTGGGTGGGGCTCAGGACGTCCACGGACGTCAGTTCCTGGGCGCCGCCCTTGGCGATGGCGGAGTACGCCGAGAGGGCGGGATCCGTGCGGCGGTCGAAGTTGGCCTTCACCAGTGCCGCGTCCAGCGTGGACCCGTCCGTGAACGTCACGCCCTGCTTGAGCGTCAGGGTCAGCACGGTGTTGTCGGCGTTGTAGCTGAATCCGGTGGCCAGGCCCGGGCCCACGGAGCCGTCCGCCTTCAGGGTCATGAGGTTCTCGTAGAGGCCTTCGAAGAACTGACGCTGTGCGTCGGAGACCCGCAGCGGGTCGAATCCGAAGGACGCGCTGTCACTCTCGACGCCGATTGTCAGGGTGCTCTTGTCCACGGTGGAGGCCGCCTGGCCGGAGCCGCCGCAGGCGGTCACGGAGCTGAGCATCAGGACACCGGCCAGAACGGCCGCGCTCCGTCGGGCGGTTGGGTTCAGAAGTTTCATGTAGTGCGCCTTCGCATTCTTTCCAAAACAACGGGGATTTTCGGCATCTGGTGGGGGTCGGGGCTGAAGCGGACCGGCCGGACGTTGGCAGTCCCGCGCCGGTGCGTTCCTGGCCCTTTCCCCCAGATGCGGTCGGGTGGACCGGCTTCATCAAGAGTCGTAGGCGGACGACATGCCGTCACATGAGATTTTCATTGGTTGGAACACTATTGTGGTGAGCGTCACTGGCGACGAAGAAGGAACGAAGACGAATGACGGCACCCGCGGATACCCATTCCCCCGCTGAAACACCGGCCGCCGCGCGCGGCAAGCGGCCCAAACAGGGCGAACCGGTGATCGACCGGGCCCTGAGCCTGCTCGCTGTCTTCACGGACCGACGTCGGGCGCTGACCCTGTCAGAGATGGCCCGTTATGCGCAGATGCCCGCCCCGACGGCGCTGCGCCTCATTGCCCGGCTGGTCGCCTGGGGCGCTTTGGAACGCCTCGACGACGGCCGCTACGTTGTGGGCGTCCGGCTGTGGGAAATAGCGTCCCTCTCCCCGAGGGGCCATGGCATCCGGGAAATCGCGTTGCCCTACCTTGAGGACCTTTTCGAGGTGACGCGCCATCACGTGTTGCTGGCCGTACGGGACAAGGACCAGGCCGTCCTGATCGAACGGCTCTCCTCCAAGCAGGCCACGGAAGTCGCCTACCGGGTGGGCGGCCGGCTCCCCCTGCGCTCCACGGCCGTCGGCCTGGTCCTGATGGCCGGCGCGGATGCGGCATTCCAGGAAAAGATCCTGAAAGAACCAGCAGAGACTGAACCGGGCGTGGCTGCCATGCCGGAAGGCCAACTGCGGCGCACCCTCTCCGACGTCCACCGGACGGGGATTGCCATGATCCGCCGGTCCGCGCCGTCGCTGACTGTTTCCGTGGCGGCGCCCGTCTTTGATGCCCAGGGCACGGTGGTGGCCGCGCTGTCGATCGTGGTTCCGGACGGGACCACCCCGCCAAACGTCCTGGCCCCGGCGGTGATGGCCACCGCGAGGGCGGTCTCCCGAAACCTTGGCTACCGGGCCGCCCTGGCCGAGGACGTCCGGACCCTGTCGGACGGCTGACCGCGGCCCTGCCAACCACCGGCCCTTCCAACCATTGGAAAGGCCCGGCGCGGCGTTGGGATCACGAATCGTAAAGTTGAACCGGCGGTGCACTCGGGTCCCCGGCCTGCTTCCGCGACCACTTGACATGCCCGGTGGCGGAGTCTAGGACTGGCCTTGTCCAGTCCCATCCACCAGCCTAGGAGTTGCTATGGCCACCACGCCCTACGGAATCGTGCACTTTTTCCCGGGAGGCACCAAGGAACAGTACGAAGCGTCACTTGCAGCCGTCCATCCAGGCGCGGGGCTCCTGCCCGAGGGGCAGACCTTCCACGCCGCCGGGGCGTCCGCTGGTGGCTGGACGATCATGGCAGTCCACGAATCGAAAGAGAGCTGGGAAAAATTCCGGGACACGATCCTCATGCCCCGGATGCAGGCCGGTATTGAGGGCGGCTTCGCCGCTCCGCCCGAAGAGACGGTGATCGACCTCTACAAGGTCTTGCCCTAGCGGCTCGCCACTCACACAGCCAGTTCAAACAGCGCGCCCGTACCAGTCGAGGACACGTAACGCGCGGAGGGTGTTCCACCGGCTGGACCGTCCGTCACCGTCATCAACCGGGAAATGGACGATCCCGGGATGCGTGTTTTCGAGCAACCAGGTCCCGTCGGGCTGCTTCTTTGACCGGAGCAACTCCACGGCTTCGGCCAGGCGCGGGTCCGGCAGCTCTCCCGCCGAACGGAAGTACTCCAGGGCACGGAGCACGTCATAGTGCCAGCGGGTCGGAAATGAGAACGTCAGCCACGCCGGGTCTATGACCCCGCCGGTGCTCTTGCGTCGGAACAGGCCTCGCTCCAGCAGATACTCCTCGCCCCGGCGCCGCGCGTCCACGGACTGCGCCGACCCGCCCGTGACCCGTTCGTGGGCGAGGAGGCCCTCGAGGACGTTGATCGTCGTCGCGGCCGAGGACACCACGGCGCCGGATTCCGCCCAACAGTTCCACCCGCCGTCGTCCAGTTGCTCGCTGACAAGCCGGGAGACGACGCCGTCGACGTCCTGATCAAAGTAGGCGCCGAGAGCCACCGTCATACCGTTGATGCACGGTTCCACCTCGCCCTGGAAATACGGCTGGCCGCCCTCCTCCCAGCGGCAGTTGTCCCTGACCAGGGCGATGGTCTGGCGCATCTGCTCACTTCGCGGGTCGATCCCGAAGTCACGCAGCAGGAGCAAGCAGTACGTTGTGGCGGTCCACGGCTGGGGGACGCGGTCCCAACCTGGGTCACCGCCGGCTTCATCCGCGCCGTCGCCGTCGGGGCGGTCGCTTCTGGCGGGGAAATATGCGCCATGCGCCCATTGGCCGTCCTCGTCCCGCAATGCCAGCAAGCGGGCACCCCAGCCTTCGGTCGCTACCCGTGCGCGCTCTGCGGCAACGACCTCGGGCGCGGCGTCGCCGAGATCCTGCAACACCTGCCATCGAAGGGAAGGATCCGAATCCATCAGCCAGTCCAGGACGGTCATACGCCGATGGTAGCGCTCCCGGCCCGCTGGCATCAGGTGGTCACAGCGGAGCAGGCACGCGGCGTTGCCACCGGACGGCCGTGACCAGCGGGCCGGACGTTCAGGAGGTCTTCGGCCGGATCACCAGGACGGGGCACGGAGAGTGGCTGGCCACCTGGGCGGAGACCGATCCGATGTGCAGCCCGGCGAAGCCGCCGTGGCCGCGGGAGCCGACGATCACCAGGTCGGCTTCCTTTGCGGCCTCAAGAATTGCCGATGCCGCCGAGTCATTCTTGATGGTCCGCGTCACGATATTGACACCGACTGCGGATTTCGCCGCCTCGGCGCTTAGCGCTTCAGCCTGCTGCTCCGGGGAGTCCTCTGCCACGATTTCCCCTGCCGCCGTTTCCAGCATGGCCGGGTACCACGCCATCGGCGCCTTGTTCCAGACAGTCAGGACCCGGAGCTCCGCACTGCGGTACCGGGCCTCCTCAACACCCCACGCCAGGGCCTCGTGTGATTGCTTCGAGCCGTCAAATCCGATCACGATCACAAAGGGATCAACTTTTTTCATGGTTCCAGACTTTCACCGCCGGTTTGCGGCGCCTAGGGGCCTCGGACCCCATCCGGAATGAAACCACGAGAGTGAATTGACCGGCGCCCCGCCGCGCAGGGCACCAAGGGTGCCGCGGTGGTCAGACGATGCCGCGCTTGGTGGCCGTCTTGAGCGCGTCGCGCCGGCTTACCGCCCCGAGCTTGCGGTAAATGGACCGTTCGTGGGTCTTGACGGTGTTCACGGAAATATACAACGCCTCGGCAATTTCAGCCGCGGTCATGATGGAGCGCATGTAGGAAAGGACTTCGCGTTCGCGCTCGGTCAGGTTCCAGTAGGACTGTGCACGAAGGCGGGTCTCCCCCTGCGCCTCGCGCGCCATCAGCGCTGCGATGAACGACTCGTGCGCAGTGCCCCACACCGCATGCTCCACGAGCAGATCCGCCAATTCCTCTCTCCGTTCGGCGAAAGGACGCAGGACGGTTTCAGGCTCGGCACGGAGGACTGCATGTTCAATCCGCTCGTGTGCCGCCGCAGAATCCCCGGTTCCATGGGCCATGATCGCCTCGGTCAGGCTCAGGCAGGTGTCGATATATGAGCTGCCGCGGCGATCGGCCAGTGACTCGGCACAGCGTTGCGAAGCGGCGGTGTCACCTTCGCGGCGCAGCAACTCCGCCAGCAGCGTATCCGCCAATGCGCCGTGCCCCCCGGCACCGAGTGGTTGGACGGTCCGCAAAGCTCCGTCCCGGTCGCCCCTGGCGTCGGCAATTTTCGCCACCGCGATAGTGTCCAGAGCATTCCACGACACGGCGTACCGTCCCCGCCCGTGGAAGGACTCCAGCGCCGCGCTGGAGTCGGCCAGGCAGGCCAGGTCGCCATCGGCGCAATCAACCAGGACCCGATAGATGGCGCTGAGCGGGCCCGTCGGGAGCAGTTCGCTGCCCAATCGCTGCGCTTTGGTGAGGCAGGTCCGCGCAGCCTGCAGATCGTCATTCCAGTAGCACGCAATGCCACGGGCCAGCCAGGCGGGAGCCATCCGTTGCCGCGAATTCCAGCCCAGCGCCTCTCCCCGTTCCAACGCCGCCGTGGCAAGTTCCTCGGCGCTCACGAGGTCACCGGCGACGGCGTGAGCCAACGCGAGTTCGGCCTGGGCACAGGTTTCCACTGCTTCCAGCTGTTCCGGGTTGCCTGTGGCCCCTGTTGCCTGGAGCAGCGCCGTCGCGAGTTCGCCGGTGCGGTGCAGCCGGAACTCTGCCTGGGCCAGCAGGAAAAGTCCTGTCGAGAAGGAGCTGGAGCGGCCATCCCCTGAAATGTCCGTCGTCGACCGGGCGTCGTCCGTCTCGGTGGGCAGGTCCAGGCGGCCGTCGGCAGGCAGCGGCTCGTAGAGCGCCCGGTAACTGTCAAGCCTCCGGCGGCGAATTGCGTCCAGAACGAAGGTCCGCGACAGCGCCCGGTCGGTGAGCTCGGCCGCGGCGGTGCCGTCGCCGGAAAGGGCACGGCAGACCGATCGGATCATCAGGATCTCTGGATCCTCGCCCCACGGTGCGGGCAGGTCCAGGCACAGCCGTTCGAGGGTCTGCACGTCGTTTCCGAGCAGGAATTCGAGCCAATGGGCGCCGAGGGAAATCACGGCCTGTCGGGGTGCGCGTCCTTGCAGCGCCTGGGCGACGCACTCGACGACGTCTACGTCCTGGTAGTACCGTGCCGCCACGCGGTGCAGACGCTCGGCGAGCAAAGGGTCGCGCCGCTGCAGGATGCGCCGGCACTGCGCAGCGAAGAGGGAATGCCACCGGAACATCGATTCACCCTCGCGGTATTCGTGTTCCTCGATGAAGAGCCCGTTGCGGAGGCATTCCTCAAGCAGCACGCCGCCGCGGGGACGGCCTTCGAGTTCGACGGCGAGCTGGCGGCCGAGCCAGTCGCTGGTGGTGGCCCTGAGAATGAATTCGGCCAGCGACGGTTCGATCTGGTCGAGGATCTCTTCTGCGACGTAGTCGGCGAGCGGGATGTGCGTAGGCGCGGAGCCTGGCGTTGCAAGCGGCACGTTGCGCGCCTGCGCCAACGAGACGAGGCTGGCGTGGACGGCCACGGGCCAGCCGGCAGTCATCTTCCAGAGCGACCCGGCATCGAACGTTTGATCTTGTCCCAGCGCACAGGCGAACTGGGCAACTTCCTCCCGCGTGAAGGCGAGTTCGGCGGCGCGAAGTTCACCCAGTCCCTCGCCATACCGGAATCTTTCGAGCTGGATGGACGTATGGCCGCGTCCCGAGAGGACCAGCCGCAGTGAGGGGGGTGCCGATGCGGCGAGCACCCCGACGATTCCGTTCGCCAGTCCCGGTCCGGCCAAATGGACGTCATCGATCACCAGGACGATCGGTTCGGTGAGGTGCTCGAGCGCCCCGAGGAGAAGGTCGTAGGAGGCCGCCCGGTCGTGGGCAAGGCCCGGGTCAAGAGCCAGGAGGGCGTCGGTTCCGGGCAGCGGCAGTTTGCTCGCCGCGGACTGGATCGCCCCAACGACACCGTGAAACAGCCGCGCGGGCTGCGTGTCGAACCGGTCCAGCGACAGCCAAGCGCACGGCAGATCGCACTTGCGGACCCAATCACCCAGGAACGTGGACTTGCCGTAGCCGGCCGGGGCCGCGACGAGGGTCAGGCGGTGCGAATCTGCGGCCGCGGACAGGGCGCTTTCCAGACGTGGACGCTCCAACGCTCCGAGGCCGCGCACAGGCGGACGGATCTTGAACTGTGGACCCGATACCCATTCGGCGTCTAGCCTATCTCTCACATTCCACATGCTAGGTGGGCGCAAAAGGGCACCAACAGGGCGCAAAGACCCCTTGTGCGCCGCTCCATAGCGCGACAGTACGCGAAAATACGGCAATTGCGTCTGCCCGATTGCGGCACGGCACGAATTGCATGCCCGGCGGTATCATCAGTCATGCCTATGAAGCACGGCAGCCCGACAGACCCGATTTTCCTTCATGACCTCGACAAGGCCGACCGCAGGCGGGTCATTATTTTCGCGATTGCACGTCTCATCGCTTTTTCGGTTGTGGTCCTCACCCTGTATTTCCTTATTCCCGTCGGGGGATTCAATGACGCCGATCCCGCGGCCGCGTGGATCCGCCTGGCGGCTGTCGTGCTGGTCTTTTTCGCAGTCTTGGCAATTCAATTGCGGCTGATACTCGTGGCGCATATCCCGAGGGTCCGGGCGGCCGCGGCTGTCGCCGAAACCCTGTTGATGTTTCTGTGCCTCTTCGCACTGCTTTACACATCAATGTCGATCACATCTGCGGCGGCGTTTAGCGAGCCCCTGAGCCGAACCGATGCCCTTTACTTCACCACTTCCACGTTTGCCACCGTCGGGTTCGGGGACATTGCGCCGGTAAGCCAGCTGGCGAGGGGAGTCGTGTCCGTCCAAATGATTACCGATTTGGGTGCACTCCTATTGATCGCAAAAGTGGCCTTCTTCGCGGCCGGGCGGCGTCTGGGCAGTGAATCCTGATCCGGCCGGCGTCATCACCCAAAACGGATGACAGCACGCCGGCCGGCTGAAATTTCGCGGGATATGAAAGAGCGGGCACCCGGACACCTTTGGCAGTGCCGGGTCCGGTCCGCCAATCTGCACGTCCGACGTGCGGCGTCCATCCCTTAGGGGCGGCTGTGGCGGGCGTTTCCCCGGCGTGACAGATCACCCTGTGTGGGTGGGGCTGGACCGGTGCGCCGAGTGAACAATGAAAATAGCCGTGAATGCCCAGCCGCGGAACACAAGCTAAGGCGGATCCCCTCATGTCGCTGAACGATCAGCCCGCTGGCCCCGCTAGCCCGGATCAGGAAGAGATCCTGCGGTTACGGGCCGAAGTTGCCCGTCTCCAGCAGGAACGGGACGCTGCCCGCCAGGCCCCCCCGAGGCCGTCCGTGCGGCATCCTGGGCTGGCCCGACGCATTGTGGCAATCGTGCTGGTGGTTCTCACTGGCTTGTTGGCCTTCGCGACAGTTCCGGCCCTTTACCTGCGCAGCGAAGTCATCGACACCGACCGCTACGTGGCCACTGTCGCACCGCTGGCCTCGGACCCTGCGATCCAGGCCGAAATCGCCGACAAGGTCACCCAACAGATCACCGACGCCGTGGATTTCCAGACCATCACGCGGGATGCCCTGAGCGAGCTCGCAAAAACGGCGCCCCGCGTGGCGGCCGTGCTCACCGGGCTGGCCCCGATGCTTGCGGAACAGACCAAATCGCTGATCCATACCGCCGTGGCCAGATTCGTGGCGACACCGCAGTTCCAGGATCTTTGGATCCAGGTGAACCGGGTCGCGCACCAGGGGCTGGTTAACCTTGCCACGGGAAGCACGGGAGGCACCGTCAGTATTGACGAGAACGGCACGGTGTCGATTTCCACGAAAGAGATCATCGCCCGGGTCAAGACCCTACTTGTCCAGCAGGGGGTGGACATCGCCTCGAGGATCCCGGAAGTGGACGCGCAGATCGCCCTGTTCCAGTCTCCTGAACTGGTCCGTGCCACGGAAACCATCCGGACCCTGGACCGGCTCGGCCCAATCCTGGCGTGGCTGACGGTGCTCAGCGCCGTGGATGCCATTGCTGTTGCCCCCCGGGGCCGGAGACGGAGCACGACGAGCGGCGTGGGGTTGGCCGTGGCGGTGTCAATGGCCGTGCTGGCGCTGGCCCTCGTGATCGGGCGGAACTACGTCCTGGACTCGATTCCGTCGAGTGCGGTCTCCCCCGCCGCGGCCGAAAGCCTGGTCGAGGCACTCCTGGTACCGCTGCGCACCAGCCTGCGCCTTGTCTTCGTCGTCGGACTGTTGATTGCCCTGGCAGCTTTTCTGGGCGGCCACTCGCGTCCCGCGGAGTATGTCCGGCACGGCCTGGCGACTGCGGGCGACTACATCACCGGCAAGATCGGCGGTGGCCAGGCGAAGCCATGGCAGCTCTGGTTGGCCCGCTACCGGCGGATCATCGAAGCCACCGTCGTCGGCATCGCTGTGCTGGTGCTGATCTTTTGGCAGGACCCGACGGCGGCAGTCGCCATCTGGACGGCCGTGCTGGCCGTGCTGGTCATTCTCGTGGTCGAACTGCTGTGCCGGCCGGCCGTAGCCGGCGTGCCAGCGCCCGAGCCCGGCGCCGAGCCGGGCGGTGAGTCCGCCGTCGAGCCTGACGGTGAGTCCAGTGTCGAGTCCGGCGGTGAGTCCGTCACTGCCGGCGGCCCTCCCGATGACACGTATCCCAAGACTCCCATTCCCCGGGCGACCGACGCCGGAGGGACCGGCGGGTGACGGATTGTCGGGACCGGACAGCCAGTTGGCGCCGGACCAGCCGGCGCTAACTGGGCAGCCGCCGCCGCAGCCGCCGAGACTAAGCGAATCTAGGGGGCGGTCGGCGAGAATGGGAAGAGGTCCTCCCCGGCGCCGTGCACCACCACGCAGGTAGCCTCGGGCACTTCCCGCCAGGCCCCGCGGAGGTCCCCCAGCGGTTCGGAGACAACCAGGCGCGCGTTGTCCGCCAGGTCATGAAGCAACGGGTTCTCCGGGTACTGGACGCGAAGGGTCGCGACGTCGGTGCTGTGGAACAGCGACCGGGACTGCCGTTCACTCGAGTAGCGGAACGCCCAGGTGGTGTCGCCGTCGGTAGTGGCCACTGTCATCTGGAGCGGCTGCTCGATCCCGTGGCGCCGGCCGACGTCTTCAATTAGTCCAACCGCGGAAGCCACGGCCGCCCTCGGGTCCTGCTCCAGCCCGAAGGTCAGGGCCAGGAAAAAGAAGAGCTCTGAGTCCGTGGCTCCCTCGATCAGCGGAAAGAGCGATGGCTCAACGGCCATGGCCAAGTCGCGCTTCACGGTCGGGAAATCCCTGATGAGTCCGTTGTGCATCCATAGCCAGCTGCCGTGGCGGAATGGATGGCAGTTCGTCTGTTGGACTGCCGAGCCGGTCGAGGCTCGAATGTGCGCGAAAACCCGGCCGGCCGACGCCTGGGCGGACAGCTCGCGGAGGTTGCGGTCATTCCAGGCCGGCTCCGTGCTGTGGAACAAGCCGGGATACGGCGCGTTTCCGTACCAGCCCACGCCGAAGCCGTCCCCGTTGGTGGTTTCAACGCCCATTCGAGCGTGCTTGCTCTGCATCACGAGCGAGTTGGTGGGTTTGTACAGCAGCTCCTCCAGTTGCACCGGCGAACCCGAATACGCTAGCCAACGGCACATGGCATCCTCCCTCAGTTGTGGACAGCAGTCCATCACGGCGACGGAGCGGGCACATCATCACCCCGGGGTGATTCGGGCCGCGGGGTGGGAGGTCATCGGTCCCACCCGTGTTCGATAGTTCCGACCTCGCGTCCCCGCTGGTCAGCGGCGACGACATCGCGTCCCCGCTGGTCAGCGGCGCGCCCGGCCCGGACAGCAGCGCGAAAGGATCACCCGCGGCGGGTGACGCGCATGCGGGCCCCTCACCCAACACTGGTGGTACCTGCCAGTGATTGGGCTGCCAGGCGAAAGCCCATGGAGAGGTGAGTCCAATGTCGAAACCACAACCAGTCCTCGCGCGAATGTCCGCGCTCGGGGCGGCGGTCGCGCTGCTCGCCGGCTGCGCCACCTCGGGACCCAGCAGCAGCCCCAGCGCGAGCCCAACGGCGAGCGTTTCACCGGTTTGCGCTGCCGCCACTGACCTTTCAGCAGCCCTGACGAATTTCAAGGACACCATCAAGCCAGGCGCCACGATCGGCCAGATCCAGGCGGCCCGGGATCAAGTTCGGAAGAGCTACGACGATCTGGTCAACGCGGCCAGTGACGCGGCCAAGGATCGGGTGGATGCCGTCAAAGCTGCCCAACAGAAGTTCACCTCCGCGGTGAACTCCGTTCCCGACGACGCCACCCTGACGCAGGCGGCCAACTCGCTCAAGGACGAAGCCGCCAACGTGCAGGCCGCCATCAGCGATCTCTCGAATGACGCCAAGTGCTAGTCCGGGTCTGCCGGGATATCCGCGGTGAATCCCATTCCCATCCAAGGCTGCGTTCATAGGCAGCGCCGCACCACGTGAAAGTAGGGAAGCCAAATGAATTTCTTCGAGAACTTTTGGGACATTTTCTGGTGGCTGTTCATCTTCTACGCGATCTTCGCCTTCCTGTATGCAGTGTTCATGGTGATCGGAGACCTATTCCGCGACAGCGAGCTCAGCGGCTGGTGGAAGGCCGTCTGGATCGTCCTCCTGGTCTTCATTCCATTCCTGACTGTGCTGGCATACATGATTGCCCGCGGCAAGGGCATGGCGGAGCGGTCCATGGCCCGGGCCCGCAAGTCCCAGCAGGAAACCGATGCCTATATCCGCAGTGTCGCCACCGCGAGCCCCACCGAGGAGATCGCCAAAGCCAAGGCGCTCATGGACGCGGGAACCATCAGCGCGGAGGAGTTTGCCCAGATCAAGAGCAAGATTGTCGTCTGACTCCGGGCTGACACGCGAGGAGCAGGCCTGGCCAACTCGCTATTCATGGGGCCATGAAGGCTTCTAAGATACGGCTAGGCTGAACCAAGGAGGGCTCATGGAGCCGGAACCATCGGAATCCAATCCACGTTCGGCCCTCCCCCGCACCTTAATCATCCTGCTCGCCCTGGCCAGCGCGACGATTGCAGCGTTCGGCCTCGGCGCGATCCAGGGAATAGTCACCCCCGTCTTTTTTGCCTTCGTGCTGACGCTTTGTGTCCATCCGCTGCGCCGCTGGATGCAGGCACGGGGAATTTCCCGGGGCATCGCCACCGGGACCACAATCGCGGCTGTCTTCGGATTATTGACCGCCTTCGCCGCAGTCCTGATTGCCTCGCTCGCCCAGTTCTCCGCGCTGCTGCCGCAGTACGCCCCCCAAATGGCCGAGATCGGCGCCAGCATCTCCGCGCTGCTGGAATCTGTTGGATTTGGCTCGGAGCAAGCCCAGGAAGTCCTGAACGGGTTTACGCCGGGCCGCATCATCGGGTTCCTGGGCGGCCTCCTGGGAAACGTCGCGAGCCTGGTGACCAGCCTCGTGATCATCCTGACGATGCTCATTCTCATGGCGGTGGACGGCTCCCGCGTGCCGGCACTGTTGATCCATCTGAACTACCACCGTCCGGCACTGGTTTCAGCGCTCAACGGCTTCGGCACCAGCGTACGCCGCTACATGGTCGCCACCACGGTCCTCGGAATAGCGCAGGGCTTGTTTAACTGGCTGGTTCTGGTCATCCTGCAGATCCCGGGCGCCCTGCTTTGGGGGCTGCTGTCTTTCATCTGCAGCTTCATTCCCAACATCGGGTATTTCATCGCCATCATCCCGCCCTTGTTCTTCGGCTACCTCACCGGGGGCTGGCCGACCGTCGTGGCCGTCATCATCATCTATGGCGGGATCAACAGCATCATCCAGTCGATCATCCAGCCGAAATACGTGGGCAACGCCGTGTCGCTGAGTGAGACGTTGACCTTCTTCTCCGTCCTCTTCTGGGCGGTGGTCCTGGGCCCTGTCGGCGCCGTCCTCGCCGTCCCCCTGACGCTGTTGTTCCGGACCATCCTGCTCGATTCCGACCCCTCGCTGTCATGGTGGCGGCCGTTGACGGGCGACAAGACGGACCTCGAGGTGCTCATCAAGGAAGAAGACAAGGCGATTCGCGCCCGCCGCGGACGACTGAAAACGGGCCGCCCGGACACCGGAAGCGGGCCGAAGGCATGACATGCCATCGGGGTGCTGCCGGGGGCCGGTGAGGGCCGCATGCTGAGCACGTTCAGCAGCCTGGCCTTCTTCGCCCTGGCCGGGGCGATCAGTACCGTGCCTGTCAGCGTGACAATCCTGATTCTGCTCTCGCCGGATCCACGCCGCGGCGCCCTTCCCTTCCTGACCGGCAGCCTTGCGGGTTCGATAGTGGTCGTGGGGCTGTCGGCGGTCGGGCTGCAATTCTTGCCCGTCAGGCCGCCGCGCCTGCATAAGGATGAATGGGTGGCCCAGATTGCCATTGTGACCGGTGCGCTTCTGATTGCGTACGCCGTGTACCTCTTCGTGAGCAAGGGCGGCCGGGACAACGCCATGCTTGGCAACATGAAGTCGCGGTTCCGCGCCGCCCGGCCCTGGGAGTTCCTCGTCCTGGGACTGGGCTTGAACCTTCGTCCGAAGGCAATCCTGCTGGCCGTCACCGCCGGCGCAGTGATCAGTGTCCAGGAACTGCCGCCGCTGCCAGGTAGCCTGCTCGTCCTCGCCTACGCCGCCGTCGTCCAGTCAGCAGTCATCATTCCGGTCGCTGTGTGGCTGCGCTCCCCCGAACGGGCCCAAGTGCCTTTGACCGCCCTTTTCAACTGGCTGCAGCGCCATGGCCGCAGGATTGCGGCGATCGCCACGCTGGCGATTGGGATTTTCCTCGTCGGCTACAGCCTTCTCCAGCTCTGATCGGGCTGCCCCGAAACCACATTCGCAGCGGTGAACCCCTCAATCCAGGAACGCGCCGTCACCGGCCCCGGCGGGCTTGGGATCGGGAATCCGCACCATCCGGAAAGAGATGATGAGGCCAGCGAGACTGGCGAGAATCGGAATGAGCAGACCAATCTGGAGGGAGATGGGCCGGGCCTCCGTGTTGATCCGGATGATCTCGTCCTGGATCGCCGGAGGCTGGCCGGCGAGGAGTTCGGCAAGCGCGGTGTTGCTGAGGACCTGTGCGTCTTCTTCAAGTACCTGTGCGACCTGCTGCTGCTCGGCGGGCGGCAGCACGGTGCTGGATTCCGCCATGGAAGTGAAGATGATCGAGAGGGACGCGAGCATGATGGCCCCGGCGAAGGCGAGTCCGAACGACAGGCCGAACGAGCCCGCTGCCGAGTTCACGCCGGCGGCCTCGCTGACGCGTTCGTCCGAGATCGGGGACAACGTGTAGTTGTTCAGCTGCGATACCAGCAGCCCCAGACCGCAACCCGCGATGACCAGCGGGATCAGGAGCCACCAGCCGGAGTCCGCGCGGGGCACCACCGGAAGGATCGCGACCAGCCCAAGCATCAGGAGGATGAAGCCCCACCTGATGATGCTCGCCGGGCGGCGAGACCCTGCTCTCTTGCCGGCGAGCACGGCGACCGCGAACATGCTGAGCGAGAGGGGTGATATGGACAATCCCGCCTGCATGGCGTTGTATTCCAGGACCATCTGGAGGTAGATGGGCAGCACGATCATGGTGCCGCCCAGGGCCACCTGCTGCATCATTTGCTCCGTGGCGCCAAGGCGGAAGGCATTCAAACGGAACAGCCCCGGGTCCAGGAGGGTCGCCTTCTTGAGGCGCTCGCGCCGCACGAGCCAAAAGAAAAGGCCGCACAGTCCGGCCACGCCGATGATGATGAGGGCGGCCACGGACTCGCCGCCCTCCTGCCAGACCAGGATGCCGAGGACGACGCCGCCCATGCCCACGACGGACAGGACCGATCCAACGACGTCGAACTCCCGGGGTCCCGTGTACGGCACGTCGTGGACGAGTTTGATTCCGGACAACACGATCGCGATGATGACGGCTTCGAGCAGGAAGGCGACACGCCAGGAGAGAAAAGTGGTGATGAACCCGCCAAGCAGGGGCCCGACGGCGGCGGCGATCGCCGCAGATGCCCCGACGAAGGCATAGACCCGCTTCCGGTCGGCTCCGTCGAAGTTGCCATGGATCAGGGACTGCATGGCCGGCAGGAGGAGCGATGCGCCCAGGCCGCCGATCAGTGCCCAGAAAATGAGGATCGGCACAATGCTCTGGGCCAGCGTCATCGCGATGGCGCCAACGGCGTAAGCGCAAAGACCCAGGATGTAGGCGCGTTTGCGCCCGATCAGGTCGCCCACTTTGCCGCCGATCAGGATGAATGCGGCGGACACGAGCGCTTCGAGCGCGATGGTCGCTTGGAGGTCGCTTACCGTGCTGTCAATGTCGTTGACAACCGCGGAGATCGAGACGTTCATGATCGACGTGTCGACAACGAGCACGAACATCGCCATCGCCAGCAGCAGCGCCAGCCTTTGGTTGAACTGCACCGGCTGGGCCCCGGCGTCGTTCGGAGAGCTCATCGCGGGCCACCTCCCGCACTTGTTGGCTTGCTCGGGTCCACCGCGCAACCGGACATGTCGCCTCCTCTGGAGCAGAACGGGCAGTTCATGCATGAGCGTGATCCTGCAGGCACATCCCACCAGCGCCCACCGCAAAGCGACGCTGATGCAAAGCTAGCTGTCCGGACTCGCGACCGAATCATGCCCAGCGGGTGAGGTTGCTGCCCCCCCTTCCGCCGGGGACGAGGCGGGGCTGCGCTCCGGTCCTGCCCGGGATGGCCTAACGTAGAAGGCTGCCCGGGATTCGTTGCCGGACAGAATTTCACCGCCCACCGCCATAGCCTGACGCCCGGAGGAAATCCCAGATGCTGGAACAACTGGTGGCCTTTGTGCTGACCTGCCTGGTCGTGGTGGTGGTGCCCGGACCTGACTTTGCGCTTGTCCTCAGGAATGCGCCCCGCGGCACCCGGGCGGCAACCACAGCCGCCGCCGGCATCATGGTTGGCAACACGATCCTTGCCGCACTGGCGGTGCTCGGTGTCACGGCGCTGCTGGGCGCCTCGGAAGTAGTTGGGACGGGGATCAGAATTGCCGGGGCCGCGTACCTGCTCTACCTGGGCCTGCGCGCCTTCGCTGAGGCGTTCGCCAGGAAACCCAAGCCCAGCCAACCCCCGGCACTGGCAGCAGGACGCCAACCCGGCGGGGCCTCGCCCTTCGTGCAGGGGATGGTGAGCAACTTGCTCAACCCGAAAGTCGCCGTCTTCTACTTGTCGCTGTTCCCGCAATTCAATGTCGCCCCGTTGCCGCCCCTCGCCCAGCATGCACTAATGGCCGGCATCTTCCTGCTGATCGCGTTGGCCTGGTACGTGCTGCTGCTCAGCGCGCTCAAGAAGGTCACCGGCGTCCTCGCCCGGCCCCGGACCAGCCGGATCGTCGTCGGGAGTTCAGGCGCGGTCCTGGTCGGGGTTGGCGGCACCATCCTGACGCAGACGCTGGCGTCCGCATAGCTGCCCGAGGAGCCCCCGCCCGGCGTTCCCGGGTGCCTGGACTCGGGATCAACCCCGGGGCGTTGATAAGCGCCCCACGGGGCGGGATGATCAGCACATGCCCGGTAACCGTCACCGAAGGAGCCCGACCGTGAGCGCCGCAACCACGACAACCGAGAAGCTGATCATCGTCGGGTCCGGCCCTGCGGGCTACACCGCGGCGATCTACGCCGCCCGTGCCGGGCTCAAACCGCTCGTCATCGCCGGCGCGGTCACGGCCGGCGGCGCCCTCATGAACACCACCGAGGTGGAAAACTTCCCCGGCTTCCCGGGCGGCATCCAAGGCCCCGAGCTGATGGACGGCCTGCAGCAGCAGGCCGAAAAGTTTGGCGCGCAGGTGGTGTTCGACGACGTCACCGAGGTCCGGCTCGCCGGGCACCTGAAGCGTGTGGTCACCGGCGCCGGGGAGACCCATGAAGCCCCCGCCGTCATCCTCGCCACGGGCTCGGCGTACAAGGAACTGGGCCTGCCGGAGGAAAAGAAGTTCAGCGGCCACGGACTGTCCTGGTGCGCCACCTGCGACGGCTTCTTCTTCCGCGACCAGGACATCATCGTGGTCGGCGGCGGCGACTCGGCCATGGAGGAGGCTACGTTCCTGACCCGCTTCGGCAAATCAGTGACCGTGGTGGTCCGGAAGGGCGAACTGCGCGCCTCCCGGATCATGGCCCAGCGGGCCAAGGACAACCCCAAGATCAGGTTCGCCTGGAACTCCGCCGTCACCGCGATCCACGGCAACGGCAAGGTCACCGGCGTCACCCTGACCGACACCCGCACCGGAGAAACCCGGAAGCAGACCGCCACGGGCATCTTCGTCGCAATCGGGCACGTGCCCCGGACCGAACTCCTGGCCGGCCAGGTGGACCTCGATGCCGACGGTTACATCCAGGTCGACTCCCCCACCACGGTCACCAACCTGACCGGGGTCTTCGCCTGCGGCGACGCCGTGGACCACCGCTACCGCCAGGCCATCACCGCCGCCGGCACCGGCTGCGCCGCGGCCCTGGACGCCGAACGCTTCCTGTCCGCGCTCGACGACGCAGACAGCATCGCCACCGCGCTGGTGGAAGAACCCACGCACTCCTAGGCTCCCACGCCTGAAGCAGCCCTCCGCACGGCGTTCCCAGGCACCGCCCGGTCCCGCGGCGCTTACGGCTCGGTCGCCGCGGTGTCTGTTGCGGAAACTGGCCGGGCCACAGGCTCAGCCGGCGGTGCAAGCGGCCCGCCCGCCGGGTTCGCCTCAAGCTGGTCGGCATCGACGGCTGCAAGGTTGCGGATCAGGATGATGAGCCAGGCGAAGATCAGCGACGCCGCGATGAGCTCCACCGCGGTCAGGTTGTAGTAGCCCACCGGGAACCACAGCACCGCGGCGACGACGATGACCGCCAGGAAGAGCCACCCGAGCGCGGCGAAGGTCGCCGGGACGGACGGAACCAGCGTGCGGATGCGGACAATGAGGGACGCGAAGATCACCACCATGCCGGAAGCGACCAGGGTGTGGAGCCCGAAGCGCTCATCGACCGGGAACAATCCCACGCAGGCGAGGAATACGCCGATGAGGGCGATCCCGCCCTCGAGCAGCCGCACCCGATGCAGTGCCTCCGGGGACTTCGCAGTCGCCGCGAGGGTCGCCGTCGCATAGCCCGCCAGCGTGGAGATGACGACGCCGGCGACGATCAGGGTGAAGTTGAACGCCACCCCAGAGACATCGGAGCTCATGCCGAGGGCGCTAAGGTTCTCCTGCCACCACAGCGGGTTCTCCGCAGTGAGCATGCTCGTGAGCAGGCCGGTGACCAGGAAGCCGGCGAGGAGGGCTGCGAGCCGGTAGGCGGTCATGCTGAGCGCGGACAGGTAGGCGATGTAGGCGCTGATGGCTCCCGCGGTGCCGACAAGGACTGCGGCCGCGAAGGGATAGACGACTGCACCGATAAACGCCTGCTGGAACAGCGAAAAGAGCGCCAGCCAGCCGAGCAGGTAAATGCAGGCGTGGGCCAGCGCGAGTGCGGCGATGTCGATGGACGTGCGGATCCGGCCTCCACCGCGGGCCTCCGGTGTGAGAGCCGGACGACGTTGCAGGCAACCGGCCACCACCGCCCCGGCGCCCACCACTGCCGTGCCGATCGCCGCAATGTCGCCGACCGAACCCCGTCCGGACAACGGGACCGGTTCCCGCCCGGTCAGCAGGAGTGCGAGCCCGCCCAGGACGAGAAAGGCGGCGCTGCCAATGAAGAGCGCCCGCGACTCTGACGTGACGGCTGCTGGCTTGTTCGGGTCTACCATCACTCACTTCGATTCGCTGGCGTTGACGGGTCGTGCAGTTCCGCCGTCAGCGGCAGTGCCTTTTGCTTCAGCAATGGGCTCGGGACACATCCGCTTCCGGAATCTGCGCATCCCGGGCGCTCGCACACCGGCGGTACTCCAACGCTAGGGCCGCGGCGGTGCGGGGCCGTCACCCAGAACGGATGAACCCACGCCCGATGAACCCGCGCCCGATGAACCCACGCCCGATGAACCTGCGCCGCGGGCCGTGCGGGACCGACTTCGCCGGACCGCCGCACGGCCCGGGCGGGTCACCGGCCCGCATGCGGAACGATCAGCACGGGCCTGGCCTGCAGGCGGGTCAGGGACACGCCGACCGACCCCTCCAGGAGCCGGCCCATCCGGGCAATCCGCCCCGGCCGCTGCCCGCCGACTATCAGCGCAGCCGCGTCCGCGCTTTGCGCCAGCCGGCCCAGGGCATGGGCCACGTCCCCGTTCAGCACCCGGAAGGACCAGGCCCCGCCGGGAGGGCCGAGGATGCGCTCGAGGCCGCTGAGCACCTGCGAGCTTGGGTATTCGGCTTCGACATTCGGGGCAGGATCCAGTGAGGTGGCATCCAGGACTCCGGCGGGCTCCCACTCCGTGAGATAGCTCGCCGGGTCCACGAACGCGCAGATCAAGTGCGCCCCCAAGATTGCGGCCAGCCCGGCGGCGGTGCGTACCAGCTGCTCTTCGAATTCCCACGGAACGCCGAGAACCAGCGGGCCGTCCGGCCACTGGCCGGCCCCGCCCTGCTCAAAATCACCGGGAGTTTCCATGGGTCCTGTCAGTCGAGGCCCCGCACGTGCAGGCGTCTAGTCCCTGAGGGTGCAGAGGGAATCCACGACTTCATTATGCCTACTCCCGGCCTAGTGCGTATTAGCTCGCGGCGGCGGACGTCAGAGCCTGCAGCAGCGGCGTCGTCGGCCGTCCGATCAGCCGGGACAGCTCGCCCGTGACCGTGGCCAGCAGGCCCGCCTCGGTGTCCGTGTCCAGGGCGGCGAGGAATCCCGCGGTGCCCTCGTCGAGGCCGGCAGCGGTCAGGACCTTGACCAGTTCCGGTGCCGAGACGGGCTGGTAGACAACTTCCCTGCCCACGATCCGGGTGATCGCCGTCGCCAGTTCCTTGAAGTTCCAGGCGTCGTCGCCGGAGAGTTCGTATGTGCGGCCCTCGTGCCCGGCGGAGCTGAGCACCGCCGCGGCCGCGGCCGCGTAGTCGGCCCGCGTGGCACTGGCCACCCGGCCGTCACCGGCAGCGGCCACGACGGCGCCCGTCTGCCTGGCTGTTTCCACGGTCTGGGCGTAGTTTTCGGTGTACCAGCCGTTGCGCAGGATGGTGTTGTCGAGTCCCGACGCCCGGATGAGCTCCTCCGTTGCCTTGTGCTCGGGCGCCAGGATCAGCTCGGTGGTATCCGCGGCCAGCACGGATGTGTAGGCGATGAACCCGACGCCGGCGGCCTTGGCCGCGTCGATGACGTTGCCGTGCTGCGCCACCCGGGAGCCCACTTCGCTGCCGGAGACCAGCAGGAGCTTGTCGACGCCCCTCAGGGCAACCTCAAGCGCCGCGGGATCGGAATAGTCCGCGACGCGCACCTGGACGCCACGGGCAGCCAGTTCCCCGGCTTTCGCGGCGTCGCGCACGATAGCCACGAGCGAATCCGGTTCCTGGCTGGTGAGCAGTTCATCGAGGACCAGCCGGCCCAGCTGTCCTGTGGCACCCGTTACTGCAATGGTCATGTTGCGCTCCTCATCAGTGGTCAAGTCCACGTCACGTCCTGGTCCGCCGGCGGTCCGGCGCTGGCGGGCATAACCGGACCCCGGTCCGGTTCATTCCCCGTGTTACGTCGTGCGACCGCTACGTCAGGGTCCACGAGCGCTTGGACAGCCCGAACCAGAAGCCGTCGATCGCCGTCTTGGCCTGGATGTCTCCCGCGCCGTATGCCGCCCCGAGGGCAACATAAAGCGGCGCCCAGTGCTCACTGCGGGGGTGAGCCTCGCGGGCGGCGGGTGCCTTGTTCAGGAAGTCGAGGATGGAGTCGACGTCGCCGCGGGCCATGGCTTCCTCGGCCCAGTGGTCGAATTCACTGGAGGCTGCGGGCGGGGCGGTGTCCGGCCCCCCGGCGGGATTGAACCAGCGCAGGTTGTGGGTGGTGAATCCCGACCCGACGATCAGCGTGCCCCGGTCGCGCAGGGGCCCCAGCGACATGCCGAGGTCAAACAATCCCTGCGGATCAAGCGTCGGCATGGACATCTGCACCACCGGAACGTCGGCGTCGGGGTACATCTCCTTGAGCGGAACGTAGGCGCCATGGTCCAGCCCGCGGCTTTCATCGCGCTGCACGTGGTGGCCGTGGCCGGCGACGAGCTTCTCCACTTCGGCAGCCAGCTCTGGTGCCTGCGGGGCGTCGTAGGCCACCTCGTAGTACTTCTGCGCGAAGCCGCCGAAGTCGTAGACCAGGCCGGGATCCCGCCCGGTGGCACTGAGTGTCACGGGGGCGTTCTCCCAGTGGGCGGAGACCATAAGGATGTCCCGGGGCTTGCCGAAGGTGCCGGACCAGTCGTGGAGTTCGCGGGTCCACGTCGAGTCGTCGGCCAGCGGCGGCGCGCCATGGCTGAGGAAGAGAACCGGGGGGCGGTCAGTGGTCTGAGTCATGGCACCATCGTAGTTCTTTTTGATTGAAGCTTCAAGTTTATTGTCAGAACGAGGGCTTGTTAGAACGAGGGCACGGTGAACCCGAGCCCCAGAAGGCCCCGGCCCGCTTGCTCGAGAACCGGGTCCCTCGTCAGCGCCGCATGGTTCATCAGGACATTGACGTCGCGCTGGATCCGCTGCAGCGGATGCGCCAGCCGGTGGACACTCCCGCCGGATCCCAGCATGACCAGGCGAACGGCCTCGGCCGACGCCTCGCCACTCAGGGCGAGGGACAGCCGGTACTGCGCGCGGTCCGGCTCTGTCATGGTCGAAGCCCCGCGCGCATGGGCGGCGGAGACCACCCGGACCGCTTCCTGCCAATGCAGCCGCGCGGTGGCGACCAGCCCGTAGGCGTGGGCATACCGGACTTGCGCGAGCGGCGAGTCCGCCTGGCGGTTCTCCACGGTGTGTTTGACCTTGCGGACCATGATCAGCTCGCGGAACAGTTCGAGCGCGTATTCGGCAGACCCCAGGGCGGCGGCGGGAGCCACCATGTTCAGCAGCGCGCCCATGGGGGTGTGGATCAGCGGATCCGCATGGAGCCGGCTCCCCGGATTGTCTTCCCCGGCCAGGAGTTCCCAGTCCAGTGTTCGATGCTCCGGGATGAACAGGTCCGCCGCCTGAATGTCATTGCTCCCGGTGCCCCGCAGGCCGGCCGTCTGCCACACGTCGAGGAGCTCGACGTCGGCCAGCGGCACCAGGCACTGCAGGCGCACGTCGCCGTGCTGCGCGGCGAGCAAGGCCCATTGGGCATGCATGACCCCGGAGGCAAAGGTCCACCTGCCCGAGATGGAGTAGCCTCCAGGCACTTTCCTGGCCAGTCCCGGCGGGGCCCCGGTAGCGGCCGCCAAGGGAGCCGGCCCGTTCGCGAAGACCTCGTCCTGTGCCTTCTGGGGCCACCGCGCGAGCATCCAGACATGTTCGATCAGATGACCGGCGCTCCACGCCGTGGAGGCGCACCCCCGGGCGAGGCGGCGCACCACCTCCACGTAGGTTTCCAGCCCCATGCCGAATCCGCCGACTCCTTTCGGGGAGAGCATGTGGAAGACTTCGGCCGCGTGCAGCTCCGCCATGGTGGCGTCCGGAATGCGCCGGAGCTCCTCGGTTTCCGCGGCCCGCTCGCGCAGGCCGGCCACGAGCCCCTGGGCCCGGGTGAGCATGTCGTCATGGGTCGGGACGGCCGTGGCTCCCGGCGCGCCGGCGACGGGTCCGGCGTCGGACGGGAGCACGAGCGTGTGGCCGGTATGGTCGCGTTTTGCGGCCAGGTACCGGAGGTTGGCCGCCGACGCATGGACGCCGGTGGCGATCTGCCCGGAGACCTCGAGGCCGAGGCCGGTCAGCTGGGCTGCCTTGTCCGGGTTGTTGCTGAGCAGTCGCAGCGTGCCGGCACCCATTGCCTCCAGCATCTGGGCCGCCGCCGTGTAGTCCCGCTCATCCTCGCCGTGGCCCAGGGCCAGGTTCGCCGCGTAGGTGTCCAGGCCGCCATCCTGCAGGGCGTAGGCGTCAAGCTTCGAATACAGGCCGATGCCGCGGCCCTCCTGGCGGAGGTAGAGCAGGAAGCCTCCCTCGGCGGCAATCCGCTCCACGGCCTCCCGCAACTGCGGGCCACAGTCGCAGCGCTGGCTCCCGAATACGTCGCCGGTGAGGCACTCGCTGTGCAGCCGCACCAGGGGTCCCGCGCCGCCACGCGCCGCACCGTGCAGCACCCGCTCCCACTCGCCGAGGGCCAGCAGCAGGTGCTCCTTCCCGTCGGCGAGCCCGCTGAAGGTCAGCACCTCGGCCGCGGCCTCGAATCCGTCCGGGAAACGCAGCGGCACCAAGACGCGGCTGCGCACCGCAGCCGAAGGTGCCGCGGCCTTGGTAGTTGCAGTGGATTCTGGCGCAAGGGTCATCTCGGGTCCTCAGGTATTGGGCAACAAGTGCAGGCGCTGGCCGGCGCGGAATCCCCCGGCAAGGCGGCAACGAGTCACGCGGTCTTGCCGGCCTACGTTTACTTGAAGCTTAAAGTTATCGGCCGGGCGGCTGGCATGCAAGCCATGACCCCGCATGACGGCCGGGCGGGCGAGTCGGCGCCCACCCTTACGGAGAGGCCGCGGGGCAGTGCCATCATGAGGGCGTGACTATCCCGAAAACCATCCTGTTGTTCGTCCTCGCCGCCGTTGCTGAAATCGGTGGGGCGTGGCTCGTCTGGCAGTCCGTCCGCGAGGGCCGGGCCTGGTGGTGGGCCGGGCTGGGGGTCGTGGCGCTGGGCATCTACGGTTTCGCCGCGACGCTGCAGCCGGATGCTCATTTCGGGCGTATTCTCGCCGCGTACGGCGGCGTTTTCGTGGCCGGTTCCCTGGCCTGGGGCATGATCTTCGACGGCTTCCGCCCTGACCGGTGGGACGTCCTGGGTTCGGTCATCTGCCTGCTCGGGGTCGCCGTCATCATGTTCGCGCCCCGCGAGGCCGGATGACCGCTGCTGCACCAAGGAAAGGATCCAGAAACCATGACCCGATTCGTGATTGGCCCGGACGTGGCCCTTCATCTCGCCCTGGACGGGGCGGCGGTTGCAGATGAGCACCAGCTGGTGGCGCCGACGCTCCTCCGCTCGCAGCTGCTTGCGCTCCTGTACCAGTCAGTCCGGCGCGGCGACGTGACCCAAGCCGATGCCGGTCGTCAACTCGACTACGTCCGGGGCCTTCGCATCCGGCTCCTCGGCGACCGCGTCCTGCAACGCCACGCGTGGAGCCTCGCCGAGCAACTTGGCTGGGATGACACCTTCGACGCCGAATACGTGGCCCTGGCCCGGCTTCAGGCAGACGCCCTTGTGACGCTCGACGCCGGGCTCGCCCGGGCCGTGGAGGGCCTCGTGACGCTCGCGGCACCCCAGGCGCTGCTCGCCCCGGCTTAGGGCGGCGGCTGCCACCTACTGCCCGGCGGTGCGTTCGAGCACCTGGCCGAGGATCCGCGCGCCTTCCCGGAAAGCCCCCGGATTGGGTCCGGCGAAGTTCAGTCGAATGAACGGTCCGGCGGGTTCGGCCGGGAACCACTCGCTGCCGGCCGCGATGATGACCCCCGCGGCCTCGCAGTCCCCGACGAACTGGTCGACGTCGGTCCCGTCAGGAAGGCGGGCCCAGAGATTGAGCCCGCCCGTGGGCACGTGCTCAACGTGGGCCAGCGGGGCAAGTTCCCGCAGGCTGCTGAGCATGAGATCACGGCGGGATTGGAGCTGCAGCCGCAGTCCGCGCAGGTGCGTCTGCCATCCCGGCTGCGTCACGACGTCGAGGGCGGCCGCCTGGAGCACGCCGCTGACGTACATGGACTCGGCGCCCCGGTCGGCCAGGATGCGATCACGTGCCGGGCCGCGGGCGATCACCGCGGCAATGCGGATGGCCGGGGACACGCTCTTGGTCAGGGAGCGGAGATAGACGACATGGCCGGAATCGTCGAGGCTGGCAACGGGCACGGACTCGGTGGTGATGCCGAAATCATGGGCCCAGTCATCCTCCACCAGGAACGCACCGTATTCGCGCACCACGTCGAGCACCTGCTCGCGCCGGCGGGCGGGCCATCGCGCGCCGGTGGGATTCGCATAGTTCGGCTGCGCGTAGAACAGCCGCGCGCCTGTCTCGTCAAAAGCGCGGGCCAGGTCCTCGGGGTCAGGGCCTTCGGGACCGCTGGGTACCGGAACAACCCGGACCCCGGACTGCGCCGCGGCCTGGATCGCCCCCCAGTAGGTCGGGGATTCCACCAGCAGCGGCTGCCCGCTGCCGACCAGCGCCCGGAACACGGAACTGAGCCCGCCCTGGCTCCCCGGGAGCACGATCACGTCGCGCGGCATTGGCGGGGTGACGCCGGCCGGCGTGGAAGCCCGGAGCTCGTGCGCGAACCAGGACTGCAGGTCGGGCAGGCCCGCGGCAGGCGGACGCGACAGGGCAGCCTCACCCCGGGCAGCCCGGGTCAGGGCGGCCCTCACCAGCCGCTCGGGCAGCAGTTCCCGGTCCGGATAGCCTGAATGGAAGGCGATGACGTCGTTCGGGGCGCTGCGCATTGCAGTGGAGACGGGGCGGAGGGGCGCCCGAGGCGATCCCAGCGCCGCCGTCTGCCAGCCGTAGTCCGCCGGCCGGGCTGTCCGAACGGCCCGTACGAACGTCCCGACGCCGGGGCGGCTCTCGATCAGCCCTTGCGCGGAGAGGGTCCGCAGGACCTTTTGCACGGTCACGGGACTGGCCTGGTACTCGGCGACCAGGGACCGGGTGGAAGGCAGCCGGGCGCCAGGCGCGGCGGCGGCGATCCATTCCCGGAGCTTCGCCGCCATGAGTGAAGTGCTATCGTAGGACATGAAAGACAATAGTAGCGCTACTCTCCAAATTGATGACCCGTTATCGTCCCGGCCGGCCACTGGACTGTGGTGGGGACTGGTCGGCGTCGCCGCCTTTTCCTTCACGCTGCCGTTCACCCGGGTGGCGGTTGCGGGGTTGTCTCCTTTGTTCATCGGGTCGGGCCGGGCTGTTGTGGCGACCGTTCTCGCCGCGTTCGCCCTCGCTTTGACCCGGCAGCGCCTGCCCCGGGGCGTCCAGTGGGCGCGCGTTGCAGTGGTCGCCGGCGGAGTGGTGGTCGGATTCCCGCTGCTGACTTCTTTCGCCCTCACCTCCGTTCCCGCCAGCCACGGCGCGGTTGTTATTGCCCTGCTCCCCGCGGCGACCGCAACCATGGCGGTGATTCGCGGCCACGAACGGCCGTCCAAGACTTTCTGGATAATCACCGGAGCCGGCGCGGTTGCGGCATTCGGTTTCGCCGCCGCGCAGTCCGGCGGCACCGGAGACCTGCAGCCGGCCGACCTGCTGCTGTTCGGCGCCGTCGTGTCCGCTGCGATCGGCTACGCCGAAGGCGGCCTGCTGGCCCGCGAACTCGGCTCGTGGCAGACCGTCTCCTGGGCCCTCGTTCTCGCCTCTCCCCTCATGGTGGCCATAGCGGCGTTCTCCGTGGCCGGCCAGCCTCCTTCCGCTACTCCCGTGCAGTGGGCGGCCTTCGCGTACCTGGGCGTGGTGAGCATGTTTTTCGGCTTCTTCGCCTGGTACCGCGGCCTGGCCATTGGTCCCATGGCGCAGGTCAGCCAGATCCAGCTCGTCCAGCCAGTCTTGAGCATCGGCTGGGCCGCGCTCATACTGGGCGAAGACT
Source organism: Arthrobacter sp. 9MFCol3.1 (assembly GCF_000620385.1). Lineage (NCBI taxonomy): Bacteria > Bacillati > Actinomycetota > Actinomycetes > Micrococcales > Micrococcaceae > Arthrobacter > Arthrobacter sp. 9MFCol3.1. The sequence continues at coordinate 152,317 of NZ_JIBJ01000003.1, forward strand.
TGACCTGGGCGACCATCATCGGCGGCACCGCGGTCATTCTCTGCGCCGGACTGGCCGTCCGGTCCCGGCCACGTGCGGCGAGGACGACGGCGGGAAACATGGCGGAAGTGAAGGACAACGCGAAGGACGACACCGTGACAGTGAAACAACCCGGCTGACCTGTCACCTGCCCCGCCCCCGAAGGCGCCCAGCCCCAGACCAATCCACAATCCGAATGGAAGTTCCGTGTACATCCCCGCACATTTCGCCGCCACCCCCGATTCTGTCCGGCATCTGCTCACACGCCCGTCCGCGGCCAACCTGGTGACCGCCACCGCGAAGGGCATGCTTGCCACGCTGCTGCCCTTTGTCTTCGAGCCCTCGGCCGGTGAACACGGCGCGCTGCACGGGCACCTGGCCCGCAACAACCCCCAATGGTCTGAACCCGCCCTCGGCGAATCGCTCGCCATCATCCAGGGCGCGGATGCCTACATCTCGCCGCGGTGGTACGCGTCCAAGGCAGAGCACGGACGCGTGGTGCCGACCTGGAACTACTCCACGGCCCACGTATACGGCACCCTGGTCATCCACGACGATCCCGCCTGGCTGGCCAGCCATGTGAGGCGGCTGAGCAACCACAACGAGGCCGGCTCCGAACGGCCCTGGACCGTCGAGGATGCCCCGGAGCGCTACATTGCCGGCCAGCTGCGCGCGATCGTCGGCGTCGAACTTCTCATCACGCGGATCGAGGCGAAGTACAAACTCAGCCAGAACCGGCCCGACGCCGATGTTGACGGTGTGGTCGCCGGGCTGCGTGACCGCGGTGACCTCGAAAGCGCCAACGACGTCGAGAACGCGCGGGCACGGGCCGCGGAACAGATGCGATGCACGCACTCCGACAACACCCCGGCCGGTCCTGCTTCATGATCCTGGCCCGGCCGGGCCTGTAATCCGACCGGCCCCCGTGGACCCGGCTGCAGCTGACGGCTGGCGGACTAGGGCGGATAGACCAACACAGGAGCCTTGTGCTTCTGCGCTCCCGGGTCCTTACTGGTGGGAGGAGCGCGGGCCACCGCCCGCCAGGGCCGCCCACCGTGGAGGGCCGGTCCCCCGTTCAAGGGCCTGAGCGGCACGCACTCCGGCTCTCTCGGATTCAGGAGGATGGACATGTTCGCTCGCGTCAGCACCTACCAGCCCGGCCCGGACAGCTCGGGGGCACCATCAGAGGACACCGTCAACCGGGTGCTCCAGCTTCCGGGATGCCTGGGCATCTATTACCTGCTGGGGAAGGACAAGAAGTCACTGTCGATCACGCTGTGGGAGGACGAGCAGGCCCTCGCCGGCAGCCAGGAGGCCGCAGCCAAGATCCGCACCGAGACCAGCGCCGAGCAGCACATGCAAATCCTGGGCGTGGAGGAATTCGAAGTGCTGACCAGGCAGCTCAAGGATTGAACGTCAGGACGGGCCGAAGCCAGGGGCCAGGGAGGACCGGCGGAAGTCGGTCTGCCACACGTCCGTGTCCTGTCCCTCCGCGTCCGTGAGGACGTAATCGGGCCAGCGGTCAAACGCGGAACAGGGATGGGATATCCCGAAATCCACCGTGTCGGTGACATCCAGACCGGTCACCCCGGTGAGCACCGCGTGATGGTCGAAGAGATTGCGCACCGCGGCGGTTGCGCCGGGCTTGAGGGCTCCCTCCGCGGTCCGGACCGAGAGGACGTTGGGCAGTCCGGCGTCGTAGGGAAGGTCCCGTTTGCCGGCACCGACGACGGCCATCCCGTCTTCGGGGGTGGACAGGACCGTCGCGCGAACGGACAGCGCCGGAATGAGTCCCGGAACGGGGCTGACGGCGGCATAGGTGCCGTGGTCGTGGGTGACGTAGCACCCTGAGCGGAGGATAGTCCGCGTCCCGGGCACCTGGCCGCGGCCGGGAAGGAACTCCACCACGCGGTCCGGGAACGCAGACCCACCCATGGAGTAGATGGGAGTGGCGGTCTCAAAGAACTCCGCCGCGTCCAGATAGACGTCCCGCACCAGCCGGCAGTGCCGGTCAACCGCTGCGACCGTTTCCTCAGAGCGGCTGTTCGGCGCGACACCTTCGTACCCGGCAACACCCACCAGCCTCAGTCCCGGCGTGGCCCGGACCAGCCCGGCCAGGCGCAGCCCCTCGGACAGGCTGCGGATGCCAGTGCGCCCGCCGGGGGTTCCGACGTCGATCAGCACCTCCAGGTCGGCCGCCGCGCCTTCGAAGACCTCGGCCGCCACCTTCACGCCCGCTGCCGAATCGACGAAGCAGCGGATTTCCCGGGCAGGATCCTCTTGAAGCCAGGCACGGACACGAGTCAGTCCGAACGTGTCGACAATCTCGTTGGCGACGAGGACGTGCTGATGACCCCAGCGCAGTGCCGAGGCGACTTGATCCACGGTGGCGACGGTGACGCCGACCGCGCCGGCAGCCAGCTGCCGCTCGATGATCGGTGCCGACATCGTCGTCTTGACATGAGGAGCGAGCTCGACGCCCCGCTCCAGGCACCACGCCGCCATTATGCCGATGTTGTTCTCGAGCGCAGCGCTATTGAGCCGCAGTTGCGGATACGCCGGCGCCGTGACGGACGTTGCCGCCAAGTCCGCATCGGTTCCGTCCGATCGTCCGCTCAGCCTGCTCACACGTATCCCCTGTTCTTCGGTCCAAATGCTGCCTCGACTCCGCCAAATCTACTGGAGTGACGTGCCTCTGGCGGAACTGGCCGGGGCCGCCTATACGTCCAGCGCCGGGTTCCGGTCGAAGAAACCGGCCGGCTTGAGCCAGAACGCGACAGTGTCCACCGGCATGACCGGCCACTCCTCCGGCCGCGGGATGTGGTGAATGCCGAAGACGTACCAAAGGACGACGTCGGTGTTTTCCACGGACCGCCCCTGCCGCACCCATTCGGGCATGCCCAGCCCGCCGGCGCCCTGGTTCACGAACTCGCCCGCCGGCCAGCGTTCCTTGGCATCATTGGGTGTCACCCATACTGTGTGCCCAATGACCTCCGCGCGCTGGAAGACCGGCGACGCCGGGTCAAAGAATGACGGGAAAGCTGCGCCGGGCACCAACTTGTACGACACCGGGGTCCCGAGTCCGTTGACCGAGTTGTCGTTCGTCACCGTCCAGGCCCGCTGGGTCTCCCAGGAATAGTCGTCGTGCCCCTCGGCGGTGATGGGGGTCTTGTTTTGATGCAGTGCGAGCCCGTACGGATTGTCCGGACCCATCGGGACCATCGCGGTTTCCGAGCGGTAAACCGTGTTTGCCGTTCCGTCGATGTCCAGGTCGAGCCGGGCCACGAGGAAGTGCTGGTGGAAGGGTGCGTAGGTCCGGTTGTCCACCAGCGTTCCGCTCGGATGCTGCTGGCCCTCGCCGAAATGGCTGACCACCATGATTCCAGTAGCCCTTACCTCGCACTCAATGTTCCCGTCCTGGTAGAAGCGCCAGTAGACCAGGTATTCGTAGTTGGCCACGGTGACATGGAACGAAATCACCAGTCGACGCATACGGCGCACTTCCATGCCGCCGTCGTGGTCGATGTGCTTCCACAACACCGCTGCGTCCTCCTCGTGGACGCAGATGGCGTTCCTGATGGTGTAGGGCTCCCCCGCAGAATTGTGCATGACGGCATCCAAATACCGGATTTCCCCGAGGCAGTCGCAGCCCAGTTCCAGCGACGTCGTCATGAATCCCAGACCCCATTCGCCGACGTCGAACGCGGTGCGCCTGTAGTGGTCATCACCGGGATCCCGGTAGGGAACGGCCATCTCGGCGAAGGACAGGCGGTTCGCGATCGGCCGTTCGCGGCCGCCGTCGCGATAGCTGACCCGGTGGATGGTCAGGCCTTCGCGGTAGTTGAACCCGATGCGCATGGACCAGTTCTGCCAGCTGATCCTGTTGCCGTCCATCTGAAAGGAAACGCCCTCGGGCTGGACAATGTCCAGCGGCTTCAGGGGTTCACGGGCGCTTGCGTCGCGGAGCCGGTCCGGGATCAGCGCCGGGACATATTCGCCCATGATTTCGGGACGGTCGACCGCAAAGGTGTCCTCGATGTCCAGCAGCTCCATGGAAGCCAGGTCAATGACGCAGTGGAACCCGTTGACCGGCCCAGCATAGGGGTTGGCGCCCGGGCGGGCACGGACCCACGTATCGGACCAGCCGATCCGGCGGCCCTGGTACCTCTCCGGGATCAGTGACAGGCCATAGGTCCACACGTCCATAAAGACCAGGGACAGATCAGTGATGCCGCGCTTGGCAAGCGCAGCGATCACCTGCGGGTGGCTGCGCAGTGCTGCGTCAGCTTCTTCCCACTCGTCCACGGTCATGTTCGCCTGAACGCCAGCGATATGGGTGAAAGAGATGACAACCCCGCGGGTCAGCGACAGCCGCGCCTGGTAGGTCTTGTTTGAGGACCGCTCAAAGCAGTTCACGCCGACAATCCGTTCCGGAGTCGGCGCGTCCGCATCGGCTTCGAAGGCCACGACGGCAGCCTTTTCCGGTTCGATCAGCTCGATGGCCGCAAGCCGCCACGCTGGAAACGCGACGCCCTGTGCGCTGGCGAGAAGGGCCGCCGCTGCACGGAACTCGTCCTCGCTCAGCGGATCCAGTGGATGAAACGGGGCGGACCTTCTCACTGTGCTCTCCTTCTCCGAGATCACGTTCACGGCCCGCTACGGCTTCTCTTCCTCGGCGGCCTCGGTGAAGAGGGCACCCTGCGCCGCTCCCGAGCCCGACCTCCCGCCGCCCGCTCCGCGCAGGATGAACGCGATACCGACGGCGGCCGCCGCGCCGACCAGCGGCCCGGCGACATACACCCAGTAGTCGCTGAAATTTCCGCCGGCGAGATCCGGCCCGAACGTTCGTGCCGGATTCATCGATGTGCCGGAGATGGGGCTGCCCCACAGGCCTGCCAGGGCAATGTACGCGCCGACCCCGAACGCCCCAAACAGCCCGACGTTCTGGGCCCCGGAGGCGGTTCCCAGGATGACGCTGACCAGCACCATCGTCAGCAGTGCCTCCATCAGGAACGCGGCGCCGGCCGTATAGCCCGCCGCCGGATAGTTTGAACCGTAAGTGGCGGAGACCCCGATCACGCCCTGCAGCAGCAGACAGGCGAGCGTCGCTCCGATGAGCTGAACAACGATGTAGCCCGGAACGCGGCGCCACGGGAAGTCACCGCGGAGCGCGAACGCAATGCTGACCGCAGGGTTCAGATGCGCGCCGGAGATCTTGCCCATGAACAAGATGATGCCCATGACCATCAGGCCCGGGGCCACCACTGCCGCCGTGCGGCTGATGACACCGGGGAACGCCTGGCCCATCATGCCGCCGCCGGCCGCGACGATCACGAGCAGGAACGTGCCGTACAACTCAGAGAACAGGCGCCGCCATTCCTGGCGCGGATCATTGAAGTCCTCAATCCGCTGCAGGACGCTTTGCTCCACTGTTCCGAGCACGTTGGGGATGGCGTGGTGATGCGCGTGGTCCCGGCCAGCGCCCTCTTTGTCCTGATTTGCCGCCATGGCTCTCCGCCTCCGCAGGTTCTGGCCATGTGGTCTGCCGTGCCCAGCCTCGGTCTGCCACCTCAGAAGGCCAATGTACCGCTGCCGGCGACGGTTGTCAGCGCTGCGCGGGTGGCTCGCTGCCCATTGGTGGCTGGCTTGGGCACAGTACGGCAATTTCGTAAGGACATCCGCGGGTCAAAGTCCTAGCATTCAGCCATGAGGCAAGAAACCTGGCAGAAGTATTCCGAGTGGCCCCTCGTCGGTGCGGCCTTTGTCTTTCTGGCGGCCTACTCCGTCCTGGTCATTGTGGAACCGCCGCAGCCCTACGCCGACCTCCTCGGGATCGTCGTGGGGTCAACGTGGGTCGCCTTCGGCGTCGACTACATTGTGAAGTTGCTCCTGGCGCCCCAGCGGGGCCGGTGGTTCGTCCGCCATCCGTTGGACCTGCTTATGGTGGTGCTTCCGGTAGCGCGGCCATTGCGGCTCCTGCGTCCGTTCACCTTGCGCCGCGTCATGGAACGGGCCCCGGGCACCGCCATCAGGACCCGCGTCCTGGCCTACGTCATTGTCTCCGCGATCCTCCTGCTCTACACAGTCGCCTTGAGCGTCTTCAATTTCGAAAAGGGCGCGCCGAACGCGAACATCACCTCGATGGGCGACTCGTTGTGGTGGGCGATTGTCACCATCACAACGATTGGTTATGGCGATTATTACCCCGTCACCGTTCCTGGCCGGTGGGCTGCGGCCACCCTGATGGTCGGCGGGTTTGCAGTCCTGAGCATGGTCACCGCGGTGGTGTCCTCCTGGCTCGTTGAAAGTGTGACCGCAGCAACCACACTGCGTAAGAGAACGGGCGACGGCATTGGCAGCGAGGAACGCGCCCGCCTCGTGGCCCAGATCAACCGGCTCCATGACCAGCTGGCCCAGGGACCGGGCGAATCCGGCGGCGGCCCGGATGCTGGAGGGACACCCAAGGAACCACGCCGGGGGCAATGACGCTGCCAACTCTCTGCTTGGACTTTCCTGACGCCATGGCCGCAACCGGCCGGAGCGGGTACAACTAGTTCATGACCACCTCTGCCTTGGTGCTCGGCCCCATGATGCGGTACGTGGATGAGACGTCGGCGAGTGTCTGGGTGGAGACCCGAGCCGCTGCCCGGGTTTCCATCCGCGCCGGCGGCCGGGACTGGGAGGCCCGCACGTTTGCAGTTCACGGCCACCACTACGCGCTGGTGGAATTGGACGGGCTGGAGCCGGGCACGGTTACGCCGTACGCCCTCGATGTCAACGGAACGCAGGTCTGGCCCGACCCTTCGTCGGGGTTTCCGCCGTCCATGATCGCTACCCTGGCCACCGGCAAGCCGCTGCGGATGGCGTACGGCTCGTGCAGGACCAGCGTCCCGCACGATGCATCCGGCAACCGGACCCACGGCGTCGACTCACTGCGCGCCTACGCGCTGAAGATGGCCACCGGCACGGACCTGCCGTGGCCGGATCTGTTGGCCTTCCTTGGGGACCAGGTGTACGCCGACTTGACCAGCGAGCAGATGCAGGAGTTCATCCGCTCCCGGCGCGACATCAAGGCACCCCCCGGCGAAGAGCTCAAGGACTACGAGGAGTACGCCCACCTGTACTTCCTGGCCTGGTCAGACCCCGCGAACCGGTGGTTGTTGTCCACCCTGCCCAGCGCCATGATCTTCGATGACCACGACATTCGCGACGACTGGAATACCTCGCTGAGCTGGAAGCAGAAGATGGAGGCGACCTCGTGGTGGCATGGGCGGATCGTCGCGGGGCTGGCCTCGTACTGGGTCTACCAGCATCTGGGGAACCTGTCACCGCAGGAGCGGGCGGAGGATGCCGTTTGGCAGCGGATCACCGGGCACACAGGCGAGGATGAGGTCGATGTGGGCGCCGAGCTGGACAGTTTCGCGGAGCGGGCTGATCGGGACCCGAAATCCTATCGGTGGAGCTACTGCCGCGACTTCGGCGACTCCCGGCTGATCGTGGTTGACTCCCGCGCAGCCCGGGACCTGACGCCGGACGACCGGGCGCTGGTTGATGCGGTGGAAATGGCCTGGCTGGATGACCGGATGCAAGGCGGCTTCCGCCACCTGCTCGTGGCGACGTCCCTGCCTTTCCTGTTGCCGATGGGCTTGCACTACGTCGAGTCGTGGAATGAGGCGGTCTCTGAAGGTGCGTGGGGAAAACGTGCCGCCTGGGCCGGCGAGAAGCTGCGCCAGGCGCTGGACCTTGAACACTGGGGCGCATTCCAAAACAGCTTCCGGGAACTGGCGGCCATGGCCACCGAGGTCGCCGACGGCAGTCGCGGCCCGGCGCCGGAAACAATCACCTTCCTCTCCGGGGACGTCCACTACTCCTACGTTGCGGAGGTGGACCGTGCCTCGGGCAGCCGGATCCTGCAGGCCGTCTGCTCCCCCATCCGCAACCCGTTGCCCCGCCTGATGAGGTCCTTCGCGGCCATCATGTCCTACGGCCTGGCCACGCCGGTGGGCGCCTTGGTCGCGCGATCGGCCAAGGTGCCGGACCCGCCGTTCCACTGGTCCGGCATGCGGGGACCCTGGTTCCAAAACAACGTGGCCTACCTGGAGGCGGTACCGGAAGGGCTGAAATTGTGGTGGCAGACCGGGGTGGTGGACGACGGCGACCACCTGCATCCGAGGCTGGAACGCGTCGCTACCCTCACGGTGTCTCCGCGGAGCACGCAGGACCCCGTCAAGGGACAGCAGGAAAACGCAGGCTCCAGACGTTCTACCGAAGCTCGCGCTCAGGGGCTGCCACGTTCTCGATGGCGACCGTTTCGATGATTCTGGTGGATGGCTCACCGACCAGCGCCGGCGCCGTCACACCCGTTTTCCACGTATCGTTCTGCAGCCGGCCCAGGAAGTCCACCGCCGCCGCCTGCGTATCGAAGTCCATCTCCAGCATCACGTAATCCTGCTGGTCAAGCGGGCGCGAGATCCGGAATGACCGCACGCCCGACGCGGCGCGGCCCAGCGGATCGCTGTCAAAAGCCCTCCGCCACATGTCAAAATCCCGGACCTGGTGTTCGATCTGCAGGGTAATCACTGAGGCGCTCCTGTCGACGGTTCTACACGCCCACTGTAGGCCCGGAAGGCCCCGCCAAGTAAGGAGCGAGGCCGAAGTGTTATTCCGGCCGGCGTCTTATGCCGGCTGGGTTCCGGTGTTGGTGCTGGTCGGGGCGTTGGCCTGATCGGCCTGGTGGCGTTGCCGGCGGCTCGCCAGCAGGAACGGCACCGCGATCAACTCGATCACGCCGCCGATCGCCAGCGACGCCGCGTAGCCGTACATATCTGCCGCCCGGCCGAGCAGCGGCTGGACCACCACGCCACCGCTTGAGCCCATGAGTGAATCGAAGCTGAGCACTGTGGCGCGCTGCTTCGAGGCGATCATGTCGTTCAGGTACGCCTGCCGCACCGGGATGCCGGCCGAGGACACCACTGCCCAGAGTGCCAACAGCACCAGAGCCACCCAGAACACGTGGGTGAACCCGAGCACCACCAGGATCACCATGTCCACGATGCTGCTCAGGATCAACACGGTGGTGCGCCGGCGGACAAGGCGCCGGACGCGGGGAGCCATCCAGCCGCCGAGCACCTGCGCCGCGGCCACGATGGCCGCCGCCAGGCCCGCGACGGAATACGCGTGGGAGTCCCCATAGAGCTCGAGCAGGTACGGCTGCAGGGCGTAAAACACATAGATCCCGACGCCGAAGGTGAACGGCGCGGCCAGCATCACGTAACGTACGGGCGGATTCTTCAATCCGTTCTCAATCGAGGCGGCAAGTACGGCCCGGGTCGCCTGGAGGGGATGGGTCGAACGTTCGGGGGTGAACCCGACGTCGCGCATGAGCCCAAAGGCCACCGCAAACATGGCCAGCAGCACGCCCACGCGCATCAGGAACGGCACGCCCAGATTGGTGGCCTGCGCGATCACGCCGCCGGCCACGGAGCCGGCGAGCATCGCGACCCCGGAGACCATCTGGCCGCGTCCAAGCACTGCTTCCATCCCGCCCTCAAACCCCGAGAAGCGCAGTGCATCGACGAGCCAGGCCTCCACCGCTCCGGAGAAAAAGGTGAAGCCGAGGCCGAGCAGGACCGACACTACCGCCCACCACCCGAACGGGGCGGAGAACTGCCAGAGCAGGTAGTAGAAGTAGGTCGAGACGGCGAGGGTCACGGTTCCGAGCAGGAACGAGACGCGCCGGCCCCAGCCGTCCGCAACCACCCCGGTGGGCACCTCGAACAACACCATGCCGGCTGTGAAGAAGGCATTCGCGGCAAACGCCTCGAAGTTGCTGAGCCCGGCGTCGAGCAGGAAGAGGGTGTTGATCCCCCAGATGAACGAAGCCGCAAGGGTATTGCCCAGCGTCAACGTGAGATAGATGCGCTGAATCTTTCGGGCGGCGGCGTTCATCGTATCGCCGTCCCCGCCGGGGCGAGGAGGGAGCACGAGGCCATTCTCGTCTCCGTTGCCGGCGCGCGCCAGTGCACATCAGGCGAGGGGCATGACGCGAAACGATCGAGCCGAAGGTGCCCGGCCGGCTCAGCTGCCCTGGTTGGTGTAGAACGACCGCCGGCGGGCGTATTCATGGACCCGGTCCAGGGTGGCGATCTGCTCGCGTGCCGTGGTGGCCAGTCCGTCGAACCTGGCACCGTCCAGTCCCAGATCGCCGGAGAGGTCCTGCAGCGTCTGCCACAGCCCCAGTTTTCCCATCACCGCCGACCGCATGACCTCGGACTCCAGCACCAGCGTCATCGGCGAGCGGCTCACCACCCGCCCGTTGAGCTTGAGTCGGCCGGCACGCTCCGCGACCCACGCCGCCACCCGCCGCGGAGTTCGCCGTGGCAGGCCAAAATCGCCCACGAGTCCGCGCAGGTACTCCCGCTCCTCCCTGATCTGGGTGGCAAGCGCTGCAAGTTCGGCGTGGAAGGGAGTGTCCGTGAAGTCGCGCGCCATGCGCTCTATGCGGCCCTGCCCCGCTGTGGCTCCCGCGAGGTGGTCCGAGAGGTAGAGCCCGAACAATTTCTTATCGATTATTCCGGAAATCTGCGGTGCCATGAATGCTCCACTCTGATCGAAGGGTTGCTTCGGGAAACATCACCCTACCGGAGGTCATGGCAGGCCCAGAAGTTCTATTGGGGCGCCGAATCGTCGTGCGCCGGCCGCATTGACCCGGCGTCGGGATCCATCGCCACGAGCCCGGCGTCGTCCGTCACCTCTGTTAGTTCCTGCGCCACGTCAGGCTTGAGCCAGGACGCCACCACGCTGACCCCGCCTCCGTCGTCGCGGTCGATCACGATGTCGATCTCGGAGGCGGCCGCCCCCATGCGCGACAGCTGCTCGCGATATGACGCGACGAGCATCTCCAGGCTTTCCTCGGTCCACTCCCCCGGCCGCATCCTCGTTGAGATTTCGACCGGTTCAGGCTGATACAGCGTCATGACAGTCCTTCCCGTGGGGTTCGATCAGGGTGAGCACGACCCCATTCTCGCCCCCTGCGCCGGTGTGCGCCAGAGCAGGAGCGGGGCGCGGACCCGGACCCCGGGCCCCATCTGGTGTCGCGTCTCTCGCAGTCCTCTCGGGTTATTGCGGCCGACTACGCATTCGGAACGTCCACAGCGCCGCGGTTCGGTCGCGGCGCTGATGCCTATTTCCCGAGGCGGAAGACGTCGGCTCTGATCGCGTGGCGTCCGGTCTTGCGTTTGCCCGCCGGCGTCCCGTACAGCACCAAGGCGGACCTGCCGTCGTCGAGAACGGTGATCCCTTCGGCATGGTCCTCGTCCTCACCGAACGGTGCGTCGAATTCGCAATGCAGGTCGTCTTTCGCCAGGACGGCCTCGGCCTGGGAGGTCAGCGCGCCCCGCCAGCGAAACACGGCCGCGCGCCCGTCGAGTTCCATGGTGGGGCCGGCCAGGACGAGCAGGTCCTCGCCGTGACGGCACAGATCCCGCACGCCCAAACCCTGCAGGCGAAGGAAGTGCTTGCGGTAGCGACGGTTCCCGGGACCGATCGGCTGCGGTTCCAGGCCGGGCCCGTCACCAACCTGGAGCTCGATGATCATCGCCCACCCACGCAGCACCGGCCCGCGCAAACCGATGAAGACCCGGTCGCCCGCCACGGCGAGGCCCTCGCAGTCAATGCCGTTGTCCTTGCCCGGGATCGGGCGGCCGGTCTTCGATGAGTGGATGAAGTCTCCAAGGTGTGGGTCATCGGCCAGGAGATCGACCAGGTCGGTGCCCCGGCCGAGGCCCAGCACGGCGGGGCGCTGCTGCTGACCCGTCGGGCTGGCGCCCGGATCGAGGAGGGGCTTAGTCGAAAGGCGCGCCAACACCCGGCGGCGCTGGCTGACCTCCACTGTCGCCAGGGATCTCTGCGCCTCTGCGGGCGTGGCGTTGTTCTTGACCTGTCGGCGGGCTGAGCTGTGCGATCCAACCAGCCACAGCGTGTCGTTCTCGACATCGAGGCCTTCGATGTCCATCTCACCGCTGTCCCCGGGCAGCTCAAGGATGTGGGTGAGATCGAAGCTGCGGTGGGTGCGGGCCTGGCCGCCGGCCTCCAGGGTGAGCCGCTCGAGGCTGGTCGTCTCGTCATTGGCGACCCACAGGTGGGAACCCTGCCGGGCGACCGCGGACAACCCGTCGCGGAGGTCATCCTTCGGATCCAGGGTGCTGAGCTGGTCGAGTACGAGGGTGATTTCGCCGGAGGGCTCGTCCGGCCGCGGCCATCCGCTCACCGCGGATCACCCATTCCCATCAGCGGTGATCGGCAGCTTTTCCCGCGCTCTCCGTTCCCGCAGCCAGGGGATGAGGCCACCCGCCAGGAGCATGTCCACCTGGCGGCTGGAGAGACTGTGCCGCACATTGTAGACCTCGCCGCGGGTCTGGTTCTGCACGAGGATCTCCTTGCCTGTGACGAGGGCGTCGTGTATCCCTGTCAGCGCGAGCACATCGCCCTGCTCGATGCGGTCGTGATCGGCCGCATTTGTGAACTCGAGTGCGAGGACGCCGAAATTGGCCAGGTTCTGCCAGTGGATCCGCGCGAACGAGACGGCCACCACCGCGCGCAGCCCGAGGAAGCGCGGGGTGATAGCTGCGTGTTCGCGTGAGGATCCCTGGCCGTAGTTCGTGCCGCCGACCAGGATGTGCCCTGTCGAGTCGCGGGTTCCTGCGGCGCGGGCGGCGTAGGTGGGGTCGAGCTGGTCGAAGGTGAATTCGGCGAGTTTGGGGATGTTGCTGCGGTAGGGCAGGACGCGGGCACCGGCGGGCAGAATCTCGTCCGTCGACACGTCGTTGCCCACCACCAGGGCCACTGGTGCCTCGATGCGGTCCGCGAGGGGACCAAAGACCGGAAGCGAGGAGATGTTTTCGCCCTTGACCAGCGCCACGCTGGCGGCTTCCTCCGGCGCCAACGGTTCCTCCAACATGGCCACGTTCACGCTCGACACCTCGGGAAGCTTGATCTCGGGGTACTCAAGGTCGAAGAGTTCCGTTAGGTCCCGAGGGTCGGTGATAGTCCCGGTGAGTGCGGCAGCCGCGGCCGTTTCCGGTGAGCACAGGTAGACCGAGTCCTCCTTCGTGCCCGAACGGCCGGGAAAGTTGCGGGGCATGGTGCGCAGGCTGTTGCTTCCGTTCGCCGGGGCCTGTCCCATCCCGATGCAGCCCATGCATCCGGTCTGATGCAGCCGGGCTCCGGCGCTGATCAGATCAAACGTGGCCCCCATCTTGGTGAGGTCCTGCAGGATTTGCCGGGAACTAGGGTTGACGTCGAAAGAGAGTCCGGGATGGCACTGCCGCCCCTTCGTGATGGCGGCGACGATGGCGAAGTCGCGCAGGCCCGGGTTTGCTGAGGACCCAATCACGACCTGCGCCACCGGCCTGCCTGCGGCTTCCCGCACCGGAACGACGTTGCCGGGCGAGCTGGGCAGGGCGATGAGCGGCTCGATCGTGGCCAGGTCGATCTCTTCGGTCACGTCGTAGGTGGCATCGGAATCGGCGAGGAGTTCGGTGAAGTCGCCCTCGCGCTGTTCGGAGCGCAGGAAGGCCCGGACCTGGTCGTCGGCCGGGAAGACCGTGCTCGTCGCACCGAGTTCGGCGCCCATATTGGCAATCACGTGCCGGTCCATCGCGCTCAGCGTGGCGAGGCCGGGACCGTAGTACTCGATGATCCGGTCCTTGCCGCCCTTCACGCCGTGCCGGCGAAGCATTTCGAGAATGACGTCCTTGGCGCTGGTCCACGGTGGCAGTTTGCCGGTAAGCCGTACGCCCCAGATCTCCGGCATCTTCAGGTAGAGCGGCTCGCCTGCGATTGCCAGGGCTACCTCGGTGCCGCCGACCCCGATTGCCAGCATCCCCAGTGACCCTGCGGCCGGGGTATGGCTGTCGGAGCCGACCATGGTTTTGCCCGGACGACCAAACCGCTGCATGTGGGTCGGATGGGACACCCCGTTTCCGGCCTTCGAGAACCACAGGCCAAACCGGCGGCAGGCCGAGCGGAGAAAATCATGGTCCTCAGCGTTCCTGCTGTCAGCCTGCAACAGGTTGTGGTCCACGTACTGCACGGAGACCTCAGTTTGTGCCCGGTCGAGCCCAATGGCCTCCAGTTCAAGCATGACCATTGTCCCGGTCGCGTCCTGGGTGAGGGTCTGATCGATATGCAGGCCGATCTCACGGCCGGGAATCATCTCCCCGGCCACCAGATGGGATGCGATGAGCTTTTGGGCCACGTTGTAGGCCACGGTGGGCTTCCTTACTCGATGGCGAGGCCGGACGCCTCCGTCGGCAACGAACCGGCCACCGGGCACTCCCCTTTATCCCCAAATTAGCCCACTCCGGGCGCCGCGAACAGTGCGGATTTGGCGCTCATCGCAGCGCTGCCGGCCCCGGGACGCTCTTGGTGTTCCACGAGCTGAGGAAGGTCAGTGCCGCAGCCAGTCCCGCACTCAGCACAACGGCTCCCAGCCACATCGACACGGGCCATTGAATCGATGACGCCAGGGCGATGCCAGCCAGTTGGCCCGTCCAGATGAGTGCCGCGAGCACGGCGGTGACCGCCGGCAACCTGCGCCTCAGCCCCGGCCCCGGCCGGCGGGCGAGCAGCGCATCCGCCACTGCCGCGATTATCGTGGCACCGGCCGCACCGGCGACCGCTGGCGGCCGCAGCCCCGACATGGCCAGCGGCAGCCACGCCACCACGGCGACCAGGATGGTGGCGATGCCGAAAGGCGGCCTTCGGGCTCCGGAAAAGGTGTAGAGGAAGGGGGCGATAATCAGCGCTGTGGTCACCAAATAGCTGGCCAGTCCGAGGGCCGGGGGCAACTCCGCCTGGGTGTGCCCGGGGCTGCCGATTGGCGTCTGCAGATATGGGACGGCCGGCGGGGTCCGGACGAACGCCGAACAGTAGATGAGGAAGAAGGCTCCCAAGCCGGTCATCAGGGCGAGAGACAACAGTGCAGGCGGCGTCCATTTGAAGGCCTCTGAGCCGCTGGCGGCCCGTGCACTACGGATCGCGGTGCCGAGGATAAGGAAAAGACTGAACCCCAGCAGCAAGTGTGTGGGGCTCACCAGCGCATCGAGGGAGACTTCGATGCCCAGGATCTCGTGCCAGGCCAGGTCCAGAACGCCTGCGACGGCGAACAGGACCAATCCGACGACTGTTCCCTGGTAGCCGGCCGGTACCGACCGGGTCAATGGCCGTCCGGGCTGACGGTTCCTCCAGATCAGGCTTGCCGTCCACGCGGCGGTGGCCACCAGGCCCGAATAAAGTGCCGCGTGCCAGGGGGTGAAGAAGGTTTCCAGCCCGGGAACGTGCAGGTGGGCCCAGCCGTCAAGGAAGACGGCCAGGAGGAGCCAGATGCCCAGCAGTTCCGTCACAAGATCGTTCCGCGCCCCTGCCCGAAGAGTCTGTGCTGCCGTGTCAACCATCGCCACTCTCCTCGCACTCGCCGTGCCATCCCCTTGGCCATGCCGTCCTGGGAGGCCGGGACGCCCACCGCATCCGGCCCCGCGTCGAATGGTTAAAGCTTGGACCTGCCGGTCTCCGCCCGCCAGTGCTGGATTCCCTCAGCTTTCTTTGGTTTTGCCGGCGGTTTTTGCCGACGGGGTGGTGACGTTTTCGCGCGGCCCCCCACGGGCCAACGCCTTAGAAGCGCTGACAGGCGCGCGGGGCCTGTGCCGACGTCGATCCCCGGGGGGGGTCATTCGACGACGGCGGTTTGCTTCCTTTACATGGGCGCGGCATGTACAGCCCGGGCAGCAGCTCCGGGTGAGCCGGGACGAAGAGCGCGAAAACGATCAGTGAGACACCAGTGATCCGGCTGAAGGCGGGCCCGTACTTCCACGTCTTCTCCAGGAAGATCACTACCGTGAGCACCGCCATCCACGCCAGGTTCATCACGCCGACGGCAATCAGCACCACCATGAGCCCCCAAGGACGCCGAATCCGATCCATGTCAGAAGGTAGCCGCCTACCAGGGCCGTTGTCCGGATGGCCCTGACCCGGCTGCTGCGTACGGCGCGGATGGATCTGAGGTACGTCGAAGTCAGGGGCGCCAGCGCCGGCAGCATCATGGCTGCCATCATCGGCGTCCACACCGCCAGGAAACCCCAGAGACTCAGCCCCATGGTTCCCGGGCCCGTGGACATGTCGGAAAGGCCTACGTAAGTCAGATACCAGGCCAGCGCGGCGCACCCGATCAACGCCAACTCTCCGGCATGGTGGCCGGCTGTCAGGCGGCTCCTGCCCGGCACTTAGGCGGACCAGGCGAAGGGGCCGAGAAGGAGTTCTTCCCGGTGTTATCCCAGGTCATCCCGAACACGTCGACGCGAGCGGTGCTGGACGTGTCGGCTGCCCGGGTGTCGGCTGGGAATCCGACCCCGCTGATTTTCACTCCTCGCCCTGTGGAATCAAATGGATTCATGAAGTCCTCGACCACCATGTCGACGAAGACTGCACCGAGTGCCTCGACTTGCTCAGCTGAGGCGGCGGCGTCCATCAGAAGACCGACTTTCCAGCCCCCGACACTCATTAGGGCGGGAGTATCGGCGACGACGCAGACTGTCAGACCGCCGACGTCGACACCGTTCACGTCGCCGGTTTCCACGTGGAAGGCCAGGGCCACGTTGCAACGGTCATTGTCCGCCGGTGCGGTCTGCCCTGATGCCGTACACGGGCAGACCATGTCGCAGTTGCAGTTCTCAAAATAGGTACCTTCCAGATGCCACGGCATTTAGGGCTCCTTTCGAAGAGGCCCCCCAAAAATAAAGGCTCCTCGAGGCCCTGAACAGTGTCAACGCCGCGCGGACACCCATTCCCAGGGCGACTATTACGTCTGCCCGGCGGTGTAACGCCGCTGCTAACTGGCCGGCGTCACGACGTCCTCCAGCATTGACCTGTCGAAGAATCTGACCTCACCCGTCGCCTGGAAAAATACTGGAACGACTGAGGTGCTCGGGTCCTTCGAGGTTTCGTAGATCTCGGGCGCGCCCCCGTGCTTGCGCGCGATGGTTCCAACCAGGTCAGTGCCGCGAACCCGGACGGTTCGATATTTGTAGCTCATTTGGACCCTTTCGTCTGCCGACCCCTTCGTCTGCCAAGGCAAACCCTACTCCTGGGAGGCGCTCCGGCAACGGATCCTGGCGTCGCTGACCACAATCCACCGGATGCTTGCCGGTTGGCGGACGACGGCGCCCCGCACACACAAGCAGCCAGGCCGCTGCCCGCGTGCCAGAATCCTCACATGAGCAAGGAACGCAATGAACTGAAGAGCATCGGATACGAAATCTTCATCGGTATCCTTTCCATCCTGTCGATCGTCAATCTCGTACTCTTGTATGCCGCGCAGGACGAGTCGCTCGACACCGTACTGAGGGCGATGAACGCCCTGTTCAGCATGATCTTCGTCGCCGACTTCCTCTTCCGGATTTTCACCGCGCCATCGGCGGGCGCCTATTTCTTCAAGCACTTCGGCTGGGCCGACCTGTTGGCCAGCGTGCCCTTGGCGCAGTTCAAGATCCTGCGCGTCTTCCGGCTTGCCCGGGTGTACCGCCTGCTCCGCGATGTCGGCATCCACACGGTCGGCCGCGCACTGCTCAAAGATCGGGCCGGCAGCTCCCTGTACATCCTGCTGATCATGGGCATTTTCGTGCTGGAATTCGGGAGCCTTGCGGTTCTCAGCGTCGAGCAGAACGCGCCGGGGGCCAATATCACGTCGGCCTCGGACTCCCTCTGGTACACGATCGTCACGATCTCGACAGTCGGATACGGTGACCAATATCCGGTCACCGATGCGGGCCGCATGATCGGGACAGGCATCATCGTCGTCGGTGTCGGCATCTTCGGCACGTTCACCGGCTACCTGGCCAACTTCTTCCTCTCCCCTAAGAAGAAGGATTCCGTACCGCCCGTCACAGCGGCTGACACGAGTCCCGCAACGGTCGAAAGGCTCCGCCTGAGCCTGGAGGAGTCCGAGGCAAAGCTCGCCGAGATCAGAAAGCTCCTTGCCGGGCCAACCCCGTGAACGTTTGTCCCACATCCGGTGCCATCAGGCCTGGCGCCGCTGTTGAAGCATCGCTCAGTCCGACGGAGGCGTGAACTGGCTGGCGGTGAACTCCGCTCCCTGGGGGTCGCGGATCAGTGCCGTGCGCGTCCACTCGGTGTCGTGTTGGCGAAGGACTTGGGCGCCGAGTCGCTTCGCATCAGCCACCGTCTGGTCCCGGTCGGCGACAGTGAACGAGACGTGCCAGCGCGGCAGTTTGTCGGGGGCGGTGGCCGCGACCCAGGCGATCGCATCCTCGAAGCCAGGTGGGGCGGCCAGCCCTGACTGCCTCGCCCTGATGCCAGGATCGACTGTCGCCTCCAGATGATCACCGTAGCCGGGCCGGCGGATCATCATCGCGAAGCCGAGGTCGTCGACCTGCCAGCCGAACGCGTCCTCGTAGAACTTGATGGCCGCCCCGGGGTTGGGCGTGTGGAGATCGCTGAAATTCCAGGTCCCCGGCTGATTGGCCACCTGTGCCCCTAAGCGCCGCTTGGCCTGCCAGACACGGATCTCGGCGCCCTCCGGATCGGTCAGCGCCGCACCGCGTCCGCCCTCGCCCGCATCGGCAGGAGCTGATCGCACCGTAGCGCCGGCAGCGACCAGCCGCTGCACTGCGGTATCGGCGTTCTCGACGGATACGTAGGTATTCCACGCCGCGGCACCCCGGGTGCCCGCCATCCCGGCGACGTCTTGGCCATTGAGCTTGGCTATCAAGTATCGGCCCGGCGCGCCCGCCGGCCCGGCGTCCTCGAACGTCCAGCCAAAGAGGCCGGCATAGAATGCGGCCGCCGCCTCGACGTCGGGCTGCTCGGTGTCGATCCAACACGGTACGCCCTGAGGGTAGGTTCGCTGGGTCATGTCCTGCTCCCGTCCATGGACATAGCCTAGCGAGCAGAGGCCCGGCCGGGCGCCCGACTTCTCTATTAAGTAGTCTTACTATGCACGCTTCCAGCAGAGACGAGGAGGTTGAAGTGGCCGGACATTTGGAATTGGTGGACTCCCTGGCGAGTGGTGGCGGCGTTCTGATCGTGGACGCCGAGGAGTCTTTGACGGGTCCTTCGGACCCCAGGCCGGAAAAATCCGTGATGGGCCGAGCCCTCGCCTGGTCAGGCGCATGCGGCCGCCCTCAACTGAAGGTGGGGTAGCAATGATGCCTGGTTCAAAACCCGGAAAGAAGCGCGGCGTCCTTTTCGACGTCGATGGGACCTTGATTGACTCCAGCTATTTCCACGCCCTTGCCTGGTGGCAGGCGTTCCGGCGGGAGGGCCTGGACATCCAGATCTCCGCCATCCACCGCTGCGTCGGCATGGGCGGCGACAAGCTCATTGAACACTTGGTTCCCGGGTGCACCAAGGACATGCAGGAAGACCTCAAGTCCGCGCACGGCGCCGTGTTCTCCACATTTTGGCCTTCCCTGCGGCCCTTCGACTCTGCCCGGGACCTCCTGGCCGCGTGCTCCGGCGCCGGGCTGGCCGTGGGCTTGGCATCATCAGCGCAGGAGCGCGACCTGGACGTCACCCGGCGCCTCCTGGACGCCGGCACGTCCATCGATGCGTGGACCAGTTCCAACGACGCCGAGGAGAGCAAGCCCGCTCCCGACATTCTCCTGGCGTGCCTGGACAAGCTTGGACTCAGCCCGGCGGACGTCGTGTTTGTTGGCGACGCCGTCTGGGACGTGTTGGCCGCCGCGGCAATCGGAGTTCCGGCCATTGCCCTGACTTGCGGCGGAATCAGCGAAGCCGAACTGCGGGAGGCCGGTGCCGCCGAGGTCTACGACAATCCGCGGCACTTGTTGGAGAACCTTGAAAGCAGCGCTATTGGAAAACTAAGCGCCTAACGGCGGCACGCCGTCCGTCGCCTGAACCGCCACCCGACAGGGCAGCACTGACTGGAATTCTCAGTCCGTGCTGCCCTGTCGGGTGTCCTGCCTGACCTGCTCTGGGCCGTGCTGTCAGTTCGCCTCGGCGCCGACTGCCGCTGCGGCTCCTGCTTCGACCGCCGGGCCGGCGAGCCGGAGCCAGGTGTCCACCACGGTGTCGGGGTTCAAGGAGACTGAATCGATGCCTTCCCCGACCAGCCACTCGGCGAAGTCCGTGTGGTCGCTGGGACCCTGGCCGCAGATGCCGACATACTTGCCGCGCGCCTTGCAGGCCGCGATGGCCATGCTCAGGAGCTTTTTGACGGCCGGATCGCGTTCATCGAAGCCGCCCGAGACAATTGCAGAGTCCCGGTCCAGGCCCAGGGCCAGCTGGGTCATGTCGTTCGAGCCGATGGAGAACCCGTCGAAGTAGTCCAGGAACTCGTCGGCGAGCAGTGCGTTGGACGGGATCTCACACATCATGATCACCTCGAGGCCGTTCTCGCCGCGGGTGAGGCCGTTCTCCGCCAGCAGTTCAATGACGCCGCGGGCCTCGTCCAAGGTCCGCACGAACGGGATCATCAGCTTGACGTTGGTCAGCCCCATCTCGTTGCGGACGAAGGACAGGGCCTCGCACTCAAGGTCGAAGCAGTCCCGGAAGGACGGCTCCAGGTACCGTGAGGCGCCGCGGAAGCCGATCATCGGGTTTTCTTCGTGCGGCTCGTAGGCGGGGCCGCCGATCAAGTTGGCGTACTCGTTGGACTTGAAGTCGGACATGCGCACAATCACGGGTTCCGGTGCGAAGGCCGCCGCGATGGTGGACACGCCCTCGGCCAGGCGCTTGATGTAGTAGTCCCGCGGGCTCTCGTACGCGGCGATCCGCTCACGGATTTCCGCGGCGACATCCGCCGGCTGCTCGTCCAGGTTCAGCAGTGCCTTGGGGTGGATGCCGATCTGGCGGTTGATGATGAATTCAAGCCGGGCCAGGCCCACTCCGTGGTTGGGCAGTTGCGCGAACGTGAACGCCTGCTCCGGGGTCCCGACATTCATCATGACCTTGACGGGAGCCTCGGGCAGCTGGGTGATCTCGGTTTCCTCGACGCTGAAGTCCAGGAGCCCTTCGCAGATCACGCCGGTCTCACCGTCGGCGCAGGACACGGTCACGTCGAGGCCGTCGGAGAGGGCATCGGTGGCGTCCCCGGTTCCGACGACGGCGGGAATCCCCAGCTCCCGGGCAATGATGGCCGCGTGGCACGTGCGCCCGCCGCGGTTGGTCACGATGGCGGAGGCACGCTTCATGATCGGTTCCCAGTCCGGGTCGGTCATGTCGGCGACCAGGACGTCGCCGGTCTTGAAGGCCGCCATCTGGTCGATCGCGGTGAGGATGCGGACGCTGCCGGCGCCGATGCGCTGGCCGATCGCGCGGCCCTCGACCAGCACCCGGCCGGTCCCGTTGAGCCGGAAACGGCTCAGGCTGCCGGAAGCCCGGCGGGACTGCACGGTCTCCGGGCGCGCCTGCAGGATGTACAGGCCGCCGTCGATCCCGTCCTTGCCCCATTCGATGTCCATGGGGCGGCCGTAATGGTTCTCGATGGCGACGGCGTGCCGGGCGAGCTGCTCGACGTCGTCGTCAGTGAGGCTGAACTGGTTCCGCAAGGACGCCTCGACCGGCACGAAGTCGATGGTGCGGCCGATTTCGCGGCTGCTCGTGTAGGTCATCTGCAGGGCCTTCTCGCCCAGTCCGCGCTTGAGGATGGCGGGCCGGCCGGCCTGCAGCGCCGGCTTGTAGACGTAGAACTCGTCGGGGTTGACGGCGCCCTGGACTACGGCCTCGCCGAGGCCGTAGGAGGACGTCACGAACACGGCGTCCTGGAACCCGGACTCTGTGTCCATGGTGAACATGACGCCGGAGGCGCCGACGTCGGAGCGCACCATGCGCTGGATGCCGGCCGAGAGGGCCACCTCGGCGTGCTCGAACTTGTGGTGCACCCGGTAGGCGATCGCCCGGTCGTTGTAGAGGGACGCGAACACGTCCTTGATGGCGAGCAGGATGTTCTCGATGCCGCGGACGTTCAGGAAGGTTTCCTGCTGTCCGGCAAAGGAGGCATCGGGGAGGTCTTCCGCGGTGGCGCTGGACCGGACGGCCCAGGACAGGTCCTCAGCGCCGCCGTGCTTGTCCACCAACTGCTGGTAAGAGGCGCGGATTTGCGCTTCGAAGTCCGACAGGAAGGGCGTCTCGCGCATGAGGGCCCGGATCTCCTGCCCGGCGGCTGCCAGGGCGGTGACGTCATCGGTGTCCAGGCCGACCAGCCGGTCGGCGATCTTCTGGTCCAGGCCCGACTCCGCCAGGAAGTTGCGGTAGGCATCCGCGGTGGTGGCGAAGCCGTCGGGGACCTGGACGCCGGCGGAGGTCAGGTTCTGCACCATCTCACCGAGGGAGGCGTTCTTTCCGCCCACCCGGTCCAGGTCCTTGAGTCCGAGTTCTGAGAACCACAGGATGTCTGTCGTCATAGTTACTGCTCCTTTGCAGATGATGGCATGCAAGTGCGGCGCCCGGCTTGCGGCGATGGCCGGTTGATGGGCGCAAGTCCTGTCCACAGTGACAGGTCTCCGGCACACTTGCCACATGACGTGCGCCACACTCAGTTTGTGAAACTTTTCCCTAATGCTTGAGGTTCATCCGCTGCAGGATGGTGGCCGCCATCTCCTCTACGGACACCGTGGCCGAATTCAGGTAGGGAATCCTATGGGAGATATACAACTGCTCGGCGCTGCGCAGCTCGAAGCCGCACTGCCGCAACGACGCGTAGGGTGAGCCGCGGCGCCGTTCGGTGCGGATCTGGCTCAGGCGCAGGGGGTTGGAAGAGAGCCCGAAACACTTCTCAACGAAAGGCCGCAGCGGCTTGGGGAGCCCTTCCCGTTCAAAATCTTCGTCCACGAGCGGGAAGTTCGCGGCAAAGATGCCGTGCTGCAGCGCCAAGTACATGGTGGTGGGCGTCTTTCCACATCGGGACGGCGCCACCAGGATGACCTGGGCCTTTTCCAGCGCCCGCAGGCTTTGGCCGTCGTCGTGCTCCATGGCGTATTCGACGGCGGCCATCCGGGATTGATACCGCTCCGCATTGCCCAGGCCGTGGGCCCTGCCGGGTTCGCCGCTGGCCGGGGAACCGAGGGCCCGCTCCAACTGTCCGACATGGGTCCCGATGAGATCCACGATGATTCCCTGGCACGTCGCCAGGACCTGGCGGATATCGCTGCTTACCGCGGTGGAAAAGACGATCGGCTGCAGGCCTGTGGCGGCCAGTTTGTCGATAGTGCCGACCACCGTCCGGGCCTGTTCGACCGTGGTGATGAAGGGGACCGTGATGCGGTCAAAGTGGTTCGCGGGGAACTGCGTCAGCAAGGTGTTGCCGAGCGTTTCCGCGGTGATGCCGGTGCTGTCCGAAAGGAAATAGACAGGCCGTAGATCGTCTTTGGTCATGAACGCATTCTCCCCCACGCCGGGACCGGTCCGGTATCGGGCAGCCGGCGGGTCCCTACCCGGCCTCCGGTCCCGGACGTAGACTGCTCGCTTAGAACGCCACCAGCTATCCGGGAGATCGACATGAACTATGCAGGGACCGGCAACGAGAAGGCCGTCGCGGCAAGTGACCTTAATCGGACACATGTCGGACTGACCGTGAGCTTCCAGCCGGACGAATTTACCGTGGTCTTCGGCCGGATTGGTGCCATTGCGCGCAAGGAGGGTGGTGTGACCATCGCGCTGGCAGGGGTGGACGGTACGGCTGGCCTGGCGTCCCATTACAGCCTGCCTCCCGCCCAACAGGTCTACGTACAGCCGGACATGCTCACCAATACGGAGACGACCATCAAGGATCTGTTCGGCAAGGTGCAGGAGAATCTGCGGAGCCACAAGGGAGACCAGCGGCCGGACACCGTGTAGGGCTTACTGATCCGGACACGGCCATCTGCTACGTGTTGAGGTCCCAGTGGACCCGGATTGCCTCGGCAACCGGTCCGGCAGTGATATCGATCCGGAAAGCAACGGGCGCGGTCCCAGTCTCTTCGATGACCGCGTCATGGTAAACGCGGCCGCAGGAAGAGCACAGGGTGTAGAGATCCTCGTCCTCGGGCCACGCAGCCAGCCCCGCGGGCACGGGAACGTTTCCGCCGATGTGAACGGGCATGCCCTGTGAGTTGGCCTGGATCAATCCCTCGTTGCTGACGGTATTACCGCAAACGCAGGTGATGGTGGTGACGTCATGATCGATGACCTCGGCAAATTCGGTATCCATGATGAGCTCCCCTCAGGTTCCGCAGAACGTCCGGTACGGGCCAAAGCTTTCCGGGGCGGCAGCGGCGTAGCGCTCGAGCCCGGACCGCTCGTCGAAAGGCGCGGCGACTGCGTCCAACAACCGTGCCAGCGGATCCAGGTTTCCGCCGGTAGCGGCCGTCAGGGCCTCCTCCACCAGGTGGTTCCGCGGGATGTAGACGGGGTTGACCCTGTCCATGGCGTCAGCATCCGGCGCCAAGGCACGCCAGCGCCCTAGCCAGGCATCGAAACCTGCCGTGTCCGGAACCTGGTGCCGCGCATCGTCGGCCTGGCCGCGGGCGGCTTTGCCGAGGTGCCGGAAAAACGATGTGTAGTCCGTCCGTGACTCCTGCATCAAGGCCACAAGTTCGTCCACGAGAGGCGAGGTCACGTCGTCGTCGAGCCCGTCACGGAACCCCAGCTTGGCCTTCATGCCTGCCGACCAGGCTTCACTGTACTGCCGGCGGAACTCGCCGAGGGCCTCCACCGCGAGCCCCACCGCCTGCTCCTCGTCATCGTGGAGCAGGGGCAGAAGCGACTCCGCGAGCCGGGCAAGGTTCCACTCCGCCACCACCGGCTGATTGCGGTAGGCGTACCGCCCGCTCTCGTCGATCGAACTGTAGACGGCGGCCGGATCGAAGCCGTCCATGAAGGCACACGGCCCGTAGTCGATCGTTTCACCCGAGATCGTCATGTTGTCGGTGTTCATGACCCCGTGAACGAACCCGACGAGCATCCACTTGGCCACCAGTGAAGCCTGGGCGGAGATGACGCCTTGGAAGAGTGCGAGATAAGGGTTCGCGGCCTCCGCGGCGGCACGGTGGTGACGGGTCAGGGCGTAATCGGCGAGCCGGCGAAGAAGGCCGATGTCGCCCGTGGACCGGGCATACTGGAAGCTGCCCACCCGCAGGTGGCTGCTGGCAACCCGGGTCAGAATGGCGCCGGGCAGGAGCGTCTCGCGCTGCACCGAACGTCCCGTCCCGACGACGGCGAGGGAACGGGTCGTTGGGATGTGCAGCGCGTGCATCGCCTCGCTCACGATGTATTCGCGCAGCATAGGACCAACCACTGCCTGGCCGTCCCCGTTGCGCGCAAACGGCGTGCGTCCTGATCCCTTGAGGTGGATGTCGCGGAGCTGGCCGTCGGCGTGCCCGATCTCGCCCAGCAGGAGTGCGCGCCCGTCGCCGAGACGGGGCGCGTACCAGCCAAACTGGTGGCCGGCGTAGGCCTGCGCCACCGGACTGGCCTGGGCAGGGACGGCGTTCCCGGTCAGAAGGCGCAGACCCTCAGGACTCCGGAGAAAGGCCGGATCGAGACCCAGCTCGGTGGCGAGGAGCTCATTGAGCACCAGAAGGTGGGGCTCGGGGGCCTCCTCCGCGCGCCAGGGAATGGCCATCTCCTGGAACTCCCGGGCGAAGCGGCCCTCAAATGTGACGGTTGCATGCGCTGTGCCACTCATCTTTCAAGGATACCGGCGGCACCGTCAGCAATGCTGCTGGACCCGGCAGGGCCGATTCGGGCCGGTGCCATGACGCGGCACGGAGCTGGTGGGAGGATGGGCGCATGGAACTGCACATCACAGGCGACCCCGCCGCCGACCAACTGCTCAGCAATGACGCGTTCGCACTCCTCGTTGGCATGCTGCTTGACCAGCAGGTGACCATGGAGTCTGCGTTTGCCGGCCCCGAAAAGATCCGGACGCGCATCGGGTCGATGGCCCCGGCCGCAATCGCCGAATATGACCCGGCAGGCTTCGTGGAGATCTTCAAGGAGCGTCCATCCATCCACCGCTTCCCCAGCTCCATGGCCACCCGCGTCCAGGACCTCGCCGCGACCGTAGAGCGCGATTGGAATGGGGACGCAACTGCCATCTGGAACCAGGACGACCCGGACGGCCAGGAAGTGCTGCGCAGGTTGAAGGGCTTGCCCGGCTTCGGTGAGCAAAAGGCAAAGATCTTCCTTGCATTGCTCGGCAAGCAGTGCGGCCTGAAGGCGCAAGGCTGGCGTGAGGCTGCCGGCCCCTATGGCGAGGAGAGCGCATTTCTTTCGGTCGCCGACATCGTGGACCCCGAGTCGCTGAAGAGAGTGCGCGCCAGCAAGCAGGCAGCCAAGGCCGCCATCAAAGCCGCGAAGGCGTCCGAGCGCTGATTCGGAGGGCCGGATCAAAGGCTTCCAATGGATTCGCCGGGGAACACGATTCCGAGCTGGTTCCTGATGGCGTCGGCGACGGCCATGGTCCGGATGGATTCGGCGAGCGGCCGCTGTGGAACCTCCAGCTGCCCTGCCGCAATGGCACGGGCGACGGCGGCAGCCTCGTAGTGCAGGCCCTCATAGTGCGCTCCGGCCGGCTCCTCATAGACCAGCTGGGTGCCGTCCGGGAAGCGGACACTGAAGTTGCCTGGCATGTTGAAGGGGCCGTCAATTGTCAGTGAAGCCTCGGTGCCCACAATCGTGGCCGACGTCGGCGTGAAGTTGTGCAGCTGGGTGTTCATCATGGCCTGGCGTCCGCCGGCAAAGGACATGACGGCCGAAAGCTGGGCATTGACTCCTGATACATGCGGTTCACCGAGCGCCAGGAGGCGGTCCGGTTCGCCCAGGACGGACGTGATGAGTGAGAGCGGATAGGTGCCCAGGTCCAGCAGTGGCCCGCCCGCCAGCGCCGCGTCGAAGATCCGGTGGCTGGGGTTAAAGTGCTCACCGTATTCGGCGAAGACCGTAGTGAGGTCCCCGAGCATTCCGGAGTCGAGCACTTGTCGGATGACATCGAACTTGGGCAGGAAAAATGTCCACATGGCTTCGGCGGCGAACAGGCCGGCGTCGGCGGCCCGGCTGGCGATGCCGGCCGCCTGCGCGCGGTTGATGCCGATCGGCTTTTCGACCAGAACGTGTTTGCCGGCGTCGAGCGCCATGAGGGCGGCCTCGTAGTGGAAGTTGTGCGGCGTGGCCACGTAGACGATCTCCACGTCGGCGGCCGCCAGCTCCTCATAGCTGCCGAAGGCAGCGGGGATGCCGTGCCGTCCGGCAAAGGCTTCGGAACGGTCCAGCGAGCGGGATCCGATCGCGGCAATCACCTGCGAGGTGTGCGCCTGGACGGATTCCGTAAAGCGCTCCGCAATCCAGCCGGGACCCATAATCCCCCAGCGGAGCGGGGGTGCGGCTCGGGTATCCGGGACCCGGGACACCGGGAGTGAGGAGACCCCGGTCATCTGCGGGCCGCCCTGGTGCTGACATCGATTCGCATGAGAGTCACTGCCCTTTTCCTAGGTTTGTCCTGACATAGTAACAAACAGGTTTCGCTCGGGAAAAGCCCCGAAGAAAGCATGGATTGGCCCCTGGCCATCCGCATCCGGGGCGCCGTGAATACTTTGAGCGCATGTCAATACAAACTATTGACGATGCCGTTAGAGCGCTCTAACGTTGATGGTGCGTGATCGAGCACACTCCCGGGAACGCTCCCAATTCAAAGTCCGCCGTTCAGGTCGGCCGAATCGAGGAAGTCAACAATGTCGTTGCACACAGCAAGCTCGCCCGCATCGGGCTCGAAACACCGCGGGTATCTCGCCCGTCTCACTGTCATCTCCACACTCGGCGGACTCCTGTTCGGCTACGACACCGGAGTGATCTCCGGTGCGTTGCTCTACATGCAGGACTCCCTGAGCATGAGCCCGGTCGAAGAGGCCACGGTCGTCAGCGCACTGCTCTTTCCCGGCGCCGCGGTGGGCGCGCTGAGCGGCGGCAAGCTCGCCGACAAGCTCGGGCGGCGCGGCACGCTGCTCGTCT
This sequence comes from Arthrobacter sp. 9MFCol3.1, assembly GCF_000620385.1. Taxonomy (NCBI): domain Bacteria; kingdom Bacillati; phylum Actinomycetota; class Actinomycetes; order Micrococcales; family Micrococcaceae; genus Arthrobacter; species Arthrobacter sp. 9MFCol3.1. Next base: position 180,355 of record NZ_JIBJ01000003.1, read on the forward strand.
GCGCCCTGCTCTTTCTCGTCGGCGCGATAGGCTGCGCCATCGCACCGACGGTTGGGTTCATGGTCGTGGCCCGCGTCATCCTCGGTCTTGGCGTCGGCGCCGCCGCCGTAACGTGCCCCCTGTACCTGGCAGAAATGGCGCCCGCACATCTGCGCGGGCGCATGGTCACCATCAACGAACTGATGATCGTCACCGGCCAGATGCTTGCTTTTGCCATCAACGCACTCCTCGACGCCGTCATCCACGACTCCGAGGTCTGGCGCATCATGCTTGGGGTTGCGTCCATCCCCGCCATCGCACTGCTGATCGGCATGCTTGCCCTGCCCGAATCACCGCGCTGGTTCGCGATCCGCGACAGGCTCGACGAGAGCCGGCGCATCCTCAACTTCAGCCGCAGCCCGGAGGAAGCCGACTTCGAGTACAAGGAAATCGTCGAGTCCGCGAACACTGCCCGGAATGAGCGCTCCAGTGCCTGGCGCGACCTGAAGAACAATCCCTGGATGCGCCGGCTCCTCTGGGTGGGCATCGGGCTCGCCGTGGCCCAGCAGGCGACGGGCATCAATACCGTGAACTATTACGCCCCCACGATCCTCGAGCGCAGCGGCCTCGGTGTGAGCGCCTCGCTCGTGGCCACCATCGCCGTCGGCGTGACGTCGGTGCTGATGACCGTCCTGGGCATCTGGCTGCTGGGCTTTGTCGGGCGCCGCCGCATGCTGGTCATTGGCTTCTCCGGGGTCGTGGCCTCGCAGGCACTCCTCGCCGTCGTCTTCACGCTCCCCCAGTCGGACCTCGTCAGTTACACCATTCTGGCGGCGATGATGCTGTTCGTGGCCTTCGTGCAGTGCTTCATCGGCACCTGCGTGTGGCTATTGCTCTCCGAGATCTTCCCGCTGGCCATCCGCGGCTTCGCGATGGGCATTGCGGTGTTCGCGCTCTGGACCGTGAACGCGGCAATCTCCTTCCTGTTCCCGATCCTCGTCGTCGCCCTGGGCTCAACGGGGACGTTCACCGTGTTCGTGCTGGTGAACATTGTTTCCCTGATTTTTGTGGCGAAGTTCGTGCCGGAGACGAAGGGGCAATCCTTGGAAGAACTGGAGGTGCACTTCCGCACCGGAGGCATCCCAATCATCGCGCCTCCCGCGGCACCTGGCGAGAAGGCGGTATCCCTCTGAGAATCGAACGTCCGCAGCCGTAGCCGCCGGTATTTCCCCACGGGACAGGCATGCGGCCGGCGTCAGGCAGCAGCGGAACCGGTGCGCGTGCCCATGGGGGCGGCGGCCGGAACTGCTGTGCTTCCCGCGATACGCTTTCCGGCAGGAGGCCATTTGTCCAGGAGCGAACTGAACCAGCATGGGGCGGCCAAGCGCGCCACCATTGAGGATGTGGCGCGCGAAGCCGGCGTATCTCGCGCACTCGTTTCCCTGGTGCTGCGGGGTTCACCCAAGGTGAGTGAACAAAAAAGAGACGCTGTCGCCACCGCGATAGCCGCACTCGACTACAGGCCCAGCAATGCGGCCCGCTCGCTCGCCAGCGGACGGACGCAAACAGTGGGAGTCCTGCTGGACGACCTCGCCAATCCCTGGTTCGTGGAGCTCCTCGACGGCATGCAGATCATCTTCCGGGAGCAGAACCTTCGGATGGTCCTCGGCGATCCCCGCTATCTGGCCCGCCCGGGGGAAAGTCCGGTGTCCGCCTTCATGGAACTGCGCGTCGACGGCCTCGTCATCGCCGGAGACTTCAACGCCGATGAAGACCTCACACGCGCCACACTGCACACACCAGCCGTCGTCGCCGGCACGCGCGCCTTCGACCTCCCGGCGGCGGATCGCGTCACCAACGACGACGCCGCCGGCGCCCGGATGGCCGTCGAACACCTGATTGGACTTGGCCACAGCGACATTGCGTTCCTCACCGCCCCCACCGGGTCCGCTGCCGTGCGGGCCGACGCCTACAGGGACACGATGACCCGCCACGGCTTGCAGGGCTACATCCGGGTGATAGCCACGGACTTGAGTGAACAGTCCGGCTTTGAGGCAATGAGCCGCCTTATCGACAGCGGCCTACCCCCCTCAGCGGTCTTCGCCGCCAACGACATCCTCGCCGTCGGGGCGCTCTCAGCCGCCGACGAGCATGGCATCAGCGTCCCGGCACAGCTCTCACTGGTCGGATACGACAACACCTATCTCGCCGGGATCCGGCACGTCTCCCTGACCACCGTCGACCCGGTCAGCCGGGACGTAGGCATCCGCGCCGCGGAGGTTCTCCTCGCCCGCATCGCCGACCCCTCCCTGCCGCCACGTACCGACGTGCTGGTCCCGCGCCTCGTCGTTCGAAACACCACCGCTCCCCCTGCCCACACCTGACTGGCGGCCGGAGCAAGAATGAGTCACGAGTCCTTTCCGGGCTCGTAGGTGCCGGCGCTCCATTCCTGTCCTTGGGGATCGAGCACCCGGCAGCGCCGGGCGCCCCATTGGGTGTCTTCGGGCTCGATCACTGAGGTTCCGCCCGCAGCGAGGGCCTTCTGATGGAATGCGTCGACGTCGTCAACCAGCAGATATAGTCCCTGGCCGGTCGATCGACCGACAAGTGGCGGCCGCCGGTACTCGGCGTCGTTACTTGCCACCATTAGCACGGCCTCCCCCATGCGAATCTCGGCGTGCAGCACCGTCCCGGCAGGGCCGTCCTGCCGGTGAATGACGTCAAAGCCCACTGCCTGGTGCCAGTCCAGGGCTGCGGGTGCGTCACTGTAGCTGAGATAGGCGAATAACTTGGCGTCCATGCCGGAATGCTATTCCCAAGCGCAGCCGGCCGGAACTAGCGTGGCGGAATGAACCCGTCAAAGGCCCCAGCCGAGATCCTCACCATTGGCGGCAACGAGGTCCGCATCTCGAGTCCGGACAAGGTGGTGTTCCCCGAACCCGGGCTGACCAAGCTCGACCTGGTCCGCTACTACCTCACCGTCGCCGACGGTGCGTTGCGGGGCGCAGGCGGACGGCCCATGGTGCTCAAGCGCTTCCCGAAGGGGATCGGCGCTGAGCCGTTCTTTCAGAAGCGCGTGCCCGAAAACCACCCCGGCTTCATCGACACGGCGACGCTGCACTACGCGTCCGGCACATCAGCCGAAGAGGCCGTCATCAGGGATGCTGCGGGCTTGGCGTGGGTCGTGAATCTTGGATGCCTGGACCTCAACCCGCACCCCGTGCGGGCAGAGGACCTCGAACACCCCGACGAACTCCGGGTCGACCTGGACCCGATGCCGGGGGTCGAGTGGGCGCAGATCGTTGACGTCGCCTATGTCGCGCGGGAGGTGCTCGACGACGTGGGACTGGTGGGGTGGCCGAAAACGAGCGGTTCGCGGGGACTCCACATCCTCGTGCGCATCGCGCCCCAGTGGTCATACAGCGACGTGCGGCTCGCCGCCGAGACTCTCGCCCGCGAGGTCGAGAACCGCGCTCCGGGCCTCGCCACCGCGCGGTGGTGGAAGGAGGAGCGCGGCGAGAGTGTGTTCGTCGACTTCAATCAGAACGCCAAGGACCGCACCGTGGCATCGGCGTACTCGATCCGGCCCCTGCCCGACGCCCGGGTGTCGACTCCGCTCACTTGGAACGAGGTTACCTCCACCCGGCCTGAACAATTCACGGTGCCCACGGTGCTTGAGCGCTACGCAGCGATGGGCGACCCCCACGCCGGGATCGACGACGCGGTTGGGGCGCTCGACAGACTGCTCACCCTGGCTTCCGAGCTCGGCCCCGCCGAGAAGCCACCGCGCGGCGGCGACGGCCTGGGCCGCAGGCAGTCGGTGATGCCGCTCATCGAAGTGGCACGGACCAAGACCAAGCCCGAGGCGCTGGCGGCGCTCGAGGAATGGAAGACCCGGCACGCGGACCTCCTGCCGAGCCTGCACCCCGCTGACATACTCGTCGACGGAATGCGGGGTTCGAGTTCGCTCTGGTACCGGGTGCGGGTGAACCTGCAGCATGTCCCGGAAAAGGAGCGTCTGCCACAGGAGGACCTCATCGCAGACTACGACCCCTGGGCAGGCAAAGAGTGGCCCGGGCGCCCCGGCTCCTGACACCACCGGACTGCGTTCAGGCGTCCTGGGGCTTGTCCGGCTGCGCCTGCTTGTCCGGCTGCGCCAGCGTGTCTGCGTGGCGATGGGCGACCTTCCACTCGCCATCCTCGCGCCGGTAGACCTGAGTCACGCGCAGCGTGTAGTCCCTGGGCTCTCCGTTCACCGAGGCGCTTGTATGCTCGTAGCCGACGGTATAGGCCATGTCCCCGATCACGTCGGCAGCAATCACTTCGTGCGTGTACGACGTGCAATGCGAGAACGATGCTTCCAGTTGACGGAAGATGTGCCCCACGTCCTCGGCACCGCTGCCGGACATCCACGCGCCGAGCACGGAGACGGGCTCTCTTCGTGACCAGATGGCGAACCGCGGCGCGGCATCGCCGTTATGCAGGGCGGTCTCGGCGTCTTTGAGACGCGAGCCAACCCAGGCCATGAAGTCATCCCGCTCGCTCACGTCGGACCTCCAAAGGGCACACTGTTCGTCAACGGCCGGATAGGTCCATCGCCGTCCAGGCCATCGCGGCCCCGCCATCCTAAGCCTGCCTCGTGGTGGCTGCAAGGGCTGGCCTGGCCATTGTGGCGCCGGACCTCGGGTAGCATCGGCTCAACCTTCCCTCCCCCGTTCTTCCAGCTGCACAAACCGATTGTTTGGCCGGCTGGATCGCTCCTGTTGTGCCTTCCGTGCTCGCGACGAAGGTGCAGAATATCCCTATGAGCGATGCCTCGGGCTTCCCCGCCTTCGACGCGGCCGACCTGGATGCGGCAGCGGACCGGCTCCAACAGGCCGGCGTTCATCTGGTCATCGGAACGATGGTGAACGCGGCCGGAATCACCCTTGCCAAGAGTGTCCCGGTGGCCCGGTTCGGCGCCTTCCATCGGGCGGGCATGGGTGCCGCTCCGGTCTGGCATGTCTTTTGTATTGACGGCGCCATCGCCTTCACCGACAGCATCAGCGCCGTCGGCGACCTGCGCCTGAGGATCGATCCCACGGGGTTGCGCAGTCTCGGCGGAGGCTTGGCGTGGGCTCCCGCAGACATGTTCCGCCAGGATGGGAGCCGGGATCCGGCCTGCGCGCGTGGCACGCTGGCCCGAGTCCAGGAGCGGGCCGCAACCGCCGGCTACCGGGCACTCGTGGGCCACGAGCTGGAGTTCGTACTCGTCGCCGCCGACGGTACGGCGCTCGACGACGCCCCCTGGGCCCCGTACGGGCTGACCGGTTTGCTTGACCGGGAGCAATTCCTCACCGACCTGCTGGCCGCCATGGAGGATTCGGGTGCCCAGGTTGAACAGCTCCACGCGGAATACGGCCGCAACCAGTTTGAGCTCTCCCTTGCCCCGGCAGCTCCGCTCGCGGCAGCGGACACCGTGGTGCTGGCCAAGATCATTGTCGGCAGGGTCGCCCGTGCCCACAAGCTGCAGGCCTCGTTCTCTCCCGCCCCCTTCCCCGGCTCGGTCGGCAATGGCGCCCACCAGCATTTCTCCCTCTCCCATGGCGGAGCACCCCTCTTCAGCGGCGGCCCCGGCCCGTACGGCATCACCGAGGAGGGAGGGGCCGCAATCGGGGGCATCATCCAAGGGCTTCCCGAGGTGCAGGGACTGCTCACCGGTTCTATCCTGTCCGGGATCAGGCTCACGCCCGGAGCGTGGTCCGGTGCCGCTTTGTGTTGGGGCCTGGAAAACCGTGAAGCATCCGTCCGTTTCGTCGACGGCGGTGTGGGCAATCCCCACGGGGCCAACGTCGAAGTCAAGGTCATCGACGGGTCCGCCAGCGTGTACCTGGCCTCCGCCGCCATCCTGGCCCTGGCTCTCGAGGGCATCACGAGCGGCAGCCGCCTGCCTGCTGAAGTTACCGGCGACCCAAGCCGCCTCTCCGCGGCGGAAAGGCAGGCCGCGGGGATCGGCACCGTCTCGGACTCGCCGTCGGAAATCATCACGTCCCTGGACAACTCCGCGTCCGCCCGAAGACTGCTGGGCAACGAGGTTGTCGACGCCACCGTTGCGGTGCGGCGCCATGAGCAGGAGACCCACGGGGCCCGGGACCCCAAGGAACTCGCGGCCCTATTCCGCCTTGCCTGGTCGATCTGATGGGCACGTCGTTCGCCGGGTTTGTCGAAGACATACGGCTCATCGACCATCACGTTCACGGCGCGTATGGGGTCGACGGCGACGAAACCCGCTTTCAGAATTCGCTGAACGAGGCCAACAGCGAGCCCCTTGCCGTACCGTCGGCGGCCTACGACTCCCAACTGGGCTTCGCCTTCCGCCGCTGGTGCGCCGAGATCATCGACCTGCCCCGGCACGTCTCGCCCGAGCTCTACTGGCGGCGCCGCAGCGAACTCGGCGAACTGGAAATCAGCCGACGGATGACCCGGGCAGCCGGGGTCAGTCACTGGCTCATCGACGCCGGATTCAACACCGGGGCCATGCTCGATCCACCCGGGATGGCGGAAACTGCCGGGGCCACCGTCCGCGAGATCGTACGCCTGGAAACCCTCGCCGAAACCCTGATCCAATCCGGCCAGGAGCCGGGCGACTACGTGGAGGCGTTCACCGCGCTGCTGGCCAGCCGCCCCCGGATTGTCGTGGGGGCCAAGTCCGTTCTGGCCTACCGGGCCGGCTTCAATCATGACCTCTCCCGGCCGGCCGACCGCAAGGTGGCTGAGTCCGCGAAGCGGTGGCGGCAGCGGATCGAGTCCGGTGGGCCGGTGCGTCTTGATGACCTCACCCTCATCCGTTTCGGCCTGCACTGCGCAATCTCGCTCGGGCTTCCACTCCAGCTCCACGTCGGGTTCGGGGACCGGGAGCTGGACCTTGACCGGGCGAACCCCCTGCTTCTGCTCGACTTTCTCCGGTCGATTCAAGCCAGCAGGGTCCCCGTCCTGCTCCTGCACTGCTACCCGTTCGAGCGTGAGGCCGGCTATCTCGCGCAGGCCTTCGACAACGTCTACTTCGACGTCGGCCTGGCGGTGAACCACGTCGGCGTCCGGAGCCGGAGCCTCATCGCGCGCTCGTTCGAACTCGCCCCCTTCACTAAGATCCTTTACTCGTCCGATGCCATCGGCCCGGCTGAGCTCCACTACCTCGGCGCGCGGCTGTGGCGCAACGCGATTGCAGCCATCTTCGGCCAGTGGATTGACGACGACGAGTGGTCGGACGCCGATGCCCGCCGCGTTGTGGAGCTGGTTGCGCGGGAGAACGCCCGTAGGGTCTACGGACTGCCGTAACGGGACCCCACCACGGTCATTGTCCACACGTTAAAGCAAAAACCCCTCTGACGAGGGGTTTTGCTGTCACTCAACGGCTGCGCTAGTGCTCGGTCTCTGCCGCCTTCTTGGCGTCTTTCTCGGCGTCCTTCTCCGCGCGAAGAGCCTCCGCGTCGTGCTTTTCCTCGGCTTTTTCCTGGTGGATGACCTCTGCGAAGAGCTTCTCCATCTCCTTGGCCACGCCGGCGGCTGAGGCCGGGTTCTGCCCGGTCACCAGCCGCTCGTCAACCACAACCTTCTCCTCAAAGACAGCAGCGGCGACGTGCGTGGCGCCCTGTTCCTCAAGCCGGTCGGCCAAGAAGAACGGAATGACCTTGTCCTTCCCCGCGGCAACCTCCTCGTCGTTGGTGAAGGCGGCCACCTTACGGCCCTCGACGAGGCGAAGCCCGTTCTTCAATTCCACGTTCAGCAGGCCGGCCGGTCCGTGGCAGACCGCGCCCACCAGGCCGCCGGCGTTGTAGACGCTGGCCACCAGATCCTGCAAACCTTTGCTGTCCGGGAAGTCCCACATGGTGCCGTGGCCGCCCACGAGATAGACGGCGTCGTACTGGTCGGGATCAACGACGTCGACGCGGGCAGTGTTATAGAGACCGGCGCGCGTGGTCTCGTCCTCCGTGAAGGCGACCTGGATGGGATCTTCCGAGTCCACCTCGTCGCGCGGGGGCTGGCCGCCCTGGATGGACGCGAAGTCGACGAAATGCCCGGAATCCTTGAAGACCTTCCACGGATGTGCGGCCTCGGCCACGTTGTAGCCGGTCTTCTCTCCGGTATCGCCGATCTCGGAAACGCTGGTCAGTACCATGAGGATTTTCTTCATGAATTCTTCCTTTCGTCCAGCTTCCACCCTACGCCCAGCGCACTTCGGGCCCTCAGCGCCCGAAGTCATCGGCTAGTTCGTTGACACATCGATCAGCACCTTGCCGACGATTCCCTCTTCCACCGCCGCGTGGGCCGCCGCCGTGTCAGCCAGGGCAAAGCGATGCAGCGGCAGGCCCGCGGCCTCTCCCACCGGAAGGGCGCCGCCGGTGATGGCCGCATTGATGTCCTTGGCGGCGGCTTGCACGGCCGCCATGCCAACGGTGTAGAGCAGCACAAACTGGTACCGGACGTTGAGGCTGAAATGCCGGCGCACGTCCAGGCTCACCTGATCGCCGCCGTTGTTGGCGTAGACGGCGACGGAGCCGCGGTTGCGGATCACCGCCAGGTCGAGTTCCGCGTTCTGCGCGGGTGCCACCTCCACGATCTGGTCGACGCCGTCGGGAGCGATCCGGCGGATCTCCGCGGCCGGATCGGTATCCCGGTAATTGATGACGTGATCGGCGCCGGCGGCCGTGGCCAGCGCAGCCTTCGCCGGTCCGCTCACGGTCGTGATCACAGCGGCGCCGGCCCACTTGGCCAGCTGGATCGCCGCATGGCCCACGGCGCCTGCCCCTCCAGCGACGAGGACCACTTTGCCGTCCAAGGCTCCCGGGTGCAGCCGCCGCGGGCCGTCCTCGGCGATGGTCAGGGCCCGGTGGGCGGTGATTGCGGGAACACCCAGGCTTGCGCCGAGCTCGAACCCGGCGTTCTCCGGCAGCGGAAAAACCCGTTCGGCCGGCAGGACGGCGAACTCCTGCGCTGTCCCGCCGTCGGCGCGCTGGTAGGCGGCCAGGGCCAGCCAGACCCTGTCACCGATGTGGAGGTGCTCGACGCCGGGTCCGACGGCGTCCACCACTCCGGCGCCGTCCTGGTTCGGCACGAACTCCGCGAAGGGCAAGGCCTCGCCCGGTTTGGCGCCGCGGCGCGACTTCCAGTCGGTGGGGTTCACCGCGGAGACCATGATCCGCACGCGGACCTCCCCGCGCCCCGGGTCGCGGATCTCGCGGTCGACGAGCTCGAGAACGGACGGATCGCCGGTGGCACGGTACACGATTGCTTTCATACTCAGACCAAACACCGGCCCTCACCGAAAATTCCCGCCGGGCGCGGAAACGGTGATGCCATCGGGCGACTGCGTGATCAGGCCTGCTGGGCAGGTGACGGGACGGGCATCGGGCCGAGCTCGGCGGACCGTGGCGGATTGGCGCCCTGCCGGGAGCAGGTGATGGCCGCGGCGCGGTTGGCGTACGCGGCGAGGGCATTCATCTCATCCGGAGTGAGGTTTTGGAGTCGGTGCCTGCCGCTGGCGCCGAGCGCGTCGAGTTGGGACAGTCCGGAGATGAGCCCTGCCATGAAGGAGTCGCCTGCCCCAACGGTGTCCGCCACAGCGATGGATTCGGCGGCCATCTCCACCCTGCCCTGGCGGGCCAGGACGACTGGGCCGGAGGCGCCGCGTGTCAGGGCTACGATCGCGGGGCCGAGTTCCAGCCATGCTGCCATGGTTTGCTCCGGGGTCCGGTCCGGGTAGAGCCAGCTCAAGTCTTCGTCGCTGGCTTTGACGATGTCGCTGGCCGTCACGAACAGTTCCGCCCGGTTACGCGCCTCCGCAACGTCGGGACTGATAGCGGGCCGGCAATTCGGGTCGTAGCTGACCGTCGCGTGCTTCCGTGCGGCCATCACCAAGGCCAAGGTGGCCTTGTCCCCCGGTCCAAGCATGGTGGCGATCGATCCGGTGTGGACGTGGGTGGAGCCTTCAACGGCGGCCAGAGCGGGCAGGGACGCCCCGTTGATGTCCCAGTCGATGGAGAAGGTGTAGTGAGCGCCACCGTCAGTGCCCAGGGCCGCGAGGGCCGTCGACGTCGCTGAGGTCCCTCCGTTAATTACCCGGACGTTGTTCGACCGGAGGTGCTGATCGATCATCAGGCCGTACCGGTCCTCGGCGTAGTGGGTCACCAGGGTCGTCTGCAGGTCCAGGCGGGCCGCCCCCACCGCCACGTTGAGCGGGCTCCCTCCGGGATGGGCCTGGATCTCTTCCGGCCGGTGGGGGTCGCTGATGATGTCGACGAGTGATTCGCCGATGACGATCACCATGGTTTCACTTGCTGGCATGGCTGCTTCCTCGCAGTCTTCTTCTCAGCGGCCCGGGTAGACCACGGCTTTGAGCTGGCCGGGCTGCTTGCCGGCCTTGAGCGCATCTTCCGATTCGGCGAGGGCGAACTTGCCGGTGACCAGGATGTCCAGGTCCACTTTTCCGTCGGCGATGAGCTGGATGGCCAGGGGCCAGGTGTTGGTGTAGCGGAACACGCCGGAGAGCCAGATCTCCCGGTTCTGGATGTAGGAGACGGGGAGTTCGACGTCGTCGGCCCCGAGCCCCACCAGGATGACCCGGCCGGCCGGTCCAACGGCTTTGATCCCGGAACGGACGGCCTGCGGGGCGCCGGAGGCGTCGATGAAGGCATCGACGTCGAGCCCTTCGACACTCTCCGTCAAGGCGTTCAAGGCATGGGTGGCGCCGTGTTGGAGGGCGAAAGCCAGCCGGTCTTCTGCAATGTCGCTGATGTAGATTTCGGTGGCGCCGAAGGCGCGGGCGGCTTGGGCGGCGATGATGCCGATGGGGCCCGCGCCGGCGATCAGGACCCGGCTGCCCGGCTTGATCTGGGCGCGTTCGCAGGCCCAGAGGCCGACGGAGAGCGGTTCAATGAGGGCTGCCGCCTCGTCGCTGACGCTATCCGGGATGTCGAAGGCAAAGTCGCTCTGGATTCTCACGTATTCGGTGAAGGCCCCGTCGATCGGCGGGGTGGCGTAGAACTCGATGTCGGGGCAGAGGTTGTAGCGTCCGGCTTTGCACTGCTTGCATGTGCGGCAGGGCCGCTGGGGCTCGACGGCGACCCGCTGGCCGATGCGGGCGGGGTCGACGTCGCTGCCGACGGCGGCGATACGTCCGGAGAGTTCGTGGCCGAGGATCAGCGGGTGGTCCACGACGTAGTCGCCGATCCGGCCGTGTTCGTAATAGTGGACGTCGCTGCCGCACACGCCGACGGCGGCGACTTGGACGAGGACCTGGTCCGCGTCCAGCCGCGGGACGGGCAGGGCTTCCATGGCCATGTCGCCTTGGCGTTTGAGGACGGCGGCGCGCATGGTGGCCGGCACTTCGGGATGCCCGGGGGTGCGGGACTGGGCGGTTGATGTGGTCATCGGAGGAATCCTTTGCGGTTTGAAGAGGGGTGGCGGGCTATTTGACGGCACTATTTCACGGCGCCCAGGGAGAGGCCTTGGACGAGTTTGTCCTGGGCTGCGAAACCGGCGAACAGCACTGGCAGGGAGATAACGACGGCGGCGGCACAGACCTTGGCAATGAACAGGCCCTGGCCTGAAACGAAGCCGGTGAGGAACACCGGTGCGGTGCCGGCCACGACGCCGGTGAGGACCCGGGCCAGGAGGAGTTCGTTCCAGCTGAAGATGAAGCAGATCAGGGCGGTCGCGGCGATGCCGGGCATCGCCACGGGTGCGATGACCTTGCGCAGCGTGAGCAGCAAGGTGGCGCCGTCGATCTGGGCAGCCTCGAGCATTTCGACCGGCACTTCGGCAAGGAAGGACCGCATCATCCACACGGCGATGGGCAGGTTCATCGAGGTATACATCAGGACCAGGAACCAGATGTTGTCCAGCGCGCCGGCGGTTTTGGCGAACAGGTAGAGCGGCAGGACTGCGGCGACCACGGGCATCATCTTCGTAGAGAGGAAGAAGAACAGAACATCGGTCCACTTCTTCACCGGCCGGATCGACAGGGCGTACGCGGCGGGGATGGCCAGCAGCAGGACCAGGACAGTGGAGAAGATCGAGGCGGTGGCGGAGTTGATCAGCGAGGGCCAGGGGCTGACGCCGGAAGTTGCGCCGAAGAACTCCTTGTAGGCATCCAGGTTGAGGTCGGCGGCGATGGACGGCGGGTTCGTGGCGGCGTCGATTTCGGAGTGGAACGAGGTCAGGATCATCCACAGGACCGGCACCGCGAACAACAGGGCCAGCAGCCAGGCGGCGATGCCGGCGGCGGTGTTGTTGCGGGTGGGGTCCATGCGTGACTTGCGCCGGCGTCGTGATCCCGTGGTCGGGGTGGACGCGGTGGGGACTGATGACCTGGGCCCGGCGGGGGTGAGGGTGCTCATCGTGCTGCCTCCTTCTTGAAGAGCGAGAATACGGTGCGGAGTGCGAAGGTCGCCACGATGATGGTGCCGATGACCACCACGACGCCGGCCGCTGAGGCCAGGCCGTATTCGTTGGCGTAGTAGAACGTCTCGTAGATGGCATAGGGCAGGTTGGCCGTGCCCAGGCCGCCGGAGGTGATGACGAAGGTGGCGTCGAAGTTCTGCACGATGTAGATGGCCCCTAGCAGTCCGCCGAGTTCCAGGTACTGGCGCAGGTGCGGCAGGGTAAGGTGGCGGAAAATTGCCCAGGGAGTGGCGCCGTCCATCTGGGCAGCTTCGACGGTGTCCATCGGACGGGACTGCAGGCCGGCGAGCAGGATGAGCATCATGAACGGCGTCCACTGCCAGACCAGCGAGACGATGATGGCCATCAGGGGCGCCGAAGACAGCAGATCCGGCTGCGGCGGGTTGTCGGAGCCGAAGAGGGACCAGATCCAGGTGAGGGAACCGTTGATCAGGCCGTAGACGGGATTGAGGATGGCGTGCTTCCAGATGAGCGCCGCGGCGACCGGAACGATGAGGAAGGGTGCGATCAGCAGGGTCCGGGCCAGTCCGCGGCCGATGAACTTCTTGTCCAGGAGCAGGGCCAGCCCGAGTCCGAGGACCAGGCTGACCAGGACCACCGAGACGGTCTCGACGATGGTGGTGAGGATTGCCTGGAGCATGTAGGGGTCGGTGACCACCTGGATGTAGTTCTCGAATCCGGCGAATCCGGTCGTGTCCGGGCTCAGGCTGTTCCAGTTCATGAACGAGATGATCAGGGTCACCACGAACGGAAGCTGGGTGACGACGATGAGGAAGATCAGGGCCGGCAGCAGCGGTGCCCGCCGCGCCCAGGCCACTGCACGTTCCCGCGCCCTGGTGTTCTTGGAAGGTTTGGCTGTGCTGCTCCCGTGCCGGGAGACGCGCGCCGTTGCGGTAGTCATAATGTTCTCCTGCGGTTGGGTTGTGGTTACTTGTACTTGTCGCCGACTTTTTGTGCGGCTTCCTGGCCCTTGGCCACCGCGTCGGCGACCGAGCCCTGGCCGGCGATGGCGGAGCTCACGCCCTGGGACACCCTGGTGCCCAGGGCGGCGAACTCGGGAATGCCGACAAACTGGATGCCGACCGCCGGCCGCGGCTGGACACCGGGGTTGGTCGGATCGGCGTTCTCAATGGCAAAGCGTTCGGCCTTGAAGAACGGTGCGGCCTGCTGGAACTCGGTGTTCTCGTAGGTGGAGATGCGCTTGCCGGACGGGACCTTGGACCAGCCGAGCTTGGAGGCGACCAGTTCCTCATACTTCTTCGAGCTGGCCCAGGCGATGAATTTGGCGGCAGCGTCCTGTTTCCTGGAGGCCGCCTGCATAGCCCAGGACCAGGTCCACAGCCAGCCCGAGGATTTGGTTTCCTTGACCGGAGCCTGCGCGTAACCGATCTTTCCCTTCACAGGAGAGGCCTCGGCTTCCAGGGCGCCGGCCGCGGAGGTGGCGTCGTACCACATGGCGACCTTGCTCTGGCTCATGTTGTTCAGGCATTCGGTGAATCCTGCCTGGGCGGCGCCCGCTTCACCATGGTCGCGCACCAGTCTGGTGTAGAAATCAACAGCCGCGGTGAACTCCGGAGAGTTGACCTTCGCGTTCCAGTCCTTGTCGAACCATGTTCCGCCGAAGGTGTTCACCATCGTGGTCAGCGGCGCGAAAACCTGGCCCCAGCCGGGCTGGCCGCGCAGGCAGATGCCCTTCATTCCGGGGACGGCGCCATCGACCTTGGCCGCCACGGCTGCGACTTCGTCCCACGTCGGATTCTCCGGCATCGAAAGTCCCTTGGCGGCCAGGATGTCTTTCCGGTACATCAGGAAGGAGGATTCGCCGTAAAAAGGTTCGCCGTAGAGCTTGCCGTCCTTGCCGGTCAGCGACGCCGTGTAGGCCGGCAGGATGTCCGCCTGGTTGAACGCCGCGTCCTGGGCAACGTTGTCCAGAGGGGCAAGCCAGCCGTTGGCGGAATAGAACGGGATCTCGTAGTTGGACAGCGACGCGATGTCGTACTGGCCGGCCTGGCTCGAGAACTCCTGGCTGATCTTGGCCCGGACGTCGTTTTCCGGCAGGACGGTGTAGTTGACCCTGATGCCGGTTTCCTTGGTGAAGTTCTCCGCGGTGAGCCGCTGCAGGTCCTCCATCTGGGGGTTGTTGACCATCAGGACATTGATGCTGTTCGGGTCTCCCGCGGAGTTGCCGCCGCCGGCGCCCGCGCAGGCCGAGGTGCTGAGTGCCACGCACAGGGCGCCTGCGGCCAACGCGGCGGCGCGTGTTTTTGCGCGCATTTAGGACTCCTTTGTTCTTCAGGGGGTGCGATGCTGCCCTGCTCCGACTGCTGCGTCGGGGGTGCGGGGCCGAGAGTGGGACGAAGGGGGCTGGAAGCCGGATACCTCGTCGATGTCCCTCAAGATTAGGCCTGTGGGACAAGGCACAACTAGCGCCGCGGTTGCTGAATTCTGATACTAATTTTCCTGAGTGCTCTCAAGGTGGGCGCTACTCTGGGAGAAGGCAACCAAAGCGTTGTCCAGATTTCATAACCCCAACGCAGGGAGACCCACGATGAGCACGGCGGATCCCGCCAACGGAGCAGACCTCCCTGACAGTGCCGCCGCACGGTTGGCTGAGAGGCTGCTGGGCATGCGGGCCAACCGGGAGGTCATCCCGGAGGACCCGCACCATTCGGTTCGGTGGCACCAGCACGACTACCCGAGCCCCGAGGCACGGTGGAATTACCACCCAGAGTATGAGATCCACCTCATCCGGAAGGGCACCGGAAAGTTCATCGTCGGAGACCACATTGGCACGTTCGAAGCCGGCCACGTCTCCCTCGTCGGATCCGGGCTCCCCCACGACTGGGTCAGCGACCTTGAATCCGGCGAAATACTGGAGAACCGGGACGCCATCATCCAGTTCGACGGGAAGTGGGTCGAGCAGGCCGCATCCATTGTCCCGGAGATGGCCGAGGTCAGGCCATTGTTGGAACAGTCCGCCCGGGGAATCGAATTCCTTGGCGGCTCAGCCGAGACGGCGGCGGCGTGCATCGAGGCAATGGGCACCTCCACCGGATTGGCGCGGCTTCAGCATCTCTTTGAGCTGTTGGCGACACTGGCCCGTGCGCCAGAAGTGGAGCGGCGCTACCTTGCTGAAGAATGGTTCAGGCCGCAACTAGACGGCCAGGCTGCGGCCGTCGTCGATATCGTCCTGGAGTACGTTTTCAGCAACCACTCCGGCAGTGTCAAGATGTCCGAAGCGGCGGCGCTGGTGGGCATGTCGGAACCGACATTTTCGAAGTATTTCAAGCGCGCCACCGGCCAAAACTTCAGTGATCTGGTGCGCAAACTTCGGCTGGCCCACGCCCGCCGGCTGCTGGAGCAGAGCGACAAACCCATCTCCGATATCTGCTACGAAGTGGGTTTCTCCAATTTGTCCAACTTCAACCGTCATTTCCTCAACGACGCCGGCGAAACCCCGCGGCAGTACCGCCAGCGAACGCAGAACTGACAGTCCCGGGGAGTGATACCCGAGCGGCACCGCTCGATGACACGAGCCGCCGCGGCTGGGCGTTCGACATACTGGTCTTATGCAGGCGACGACGGTGTTGGTCGAGGGTGAGAGTGACAGGCTGGCGGTTGAGACGCTGGCCCTTCGCCTTGGCTACGACCTGGCAGCCTTGCGGGTGTCGGTCGAACCGATGGGCGGCGCGACCAGCATCGTCCACTTCCTCGACCGCTACGGACCGAATGGCGCAGGCCACCGGTTGTTGGGCCTGTGTGATGCAGGGGAATCTCGCGGCATCGCACGCGCCCTCGGCCGGGCAGGGATCGGGTCCGGTTCGCTGGCCGAACTTGGGTTCCATGTCTGTCACGCCGATCTGGAGGACGAACTCATCCGCTGCCTGGGAATCGATGCGGTGCTCAAAGTCATCGCCGCTCAAGGCGAGCTCGCGTCGTTCCGGCTCCTCCAGCGCCAGCCGTCCCAACGGGAGCGGCCAATAACGGCGCAGTTACGCCGGTTCTTCGGAGGACGCAGCGGCAACAAGGTCCGCTACGCGCCACTGCTGGTCGACGCATTGCCGGCCGGCCATGCGCCTGCGCCACTCGCCCGCCTCGTTGCATCATTCTCACAGTGATCCTGCCGCCCAAGAAGTGGTCGAATGCCTTCAGGTGCGTGGAAGGCGGCGACCCCGACGCCGTCGCGGTGATCAAAGACGCGCCGCTGCCCGCCGTCGTCGATCACGCACATAACAGCGGAACTCATCCTCTAAGTGCCGCAATCACCGCAAGAACCGAAGGACTGCCTTATGGGACGCCGAGTGGACGGGGAGAAAGCGTTGATGAAATTTTCCTCATGAACGTTTCATTTACGCCTCATTGTTGTCGTTCATGCTGGACGGACGAACCGGCTTGCGCCGGAACAAGCCTGCGCATGGGGAGGAGGGGCATGGATGGACGGAGCATGGCGCCTCCGCCGGATCCTGGAATTGATTCCATGGACTGGCCCTCCCCCGTTCCGGCGACTGCCGACGACGAAACCGGCACATCCTGGATGGTACAGCGGGCGTGGCCAGACAAGACGCCGGGAGAATTTGTCCTGGAAGTCCTGACACCGGGACGGTCCGGCGTCCGGGGGGCCCATCTGCGTCAGGGGCAGTTCGAGCTTCTCCCGCTGGACGATCCCGGCCTGCCCGCCCTGCGGGAGGAAGCACAGAAGGGTGAATTGATTTCGTATTGGCCCTCCCGCCAGGCGGTCGTCCGGGCGGATGGCTGCTACATAAAGATCTTCAGCCCTGGCGGCGCCGTCGTACCGGCCGAGCGCTGCGCACAAATGGACGTCCTCCTGGACGGCAACTTCACAACACCCAGAATGCTCCGTCAGAGCTCCCGGGCGGACGTCATCGTTTTCAGCGCCATAGCGGGACCGACTCTGAACGAGCTGGGCCGGGAGCAGGGCGCCGCCTGCGATGAAGCGTTCGCCAGGGCGTGGGAGAAATGGTCGCGCGCCTGGGTCGCGGAACTCAACGGCTCCCGGGGTCACGCAGCACAAAGCGTCCTTGATAGCCTTCCGCTCCGCCCACCGCAGTGGGAAGTCACAAAGATGTGGCGACGGGTGGACGACTGGTTGCGGCACAATGAAAACGTCCCGGAGCTGTCGTCTCAGCGCGATACCTTGCGCGCCGCCGCAGAACGAGTGGCCACGGACCTGCTTCGGACGGCACCGGACCCGATGGTATGGGCCCACGGAGACCTCTACGACAGGCAAATCATCGTTCCTGACGGCGACATCCCGCCCGGATTGCTGGACTTTGACAGTACGGCCCGGCACGAGGCCGCCCGGGATCTGGCCGGCCTGGACGTCCGCCTGGAACTTCATCTACGAAACAACCGCATGACGCGGGCACGATACCTGACGGCTCACACGCAGGTGCTGGCCGTCGCCGAGCAACTGCACGTCAGTCCGGTCCGGTTCGATGCGTACTCGGACGCCATCTGGCTTCGTGTGGCACTTTCTCCGTTACCTGGCCGCTTCTCCCTGGCCATCGCCGTCCTCGCGGAACGGGCCGCGCAGGAGTTGAGACAGTGAGTGACCCAGCCAGATGACGGCATCTCCCGCACCGACGGCGGGCTGCCCAGCGGCGCCAGTCGATCCCCGTTCCGGTCAGGAACCGGTCCGGCAAAGAAGGCTAGCCGCGGGTAAACCGGGCGAAGCCGGCGTGAACGTCACGGACTATGACGGTTCCGGAGCCCAGAAGCTGTGCCTTCGCTCGAAGTTGCACCACTAGGTCCTCGGTTGGGCGGCCGAATACCTCGATTGTTCTTAGCTTGATGAGCGGCGCCACTGGCACGAACTTGGGGCCCGCCACCTTCATGTGCAGCTCCAACGAGGCTACGTCACGATGAAAATGCAGGACGCTCATGACGGAGCCGTCCTCTGAGAAACAGACGCAGTAGGAGATGATCTGCGGCTCATTCTGTTCAACGAACGCGGCGAGCTCGGCCATGGCTGCCTTGAGCTCCTCAAGTTTGCCCGGACGGACGTCGGAGGTATCAAGGTAAGCGATGAAATCACCCATGTCATCTCTCCGTTGACGGTCCCGGCTGAACTTCTGGACCTGACCAGTAGGCAGAATTATCCTCCCATTCCTCACCGAAAGTGCGGTGTACTTTTGGCGGAACAACTCAAAGTCTCGGCCTTTGGTCCACGCTGAATCACTGCGGACTCGGCACCGTTTGAGCCGGGTCCGCAAGATAAGAAAACCTCCTGGGCATGGCGGGCAAAGTCTGCGACGAGGGCCGACGGACCGTCGCGCCGGAAGGCAAGGAACACGGAGATTGGCGGGGCATCGCGGACGGGCCGGTACGCGATGCCGGGTCGTGGATTCTGTGCAGCGGTGGTCACCGAGGACATGCCGATGGCTTGTCCTGTGGAGATGAGCATGAGCCATTCGTCGACCCCCTGCACGAGCCGGACTGACGTCGGCCTGGCGGTTTCGGGCCAGCGTTCTTGGGTGGTCACCCCGCGTCGACTTACCCGTCCCCACCGGTGTCACCGGCGGTACAGGCTCGAGCGCCGCGCCATTAGCAAACATGAGCTTGACATGGCCAGCAAGACCGCCGCAGCTGAAGCACCACCCATCGCCGACACCGTAGTACGACATGCCCCACTTCACTGAGCGCAGTATCGGACTCCTCGAGGAAGTCTCTATCTGTCCGCAGTTATCGATTCCAGGACGGCCTGGAATCCTGGACTTACTCGTATCGCCAGGCCACCATCGTCGGACACCTCGGTCAGTTGCTCGTAGCTCGCCCCGTTCCACCAAAAGACGTGCGGACTCACCGGCGTAGGTGAATCGCTGTATCCCATGGCGGCGAATCGGGCCATTCCGTTAACCGCTGGAATGACGGTGGCGTCTTCGATGATGTGCCAAACGACTTGGTGTCGATTCGGGACGCTCATTAGCCAACCGAACTCTTCACGGACGCGCTTGCCCAAAAGTTCTGAGGCCAAGTCAGGAAGAAGCAGAGCCCGGCTCGCGGTATAGACAGAGTCACCTAATAGAGCTGTGAACGAGCCCCCTCCCGGCGCGGGGAGGGTTTCGAGATTTTCGACTTCCAGCCCGCGAAGGTTCGCAATCCCCTGGGTTCTGAGGGCTCCGAACCCGCCGAATTTGTTTGCGTTGTTGTGACTGAAAACCGAAACTGTGTCCGGGAGGTCGAGCGCGATCATCTCGACGATGCCCGGCGCGAACTCCCTATGCGGGTAGCCGTCGATCCCTGTCACGCTCGCTTCATCATAAAGGCGTGCGAAAGTCTTTCTCGCTACATCAGCAGGGTCAAGGATGTCGAACGGATCGGGTCCGTCAAAGCCCGCCAGAACGCGCTGAAGATGTTCGCGTATCAGGTCCCGCCACACGGATTGCGGCTGGTCAGCACAAGCGGTGGCCACATTCCAAAATCCGAATTCACGCCCGGAGTCATCGACAGCGTGACCAGGCTGAACATGGACTTCGAGTCCCATCTCGGCGAAAACTTCGCGCGTGATCGTTCGGAATTTTTTGGCGCCGGAAACCGTGAAGAACGTAAGGTGCGAATCAGGCGTTTCCGGTTCGGGAGACTTCTTCCTGAAGATGCCCACAATAGCCCGCTTTCGTCGTGGCGGTCGATCGGTTCAAGTCGACTATGGCCAGCCTGGGAGTTTCCGCCAGCGTCGGCGGGTCCACAGGCTGAACACCCGATGAACCCGATTCCGATTCTGTCGCAATCCGATCGGAAACCATGTTGCGACCCGCCCGGTAGAGACCTCCAGCGCAGCCTCCCCGCTTGCTGGATTCAGTCGTCCAGAGGCCCTCATTCGGCTGGTCATGCAGCCACGCAAGTCATGTCCAGGGTTCCGGCCGAGAGTCCAGACATGCCCAAGTATCGAGATCGCGATTCGGATGCATCGCACTGCCCGAAAGCCGATCGGTCTGTGAGCCGTGTGTACGGTACTGGTATGGCTTCTCCGCAGACGCTAAGCGAGGCCGAGCGCCGTATCGTCGCGGCTTGGGCCGCAGACTGCGCCGAGCGGGTCGTGGCCTTATTTGAGGCAGAGGCGCCGGCAGATGATCGCCCCCGCGACGCCATCGCCCGAGCCAGGGCTTTCGCTCGCGGTGAGCTCAGAGCCGCCGAAGAGATCCGCCGGCGGTTTGTGGCTGGCCGTGCCGCACGCGAGGTCAATCGCCCTGCTGCGGTGGCTGCCGCCCGGTCCGCCGCGCAAGCCGCCGCCGTCGCTCAAATGGGAGCGCACGCTTTGGGAGCAGCCGCGTATGCCGCGAAAGCGGCCGGACTGGCGGCGCCCGATCGGCCCCAGACGATCGACGACGAGGTCCACTGGCAACTCGAGCACATGAGCGCCGAAGCCCGGTCCGCGCTTCGGCGCCTGCCACCGCTGGGCGGGAATTCCGCCGGTCCGCTGGGGCCAGGACTTCTGACGTCCGGAATCCTCGCTTCGATCATCCGCGCGATCCAGGCCGACTTGGCCCGCCCCGACCGGCCTGCCTCCTCCAGCTGAATCTGCCACCGGCCAGCCGGGTCCCCTACTGCGACACCGTCCGCCCGCACTGGCGCTGCGGGAAAGGACGATTCAGATACTGACCTGATCAATCAGGGGCGGAGCAGGCGATGAAGTGAAAAATTGTTGGCTTTGCCATCACGGCCGCCGTGAAGCCGGAGCGCGGTTTCCGGCTATTCGAGGCCGGGCGCCGAGACGGTCGCGGGTGTGTGGTCGATGACGAGTGTGCTCCGCTGGTTTCCTGCTGCTACCAGGCGGGCGTTGCGTTCGTCATTGCCGGTTGCACGCCATTCGGCGATGGTGGCGTCGTTGTCGAACTTCAAGTGCCGGGCGGTGAGCCGGCGCAGGCGTTCGCCCTGGTCGAGTTCCACGAACCAGGTTTCATCCAGGAGAGATGCGACCTCGTTCCATGGGGCCTCGTCAAAGAGCAGGTAGTTGCCCTCGGTGATGACCAGGCGTATTTCCGGCGGGACGGCGATGGCCCCGGCGATCGCATCGTTGACTTCGCGGCGGAAGACCGGCGCGAAGATCTCCCGCGAAGTCTCCGAGCGCAGCTGGCGGAGCAACGCGACGTAGCCGACACCGTCGAAAGTGTCCGGAGCGCCCTTGCGGTGCTCCAGCCCGCGGGACTCGAGCAGCGACTGCGCCAGATGATATCCGTCCATGGGGACCAGGGCGACCTGCCGGGGATGGTTGGTGAGCAGATGCTCCAGCAGCCATCCAGAGATGGTGGATTTTCCGGCACCAGGCGCCCCGGCTATTCCAAGCAGGCACCGTCCGCGCCGCTCGAGCAACGCTTCAGCCCGGGCGAGGAGCTGCTGCCGGCCCGAGTCGTCCCAGCGCAGGTGCAATGGAGTGTTCATCGCTTCTTCTTTCCTCCTCTTGCCTGGGACACGCCTGACCACGGGCGCTCTGTGGCTGCAACGCTATCGCAAGGCCGACAAGCAACTCCGCTACGTGATCGACGTCGCCACCCCCGTCGTCGGCAAACCCGACCGTGTTCTGGAGCAGCTTCCGCGCCGGCTAGGCAGCCTCTACGACGAGGCGGCCTGGCTGCCCGACGCCGCCTCCCTCCAGTACGACCCGGGGACGTCAGCCGCGCGGACCGGGAGCGGGATCTGAAACGCACCACCGGTGAACCCAGATTAGGAGATGTTGTCGTGGAGTCTCCGTTTCGTCAGCCCCGTCATCACTGCATCAATCAACTAACGGGTGACCATGGGCCCCGTGTCGATTCAAGCTTTTTGCAAGGCGCCCCTGGCAGGATGCGTTCCGACGTTTCCCGATTGAACGTGGGGTGGTTGTTGTGTATGAAAACGCGAGGTCGAAACGCTCCGTCCGGTTTTGGGTAGTTTCCATTGCTATTTTGGGCGCCCTTGGGGTTGTGGGCTGGTACGCGATGAGCGTCGTCGCGCGCCTGTTGTTCCCTTCCTGAGGAATCATTAGTTTTGCCTCCGGGGCGTTCCTGACAACAATTGCCAGGGAACGACCGGCATTGTTGGCAGCCCCAGCCGAGCCGACGCAGACAGTCGATGGCTGGGGCGCAACGATCCGATCAATCGAATACTGGTCGCGCGCAAGGCTGAGTTCGCCCGATTACGGATGGCGAGCAGGGGCACGATGGGACATGATCGGAAGATGCGCCGATCCGGAACGATTCCATTCTGGGCGGTCCCGCCAGCCCTGCGCGGCTACAGGATCGAGTGGCTGCGCCACGACCTGGTGGCCGGCGCCGCGCTCTTCGCAATCTTGGTCCCCGCGGGCATGGCGTACGCCCAGGCGGCCGGTCTTCCACCGGTGACTGGCCTGTACGCGACGGTAGTGCCCCTGCTTGTCTACGCAGCAGTCGGGCCATCGCGTGTGCTGGTGCTGGGGCCGGATTCCGCGCTCGCCCCGATGATCGTTGCAGCCCTGGTTCCCTTGGCCGCGGATAACGAGCAGAAATCCGTGGCCCTGGCTGGACTCCTGGCCATACTGATTGGCGGCATCTTGCTGCTCGGCTCAGTGCTGAGATTGGGCGTCGTCACTGGACTGTTGTCGAAGCCCATCCGGCTCGGCTATCTCAATGGCATCGCCTTGCTGGTGGCCGTGTCCCAGCTTCCGACCCTCCTGGGGATCTCTGTGGAAGGCAGTACAGCCTGGGAAAAGCTCATCGCCGCCGCGCCGAAGGTCCTTGCCGGCGAGACCAATTTGACGGCACTCCTGCTCGGCTTGGTCTCACTGGCGCTCATCTGGGTTCCCCGCCGGCTGAAATGGAGGGTTCCGGGCGTGCTCATTGCGGTGGTTGTGTCCTGCATCGCCGTGGCCCTGCTGGGTCTCCAAGAGCGTTTGAAGGTCACAGGTGCCCTCCCGCAGGGGCTCCCCGCACCGGCGCTGGGCGGAATTGGCTGGGCCGACGTCCTGACACTGTTGCCCGCCGCCGCCGCGATCGCCCTCATCGTCTTCGTTGATACCGGAACCCTGTCCCAATCCCTGGCGGCCGCAGAGGACGGCAGGGTATCCGGCAACCATGAAATGGCAGCCTTGGGTGCGGCGAACGCTGCCACCGGGCTACTGGGCGGCTTCCCGGTGTCGGCCAGCACGTCCCGCACGCCGGTGGCAGTCGAGTCCGGGGCGAAATCCCAGCTCACGGGGGCCGCAGGCGCCGTCCTGGTGCTCGGCTTCATGCTCGTGGCGCCCGGCGTCACCGAGTTCCTGCCGGCCGCAACCCTTGCCGCCATTGTCATCTCCGCAGCCGTCGCAATAGCCGACCCGGCCGGTGTGCGACGGCTCATCGGCATGAGCCGCAGTGAATCGTTGGTGATGCTCGCGGCATTCCTGGGGGTCACCATACTGGGCGTCCTCCCGGGCATCGCCGTTGCCATCGGTTTGGCAATCCTGGACTTCCTACGGCAGGCCTGGGACCCCTACCGTGCTGAGCTGGTGGACGTGCCAGGGATTCCCGGGTACCACGACGTGAGCCGCCATCCGGAAGGGGAACGCATCCCCGGCCTGTTGATCCTGCGCTTCGATGCGCCGCTGTTCTTCGGCAACGGAGCCTTGCTGGGATCGTTCGTGCGCAACGAGCTGGACCAGGCGGAGGACGGCACTGAACGCGTGGTGCTCGCGGCAGAACCAGTCACGGGAATCGACACGACTGCACTGGACGAGTTGGTGCAGCTTGACGAATGGCTGGACCGGCACGGCGTGGACCTGGTATTCGCCGAGCTCAAAGACCCGGTCAAAGACAGATTGTTGCAGTACGGCATGGGCTCCCGATTCTCTCCCGATCATTTCTACCCGACAGTGAGCGAAGCAGTGAGGGCGTTCCAACGGGAGAAACGGGAGGGGTAGGAAACGGCTATCCCCGATCCGCGCGTGATGCTGGGACGGAGATTCCGCTGTTAGAGCCCCCGCAGCCGGTGCAGCAAGAGTGCGACGTGTAGGGATGTCCTGGATTCGGCGTCGTCGAGATCCACCGCCAGCAGTTCCTCCAGTTTGGCCAGCCGAGCGTAGAGCGTAGGACGGCTCAGGTAGCCGCTGCGGGCCATCGCCGCCTTGTTGCCGCCGGATTCCAGATACTTCCCGAGCAGTTCCAGCTGGCCGCCCTGGCCTTGGGCTTCAGCCGTGAGGAGGGATGCCAGTTCCGATTCGACGAACTGCTGCACACGCGGGTCGTGGCGAAGCAGGGCCAGGAGTCCCCGGAGCCGGACATCCGTGGCTCGGTAGAAAGACTTTCCGCCGTCGCGCAGGGTCGCCGCCGTCTCGGCGACGTGGGCCGCTTCGTCGATGCCCGCTGCGGCCTCGAGCAGGGAACCGGTGGGGCGTCCGACGCCGATGGTCCAGCGCGGCGCCGCCCAGGCTCCCGCATCCCCGGAAGGACCGGTGTGCTCGGCAACGACCCGGGCGAGGTGCTGGAGCACCGCCTCCTGGAGCCGGTGTGCCGGCAGGCCCAGGATCATGCCCACCGAACCCGATCGGATGCTGGCCGTCAAGGCGGTGCCGGAGCTTGTTTTAAGTGTCCGGGCCAAGAGTTCCAGCAGTTCCCGCTCCTCCTGCTGGCCGGCGAGCGGATCGCCCGGCGGAAGGGTTGCGCCGTGCGCGGCAGCCTGCCGGGCCGGGGTGGTCCGGAACACGACAGGCACGTAAAGCGGTGACCGCTTCAGCCCCAGAGATCCGGCGCGTGCAAGGGCTTCGGCGTCGCTCAGTCCGCGGGGCTGGCGCAGCGCGTTGAACAGACCTGCCTGGGCCCGCTGGCTCAGTTCGAGCCGGTCCCGTTCCGCGAGGCGGTTAATGGCCAGGGTCTGTGCCGCGCGCTCCAGGACCATTGCGGCCGTCTCGTCGTCGTCGAGCGGCACCGGCACAATCAGCCGACCCCACAGCTGCCCCCGCACGCCCACCGGCGTCTGAAGCCATTCCTCCGGCCCGGTCCGAGCCGTCGAGGCCGGCGACGGCGTGGTTCGGGACCGCCGCTCCCAGTCTTCCAAGAGATCTGCCGTGTCCAGCTGCCGGGCGGAATAGCTGAGGACCAGGTGGGAGAGGTCCTCCAAAACCACGGGGGCGTCGATCATCATCGCCGCCTGCTCCACCACCTGCTGGCTCCCCGCGCTTTCCAGGCTCAGGACGGTGAAGGCCTCATGGACATCTCTGGCGCGCTCCACGCGTTCGAGCTGCTCCGCCACGATCATCCGGTGCACTACTTCCGTGACCTGGACGAACCGCACGCGCCGCTCGAGGACAATCACCGGCAGTGAGGCCCCCTTGGCCGCGGCCCGCAGCGCGGCCATGCTGCGTTCCCTGTTTCCGATAAGTTCGACGATCAGCCCGGCGGCTGCGGCCCGCTCCAGGGATCTGATGAACGACGCCGTGAGGCCGGGTTCCTTTTCCAGCTCAAGGCCCGTGGTTAACACCAGTTCCCCGCCGGAGAGCAGCCCGCCGACGTCGAGCAGCTCGCTGACATGCACCCAGCGCACCGGCGCGTCCAAACCGGCTAAACCACCGAGCACCCTCGGGTCCGCGGCACGCAGAACGGGAAGGTCAAGGATGGCACGGACCGTAGGCAGCATTTACAGAGTGTAATCCCAGGAGCGTAATTCTTTACACACTGCCCCTTACGTGGTTACGCCGCCGCGGACAGACTGGACGCACTGCACGGCACCGAATGCCGCCACACATCAAACAGCACTGAGGAGAATCCTTGAACACGATCAAGCACTGGATCAACGGCACCTACGTCCCCGCCGGGGACCGCACAGCCCCCGTCACGAACCCCGCCACCGGAAAGGTGACCGGACAGGTTGTGCTCGCCAGCGTCGCTGAAAGCGACGCCGCCGTTGCCGCGGCCAAGGCCGCCTTCCCGGCCTGGCGCGACACCTCGCTCGCCCGCCGCACCCAGATCCTTTTCGCATTCCGCGAGCTGCTGAACACCCGCAAGGACGAACTCGCGGCCATCATCACATCAGAGCATGGCAAGGTCCTGGACGATGCCCTGGGCGAGGTGACCCGCGGCCAGGAGGTCGTGGAATTTGCCTGCGGCATCCCGCACCTGATCAAGGGCAGCTTCACGGCGAACGCCTCCACCAACGTGGACGTCCATTCCGTCCGCCAGGCCCTGGGCCCGGTCGCCATCATCAGCCCGTTCAATTTCCCGGCCATGGTTCCCATGTGGTTCTTCCCCCTGGCCATTGCCGCGGGCAACACCGTGGTCATCAAGCCGAGCGAAAAGGACCCGACGGCGGCCAACTGGATGGCCGAGCTGTGGAAGGAAGCCGGGCTGCCCGACGGCGTCTTCAACGTCCTGCACGGCGACAAGGTGGCCGTCGATGCACTGCTGACCCACCCGGACATCAAGGCCGTCTCCTTCGTGGGATCCACTCCGATCGCCAAGTACGTCTACGAGACCGCCACCGCCAACGGCAAGCGCGTCCAGGCCCTCGGCGGCGCCAAGAACCACATGATCGTACTGCCCGACGCCGATCTCGACCTCGCCGCCGACGCCGCCATCAACGCAGGCTTCGGCTCCGCCGGCGAACGCTGCATGGCCATCTCCGCGCTGCTCGCGGTGGGCGACATCGCGGACGAGCTGGTCGGCAAGATTGCCGGCCGAGCGACCTCGATCCGCACCGGCGACGGCCTGCGCGGCTGTGACATGGGCCCGCTCGTCACGGCCCAGCACCGGGACAAGGTGGCCGGCTACATCGACGCCGGCGAAGCGGCCGGCGCCACGCTCGTCGTCGACGGCCGCACCGTCGCCGCCGACGCCGAAGGTGAGGGCTTCTTCGTCGGGCCGACCCTCTTCGACAACGTCACCACGGACATGTCCATTTACACCGATGAGATCTTCGGCCCGGTCCTCTCCGTGGTCCGCGTCGACAGCTACGACCAGGCCCTCGAGACGATCAATTCCAACCCGTACGGCAACGGCACCGCGATCTTCACGAACGACGGCGGTGCGGCCCGCCGCTTCGAGAACGAGGTGGAGGTCGGCATGGTGGGCATCAACGTTCCGGTGCCGGTTCCAATGGCCTACTACTCCTTCGGCGGCTGGAAGAACTCGCTCTTCGGCGACACCCACGCCCACGGCACCGAAGGCGTCGGATTCTTCACCCGCGGCAAGGCCGTCACGTCCCGCTGGCTGGACCCGAGCCACGGCGGCATCAACCTCGGCTTCCCGCAGAACGCGTGACCGGAACGTCAAGAGAAAGGCAACTGCCATGACCTCCACAATCGACAGCGGCATCCAACCGGTCCACGACACTGCCGACGCCGCACGCCGCGCCTACGAACTGGACCGCAGGCACGTCTTCCATTCCTGGTCCGCCCAGGACCTCATCGACCCCATGGTCATTTCCGCGGCCGAGGGATCCTACGTCTGGGACGGCGACGGCAACAAGTACCTGGACTTCTCCTCGCAGCTGGTCAACACCAATATCGGCCACCAGCACCCCGCCGTCGTATCCGCGATCGCCGCCCAGGCCACGAAACTGTGCACGATCGCCCCGAGTTACGTCAATGACGCGCGCTCCGAAGCCGCCCGGCTGATTGCCGGGCGCACGCCCGGCGAACTGGACAAGATCTTCTTCACCAACGGCGGCGCCGACGCCAACGAGCACGCGATCCGGATGGCCCGGCTGCACACGGGCCGTCACAAGGTGCTCTCCGCCTACCGCTCCTACCATGGCGGCACCCAGCTGGCCATCAACGTCACGGGTGACCCCCGCCGCTGGGCCAGCGACACCGCCAGCAGCGGGACCGTGCACTTCTTCCCGCCGTACTTGTACCGCACCGCCTTCCACTCCAGCACCGAGGAGGAGGAAAGCCAGCGCGCCTTGGAACACCTGGAACAGCTGATTAGCTTCGAGGGGCCCTCAACCATCGCCGCCCTCATCCTGGAAGGCGTCCCGGGCACAGCCGGGATCTACATGCCGCCCCCTGGATACTTGCAGGGCGTCCGGGAGCTCTGCACACGGCACAGCATCGTCTTCATCGCCGACGAAGTCATGTCCGGCTTCGGCCGCACCGGGACCTGGTTCGCCGTCGAGCACTTCGACGTCGTCCCCGACTTGCTGACCTTCGCCAAGGGCGTGAATTCCGGCTATGTTCCGATGGGCGGCGTGGCGATCAGTCCGGAGATCGCCGCCACGTTCGGCACGCGAGTTTACCCGGGCGGCCTGACCTACTCGGGCCACCCGCTCGCGGCGGCTGCCGCCGTGGCCACCATTAACGCGATGGAAAACGAACAGATCGTCCAGCACGCGGCAGCCCTCGGCGAGACGGTGATCGGCCCGGCCCTCCGCGGATTCGCCGAAACCCACGCCTCGGTTGGGGAAGTCCGCGGCACGGGCGTGTTCTGGGCCATCGAACTCGTCAAGGACCAGAAGACCCGCGAGCCCCTCGCGCCGTACGGCGCCTCGAGCCCGGAAATGAACCAGCTCGTGGCGGCCTGCAAATCCCGCGGACTGCTCCCGTTCGCGAACTTCAACCGCATCCATGTCGTCCCGCCCTGCAACACCAGCGTGGAAGACACCCAGACAGGCCTGGCCATCCTGGACACCGTGCTGGACATCGCGGACGGGTTCGCCACCTGATGATTCCGGAGACATTCGCGTCGGACAGGAGCGCGCACGTGAGCGCCCACAAGTGATGCCGGCGCTGCCTTCAGTGATGGACGTCAACTGCCGACCTGATCCAGCCGCTATTGGCCGGAACGGGAGTAGGCGAGACTTCCGATGTGGTCGAGGAGCGTGTCGTGGCCGAGGCCCAGAAGGGCCGAGGCGAGACTGGCGACCAGGTCCAGCACGTCCTCACTGTTGGCGGTGCCGGCCAGTACATCCATGACCAGGCCGTCTTCCTGGGCCACCAGCGTCCGCGCGATCTTCGCCGGTTCCAGGACGGGAAAGAACTCACCGGCCTGGATTCCGTCGGCAATGATTTTTTCGTACGTCGCTTGCTGGGTGCGGATGAGTTCCGCTTGGATCCGTCTGTGCTCCGCGTCCCTGATCGAATGGGTCCAGTACTCGTAAAGAATCCGGAAAGTGTCGTCCTCCAGCCCTGCCGTGGTGCCCGCGCTGATGACTGCGGCGAGCCGGACCGTCGGGCTCATGGCCGGGTCCGCGGCCTCCGCCAGCCGTGCGAGGAATCTGGCGGACGAGGCTTCGACGGCCGCTGCGGTGATTTCGGCAAGGCTTCCGTAGTAGTACAGCACGGCGTTTGGGGCCATGCCTGCCTCCGCCGCAATCGCCCGCAGCGTTGCGGCTTCCGCACCGTCACGGGCGGCGACGGCCTGCGCCGCCGCCGCAATCGCCCTCCGGCGCACTTCCCTCTTGCTGAGGTCCGCCATTGCCACTCCTCCCCCAGCCCGATGCCTATTGACAGCGAGTCTAGACCCGTATTGAATGGTATTCAAATTTGAATGTGATTCAAATAACTTTGATTCAATGAGGAGTCTCCGTGTCACATCCCCTTCCACCCCCCACCGTTACACCCCCCACCCTTCCGGCTGCCGCTGCGAGCAAGGGACTGAAGGCCGGCTCGATCGGCATCGGCCCCACGGTGGCATTGGGTCTCGCCGCGGTGGCCCCGGCGTACAGCTTGGCGGTGACCTTGGGCTTCGTTGTCCTGGCGGTCGGGTCGAGCACACCCGCGGCGTTCCTGCTGGGGTTCGTGCCTATCCTGTTCACGGCCTTCGCATTCCGTGACCTCAATCGGGAAATGCCGGACTGCGGCGGGGTTTTCGTGTGGATCTCCCGAGTCTTCGGCCCGTGGTCGGGCTGGTTCTTCGGTGGCTGGGTCCCCCAAATTGCCACCTTCATCTCCAGCGCGGCCCTGGCGCAGGTTGCCACGACGTATCTTCTGACCTTTTTGGGGCTCGGCTGGGCCGCCTCCCAACCGGTCATCGTCGCGGCCATCGCGTGCGGGCTGATCGCCCTGAGCGGCGTCGTGGCGGCCCGCGGAATCGAACTCTCCGCGTGGCTTCAATACGCATTGATCGCCTTGCAGCTGGTCGCTCTGGGCGGTTTCTGCATCGGGGCCTTTACCGCCATGGCCGCCGGGACCGCGGCGGAGGGTGCCGAGCAGCCACGGCTGGACTGGTTCAACCCCTTTGCCTCCGGCGATCTCTCCGGCCTGGTCCACGGCGTCATCCTGTGCCTGTTCATCTACTGGGGCTGGGACGCGCTGATAGCGGTCAATGAGGAAACGACCGACCGCAAGGGAACACCAGGGCGGGCCGTGGTCATCACCACCGTGATCCTTCTGTTCTTCTACGTCGTGACCGCGACGGCCGCCGTCGGATTTGCCGGAACCGCCGGCATCACGGATCCTGCAACCGTCTCGGACGTGCTGTCCGTGCTTGGCCCCCAGGCCACCGGTGGCCTCTTCGGGCAGGTCATCATCCTCGCCGTCGGCATCTCGGCACTGGCGGCGCTGATGACCGTCGCGATCAGCAACCCCCGGTCCTGGCTCAGCATGGGAACCTACGGCGCACTGCCCGCTGCCACCACGAAGATGCACCCCTCCAGAGGGACACCCACCACGTCAATCGTTTGGTGGGCGCTCCTGAGCATTGCCGTGACAGTAGTTCTGACAGCGATCAGCGCCGACTTCATCGGCCTGGCTATTCTTTCAGTCGGCCTGATGATCGCCGCCTACTATGCCGCGACGGCGCTGGCCTGTGTCGTCTATTTCGCTCCCCAAATGCGCACCTCCACCTCTGCCCTGGTCATCAAGGGCATCCTTCCTGGCCTGGGCGCCCTCCTGATGACGGGAGCGTTTGCGTACAGCGCCGTCGACATGTTGTCCCCCGACTATGCCGGGCTCTCCTGGCTCGGTATCGGAACCGTGTTCTGGATCGGCATCGGTGCCCTCGCCCTGGGCGTCCTGGTCATCGCCATCATCCGCCCCAGACTGCGGCCCTACTTCGCCGGGCAAACGATCCCCCAGGGAACTTTCTCCACCCGCAACGAACTGCAATCCATCCTGAGCAGCGAAACCGAGGCATAAATGCGCGTCCTATCCATTGCAGCAATCCAAACGAAACCGGTGCCCTACGACGTCGAAGCAACCTGGGAACGCTTCGCCGCCCAGGCCGAAACCGCCAAAGAGCTCGGTCCTGAGGTCGACATCATCGTTGCACCAGAACTTCTGCTCGCAGCACCCGGGGAATTTCTGATCCCTGACCCTGAGGGCGAAACCCGCTCCGCCGGCCCCATCCCCAGCGCGCTCACCGACCGGATCGCGGACCTGGCCCGCCGCCTGGGGGTCTGGCTCGTGCCCGGCTCCCTGCTGGAAACCGACGGCGGCAACACCTACAACACGGCAATCGCTGTTTCCCCCGACGGCGAGATCGTGGCCCGGTACCGGAAGCTCTTTCCCTGGCGCCCGTTCGAAACAACGACGCCGGGCGACTCGTTCGTGACCTTCGACATCCCCGGCCGGGGACGCGTAGGCCTCGCCATCTGCTTCGACGGAAGCTTTCCCGAGGTCGCCCGGCAACTGGCATGGCTCGGAGCAGAAGTCATCATCCAGCCGACCCTCACCACGACCCGGGACAGGGAAATGGAAATCGTGATGTCACGGGCCAACGCCTTCGCAAACCAGGTGTACATCGTCAACGTCAACGGCGCCGACCCATCAGCAGTCGGAGACAGCGTCATCGTGGACCCGGAGGGCACCATCATGCAGCAGGCCAGAGGAGGAGAGGAAATCCTTTTCGGCGTCCTGGACCTCGACCGGGTCACCCAGGTCCGCCGCTACGGGACCCACGGCATCAACCGGCCCTGGGCTCAACTCCACGACCAGGAAGGAATCCTCCGTTACCCGATGTACGGCGGCGCACACTTCCACCCCCCGGCGTGGAGCACCCGGACCCGGAGGATTCACGCGTGAACCAGCTCAGCACTTCAAGGGCCTGACCGCTTCCTTCCACGGCCGCACCCCCACCACAACGAGTGCGTACCTCCGGCCCGGAGGTACGCACGCGTTGCCAGAACCGACCATCGACAGCACGATCTCATCCGCACCCGCCGGCTGTCGGCCGCCGTGAAGCCGTCCGACCCTTGCCGCCGACACTCTTGGCGCGTGCCCAACATTCAAGATCACGGGAAGTCTGATGCCCAAGAACCTCAAATCCGCGGACACTGTCATCGTTAATGCCGGGGTGCACACCCTGGATCCAAAACAACCATCCGCCAGCACCATCGTCATCGCGAACGGCAGGATTCTCGCCGTTGGCGGCAACCACCTTCTTGGCGAGCACCGGGGTCCACGAACCCGAGTGCACGATGCCAAGGGCCAAACCATCACACCGGGACTCATCGACGGACACATTCACCCCATCCAAGGTTCGGAAATCACGGTCGGCGTCGATTTCGGCCCAGTGTCAACGTTCGACGGTTTCCTCGCCGTCCTGCGCACCGAAGCAGCCAGGGTTCTTGCAGAGAATCCGGCGGGGTGGGTCCGGGGATGGAACCTTGACTACGGCATCTTTGAAGGCCGGCGAATATCCGCTGACCTGATTGAAGAGTCGGTCTACGGCCTGCCGGCGTACATTCTCCTGTTTGATCTTCATACCGCACTGGCGAGCCGGAAAGCTCTGAGACTGAGCGGCATCACAGGTGGGCGCCGGTTTTGCGACAATTCAGAGATAGTTGTTGACGACGCCGGCAACCCCACCGGGGAGTTGCGGGAATCCACTGCCTACGACTTGGTCGGATCCACCGCGCCGGCTCTTTCTGCAGCGCAGGCCGTTGAGAGGGCACGGGAGCTGATCTCCTGCTTGTCGAGAACCGGCATCACCTCAGGAACGATCATGGATGGTGACCTTGCTTCGCTCGATTTCATCGACAACATCGACAGCACCGGATCGGGCTTGCCCGTCAGGCTGGTTTCCGCACTCGAGCATCGGCCCGGCCTGACTGCTGAAGAAGCACGGTCTTACGTCTTGTCGAAGGACCGACGGGGTCGGCGCTGGCGAGGCGGACTCGTTAAGCTCTTACTCGACGGTGTCATCGATACCGGAACCGGCTGGCTCTATGAACCGGACACGATGGGCGGCGGACTGAAATCATTCTGGCCCGATCCGGCCGACTATGCTGCAACCGTCAAAAACTATAGCGACGCAGGCTTTCAAATCGCGACACACGCTATCGGTGATCGAGCCATCGGTGCTGCGATCGACGCATACGTCTCGGCCGGCGTTCGGTCCCGGCGGGGAGCCCCGCACCGCATTGAACACCTGGAGTGCATTGCGGACAAGGATCTCGCACGTCTTTCCACGGCCGGAATAACCGCGTCGATGCAGCCCCTGCACATGCAGTGGCGAAAGGCGGACGGATCCGATTCTTGGTCCAGTCGCTTGGGCGCCGAGCGATCGAAACGGGCCTGGAGGATCCGTGACGTCATAGATTCAGGCGCTCCGGTTGCGCTGGGCTCGGATTGGCCCGTGGCCCAGTACGACGCGCGCATCGGCATGGCATGGGCACGCCTGCGCCGCATCCCGGGCCGGACCGATGCGCATGTCTTCGAACCCTCACAAAGGTTGACGGCGCTCGAAGCGCTCAAGGGCTTCTCGGTTTGGGCCGCCGAAGCCCAAGGAGACCACGACCAGGGAAGAGTCCGGCCCGGGAACAGGGCGGACCTCGCGATATGGGCCGACGATCCCCTTCTGGTTTCAGCCGACGAGCTCATTGACCTCCCGATCGAATCGACCTGGGTGGATGGAGAAACTGTCTTCAGCCGCCAAGAATAGGCCGACGTCACCGCCCAGGGGTCCGCCGACAACCACAGATGGATCCCTGGGCGCGTTTCATCCCAGCCCGACACCCGCAGGTGCTAACCGAGGCCGAGCGCATCCTCGACCATTTCGTCCGGCAGCTGGGCACCAGTCCCGGGGTCACCGCCAGGGGGCAGGTGCCGGTTTGGCGACTTTCCAGGGCAGTGTGCCGGCGGCGGTGGTTGTCGGAATCGAGCCGAACGGGGGCGATTGGCTGCTGTGGTTCCGGTGGTTTGCTTGCCAGTGATGGGGCGCTCACAGAGTGCGCCAAGGCAGCGCGCGTGCGGGAAATTTCGTTGTTCGACAACGCCGGATGGCGGGCGGATACTGAAGAACCATGAAGCCTACCCAAAGCGGGTTGCGCATCCAGCTTCTCGGCTCGTTCATCGTGTACGTCAACGGGAACGCCGTCGAGAACAGCCGCTGGCGGCTGCAGAAGGCAAAGGCCGTGGTGGCAATGCTGGCGCTGGCGCGTGGTCAGCGTGGCCGTCGCGAGCAGGTACTGGACCGCCTGTGGCCTGACATGGAGCCGGAGGCCGCCGCACGGAATCTGCATCAGACCCTGTACGTCGCCCGCCGCGCGCTCGCCAGCGCTGGAGCCGGCAGCGACGGGCTGCTCGCCATCCGCGGTGAAGTGGTCGTGCTGGATGACACTGGCCCGGTCGATGTCGATGTCCTGCAGTTCGAGCGTTCGGCCGTTGCAGCGTTGGCTGCAGGTGACGAGGCAAGCCTGCGCGATGCGGCCGACTTGTACAGTGGTGATCTTCTGCCGGAGCTGCCGGATGCGGACTGGCTGACGACACGCCGCGATGAGCTCCGGGAAATCCATCGCGAGGTACTGGTAAAACTGGCGTCGACGGTGGCGCAGCGCGCGCCGGAGGAAGCGCTCGTCATCCTCACCCATGCGCTCGAATCCGATCCCGTCCACGAGGGAGCCGTGCGTGCGCAGATGGTGTTGCTGGCTGGGATGGGCCGGCGGTCGGAAGCATTGGCACGATATGAGCGGCTGGTCGACGAACTCCTCGACGCGTTCGGGACCGACCCGGACACCCGGACAATGAGACTGTTTCGCGAGTTGTTGACCGGCTCGCCGCCCGAGGAACGCCTCCACCAGCCCGCCGGCGTGACCGGCCAAGACGATGCCATCGGCTACCTGCCATCCCCGTTGACAAGCTTCATCGGGCGCGAGCGTGAGCTCGTTGACGTCGAACGCCTGATGGGCCATGCCCGCCTGCTCACCCTCACCGGGGCTGGCGGCAGCGGCAAAACCAGACTGGCATTGGAGGCCGCGAAAACAGTTCGTCCTGAGTACGTGGACGGAGTCTGGTTCGTCGACCTCGCGGCCGTCGGGGAATCGCTGCTGGTGGCCGATGCCGTAGCCGAGGTCCTCGGGTTGGATTCCGGCGCGGCACCAAGCCGCGTGCAAGCGCTGGTCGACCAACTGCGGCGACGCTCGCTGCTCCTCGTGCTGGACAACTGCGAACACTTGCTAGCAGCCTGTGCGCAACTCGTCGTCGCGCTCCTTGACGGATCCCCTGGGGTTAAAGTGCTGGCCACCAGCCGGGAGCCACTCCATGCCGACGGGGAGTACACCTACCGGGTGCCGTCATTGCCCCTGCCCTCGCCTCTGCGGACCGATGCTCTCGACCTGGCCGTGCTGGGCCGTCTGCCCTCTGTCCGGCTTTTCGTTGAGCGGGCAGCGCAGGTCCGGCCGGGTTTTGCGCTCGACGCCGACAACGCGCAGGGGGTGACAGAGTTGTGCCGACGGCTCGACGGGATGCCGCTGGCCCTGGAATTGGCCGCGGCCAGGGCGGCCGTACTCGAACCCGCCGAGATCGTCCAGGGATTGGGCGATGCTCTGTCCATGCTCGGCGGGGGAACCAGCGGCGTCACGCGGCACCAGACGCTGCGTGGCACCTTGGAATGGAGCCACGAACTGCTCACCAAGCCGGAGCAGGTTCTGCTGCGCCGGCTGTCTGTGTTCGCGGGTGGTTTCACCCTCGACGCCGTGGCAGCAGTCTGCGCTGACGCGCCCCTCCAGCAAATCGAACTGCTCGACCTGTTGGCCAAGCTGGTGGACAAGTCTTTGGTGGTCGCCGAAAGGAGCGGCGCCGGGACCCGATACCGGCAATTGGAGACGGTCCGCCAGTTTGGCCTCGAGAATCTCGAGCATGCAGGTGAGGCGGCTCAACTGGCCGCTGCGCATTGCGCCTACTTCCTTGCCGTCGCCGAATCCCACAATCCCGAACGGGCCACCGGGGTGGTCATCGAACAGCCGAAGTTGCTCGACCGGGAGCACGACAACCTGCGCGCTGCGTTGCGCTGGTCGTGCGCCCACGAGCCCGAGACCGCGCTCCGGCTCGCCGCCAGCCTGTGGCGGTTCTGGTTCCTCCGCGGTCACGCGGTCGAGGGAGCACGTTGGGTCGAACGTGCTTTGGCGGTGGCTCCCGACCCGACCCGGCCTCGCGCGGCTGCTCTGATCGGCCTGACCGGGCTGGACAGCCGACAGGGCCGCGGCGATCGGCATCGGGCGCTCGGCGCGGAGGCCCTGGCAATTATGCGGGAGATCGGCAACCCCGACGAGGTAACGATGGCCCGGCTCATTGAGACCTCGCTCGCCTGGAGCACTTTCGACTTGGACGAGGCCGAACAGCTGGCAGCCGAAGTGCACGCCGAGGCAGTCGAGGGTGGCAGACCCGAACATTGCGCTGCCAGCAGTTGGCTGCTCGGCCAGTGCGCGTTGTCCCGGGAGGACGGACCACTCGCCGCCCGTCACCTAAACACCTGCCTGAGCGAACTCGCACAGTCTGAGACCAGCACTCCATCCTTCCTGCCGGTGATCACGCCCAGCCTGCAACTGGTCCCGGTCGCCGGACGGTTGGTCCCCTGCCTCGAGGAGACCCTGCTGTTGGGCCGGCGGGTTGGCGTCATCCAGGCCAAAGGCTACGTGCTGTCCGCGATCGGCTACGCGGCCAGGCTTTCGGGAGACACGCAGTCTGCGATATCCGTCATCACGGATGCAGTCGAACATTTCGCCGAGTTAGGAGATGACCTGGCTAGGGCGCAAACACTTCACCAACTTGGCTGCATTCTGCGCGACTGTGGCGACCACAGCGCGGCCGATGAGGCCCTGTCCTTGGCGCGGGAGCTTCGGCTCGGCCTGGGCGACCGGCGCGGCGAGCTGCTGACCGAGATTAATATCGCCCTGCTCCGCGCCATGGGTGGTGATATCGACCGCGGCCTGAAAGACGCTCGGCGTTGCCTTTCAGGGTTTGAATCCGCGGGAGATCAGGTGGGGATGGGCGCCACGCTGACCATACTCGGTGCCGCCGAACTGATCTCCGGTGAGGTCCGGGCAGCGCGGGAAATGTACAGGCAGGCAGCGGAGCGGGTCGCCCCATGGCGGCGACACACTGGCTGGCAACGGTTGATGGTGGCAGAGCTATCCAACGAACTCGGCGACCCACATCGGGCGGCCCGCGAAATTGAGAGGGCTGGGGCGATTTTCGACCGAACGAGATGCCTCATCGCCGGTCAGAGGCTGGCCGCACTGCGTAGGCAGGACTCGGATGATGATGTTGAGACGGCGTTGAGTGCTCGTTGAGGACGGTTCACTAGCGTTTTTCCTGGATCTGACAAATGGATCTGACAAGCAAACAGCTATCAGGAGGAACGCATCGTGACAACGACGCAGACTAGGCCGACCCGCATCGGTGAGGCCACCATCGCCGAGTTCGCCGCCGGCCTGCGCGGCACTGTCGTCCTGCCAGGGGACGCGGACTACGACCACGAACGCAGCATCTGGAACGGGGCGCACGACCGCCGCCCGGCGCTCATCGCACGCTGTGCGGGTGTGGCGGATGTGATCCGCACGGTCGATCTCGCGCGCAGTGGGGGGTTGCCGTTGTCGGTTCGCGGCGGTGGCCATTCGATCCCCGGGTTTTCCACCGTCGACGACGGTATCGTGCTGGACCTTTCGCTGATGAAGGGGGTCCAGGTGGACCCTGTCCGCCGCCGCGTGACAGCACAGGCAGGGTGTACCTGGAAGGACCTGGATGCGGAGACCCAGCAATTCGGGCTTGCGGTGACCGGTGGCCTGGTGTCCTCGACCGGCATCGCCGGCTTCACCACCGGCGGCGGCATCGGCTGGCTCGTGCGCAAGCACGGGCTGGCCAGCGACAATCTGGTCGGCGCCGACGTCGTCACCGCTGACGGGCAGTTCATTCACGCCAGTGCCGACGAGCACCCCGATTTATTCTGGGGACTGCGCGGCGGCGGCGGCAATTTCGGTGTGGTGACGTCCTTCGACTATCAATTGCACGAAGTGGGCCCCACCGTACTTTCCGGCCTGGTTTTCTACCCCGGAGAAGAGGCGGAGCAGGTGTTGCGCGGCTATCGGGCGGCCTGCGCGGCGGCCCCCGATGAGCTGACCACGCTCGTCAACATGACCACGGCGCCGCCGGTCCCGTTCCTGCCAGAATCGGTGCACGGCAAGCCGGTCATCGCTGTGGG
The DNA here is from genome assembly GCF_000620385.1 of Arthrobacter sp. 9MFCol3.1. Taxonomy (NCBI): domain Bacteria; kingdom Bacillati; phylum Actinomycetota; class Actinomycetes; order Micrococcales; family Micrococcaceae; genus Arthrobacter; species Arthrobacter sp. 9MFCol3.1. The sequence goes on from NZ_JIBJ01000003.1 coordinate 219,072, forward strand.
AGGGTGTTGGACCGGCGACCCAGATGCCGGCGAGGCCGCCACCGCGCCCTTCCGGTCCTTGGGCACCGTCATCGCCGATGTGTTCGCCGCCCACCCGTACGCGGGATGGCAGCAGGCGCTCGATCCGCTGTACCCGCGGGGCGTGCACAACTATTTCCGCTCGGCATTTCTGCGCGCCGCCGACGACGCGTCCGTGCGCGTGCTGCTGGACTCGTTTGCAGCATCGCCCAACGCCATGACGGAGATTCACGTGCACCACCTTGGCGGCGCAGTCGGACGGGTTCCTGCCGAAGCAACGGCCTTCGCACTCCGTGACCAGGAATTCATCGTCAACGTAATTGCGCGCACGCCGACGGCGGAAGGCTTCGCGGATGCCGTCGAATGGGCCCGGGGCGTGACGTCAGCGCTCGGTCCGGATGCGGCGGCCTACGTCAATTTCACAGGTGAAACGAATACGGCGCTCGTCCGGGCGTCGTACCCGGCGGATACATACCGGCGGCTCGTGGAACTGAAGAACGAATACGACCCCACCAATCTGTTCCGGTTGAACCAGAACATCGCCCCCACGGTGTGACTGCACGGTCTGCGTGAGACGTGGATGATCGCCCGAGGATCGGGAAGCAACCTGACAGCCCGCGCCAGAGGCACCTCGATTCCCTCCGGCAACTGACCGGCAACGCCGGCCAGTTGCCGGGCTCGTGTTACCGCTCACGTACTCGAAGGGGCCGGCGAGCGTCTCGTCGAAGTCGTTGAGGTCGAAGAGCAGGTTCCGCTCGGGTGAGGCGAAGACGCCGAAGTTGGAGAGGTGGGCGTCGCCGCACAGCTGGGCTTTCATGCCGGCCCGCGGCGTGTCCTTCAGGTCGGCGGCCATGATCTTGGCTGCACCCCGGTCGAACGTGAACGGCGAGACCAGCATCCGGCCGTGACGCACCGGTACCAGGTCTTTTCGCGGGTGAGGTTCTGTTCTTCGAGCAGCGCAACCGGGTCAGGGCGGTCGGGAGCCGGGGCCCTGCCGGCGTGGCTGGAGACGGGCGTTTTTTCCCGGCGGTCTTTGCCCTTCGCAGCTCGTTCCTCAACGGTTGGGTGTTTGATTTTGGTTTCGTTCAGGCTGTGGGCTGACCGGTCATGGGGTGCTTTGGTCCGTGAGCTGGTTGCGGCGGTCACACTCTCAATCACCCAGGAAGACAGGACCGCGGTGACCATGCCCAGGACGACAAACCCGCCGATCATCAGCGCGGACGCAGCCAGCCTGCCGGGAACGGTGACGGGGTACAGGTCGCCGTAACCGACCGTGGTGATAGTGACCACCGCCCACCACAGGGAGTCACCCATCGAGGTGATATTCGCGCCCGGAGCGCCCCGTTCGAAACTGAGGACGCTCAGGGCCACGGTGTAAAGGAGAAGGACGGCGGAGGCGACGACGTAGGCCATGACGCGCGCCCTGATGGCAGTGCCCGGGGCCCGGTCCATCACTTTTCGCAGCCTCAAGGGCCTCAGGAGCAGCAACGGCCGCGCCGCGGGAATGACCACAATAAGCAGGTCCATCGGGTGGCGGAGGAACCACCGTCCCCGCCGCGGGGCCAGCATCAGTTTCACGATGTAGTCGATGCCGAAGGCAGCCCAGGTCAACCAGATGACAAACATCAGCGCGTCGGCGGAAGGTTCCGGCGGTTGTGCAATGACCAGGATGGAGTAGGCCGCCAGGAAAACAAAGGCCGCAACGATGAGGGGCCTCTGCGAATGCTTCTGCCAGGTTTCTTGTGTCATGGCCGGATTGTGGGACGCCGCTACGCGGCATCCTGTCTGGGGAAGACCACCTTGTGCACGATGATGATGAGGGACGCGGCGATGGGGATGGCGACGAGGGCGCCGAGCACGCCGCCGAGCGTGCCTCCTGCGACCGCGGCAATCACGACGAGCGCGCCGGGCACCGCTACAGCCTTGTTCATGATGCGCGGGCTGATCACGTAGGACTCGACCTGCATGTAGATCAGGTAGTAGATCGCTGCCGCTACCCCGGTCGCGGGAGACGCGGCCAAGCAGACGAGCGAGATGATGACTGCACCGGTCAGGGTTCCGACGAGCGGCACGAGCGAGCAGAGGAACGCAATGAAGGCCAGCAGGATCGGTACGGGTGCGCCGATGATGGTCAGGTAGATCAGGCTCAGCACGCCGTTCACGGCGCCGAGAGTGAGCTGGCCGATCACGTACCGGCCGACTGCTCCGGTGATGTCCTGGCCTACCTCGGTGAATCCGGCGCGCGAGCTGGCCGGCACGAACCGGGCGGCGTACCGTTTCATCGAGTCGAGCGAGATGGCGAAGTACAGGGTCAGGATCAGCACGATGGTGGCGCCGGTGAGGCCGCCCGCGATGCCCGCGCCGACCGCGAAAAGACCGCCGGTCAGTACGCCGATGTTGTTCGGGTCCCCGAGCCAGCTGCCGATCGAGGCTGCGGTGTCCTCGACCCAGCTCGAGCCGCTGAATGACCCGACCCAGGCCACGAAGTCGCTGTTCTTGAAGTCCCTGACGATCTGCGGCCAGTTGTTAATCGTCGTGGTGACCTGCCCGACGACAATCGGCACGATCACCGCGATGAGCGCGACAAAGACTCCGATGACGACGGCGAAGACGATGAGAATCGCCGTCCAGCGGGGCATCCCGCGCCGTTGAAGCCAACTGACCACCGGGTCAAGGCCCAGCGCCAGGAAGAGCGCGAGGGCAACATAGAGGATGACGGTGCTGAGCTGCCCAACGATGACGCCGAGAAAAAGTGCCAAAAGGACACCGAGTGCGCCGACGAATCCGACACGGAACGCGCGGATGTGCAGCTCGGGTGCCGTCGACCTGGGGCTGGTCGTGTCCTCAGGTGCCGGGAGGGTCGCAGCCGCGCGGCGGGAAAACATCATTGCCTCCACATGGGAGCGACGCTACGTCCGGGCGTGGGCCGCCCGACAGAGGCGAAGGACCCCCGAGCGTATGAGTGGCGTGCGCTGAAACCTGCAGGAAGAGGAATACCGCAATGGCGAACAAAAGTGCGATTGCCACCATCTGGTCAATGAGACTGATCAGGATGGTAATGACGTAGGCGACGACGTCGTACCAGAACTTATGGTGGGCGTCCTGGAGGTCCGGGTCATCGGCGCCGTGCCGCCGCAGGTGCCCGTGGCGTGCATAGCCGCTCACGGCGAAGAGCAGCAGACGGATCACGCCGAACCGATCATTAGCAAGCTCACGAGGTAGGCGAGGAACGACGGCCAGGCATGAAGGAATTGTTCTGCCGGGGAGCCCTAAGGCCCAAGTTGTACTTATGATTCTGTCGCACAGGCGCGGCATTCACGCTTCGCCCGTCCGGTTGCTAAGACGTCGCCATCCAATAGATCGTCCGTATTAGGTATCTGCCTAGCTGAAGTAGGCTGCGGTATGGCCGATTTGTCGCCTCAGATGCCGCGAGCGGGCGGCCTCGGCTACCAGCACGACTACTTCACCCGGCTCGGCTCAGACATCCGCGCGCACGTGAACATGCCGGCAGTCCACATGGCCGCTTCCCAGCTCAAACGCTGGATCGACGGCACCCTCCATCAGGGCATCTCACGTGAACAGCTGGGCTACTACCTCGACGAGTTCGCCTTCCGCTTCAACCGCCGCACCGCCAGAAGCCGCGGGCTGCTGTTCTACCGGCTCCTCCAGCAGGCCACCAACACCGACCCCGCACCGCTGAAAGACCTCGTCATCCCCCAGGACAGCGTTCCCCGCCCGATCCACGAGTGAAAGGACTCTGGCGGCGCTGAGGAAGTCGGCCCTTCCAACGCTCCTGGCCAGGTCCTCTGGGGATTTGTTCAATAGGGGGAGGCCACAGAATCGGTGAAAAATCGTACACACTAAGGCCTTCGGGGTGGTTTGCCTAGGGGTCGGTAGCGCCCGGGGCCGCGGGTGTTGGGACGCCAGGTGTAGTCGCCGGTGAGGTTGATGTGTTCCCAGCCCAGGGGCGAGAGGTGCTGTTCGAGGCCGGGTCCGGGTGGGCCGTGGTGGCTGATTCGAGGTAGACGGTGTTCCACAGGACGATGGCGGCGGTGACGAGGTTGAGGCCGGAAGCCCGGTCGCGTTGGTGCTCGAAGGTGCGGTCGCGTGTCTCGCCCTTGCGGTTGAGGAACACGGCTTGGGCGAGGGCGTTGCGCGCTTCTCCCTTGTTCAGCCCGGCGGTGACGCGGCGTCGTGTCGGTGGTCGCGGTGGAAAACGTCCGAGTCCGCGTCTTCGCTCGTGTCGCTATGCCATGAGGACCGACCGACGCTTCCATCACACGCGACGATTGCTCTGGTGGCGCGACCCGCTCTCGAGCCAACACGCGCAGCAACGACAACCACCAGAAGATGGACCCGGCCGACCTTGTCGCCACGGCGCGCAGGGTCCATAATTCAAACGCCTGTATAGTGCAAACGTTCCAAGGAGGAGCAATGCGCGGATTTCAGTGTGTAGATCCCTCGCACGAGAGGATCGAGTTCACCGGCGCGGATGACGAAGAGCTGTTCCAAAACATCAAAGCGCACACCACCGAGGCCCATCCTCAGCTCACTGACAGCCAGGTCAGGGAGATGATGGCAGGCGAGGCGTGGTGGAAGGAAATGGCAACATCTGGGGACAACGCTGGATCGTCGCCGTCCGCCTACGACAAGTAACGCGACCGGCCTCTAAGACTCCCAGCCCGCCAGAGCCGGCCGCGTCCCTCGCGACGACGCCAAACCACCCCGAACGCCTTAGAGTACGATTTTTTGCCGATTGTGCGGCTCCCCAAGAGCCACCCAACGGACTCCAGTAGCGCGCCCGTACCGCCTCGGACGAGTGAATGAGCCGAACAATTCCCCGCATGTACGGGCTACTTCAGCTAAGCAGATACCCAATTCGTCCCTTCTGGATGAGCCGGATATCCAGGACGGGTGCCATGCTGGCCCCATGGATGATCAGTCCGCTGCCTGGCAGTCACAGTCTCGGCCGCGTGCTTATCAGACAGGGCGGATGGAAGCATCCAGCGACCTCGTGTTTTGCCATTGCGATAACGCTCATCATTCTGGAGATAGCCGTCCCCGCCGGCTCAGTGTCTATCCGGCTGAACCTGCTGTTACTCCTGGTCGTGTCGTTTCTGCCGTTCCCGACATCAACCTGTTCCTGAAGATGATCATGGTTTTGGTCACCTGGCGCTACGCGGTCCGCGCGCATCGGCAGGCAACATCAAGTCCTGGATGCGGTTCGTCCGGCGGAGAGTGAGGGCCTGTGAGCGACGTGGCTGAGCGGCAAGTGGGTGCGGCCGGGGTCGTGCTGTTGACGTTGGCGATGGGGCAGTTCGTGATGGCCCTGGACACCACCGTGATGAACACGGCGATCGCGACGGTGGCCAGCGACCTCGGGACCACGGTGACCGGCATCCAGACGGCGATCACGCTCTACACGCTGGTGATGGCGTCGTTGATGATTACGGGCGGCAAGATCGGCGAGATCATCGGACGGAAGCGGGCGTTCACGATCGGGTGCGTCGTATATTCCTGCGGATCGTTGACGACGGCACTGGCCCCGAACCTGACCGTGCTGATCATCGGCTGGTCATTCCTGGAGGGTCTGGGAGCCGTACTGATCATGCCGGCGATCGTGGCGCTGGTCGCGTCGAACTTCGGCAAGCCCGAACGGCCGCGTGCCTACGGGCTGGTCGCCGCCGCCGGCGCTATCGCGGCGGCGCTCGGCCCGTTGATCGGCGGCGCGTTCACCACCTACGCATCGTGGCGCTGGGTGTTCGCCGGCGAGGTCCTCATCGTGGTCGTCATCCTGCTGCTCGCGCGGCGGGTTAACGACACACCCGCGGCGGAGGGTGTCCGCCTCGACCTCGTGGGCACGGTGCTGTCGGCACTCGGTCTGACATTGATCGTCATGGGCATCCTCCTCTCGGGGTCGTGGGGGTTCGTGCAGCCCAAGCCCAACGCGCCGGAGTGGCTCGGGCTGTCTCCGGTCATCTGGCTCATCCTCGGCGGCGGTGTAGTCCTGGCCCTTTTCATGGCGTGGGAGAACCGGCGCATCGCGCGCGGTGAGGGCGCGCTCATCGACCCATCGATGCTCCGCAGCCTCCAGCTGCGCAGCGGCGTCACCTCCTTCCTGTTCATGTACCTCGTCCAAGCCGGCACCTTCTTCGTCGTCCCACTGTTCTTGTCCGTGGCGCTCGGGCTTTCGGCGATCGAGACCGGAGTGCGCCTATTGCCTCTTTCGCTGACTCTGCTGATCTTCGCGATCGGCATACCGAAACTGCGCCCGGACGCCTCGCCACGACGTGTCGTCAACGCCGGCTTCGTCGCCCTGTTCGCCGGCCTGGTGCTCCTGGTCGCACTGCTCGAAGTCGGCGCGGGTCCAGAGATCGTGACCTGGCCGCTGCTGCTCGCAGGTTCCGGACTGGGAGCGATGGCCTCCCAGCTCGGTAGCGTCACTGTGTCCGCCGTGCCTGACGAACAAAGCGGTGAGGTCGGCGGTCTGCAGAACACCGGCACCCAGCTGGGCGCCTCGATCGGGACCGCGCTAGCCGGCGCTGTGCTCATTTCCGCGCTCAGTGCCTCGTTCTTCGCGATCATCCACGACAACCCGGAAATCCCGGCCACCCTTGAGTCGCAAGCGCAAGTACAGCTCGCGGATGGGGTTCCGTTCGTTTCCGATGCGGACCTGAGGGCCGCGCTCACTGCCGCGGACGTTCCCCCCGCGACTATCGACGCGGTCTCGGAGGCGAACGCGGACAGCCAGATCCAAGGGTTACGCGCTGCCATCTCCATCCTTGCCCTGATCACACTGCTCGCCCTGGTCTTCACCCGCGGCATACCAACCATTCAACCCGGCACCCAAACCAAGCAGGACTCCCAACGGGCGCCGTGATCATCAACGGCTCGCAAGCACGGCCGCGTTCAACACCGCATTGCGCATCGCGATGCCCGATCGGGTCTTGGGTACGAGGAGGCGCGATGCGATGCCGGCGCCCCGTAGTAGCGGTCGGACGTGTTGGCGGTGTCTGTGTTCATAGCCGGCGAAAGCAGCGGTGTGGTCGCCCGGATGGGCGGCAATCGCGTCGGCGAGGGTCTTGGCTCCAACGATCGCGCTGCTGGAGCCTTCACCGAACAGCGAGATGCAACTCGCCGCGTCACCGAGCAGCACCACGCGGCCGGCACTCCAATGCGGTAAGTCCACGCGGGAGACGGCGTCGAAGTACCTATCGCCGGACGCACCCCATTCCTCGAGCGCGAGCGTGGTGAGCCATCCGCCGCCGGCATAGGTGGACTCGACGAGGCTTCTTCCTTGTTCCACATCGCGGTAGTCGAAATCGTGCTGCCCACGGAAGATAAATGCGAAACCGGGCTTCCCACCCGCCGGATGGATGGTCAAGGAGGTTCCCGGTTCGTTGTACAACAGCACGGTGCGCGGATCCGCGACCGGCACAGGGGCGCGCACGGTGCCCACGAACATGCCGAAAGGGCGGGAAAAACGTTCCTCGGGGCCGAATGCCAGGCGCCGAACGGTGGAGTGGAGTCCGTCGGCTCCCACGACCAGGTCGAAGCGACGGGAAGGGGTCCGCTGAAACTCGACGTCGATTCCGCCGCCGTCCTGGTGCAAGGCAGCGATCGAGTCGTCCCGGATGATGAGACTTGTCTCCCGGGCCTTGTCGAACAACAGGCCGACGAGTTCATTGCGTTCGACCTCGACCTCCTCGTGGCGGTCGGCGCGTCGGCGCGTGCGGATTGTGGCCTGTGGCCGCCCGTCCGCGTCGACGAAGACCAGGCGTTCGACACCGGTGGCAGCCTCCTCCAGGCGCGCCCAGATGCCCATTTGCCGTGCAATCGCGACCGCTGCTCCGCGTACGTCGATAGGGTTGCCGCTGAATCGTGTGTCGGCCGCTCTTTCCACGATCGTGACCGACCAGCCAGCCTTCTCCAGCCAGTACGCGGCGGTCGAGCCGGCAATCCCGCCGCCCGAGACCAGTACGCTGCGATCCACCATGCCCCCATTCAAGCACTCAACACCGGAGGCAAGTCCGCACTGCTGGCGATCCCATGGCGGACCCAATTTGGATCGCCACGACTCGATCCGAAACCCAGAGTGTGGACAGTGTCCACACTCTTCTGGCGGTGCCGGTTCGTCCGGTTTTGCTGCGTCAGCCATGAAGCCGGTCGAGGCTTGCCGAGTCCGTCCAGGCGGCTTTGAGCGTGTCGGTGCGCTTGAAGGGTTCCGCCAGCGCATTATCTGCCTGTTCGACGCACGACCGGTAAGGTTCACACCGCCATCGAGCGGGTGGTTAGGCTGGGTGGATGGCGACAGTTATTCTCGTGCGGCACGGCCGCACCACAGCCAATGCCACTGGACTGCTGGCCGGTCGGGCCGTCGGCGTCAGCCTGGACCAGATCGGGCGCGACCAGGCGGCTCTGACCGGGGACCGGCTCGCGGCCGTGCCAGTAGTCGGGGTGGTGTCGAGCCCTCTTGAGCGTTGTCAGCAGACCGCGCAGCTCATCCTCGATCGCCAGGCTGGCTCGCCGTACGCGCCGGTCGATCCCGATCTCACCGAGTGCGATTACGGCCAGTGGCAGGGCCGCACGCTCAGTGATCTCGCGACCGAGGATTTGTGGCCCGTTGTGCAGTCGCAACCGTCCGCCGTCGTCTTTCCCGGCGGTGAATCCATGGCCGCGATGCAGGCTCGGTCGGTGGCAGCGATTCGACGCCACGATGCGGCCTTCGAAGCCGAGTACGGGCCAGGGGCCGTGTGGGTGGCGGTGAGTCACGGTGACATCATCAAGTCAATCCTCGCCGACGCGCTCGGCATGCACCTTGACTTGTTCCAGCGTATAAACGTGGGGCCCGCCTCCGTATCGATCGTGCGCTACGGCGCTAGTCGGCCAAGCGTTTACGCGACTAACACCGACGCGGGTGATCTGTCGTGGCTGTCGAACGGCATCGACTCTGGCGACGCGCCGGTGGGTGGCGGTGCAGGGCAAAAGGCGCCATGAACCTCATGTGCCTAGAATACTGACATGCCTACACGTGTTCACGAGTTTGCCTGGCCTGATCGGGTCGTCGTTGGCACCATTGGCCTTCCGGGGGCGCGAACGTTCTATCTGCAGGTGCGCGCAGGGACGCAGATCGTGAGTATTGCCCTGGAGAAGCAGCAGGCGGCTCTGCTCGCGGAGAAGATCGACGAAATTCTCGACCAGCTGATCACCGTCGAGGGCAACCCCTTCAGCATTCCCACGAGTACTCCCATTGAACTTGTCGACAATGACCAGCTCGAGGCCGTTCAGGAACAGTTTCGCGCCGGCGCCATGAGCTTAGGTTGGGACCCAACCACGGCCCAGGTCGTAATAGAGGCCCACCCCATCACCGACGTCGATGCTGATGACAACGACGAATCGCTCGATGAGGACGGCGCTAACGAGCCCGAAATGCTGCTGGTGCGAATGCCGGTCGGCACCGCCCGCGCATTCGCCAAGCGCACCCGGGAGATCGTGGGCGCCGGGCGTCCGACGTGCCCGCTCTGCGGTTACCCCATAGACGCCGACGGGCACATCTGCACCCTTCCCGAGGTCTGATGCCAGCGCCGGACCTTGTGAACGCCGAACTGACGCTCACCGGCCGCATCACGACGGCTTCAAACGCTACCTTTCTCGGCAGCATCGGCGACGTGGTGGTCGTCTATAAACCGATAGCAGGCGAAAGTCCGCTGTGGGATTTTCCCCACGGCACACTGGCTCAGCGGGAGGTGGCCGCCTACCTGGTCTCGCAGGCCTTCGGCTGGGACGTCGTGCCCCACACCTGGCTGCGCGGTGGTCCGATGGGCGAAGGCATGGTGCAGCTCTGGCAGGAGCCAGACCCAGCCCAAAGCGCCGTGAACCTGGTCGCGACGGACCACGTCCCGGAGACGGGCTGGAAACAAGTTCTCGAGGGACGGGATGAGAACGGACGGATGGTCGCCCTCGTTCACGAAGACTCGCCAGCGCTCAGACGCATGGCGGTGTTCGACATGGTCGTCAACAACGCCGACCGCAAAGGCGACCACATTCTTGCCATGACGGACGGACACCGGCACGGCGTGGACCATGGGCTCACCTTTCACCGAGACCACAAGCTGCGCACGGTGCTGTGGGGATGGCTGGGAGAAGCTCTGACCGCCGAGGAACGCGACGGCATCGATCGTGTCAGCGAAGGACTGCACGGTGGGCTGGGCCGAAACCTGGCGGACTTGCTCAGCGCCGAAGAAATCGCATCGCTCGCCGCGCGCTGCGCCCGGTTGCGCCTGGCAGGGCGGTTTCCGGCTCCGAGCGGTGAGATGCCGGCGGTGCCCTGGCCGCTGTTCTAGGGACGACCTATTCGGCGTAGAAGTTTCCAAGGGCGACGGCAACGAAGAGACTAGCAATGATCCAGAAGAGCCGTCCACGGTATTCGATCCCGCGGGCCGAAGTGACCCGCCGCCGCGCGCCGCGGGTCAACCGAATTGGCGATTCAATCCTCTCGACAGCCTCGGCGGGGAGAACCTCGTGAAGTCACTGCGCATCCTGAAGCCCGGCGGGAAGGCGATCGGAATCGCCGGTCCGCCGGACCCGGCGTTCGCGCGCAACGCCAGTCTGAACCCTGTGCTGCCCCTGGCCATAGCGGGGCTCAGCAGCAGGATCCGGCGGCAGGCAAAGAAGCTCGGCGTTAGCGACGAGTTCCTCTTCATGCGTGCCAGCGGCGACCAGTTGCGCCAAATTGGCTCTTTGGTCGACGACGGCGTGCTGCGCCCGGTCGTGGGAAAGGTCTTCAACTTCACCCAGACCCCACAGGCGCTCGAGTCGCTGGCCAAGGGCGGCTTCCGCGGCAAAGCCGTCGTCACCCTTCCCTCCTGAGCCGACAGCACCATTCACCGCACAGACCACCCAGGAGGACTGCCAGCATGAGCAGCTTCGACACCCCAAACGGCTCCGTCGTCACGTCGTACGCGAAGGCCGCCACACGCACCATCACCGCCGGTGGCGTCACCTACGCCTACCGCGAGCTGGGGCCCAAGGCCGGCATCCCCGTCGTGTTCTTCGTGCACCTTGCCGCGACCCTGGACAACTGGGACCCCCGCATCATCGAGGCCATCGCGAAGAACCGCCACGTCATCACCTTCGACCAGCGCGGAGTCGGCGCCTCCACCGGGCAGGTTCCAGACAGCATCGAGGCGATGGCCGACGACGCCTATACGTTCATCAGGGCCCTCGGGTTCGACACGATCGACGTCCTCTCCTTCTCAATGGGCGGCATGATCGCCCAGGACCTGCTCCTCAAACATCCCCACCTCGTCCGCAAGCTCGTTCTGACCGGCACCGGGCCGCGGGGCGGCCAGGACATCGACAAGGTCGCCAGCACGACCTACTGGGACGTCCTCCGCGCGAGCCTGACGTGCGCGGACCCGAAGGAGTTCCTGTTCTTTAACCAACGCCACCGGCAAGCCGGCCGCGAAGGCGTTCATCAAGCGCCTGCAGGAGCGCACGGTCGACCGCGACAAGCCGATCAGCACCAAAGCCTTCCAGACGCAGCTGAAGGCAACCGGAAGTTCGGCCGCTCCGCGCCGTCGGACCTGTCAAAGCTCACTCACCCCACCCTCATCGCCAACGGCGACAAAGACCGCATGGTGCCGTCGATCCTGTCCGAGGACCTGCACCGGCGCATCAAGGGATCCGTGCTGATCATCTACCCCGACTCGGACCACGGCCGGACCCAGGTCGGCGTGCTGCTGTCCCGCTGACGCAATCAAGTGCTCGCACTAACGCCCGGTGTCCACCAGGCGCCTGCGGTCGTGGATCGGCAGGCGCCATTCGTGCACGTGAAACAGCTAAAGAACGCAAGACCAGCAAGTCAGCCGACGTATCCGGCGAAGTCCAGTTCCGCGAGTGCACGAAGCGTTCTGCTGGGCGCCGGTGACTTCTTCCAGTCAAGCCATCTCAGACTGCTGACATGCGGTCGGACTTCATATCGACTCCGTTGGTACTTGGCACGAGCATCAGAGAAATGGGCGAGACGGCGGCCATGAACGCTGGTGGCAAATAGGTTCAAGAAGTGTCTGCGGGCTAGCGGTCCAGTGCGGCTGGCGCTCCGTGGTGGGAGAAATTACTCGGACTAACACTCTCCTCAACCCGACGCAAAGCACAACCCGAACGCAGAGGGCCTTTCAAGAAACGGCTCCGATTTCTTCGACCATTCCCGCCGCCGGTCCAGCGCGAATTTTCACTAAGTGGACGCCGGCATCGCCCGCCGTCCCCTCACATATTGTCGGCGTCCTTTCGAGCCAACACGGCTACGTTCCGGGACTAACTGCGAGGGTTCGCGCAGTGCGCCCATCACCGACTTGGTCGCGCAGCCGCGGTGGCCGGTGCTCCACTCAACGGGCGAGCCCGCTGCGCAGCTAGTCCCGCAGAGCCGAGCGGGCCCGGAGCAGACGGGCCGCGGGTGAGAGCCAGGTCTCCCGGGGAAGGCGGATCCGCAGCGCGCCTGGCCGAATGGTGAACCGCAGTGGGGCCGCCATGCGGATCGCTTCCCCGTCCATGCCGACGTCGATCGGCCCACCCGAGTCCACCTCAAAAGTCGAGGGCTCCCAGGCGACGGAGCCGGGAAACGTGTCCGGGTGCCCGCTGGCCGCGGCCAGCTGGCGCCGTGCTTCTGCTGGATCGTCCGGGAGCTTGAGGGCCATCACCCCGAGGTGGCCGCCGTCGAGCCGCGGCCGGTTGGCGAGGGTGGAGGGCGTGCGGCCATACGGGTTGTTCGAGATCTGGAGCACGTGCGCGCGGGTGTACTCCTCCCCCGCCGGACCGGTGAAGCGCAGATCGAAGGGTTGGCTCCCGGGCCCCAGCATGCTCGGCAGCATGCTCAGGGTGGTGTCCACCTTGGCATTTCGGTACTCGGGGGAACGGACGATTTGCGCGTACAACCCGAGCGAGACGTTGTTGACGAACACCCGGCCGTTGACTTGGCCGAGGTCGATGCGGCGTTCCACGGCCACTCCGAACGCGTCGAGTGCCCCGAGAACGTTGCCGCGGTCGAGGCCGAGATCCATGGCCAGGTGGTTGAAAGTGCCGGCAGGCACCACGACCATGGGCACACCGTGCCGGGCGGCCACGTCCGCGACCAGCCCAAGCGAGCCGTCCCCGCCAGCCATGCCGAGCACATCGGCACCGCTGGCCACTGCGGCCTCGGCCAGCCCGGTAAGGTCCTGCCCCGGTTCCAGGATGAGCACCTCAATGCCGCGTGCCCGGCATTCGTTGACCAAGCCGAGGCGATCGGCCTTGCCGCCGCCGCTGCGGGGGTTCACGATCAAGGCGGGATGGCCCGCCGGCGGAACGGCGCGGCCCGGAGGTTCCGACCGTCGCAGGACGCGGATCCCGCGGATGGCCACGATGCCCGCCAAGACGAGCACCGTCCCTGTTATGAACGCCCCGACCCAACCGGTGTCGGATCTGCTCGAACGAGTCACCGCGGCGTTCAGTCGGCGTGGTGGGCAGGGTCTGCGCGACGGCGCTGACGAAGGCGAAGCCGCGCGAGGTATGCCGCCGTGTCGCCGGAACCGCGGCCAGCGCACGCCACGAACTGCCAGGGGCCTCTGGGTAAACGGGGCGGCGCTCTTCGGGCCGTAGGCGGCGGTCATCCCTGACCGATCACACGTCGATGCAGCTCAGTCGTGAGTTTATGGATCTCGCGGGTGAGTTCGGTGTTGTTCTTCAGTTCGGATTCCTGCTCGAGGAAGTCGTGATCAGCCTTTTCCTGCTGGAAGGCGGATGCGCGGTTCTGCCCGATCATGATGAAGGTCGACAGGAAGATCGACTCCAGCGAAACGACGAGGGTCAGCGTCGGCCACGGGCTCTTCTCGACGAACAGCCTCCACCCGGCGAAGACGACCACGCGGACGTAAACGAAAGGCATCGATCCGGCAAAGCTGGTGATTGCATCGGCGATCCTCAGTTGCGGGTGCTCGGCACGCCGCTCCCGGAACCTGGTCACGACCGGGTGTTCGCGCAGTGGCGGCGGCGGATGGAGTCGGGCCATTGCTCTCCTTGGAAGTTGCGGCGGACGAGCCACGCTACGATCGGTGGCAGTCACTGCACTATGGCGTCGACGGCGGGTCCCGGGATGCTCCGCCGCCTCGAGGCGGCCAAGGACGCTCAGCCGCCTCCAACAGCTGCTCGAGCACCGTGGAAGGACGCGGTCTTTCACCTCCAGTTTTGGCCGTCCGAACAGGAACGGTAGGGGCTTAGGTCCCATCGCCGGCGATTTCGTGATCGGCTGGCAGTGGTGCGACACCGAGAAGAAGGCCGCCTGGGCTGCGCTGCTGCAGCGGTTCCGCGCACCCCGGGTGGTGATCACCGACGGCGGATCCTGGATCGCCGCGGCGTAGTCTGACAGCTGGAACGATACCGCGGTGCAAATCCGACCCGCTCGATGCCTACCAGGCCGCCGAATCGGGGCTCGCCGGCCGCGCCGCCACCACCCCGAAATCCCGCGACGGGGCGGTGGAATCGTTGTGGGTGCTGCGCGCGGAACGTGCCACCGCCATGCGCGCCCGGGTCGCCGTGATGGTCCAGGTCAGGGCGATCTTGGTGACCGCGCCGAAGAGCATCCGCGCCAAATACCGGGCCATGACGAGCCCGGCCCTGATGGCCGCACTGGAGAGGACACGGCCCGCCGGACCAGCCTCCGAGCCGCTGGCCAGCACCGCGACCGTGCTGAAACGGCTCGCCGTCCGCTACCGGCACCTGCACCACGAGCTGGCACAGATCGATGCCGAACTCGATGCCATCCTCGCCTTCCACGCACCGATGCTGCGCGAAAGACCTCCCGCCACCGGCTCAGCTGCGCCGGCGACCGGCAAGCCAACAAAGCCATCCACCACGTGGCCCTCGTGCGGATGCGCTACGACAACAGAACCAGGGCCTACGTAGCCAGACGGCGTCAGGAGGGCAAAAGCACCAAAGAAATCATGCGCTGCCTCAAACGCTACGTCGGCCGGGAAATCTACGACCAACTCCGCCACCCGCGCCCCGCACCCGACGCCGGAACCCTCCGGACAACACGCACAGCCAAGCACCTGACCCTTCCGCAAGCCGCCGACGCCCTCCACGTCTGGCGCACCGCCCTGTCCCGCGTGGAACGCGGACTCAGCCGGGATGATGTCTTCCACCAGCGCTACGAAACCTGGCTCAGAGAACCTTGACGTGTATAGGAGCATCAATATCCACACCCCAGATTGGCCAACTCCAAACACTGCAGCCACCGACCGCACCCCACATCATCGGGACGCGGTTCCTTTTTGTACTGACAAGATTCGCCCTGCCGACCAGCCGGCATGATCACCCTGCAGCATCACCCCCACTCACCAGTGAAGACAGGTGACGCCAGATGTCACCTCAACTAGCTGAGCCGGATGTGTGAGCACTAGTGACGCCCCTGCCGGGCGCCACCATGTTCTTCACCTTCATGAGCCGCCGCACGAACAAGGCGCCTATAGCGGAATGGCTGACTCCCGCCGGACAAGCGATGTTGTTCCACTGGGCGGATCGGGCAGCGGATGACCCTCTGCGAGGTGCAGGGCGATGGCCGCCGTGTATGTGCCCAGCCGCTCCATGTCGACCGCAATGCTGGAGATGGACGGCATGAATCGTTCCGCGAGGGGTGAGTTGTCGTGGCCTACGACGGAGAGATCCTCGGGGACCCTGATGCCGCTTCGGACGGCACCGGCGATGACGTCGGCTGCCGTCTCGTCGTTGTAGGCAATCACGGCGGTGACTCCTGCTTCCCGCCACTCAGCCGCAGCAGCTGCTCCCGAGTCATCCTGGTAGTTGACCTGGCGGACAATGGGCTGGGAAATACCCGCTTCGGCGCAGACCCTATTCACCAATTGGAGCCGCTCCTGGATGAAGTCCCGGAGCCGCGGATCCGGTGGGCAGGCATACCCCAGCCGCTGGTGGCCAAGGCTCAGGAGGTGCTCGGCCTGGAGTCGAGGCCCGGAGGCGAAGTCAGTCGATGCCGGGGCCGCAGTTGCGTCCGGTGAAGGGATGACGTTGTTGATGCCCAGGGATTTCATGTCTGCGATGTCTTCTTTGGAGAAGGGGGCGTACCCGATGACGACGGCCGGCTCCAGGATCGCCCAGAGTGGTGTGGCAGTGCTCTCGGGGAGCGGCGTGAACGTGACCAGGACATAGCCGTGTGCTGCCAGGGCGTGGGTCAGCACCTCCAGATTTGTCCGCAGGCTGTGCTCCAGCGGCCAGTCGGGCAGAACGAGAAGGACGATCTTATTGCGTCCGCTTCGGAGTGCCCGTGCGGCCTGGTGCGGCTTGTAGTTGAGCTGTTGGGCGGCGGCCAAAACGCGTGCCCGGGTCTCCTCGGAGATCGTCTGGCCCTTGGTCCGGTTCAGCACGAAACCCACCGTGGCGGGTGAAACGCCCGCCTTGCGCGCAACATCCGCCGCAGTAGTGCGCCGTCCCACGGTTGTCGTCACACCCATCTCCTTGAATCGTTACAAAAAGTTCTTGCCAGCCTCAGTATGCCTTGCTAGCATCCTACCCATCACTAGTACGTACTAGTGAAATTCCCCCCTCCGAATTTTCGACAATGGAGTCCCGAATGAATTCTCCTGAGACGCCGCCGGTGTCCACTGCTACCGAATCCCCTGCAGCGGGGTTGCTGGCAACCGAAGAAGCACTCTTCCTTACAGCGCCGTCAGAAGAGTCTGACCTCCCCAAGGTCTCCGCCAAATACATCTGGCTGATGGTTCTGGCCCAACTGGGTGTCTTCATTGCATTCATCACTCCTATCGCGATCTCCCTGGCTGTCAAGGTCAGCCAGATCACGCCTGGCCAGGAGCAGAACCTCGGATACATCCTCGGCGCCGGATCGCTGGTGGTCATGCTGACTGGACCAATGCTGGGCACCCTCAGCGACCGCACACGGACCGGTCTCGGCCGACGCCGGCCCTTTATCATCGCCGGCACCGCCCTCGGACTCGTTTCCCTCATAGTCATGGCCACGGCGGACAGCATTGTGGTGCTGGCACTCGGCTGGGTGCTGGCCCAGTTGGGCTGGGGCCAGGCACTGGCAGGCCTGAACTCCTCCCAGGCGGACCGGCTGCCGGAGTCCCAGCGAGGCAAGGTCTCGGGCCTGGTCGGCTTCGCCAACCAGATCGGCCCCGTCGTCGGGGTCGTGTCCGCCGGGTCACTCATGACCAACAACATGCTGCTGTTCCTCGTCCCGGGCATCGTCGGCGTCGTGACCTGCCTCCTGTTCGTCCTCTTCGTCCGCGAAGAATCAAGCAAGAGCCTGGTTTTCGAAGACCGTTTGAGTCTCCGGCTGATCGCTTCGAAGTACGTCTACAACCCGAAGCAGTACCCGGACTTCAGCTGGAACTGGCTCGCCCGCTTCCTGTTCTACTTCGGACTGACGCTGAACACGACATTCACCGCGTTCTTCATGGCTTCCCGGCTCGGCGTCTCCCTGCAGGAGATCGCCGGGGTCATCGCCACCATCGGCGGCATCGGCATCCTCGCCACCACGGTCGGCGCGATCGGCGGCGGCTTCCTCTCCGACAGGATCCGCCGTCGGAAGCCCATTGTGCTGGCCGCAGCCATCATCTTCGCCTCAGGCATCGTTGCCATGGCCTTCGCTCACGACCTGCCCATCATCGTCGTCGGCTCCGTGCTGACCTCAATCGGCATCGGCGGATTCTCCGCCGTGGACCAGGCCCTGCTCCTGGATGTCCTCCCCGAGAAGAAGACCAATGCCGGCCGCTTCCTGGGCATCACCGGGTTCGCCACCTCAATCCCCCAGGCCGCGGCCCCGCTGATCGCGCCGCTGTTCCTCACCATTGGCGCCACGGCGGCCGAGAAGAACTACACGCTGCTCTACCTCGTGGCAGCGGGCATCACCCTGCTCGGTGGACTCGTCGTCCTCCGCATCAAGTCCGTCCGCTAAGAGAACCTCGAAAGAATCCCATGACTGCCTCCCTCCCCTGGACCGCCAGGTTCATCGCACCACTCACCTCCTCCAAAACCACCGACGGGCCACGCCCTGCACCCCTCTTCCGCCGCGACTTCAAGGCGTCGAAGGTACAACGCGCCGTACTTCACGTAACCGCCCTCGGGTTCGTCGAGGCCTACCTCAACGGCCAGCGCGTCGGCGATGAGGTCCTGGCACCGGGCTGGACGACCTACCGGCACCGGCTCAACTACAGCACCTACGACGTCACCGATCTGCTCCACGACGGCGCCAACACGCTCGGTGCAATGGTCGGCGAAGGATGGGCCCGGGGACGGCTCGGCTGGGAGGGGGCCGGTCCCACAAAGAACATCTTCGCGGACCGGCCGGGTCTGTTCATGCAGCTCGAACTCGACTACGGCGACCACAGCGAAACTGTAGCCACCGACAAGGAATTTCTGACGGCACCGGGTCCGGTTGTTACCGACAGCATCTACGACGGCGAACACTACGACGCCCGTCAGGAACAGACCGGCTGGTCCGCCCCGGGATTCGACGACTCCAGCTGGGCGGGCGTCGAGGTCATCGACTGGGACCTGGAGACCCTTGAGGCCCCGACGAAGGAACCGGTCCGGCGCATCCAGGAAGTCGCAGTCCAGCGGCTCATCACGACGCCGTCAGGCAAGACCGTCGCCGATTTCGGCCAGAACCTGGTCGGCTGGATCCGGCTCAGCGCCGAGGGGAACACCGGCACCACGATTACGCTCCGCCACGCCGAAGTCATGGAAGACGGCGAGCTGGGAACCCGGCCTCTGCGCACCGCGAAAGCAACCGACACGTACACCCTGCGCGGCGGCGGTGTGGAGACCTGGGAACCACGCTTCACGTTCCATGGGTTCCGCTACGTCGAAATCGAGGGATACCCCGGACAGCTGACCGCGGACAAGCTCACCGCCGTCGTCATCCACACCGACATGACACGGACTGGCTGGTTCGAATCCTCCAACCCGCTCCTGAACCAGCTGCACAGCAACACCGTCTGGTCGATGAAGGGAAACTTCGTCAGCCTCCCCACCGACTGCCCGCAGCGCGACGAACGGCTGGGATGGACCGGAGACATCAACGTCTTCGGGCCCACCGCGGCATATCTGTACGATGTCCGCGGTGTCCTTGGATCCTGGCTGCGGGACCTCGCCTTGGAACAAGCGCACAAGGGCTACGTGCCCATGGTGATTCCCGACTTCCAGACTCACGCGGCACCAATGACCACCGCCGTCTGGTCAGATGCCGCCGTCCTGCTGCCCTGGACCCTTTACCAGGCCTACGGCGACGGGCAGATCCTCACCAACGCCTACACCTCCATGCGGGACTTCACCACCCAGGTTGAAGGGCTGCTGAACCCCAACGGCCTCTGGGACTCCGGATTCCAGTTCGGCGACTGGCTCGACCCGGACGCCCCGCCGGAAAACCCCGCCAACGGCAAGACGGAACCCCATCTGGTCGCCGCCGCCTACTTCTGCCGCGTCACCCAGGTCATGGCCCAAGCAGCCGGGATCCTCGGGCACTTGGACGATCAGACGAGGTTTGCCCTGCTGGCCGAGACGGTGAAGCAGGCCTTCCGGGACGAGTACGTCGCACCGTCGGGGCGTCTGGTCAACGGCTCCGCCACGGCCTACGCCCTCGCCATCACCTTCGACATCCTCAACGACGCGCAGAAGGAACGGGCTGGCGAGGAGCTGGCCACCCTGGTCGCGAAGGCGAAGTACACCATCTCCACCGGATTCGTGGGCACCCCCGTACTCTGTGACGCCCTCACCCAGACCGGGCACCTGGATGATGCCTACAAACTTCTGCTGCAGACAGAGTGCCCGTCGTTCCTCTACCCGGTCACCATGGACGCCACCACGATCTGGGAACGGTGGGATTCCATGCGCCCCGACGGCAGCATAAACCCCGGCGGCATGACCTCCTTCAACCACTACGCGCTTGGCGCGGTGGCTGACTGGATGCACCGCACCGTCGCCGGCCTTGCTCCCGCGGAACCCGGCTACAAACGAATCCGCATCGCACCCAAACCGGGAGGAGACCTCACCAGCGCCTCCGCACGCCACCTCACCCCCTACGGCGAAGCCTCTACGTCCTGGCAGATCGAGGAGGACACCGTGACCCTGGATATCACCGTCCCTGAGGGCACCAGCGCTGAAGTCGTCCTTCCGCTGCACCCGGACAGCGTCGTCCTTGAAGTCGGACCTGGAACCCACTCCTGGAGCTATCAGGTGCCCCAGGATTACAACGAACGGCCCGTCTACAGTCTGGACACCACCTTCGGAGTCCTGGCCCAGGACCCCAATGTCTGGGAAAGCTTCGCAGCAACCTTCGCCACGTTCTTCCCCGGCGTCCCGCTGGACGGCAACAGCCCGGACGCCAAAAGCCTCACTATCAAGGACATGCTCGGCATGATCCCGATGAGCCCCGCCGGCTTCTCCGAAGCCATCGAAAACGTCCTGAAATCCGCAAACGAGGTAACCGCATGAGCCCCGAGATCACTGCCGCCGACGCCGCAACTACTAAGGCATCTATTCAACACCTGAGTCTGGCGGAGAAGGCCTCGCTGCTCTCCGGCCGGGACTTCTGGTCCACGCCACCTGCACCCGGCGTCCCGTCGATCGTGATGGTGGACGGACCCCACGGCGTCCGCCGCCAGGAAGGAACGGCCGACAACCTCGGACTCCATGGCAGCCTGCCCTCCACCTGCTTCCCGCCCGGGACCGCGCTGGGGTCGAGCTGGGATCCGGACCTCGTGGAGGAGGTCGGCCGCGCCCTGGGACGGGAAGCCCGGGCATTGTCCGTCAACGTCCTCCTGGGCCCGGCAATCAACATCAAGCGCTCTCCACTGTGCGGGCGGAACTTTGAATACCTCTCCGAAGACCCCCTCGTCACCGGCGTCCTCGGCGCTGCCTATGTGCGCGGTGTCCAGAGCCAGGGCGTGGGCGCCTCCGTGAAGCACTTCGCGGCCAACAACCAGGAAACGGACCGGATGCGGGTCAGCTCCGACGTGGACGAGCGGACGCTGCGGGAAATCTACTTTCCCGCCTTCGAACGGGTCGTCCGCGAAAGCGACCCGGCCACCATCATGTGTTCCTACAACCGCATCAACGGCACCTACGCCTCCGAAAACCGGTGGCTTCTCACCGACGTCCTCCGCACGGAATGGGGCTTCCGCGGAGCCGTCATCTCGGACTGGGGAGCAGTCAGCAACCGCCTTGCCGCCCTGAAGGCGGGCCTTGACCTGGAAATGCCCGGCACCGACGGCACCACCGTCGCAGAAGTCATCTCCGCCGTCGAGGGCGGCAGCCTTGCGTCAGAATACGTCGATTCCAGCGCCGCGAGGATCGCCACCCTGCAGCGGCGGACAGCCCTGGTGGACGACGAGACCGCCTTTGACGCCGACGAGCACCATGCCCTCGCCCGCCGCGCCGCAGCTGCGTCGATCGTGCTGCTGCGCAACGAAAACAACACGCTGCCGCTTCAGCCGGGAACCGCTGTGGCAGTCCTGGGCGAGTTCGCCGCGAAACCCCGCTACCAAGGGGGCGGCAGCTCGCACGTCAACGCCACCCGCGTCGACGTCCCGCTCGACGAACTCCGGCGCGCCCTTGGCGCGGACCGCGTGCACTACGCGCCGGGATACGGCTCCGACCGTGTCACCGCCAACGCCGCGCTGCTCCGGACCGAGGCTGCCGATCTGGCGCGCAGCGCGGACCTCAGCATCGTGTTCGTCGGGCTGGAGGAGAAGGAAGAATCCGAGGGCTTTGACCGCACCCACCTTGACCTTCCCGCCGACCACGTCGCCCTCATCCAAGCCGTCGCCGCGGTCAGCGCCCGCACCGTCGTCGTCCTGTCCAACGGCGGCGTGGTGACCCTGGAACCCTGGCACGATCGCGTCGACGCCATCATCGAAGGATGGGCCCTCGGGCAGGCAGGCGGCGGGGCCATCGCCGACATTCTCACCGGCCGCACCAACCCCTCCGGCCGGCTCGCCGAAACCATCCCCTACCGTCTGAACGACACCGCTTCCTTCATCAACTTCCCCGGAGAGGCCGGCCACGTCCGCTATGGAGAAGGCGTCCTCGTCGGCTACCGGTTCCACGAAACTGTGGACGTGCCCGCACGGTACCCCTTCGGGCACGGCCTGAGCTACACCACCTTCAGCTACTCGAACCTCAGTGCCAGGAGCGTGGGCCTCGACGAAGCCACGGTGGAGGTCACCGTCACGAACACCGGGGATCGCGTCGGCGCTGATGTTGTGCAGATATACGTGGGTGCTCCCGCAGGACCGGTCCGGACCCCCGCGCGTGAACTGCGGGCCTTCCGAAAAGTCACCCTCGACCCCGGTGATTCCAGGACAGTAACCTTCGATCTGGACCGCCGGGCCTTCGCCTACTACGACATCACCGACCACCGATGGGCCGTCACGCCTGGCCTGTACTCCATTGAAGTCGGCCGGTCCTCCCACGCCATCACTAACCGATCCACGATCATGCTCGACGGCGACGCTGGGCGCCCCTCACCTCTGAGCCTGACCTCCACCGTCGAGGAATGGTTCACCCACCCCGTCGTCGGCCCCCTGCTCATCGAGGGCATCACCGCATCCCTGACGGAGGAGCAGCGGCAGGCCGCTGAGGGAATGCAGGACGGGCTCAAGATGGCCTACTCCATGCCGATGAACCAGTTCGCCAAGTTCCCCGGCGTCACCATCCCCCTCGAATCCCTTCATCAGTTGATCGAAGCAAGCAAGGAACCCTCATTTCAGTGAAACCGATGCAGAAACAGAAAAAACGGATCTTTCTCACCGGCGCCACCGGAAACTGGGGGCAATACATCCTCCGGGAATTTGCCCAACGCGCCGACCGCTTCGACATCGTGGCCCTGGTCCTCCCCACGAAGAAGGACACCGGCGTCATCGGGCAGTTCACCGGCATGGACAACCTCAACGTTGTCTATGGGGACATCACGGACTACGACACCGTCCTGTCCTGCGTCACCGGGGCCGACTACGTCCTGCACACCGGCGCCGTCGTGTCACCCTTTGCCGACGACCACCCCAAACTCACCCACGCTGTCAACGTCGGCGGCGCCCGGAACGTCATCAAGGCTGTGAAAGCCCAGCCCGACCCGGACGCCGTCCGCCTGGTGACAATCGGCACCGTCGCCCAAAGCGGGGACCGCAACCCGCCCCACCACTGGGGCCGGGTCGGGGATCCCCTCCGTGTCTCGCACTACGACGAATACGGCCAGAGCAAGGTCATCGCCGAACGAGAACTGATCGACTCCGGACTCAAGCACTGGGTCTCGCTGCGCCAGACCGGCATCTTCCACCCCGGAATCCTCGAAACCCGCGACCCGATCATGACCCACTCCACCTTCAGCGGAGTCATGGAATGGGTCTCGGTAGAAGACGCCTCGCGCCTGCTGGCCAACATCTGCGAAGACGATGTCCCCGACGAATTCTGGGGCGGCATCTATAACATCGGCGGCGGGGACGGCTGGCGGCTCACCAACTGGGAACTGCAGACCCGAATGACCGCCGCCATGGGCGTGAAAGATGTCCGCAAGTGGTACGACCGAAACTGGTTCGCAACCACCAACTTTCACGGCATGTGGTACACAGATTCGGACCTGCTCGAGAAGCTCGTCCCCTTCCGTCGAGACTCGTTCGAGGATGCCCTTGCCCGAGCCATAGCGGCCGGACCGGCCAGCGTCCGGCTCGCCGGAAAAATCCCAGCTGCGGTCATCAAACACCTCGTGATGAAGCCCCTGACCAAGAAGCCCCGCGGAACAATGGCATGGATTGAAAATAACGATCACGCAAGGATCAACGCATACTTCGGCTCACGGGAGGCATGGGAGAGCCTCGGCGACTGGTCCACCTTCACCCCTCCCCGGCCCGACAAGGAACCCCGGCTCCTGGACCACGGCTACGACGAATCCAAGGACCGCTCCCAATGGACAACTGCGGACATGACAGACGCGGCAGAATTCCGCGGCGGACAACTACTCTCCCAAACCATGACCGCCGGTGACACCTCCACGCCACTGACCTGGCAATGCGCCTCAGGCCATACCTTCAATGGCAGCCCCCGGCTTATCCTTGCAGCCGGACACTGGTGCCCTGAGTGCGTCAAAGACCCGACTGACTATGTCAGCCAGGCCGCGGCCAACCGGTTCCTCGCCCAGCTTGACCCCGCCCCGGCCGTCAACGCCTGAGACACGCCGGGCCAACAGACCTCAAACATAATAAGGAGCTCACCCATGCCACTACGCGCCGGATCCGAAGACGCAGCCCGATCGGGGCGGATCCTCGAAACCGTCACCGACACCGCGTTCCCAGGTCCCAACGGGCCCGTGCCGGCCCGTCTGTACGGTGCAGCAGGCGCCACCACCCCGACACTCGTTTGGCTCCACGGCGGCGCGTTCTCTCACGGGGACCTGAACGCAGCGGAGAGTCACGACGTCGGCCTCGGCTTGGCTGCCAGAGGGATCCACGTCATCTCGGTGGATTACCGTCGCGTGCCTCCATGGAGCCCATTTCGCAAACCCCGCCCCGGGAAGCTACCCGGAGTCCGGTTCCCCATACCCCTCGAAGACGTCACAGCCGCCTTCAAAGCGGTGGCACGCGCCGCGTCCGATGGCGGTGCGCAAACCACCCGGATTGCACTTGGCGGTGCAAGCGCAGGCGCGTGCCTGGCCGCCGCCGCCACCTACGATCTCCGACACTCGACACCAGCGCCCTCGGCCTTGGTGCTCGCCTATCCCAGCGTCCACGCACAACTGCCGCCGCTGCCCCCGGAGCTTCGAAAGAAGCTCCGGGGGCCCCGCGGTCTATGGCAGTTCACGCCGGCAACGGTGGAGCGAATGAACCGAAACTACGCCGGATCACTTCAAAGCATGAACGACCCCCGCGCCTTCCCGGGCGGGGCAGACGTGTCAAAGTTCCCGCATACCCTGATCCTCAATGCCGAATTCGACACACTTCGCGCATCTGGCGACGCGTTCGCTTCCGAACTGGGAATCCACCACGTGCCCGTCGAGAACGAATATCTACCAGGAACCCGGCACGGATTTCTGAACAAGCCAGGAACAGATGCAATGGACGCCGGGCTCGACCGCATCGCATCGTGGCTCCAGGCACCGGCCCCGTCCCGATGAGCCGGCGAAAGGAACGCTAGCGAATCCCACCCGGCGGCCACTCAAATACAGCTATGCCGACATTCATGCCCGGATCTCGCGGCAAGCGGCCGCCTAAGAGCAACCGCTTCGCACCCTGGGATGACAGGGGACGACAAGGGAAGGAACCAGACCTGACTCTCGTCATCAACCAGGCGCTCAACTCACCCAATGGAACGGGACTCCCTGTCCGCACCGGCTGTCGTCGACTGAGCCTGATCACGTCCAGGGTTTCCGTGCAGGGGCTTCGGTGTTTGCAGCGCTGTCGGGCTTGAACCTGTTCCCTATTGAAGGGCCGCGGTCAGGCGCGCAAGGTTGTCGAATACTTTTTGGGCTATGGGCCGCCGGATCCAGTCCTCGAGCTGCAGTTCGCGGCTTTCCACGCGGTACCCGTCTTCGATCCCGCGTATTGCGTCCACAAAATCGCGCCCGTGCACAAGTACCGATACCTCCATGTTGAGGCTGAAGGAACGCACATCCATATTGCTGGACCCAATCACCGCAACCTCCTCATCGATAGTGAAGTGCTTGGAGTGCAGCACCTTGGGCGCCCGGTAAAGATAAATCCTGACGCCAGCGCGGAGCAGTGCTTCGTAGTACGAACGCTGAGCGTGATAAACCATGCTCTGGTCCCCCACCTCGGAAACAAAGAGCTCGACGCTTAGCCCCCGCCCGGCTGCCGTGACAATAGCCATCAGGATGGATTCGTCCGGGACAAAGTATGGACTGGTGATGCTGACGCGACGCTCAGCTTTGTGGATAAGCGTTGCGTAGAGCTTCAAATTGTTGTCGTTGTCGAAGCTGGGGCCACTGGGCAGGACCTGTGCGTCGACGAGCGCAGAATGATGGCTGACGCCTATGGCGCTGGAATTCAGGGACAGCATCACACCCGTTTCGCTGTACCAGTCGGTCGCGAACACCGCATCCAGCTCCCGGACCACAGGTCCTTCAACGCGCATCATCAACTCGTGCCACTGGAGCCCGCGCTTCAGGTTGCTCTTCGTGTCGTAGCTCGCGTCGATGACGTTCTGGGACCCCGTGAATCCCACGCGGCCATCGACGACGCAGATCTTCCGGTGATTGCGCAGGTCCGGCCTCTGCCATTCGCCACGCCACGGCCGCACCGGCAGCATGGGGCGATACTCCGCCCCTATCTCCTGGAGGAACTCCAAGGTTTCTTTCCGGCCGGGGAACTTCAGGCCAGCCAGATGATCGGACAGAACCCGCACGTCAACGCCGCGTCGTCGCGCCCGTGCCAGCGCCTGAAAATACGGTTCTGTCGTTGCGTCCAAAACCAGGATGTAAAACTCCACATGGACATAACTCGTGGCCGAATCAATGTCAGCAATCATGGCATCGAAAGCTCCGTTGTAGTCGCCCAACAGGGTCGCACTGTTATTCGCGACCATAGGGAGCGCCCCCAGGTTGCTGTTCAGCACCACGGCCGAATGCAGCCAATCCGGCCAATCAAGCCCGAGGCTAACGAGCGGGCTGCCTTCGGTCCGCGCCAAGACAAGAGCGTTGACTTCGCGTTGCTTTTCCCTGCGTGCCTTGGGCAGTTTCGAGTAACCAACAAAGAAATACGCGACGGCACCAAGGATCGGTATGAAAATTATGGCGAGCACCCAGGCAATGGCAGAGGATGGGCGGCGATTCATCGACACCAGGACAGCTGCGACGGTCACGAGTAGTATGTGGGCCGCCAGCAGGAGCAAGGCAAACGTTTCAGCGTCCTGGAAGAATCCGCGCACGGCTGCCTAAACGTACTTCAAGGCGCGAACGCCGTCGGACCGGCACCCGTCTCTTGGTTCCGTCAAAATATCCGAATAGTTCTCCCGGAAACTCATTTGTTTTTCCTGCTCTCAAAGATGCGTTCTCGTTTCCGGGACCGCCCTGTCCCTCAGCCCTGCCTGTGGCGGGTATGACCATTGTTGGCATCAGGCCCGGCAGGGGCCTCACCCGCTGCGGGTGAAATCCCTGATATGCCTGAAACCTCGACCTCCGTTGCGAACCTCCACCTCCGTTGCAGCGCGGGAACTAACTGATTGCGCGGCGGGTTCCTGTGGCAAACTAGCCCTGCAGGGCGGCGTAGCGTCGGAGGAACAGTGCCAGGGATTCGGCCATGGCGCTGATCTCGTTTGGATCGACGCTCTCGTTCGGTGCATGGATGAGGGCGAGGGGTTCCTCGACACCGAGCAGGAT
The DNA here is from genome assembly GCF_000620385.1 of Arthrobacter sp. 9MFCol3.1. NCBI lineage: Bacteria > Bacillati > Actinomycetota > Actinomycetes > Micrococcales > Micrococcaceae > Arthrobacter > Arthrobacter sp. 9MFCol3.1. The sequence goes on from NZ_JIBJ01000003.1 coordinate 246,481, forward strand.
GATCTCCGCGTCCGGATAGGTGTCAGCGAACACGTTGCACAGCGGGATCGATCCCCCTTGCCCCAGGGTTGTCATCGGCCGCCCGTAGGCCTGCGACATCGCGGCACTCATGGCTTCAAAGGCCGGGCCGCCGACTGCCGCCTGGAAAGGTGACCCGATGGCCTCGAGTTCGATCTCGACGTGGACTCCCCAGGGTGCGTTGGCTTTGAGGTGGCTCACCAGCGCCGTGTGGGCGTCGGCGGCGGCCATGCCTGGCGGGACACGCAGGTTCAGACGGGCGGCCGCGCGCGGCACGATCGCCGCCGTTGAACCCGTCACTGGTGGGCAGTCGATGCCGAGCACGGTGACGGCTGGCCGAGCCCAGAGCATGTCGGACACGCTGCCGGCCCCCAGCAAGGAGACTCCCTCAAGGACGCCGGCGTCGGTGCGGAACTGCTCGGGCGGATAGGGCGCGCCGGTCCAGGTCTGGGTGTTACCCAAGCCCGTGATCGTCGTGTTGCCTTGCCCGTCCCGCAGTGACGCCAGCATGGCGATCAGGGCGGCGAGGGCATCGGGGGCCGGACCGCCGAACATGCCGGAGTGCAGTTCTGATGTCAACGCCTCCACGGTCACCACCACATTGACCATCCCCCGGAGGGTCACGGTCGCGGCGGGGTGGCCCACTGCGGCGTTGCCGGTGTCGCAGACCAGGATGGTGTCGGCACGGAGCAGGTCAGGGTGGCTCGCGACGAACGCTTCCAGCCCGCCGGTGCCCTGTTCCTCCGACCCCTCGACGACCAGCTTCAGGTTTACCGGTATGTCGTTGCCGAGCGATCTGAGGGCGAGGAGGTGGGCGAGGATGTTGCCCTTGCAGTCGGCGGCGCCGCGGCCGTACCAGCGCCCGCCGGCTTCAGTGAGTTCGAAGGGCGGCGTTCGCCAGGCGGCGTCATTGAGGGGCGGCTGGACGTCGTAGTGGGCGTAGAGGAGCACGGTGGGCGCATCCGGGTCGGGGCCTGGTCTGGAGCCGATCACAGCGTCGGAGCCGTCCGGGGTTCGCTCGAGGTGGGCATCTGAAAATCCGAGCTCAGCGAATTTGTCGAGCACCCATCGGGCAGCCTTGGCGCACTCCTCGACAGGGAACTGCCGGGGGTCCGCGACCGACCGGATAGCCACGAATTCGGCGAGCTCGCTCTGTGCCGGACGCATCAGATCGGCAATGCGGGAGCGCAGATCCACGGCTCACCCACCACCCGGATTGTACGTTTTCAGGTTGTCGATGAACTGCTGGAATTCAGCCAGCTGATCCGGGCAGTAGATCTTGATAATTGCGAGCTCGCCTTTGGCGACGCGGTCGTTCGCGATCACCGGCCTGCTGCCGGGCCCGGTTGCGCCGTTTGTCAGCTGGCTGTGGAAGGTGGCCCGGCTCAGGGCGTTGTTCGGGTTCGCGCAGACGGCGCCGCCGTCGTCACCGAGCACCCGGGCTATCTGTTCGCGCGAGGGTGCAGTCCCCCCTGCCGCATTGATCTCGGCGATCAGCTGGTCGGCCTTCGCCAGGGATTGTTGGGTTTCCCTCGCCGACCTGAAATTCAGCAGTGCGACGACGGCGAACACCACGAGCAAGACCATGGCAACGATGTAGACGACGGAGCGGCTGCGCTTGGTCGAGGACTCCTGATGCGTGCTCATGACTTGGGCTCCTCCGTTTCTTGGGCGGGCAGCTTCCACGAGGGCTTGCGGAACTTGTAAAAGAGAAATGGCACGAGCAGGCCCAGTCCCAGTGCGCCGCCGGCGACGATCAGGAAATAGACGGCCGGATTGCCGTTGCCAAACTGCGACGGCGGGACGAACCCGACGAGCAGGGCGGCCAGGGAGGCGGTAAATCCGACGCCGCACAGCCCGACCAACATTGGCGCCCGGAAGCCACGCGCATGTTCCGGGTCGTTGCGGCGGAGCCGGACCGCGGCCACGAACATCAGCAGGTACATGATCAGGTAGACCTGCGTGGTGATCACCGAGAAGATCCAGTACGCGCTGGAGACATCCGGGATCAGCGCGTAGCCGAGCGCGATCACGGTGGTGATGAGTCCCTGGACGACCAGGAGGTTCTGCTGAACTCCGTTCTTGTTCAGCTTCTGCAGGAAGGGCGGGAGGTAGCCCTCCTCCCGTGAGATGAGCAGCAGGCCCTTGGACGGACCGGCCAGCCAGGTCAGCATGCCGCCGAGGGCAGCTGCGACCAGCATGATTCCAAGGATCGGCGTCAGCGCCTGCAGGTTGAAGGAAGCCAGCACGGCGTCGAAGGCCTGCATGACACCGGCAGTGAGCGAGAGCTCATCTGCCGGGACGATCCAGCTGATCGCCAGCGCCGGCAGGATGAAGATGAGCAGTACTAGTCCCATCGCCAGGAACATCGACTTGGGGTACTCCTTGCCCGGGTCCTTGAGGGAGGACACGTGCACCGCGTTCATCTCCATGCCGCTGTAGGACAGGAAGTTGTTGACAATCAGCACCAGGCTGGCCAGGCCCGCCCACTCGGGGAAGAAGTTCGCCGCGGTCATCGGCGCGGCGGACGGATTGCCCTGGCCGAGGTAGACGGCGCCCAGGATCACGAGGAGGGCGCCGGGGATCAGGGTGCCGATGATCAGGCCACCGCTGGCCAAGCCGGCTACGCCCTTGGTGCCGCGGGATGAAACGTACACGCCGGACCAGTAGGCGACCACAATCACCAAGGCCGTCCACACTCCGCTGCTGGCCAACGCCGGGTTGATGACGTAGGCGAGCGTACTTGCGACGAACCCCAACAGGGTCGGATAGTAGAAGATCGTCATCGCGAACTGGCACCACACGGCCAGAAAGCCCATCGGTTTGGAGATTCCGGACGATACCCAGTTATAGATGCCGCCCTTCCATCCGGACGCCAGTTCAGCGGACACGAGGGACGTGGGCAGCAGGAAGACGATCGCCGGAACCACGTAGAGGAAGACTGAAGCGAGGCCGTAGACGGCCATGGTCGGGGCCGCGCGCAGACTGGCCACCGAACTCGTGGTCATCAGCGCCAGTGCCACCCATGAGATCCACACGGCCGGTGGCGCCTTCGGCCGGGACAAGGCCTGTTCGCTCACGGGAGCCACATCCCGTGATGCTCCGTGGTGGAGACCACGGGCCAGGCGGAACTAATCCGCCTGGGGCTAGTTGACTCTTGGAACATGCCACTGCCCCCTTATCACAAAATGTGCTCGGTGCCTACAGCATGAACCTCCAAATTCGCCGGGAATAGGCCCCATCTCCTCTTTACGTCAGATGTCTGTGGTGCTAGATCGGCGGCTTCGGGTGCGCTTCCAGAGCAGATCGATGCACAAGGCCAAGGCAAGAATGACCACCAGCGCGGCGACGGTGGCCAGTTCATTGAAGCGTGCAGGCGCTGGCACCAGGGTGTTGACGGTCAGGGGGCTGGACAAAGGTCCATGACACCGTCCTCACCTCACGTCGGTACCCGCGAGCGTCTGAATGACGGTCTTATTAGCTTTTCCTTCCGGCGTGCTTTTATCGGGGATATTCTGGGGAAATCAGCAGCGCGAGCGGGCCGGGGATCATGGCTCGTGGTGGAGGCTGTATAGCTTCATCGGCAACCGCCCTGCAGTAGCAGGGCTGGAAGCCTTCCTGTTAGGAGCTGCCTTGAATTCTTCAATGACGAGACCACCCAACCGTTCTGGCGGCGGAGTTCAAAGGACGTTCGGCGTCGAGGAGGAATTTCTGCTCGTCGATGCCACGACGGGGCAGCCCGTTCCCGCCGCGGAAGCGTGCCTGGCCAAGGCCCCACAGCGCCCTGAAACCAGTGGCGGCCCATTCTTGGCTTTGGAGGTCCAGCAAGAGCAGCTTGAGGCCGTTGGCCCTGTCTGTTCCACGCTTCAGGAAGTGATTGCCGGCGTCCAAGAGGGCCGGCGGCTTGCCGACGAGGCGGCCCGTTCGGTGGGTGCACGAGCAGTCGCCGTGGCCACCAGTCCCGTCCCGACCACTCCTACCCTCGTACCGCAGCCCCGATTCCTGAACATGGCAAACCGGTTCGGGTTGACGCTCCGGGAGCAACTCACCTGCGGTTTCCATATTCATGTCGGAATCATCGACAGTGAGGAAGGGGTGGCAGTCCTGGACCGAATCCGGGTCTGGTTGCCCGTGCTGCTGGCGCTGAGCGCGAACTCCCCTTTCTGGCAGGGCGCCGACACCGGATACGCAAGCTTCCGCTACCAGGCTTGGAACCGCTGGCCGACCGCCGGGCCCAGCGAAAGGTTCGGATCAGAACGGGCATACCACAAGTACGTGCAATCCCTGCTGACAACGGGCGTACTCCTCGACGAAGGCATGATGTACTTCGACGCGCGCCTCTCCCGGAACCATCCGACGGTGGAGGTACGCATAGCCGACGTCTGCATGGAGGCCTCGCACGCGGCCGCGATTGCCGCGATAGTGCGGGCACTCGTTGAACAGGCCGCCCGGGAATGGCGCGCCGGGATTTCTGCGCCCCGGCTGTCGGCCGGGCAACTGCGCCTGGCGGCGTGGCGGGCAAGTCAATCAGGAGTCGACGACACCCTCCTGCACCCCCTGCTGAACATTCCATGCCCGGCCGCCGAAGCTGTCCAGATCCTCCTCTCCCATATCCGGCCAGCGCTGGCCGACAGCGGGGACGAGGAGCAAGTGACCTCGGAAGCGGCCCGGATCCTGGCCTCCGGCACAGGTGCACGCCGGCAGCGCGAGATCATGATGAGCACCCAGAGCCTGCCCGCCGTGGTGCTCGAGGCCATCGGACACACCCACGGGACCGCCCCGGCCCCTCATCGTCGGTCCCGGCGCTTGCAAACTAGCTGACTGACCCCACAAGACAGGAAGGCACAGCCGGCCGCACCAGCCGACGCTCCAACGGGTGCGGTCCGTGCGAGCGTGCCCCGCCTTAGGTTCTCCCCGGGGAGATGGCACATCACCAGCTTGCCGGAGCCGGGAATGCCATTGTGTGGATCCCGGATTCCTATCTGGCGGTTGCACCGCCAGACCGCCTCACGCGCGGAACCCGATTCCCCGGCGATGCCCAGACCATCAGACCCCCGCCGTTGGCACAGGCCCCGCCTCACGATCTCCTGGTCATCCAGCAGATACCCTCCCCGACCGGCCCTGACGGTGTCGCGGCAGAGAACCGGTACGCAACGTCAGGCCGTCGCGAAGCATGACCCGGAGGTCGTTCAAGCGGCGTCGGGCTCTCTTGGACGCTGCGCGCCGCTTGGCTGGTGCCCATGACCCGTGATGTGAGGGTGTCGGCCGAGGATTTCGGCGCGTTTCCTGACGGCGTCAACGTAATCGTTGAAAGTCTGCTGGGTGTCTGACACGAACTCCCAGAGCAGGATCCCGCAAAGCGGCCCTGTGAACTCCTCATATACGCGCAGGCGAGTCATGCCGCCCAGGGGTTCAAGCGTGAAGGTGCGCACGCCGGTGAGCAGTCCCAGTGGCAGGCCATGCGTCCAGGTCATCTCCTCGCCGGGCATCTGCCGGACGCGGAGCCGGAAGCTGCGGTTCCCTCCGGTGTGCGTGCGGATTCTTATGGTGCCACCGCTGCGCAGCTCACCCCTGATGCGGGTGATGCCGGATTCCCACACGGTGTAGTTCTGTGCATCGGTGATGACGTCCCAGACGGTGGAGCTTCGGGCGTTGATCAGTGTCTCGGCACCGACGGAGTGCCTGGACTTACCGTGTCCCTGGCCGGGAGGGCGCCGGGTTGTGGGCACCTGGTCTGTAGACATCAGCCCGCAACCCAAGGCAACGGCCGCAGGACCGGACCACCGACGCGACAGTCCAGGCATTGGCAGGCTCCATGGCCGATTGGACCGGCAAGGGGCAGCGCCGCGTTCTGGACGGCCATGACACGGCAGCCCTCCGCGGCCGGCAGTTCGTGCATCACGGGCACGACGTTCCCTACTGATTCTTCGGACAAGGGATTCTCCTATCCAAAACGGAGTGATAGCCGGATATTAGCCCGGCTTCCTGTGCGCAGCCAGAGAGTCCATTGCTGGAGCGTCAGCCTGGCGTCGCGCAGAAGGACACCGCACCCTAGTCGAGGAGTAAGACACCACCGCGTCCATGGTCATTGCATTTGCTGCCAGGTGGTACCGGGTCGACGGCGCTCTCAGACCAGGGCCTTGGTCTTGATCCTTTCAAATTCATCAGCGCTGATAGTTCCGGAGTCGCGGAGAGCCGTGGCTTTGGATATCTCGTCGCTCGGACTCGTTGCAGCCACGCTGCGGATGTACGCATCCGAGGCCTCCCGGTTCGCCCGCGCCCGTTCCATGGACCGCTCCGTCATGCCCTTACCGCGGGCAATCACGTACACCAGCACACCCAACAAGGGCACGAAGAGCAGGAAGAGGATCCAGACGGCTTTCCACCAGCCGCTCAGGTGGTCGTCGCGGAACAAGTCGCCGATGACGGCGAACAACGCCCAGAGGAAGGCGATGAACGCGTATACGAGGAAGAACCACCAGAAAATATCCCAAAAGTTTTCCCAGAAACTCATGTCAACTTCCCTGCTTTCGGTTGGAGCGGTGTTGTACGGGAATGCAGCCGGGCAGGACTGAGGCTGGCTGCTTGCCTATCGGAGAACCCTCAAGGTCAGCATTTGGTCGCCGTCTGGAGGTCACTGACCGCGGCCTGGACGTTGGCGGCGTCGGTCCCCGCAGGGACGCGGCCGCCTGGGTCAGGGTGGCGTCATCCGGGACTCCTCTGACGGCCGCGATCCCGCAAGGATCGGGTGTGGTCTGGACACGGATGGCTCCTTTCCGACATGGATTGCGGCAGGGAGCCCTGCCACACGCAAGTCCGACCATTGTCTGCCCGCACCGTGGGTCCGGACCTCATCCGGGGAAGGTGATACGTGGTGGCAGCAGCCGTACTCCCAGGGTGCCAGAGTTACTGGAGCGGCTGTCCGGGCGATGGGTTGACCCGTGATGCCCCGCGCACGAGAATGCGAACCATGAGTGATCATCGCAGCCTTTCCGAGCCGGCTCCGTTCACCGCCGCTGACTTCGCCGGGCGGTTGCGGCGAGCAGCCCGCGCCGCCGAAGATGCCGGGCTCGACGGCATTCTGGTCACTCCCGGACCGGACCTGCTGTACCTCACCGGGTATGCACCCGTGGCCATCACTGAACGCATCACCATGCTCGTGATCCCCGTCGACGCGGAACCCGCCATGATCGTTCCGAGGCTCGAGCGGCCCGACGCCGAAGCCGCCGGCGGCGCCTCGAATCTGCGGATCACCGACTGGACCGACGGGAGCGACCCCTACACGGAATCTGCGACGCTGATGGCCGGCACCGGACGTTATGCCGTCTCTGACTCGGCCTGGGCCATGCACCTCCTCGGCCTGCAGGATCGCCTGCCCAAGTCGTCCTACGTCTCGATGACGACTGCCCTGCCGATGCTTCGGGCGATCAAGGATGACGACGAGATCGAGCGGCTGGCGGCGGCCGGCGCGGCCGCAGACCAGGCGTACGAGGAGATCGTCACCATGCGGTTCGCTGGGCGCAGCGAGACCGACGTCGGTTCTGATCTCGCCGACCTACTTCGCCAATTCGGTCATTCGCAGGTGGACTTCACCGTCGTCGGTTCGGGCCCGAACGGAGCCAACCCTCACCACGAGATCGGCCCGCGGATCATTGAGGACGGAGACATGGTGGTGCTCGACTTCGGCGGCCTCAAACACGGCTACGGATCAGACACGACGCGGACCGTGCACGTTGGCGAACCCACCGCCGAGGAGCGCGAGGTTCACGACGTCGTCAGGCTCGCACAGCAGGCCGGGTTCGAGGCCGTGCGGCCAGGCGTCGAGTGCCAGGAGATCGATCGCGTGTCCCGGGCGGTGATCACTGAAGCCGGCTACGGCGACTACTTCATTCACCGCGTCGGACACGGAATCGGGCTGACGACTCACGAGCCGCCGTACATGGTCGAGGGCGAGACCCAACTCCTCCACCCCGGCATGTGCTTCTCGATCGAACCCGGAATCTACCTGCCGGGCAGGTTCGGTGTACGGATCGAAGACATTGTGACGGTCGTTCCTGACGGCGGACGGCGACTCAATCAGACCTCGCACGAGATGAGAATCGTCCACTAGCTAGCAGACGGGTCACTGGTGAACACGGAGTGACCCGAAGGAGCGGAAACGGCCGGGACTCTACGAAGCCTTGGCGGATGGCCGGGACGGCGGCACCCCGGTCGTGACCAAACCCAGGTTCGCCCGGCCCTACCCGATGCTCGAGAACATCATCGAGGTTATGACGGGACTTTCGCAGGAGTTCCGGCTGCCGGCAGGGATGATCGAGCATCGATGTACACCCGCCAAATTTGCCAGTTCCACGGGGTGCGGCTGATCCGCAGCCTAATTAGTGATTTTGGGTTTCCGGCTGCGGAGGGTGCGGCGGTTCCCCGCTTGGAGTGAACCGCCGCACTTTTCTACGAATTGATTGCGATAAGAGTAGGCACCGCAGCACCGTTCGCCGGTACATTGCACCAGAACACCCGGACGCCACCTTCGCCGGCTACGTCATATGGATTGGCATCGCCGAGGAATCAGCCATCGGGGCCCGGCTCTGCCCACAAGACGTCGCCTTCCTCGGCGACAATGACAACACGCTGCTCGGCTACCCGCTCCCGGGCGCCAATGGTTCCCTCGCCCCAGGATCACGCCGCCTCGGCTGGGCCTGGTACGACTCCAGCAGAAACGGACAGCTCCGCTCTAGCGGCAGCATCACCGGTTCCGTGGTGCGCCACTCGCTCATGCCCGCCGGGATCCCGAACACGACCTTCCGGGAACTCGCCCGCATAGGCCCGCGAACTGTTTCCCTCGCCTTGAAACAGTGCGATCCTCGACAGCATCGAACGAAGAGCCGTCATCGGCACACCCATCGCCGAATACGTGCCCGCACGACTCGCCAGAGGCAGGGTCGCCATCGTCGGAGACGCCGCCCATGTGCCAACCCCCATGGCAGGCAGCGGCTTCCCCGAATCCCTGTGCGACGCCGAAGCCCCTCGCCGACGCCATCGTATACTCCGGCACCCCCACCACAGCACTGCTCGACTACGAGAGCGTAAGGCTTCGCAGCACCCGGAAGCTGGTGCAATCCGGACAAGCCTTTAGCCGCTCCTTCGCCCGCCGCGCAGCCTAAACCAACTCCAGTCCTTTTCCCGGGCATGAAAAAGACCCATGCAGCCAAGGTGCCTTAAGAACAAATCGCTCGCTCACCTGTGTTGTTCTCGAAAACGAAGGATTCCGAGAGCGATCTCAATTGAGCGCCGAAAGTGTGCGAGCCCTTCGGGAGACGCATCTCGATGGTAGTTCTCGAAGTCGCTCAGCCGATCAAGGTCAGCGAATCGGGTTGTGAGAATCGAGAGGTGGCAATGGGTATGTGTGCCACGCATCCTGTGCCGCTGCCCGGTGGGGCGGAACTTTCCGGACATGTCAGAGTCCCTTGACGCAGGGCAGGCACCGGACGCAAAGTTCACACGAGAGTCATGCCTTCGATGGTCGATATCCGTCCGGGCCCAGCCCTCATGCCGCAACAACCGCTGCACGGCGGAGCATATTGCATCCCTTGAGCCCCTCCCAGGCGGAGCCGCTTGCGGTCAACCACGGGAGCGCTCCGGTCACCTCTTGGACAGGAGAAGTAAGGATGGATCTCGAGCAACCGCCCGCGGGCCCAAAGACGGTAACGGCGACCAGGGCCGCCAAAGACGCGGCGCGGGCGTCTATTTCCGCGTCGCGGAAGAAAGTTTCGTACGGCGCCCAGGACCGCAGAGGACCACTCCTGTGGAATTCAGGCCTGGAAAAGCTCACCAACCAGACCCGTCGTCCGGGGCAGCCAGCCGATGTGGGCATGAACCTGTACTACGAGGACCTTGAGTGGAATCCCCTCTTTGGCCCGGGCGATCCCTCGGGGATCCTTCCGAGGGACACGGATCAGGTTCCGCCTAGAAATATGGCTAATGCGGGCGGGCTGATTCTGCCCTGGTGCTCGAATTCACGAGAGGTCCGCCAGAAGGCCATCGTTGTGCACAGACTTGGGGAGGACCTGGATACGATCGAAGATCCCCTCCTGTACATCTTCCAGTATTACTGGGACAACGTGGGGTACTTCTTGCCGGCCACCTTTGGGTCTTTCGACGAGAAGATCTCCATGGGTGAGGGGCCCAGCTCATCCCTCAATGTGGACTTCATCCTCGGTCCTGCAGGAGACCTGGTGGCCAGAGCATGGGCTTAGGGGCCCGGCCGGTGCGCGGCCCACCCGTCCCCCGGCCTCCCCAAGGGAACTCCAGACGGACCCGTGGTCGTGGGATGCAATTCCCAGCGCTCCCGGCCATGAAGGAGTACGCAGCAACATCGCTGTCCAAGCCACGACCACCGGTCGTTATTCAGGCTTGTGAGTTTCTGACAGCGCCGTCACGGCCGCAATATCCTGTGGGGTCGTTCGACAGCACCCGCCAACGAGCCGGGCACCAAGTTCACGCCAGATTGGCGTTCCCTCCGCAAGGCTTGCGGGCTGTTTGCTATCGGGGTCTGAAGGGCTCGCCGCGGCCGGCCCCCACGTTTTGGTGACTTCGTCATAGCTTTCGCCCGAATTCGGATATGCGATCAGGGGCGTATCAGTGGCTCTGCCCAGGGCCTCCAGCGATGGGGAGACCAGCTCCAGCGGCACGCAGTTCACGCCGATCGCCGCCACCAGCGGCTCCGCCGTGAAGAGCTTTGCCGCCTGAGCCAGCGGCGTACCGTCGCTGATGTGGCCGCCGTCCCGTAGCGTGAAGGAGAGCCAGGCTTCGACGTCGAACTCTTTCATGAGTGCTAACAAAGCCTCGGCCTCCGGCAATGAAGGCAGCGTCTCAGGCAAGAAAGTCCGCTCCGGCCTCCACCAGCGCTGCGATTCGAGGCCGGTGGAACTCCAAAAACTCGTTTCGGCTGAGGACATAGTCGCCCCGGTATTCCGATCCGTCGGCAAGGTACGCGCCGTAGGGCCCGACCGACCCTGCAACCAGCAGGGAGCCCGCATCCGGGTTTTCGGCCAGGTACTCGCGACGTGCCTCGTCAGCCAGGCGCACACTCAATGCCACCCGTTCCAAGGCCTCTTTCTCGCCGATGCCGCAGTCGCCCGCCGCTGGGCCGATTCGTAGGTAGGATGCCCCAAATGAAAGCACTCCCTGTCTGCCTCGCAGTCGCCATCGCCGCTGCCTTTTCCGGCTGCTCCGTCAGGGCGAAGAAGCCCCGTGCCGGAATTTCGAAACCGCTTACAACTCGGTCGACCTGGAGGCCAAGGCAGGCGCCAGCGGAGGCGCCTACGGCGCCGCCCTCAAGCTTCTAGCCGACAAGACGGAACCGGACGCACAGAATGTGGCGTTGGGCGAGGTCCGGAATTACATGATGGAAGTCGTGATCGAACAGGGCAGGTATGCCGACGCCGGGACCAGTCGCGCCAACGGCGACTACACCGTCTCCGATGTGCGCCCGGAGCTCAAGGACTCCTTCGTCGGCGTAGCCAAGGCCTGCCGTGACTCCGGCTACCCGATCTCACTCAAGCTGGACCACCCCACCACCTGACGCGGGAAGCCGAGCCGAGTCAGCGCCCGCCCGTTACGGACATCATCAGCATCGCCTGACCTGGGCGCGCCGCACCAAGGCGGGGCATTTTCCGCAAGGCCTGACGGGGATTACGTAGCTCCGGTGTCAGTTGACGCCGTGATGGTGTCGCTAACGACGTCGATGTAGTTGTAAATGGCGTCGGGGTTGCGGGTGAGGCAGTCGATGCGTTGCGTCATCCGGTCCCGCTGCTCCCCCTCTTCACCACTGGACCTTGTCGTGGGAATGCACGGGCGTGGACCCGGGCCAGGGCCTCGACTCCGAGGCCCCCAGCGGCCCCGCACGCCACGGCCGCGAGCAACAACCCGCCGGGTGGACGGGAAAGCAGGAAGAATTCCTGCACGAGCGGGACGTTGAGCGAGACCAGCAGGGAGGCGGTCATGGCCAACACCACGGCCAGGCGCGCCGCGTTGAGGGGGCGCGACACAGCCGAGAGGATCCACAGTCCGACCATGGACAGCGTCAGCACAGAGGCGCTGCTGACTTGTTCGGACGTAGCCGTGCCGGCCAGCGGCGCGAATGCGTTCAGTGTGAGCAGGGAAGCCGTGACGATCAGTCCGGCGGGGACGGAGAACCATAGGGACCGGCGCAGGAATCCGGGCTGATAGCGGCGCGGGTTCGGCATGAGCGCCAAGAAGAAGGCCGGGATTCCGATCGTCAGGCCGTCCGTGAAGGATAGCTGGCGGGGAAGAAAGGGAAACGTCCACTGCAGGAGCCCGAAGGTCACCGCGATGGCTGTCGCATAGACCGTTTTGCTGAGGAAGAGGCTGGAGACCCGCTCAATATTGGCGATGACCTGCCGGCCCTCAGCGAGCACTCCGGGAAGCCGGTCGAAGCGGCCGTCGAGCAATACCAGGCGCGCGACTGCCTTGGTGGCGGGCGCCGCGGAGTCCATGGCGATGCCAAGGTCGGCCGTCTTGAGCGCGAGGGCATCGTTGACGCCGTCGCCGGTCATGGCCACAGTATGTCCCCGGCGCTGGAGCGCCTCGACCATCGCCCTCTTCTGGGCTGGCGTCACTCGGCCAAACACCATGTTTGATTCCATCACCTCCTCCAGATGCAGCGGGTCCTCCGGCAGTGAGCGTGCGTCGAAGCCCTCCGTGACCTCCAGGCCAACCCTGCGGGCAATGGCGGCAACGGTGCGGGGATCGTCGCCGGAAATGATCTTCAACCCGACCCCCTCGGTCCGGAAGAACTCGAGGGTCTGCCGGGCATCGGAGCGCGGCTGTTCCCGGAAGGTCAGCAGCGCCACAGGGTGGAGCGACGCCGGCAGCTGCTCCGCCTTCCCATTGGCTGGCAACTGATCCGCGCCGGCCAGGAGCAGGGTCCGCAGCCCTGATGCGGCCAGTTCGCCGGCCTGGCGCAAGACGTCGCTCTGGCGCGGTACTGCGCCGTCGGGCGCCGGGATCGACGGCTTCAGATGTGCGGCTGCGTCGTCGCCCTGCACAAGCATCATTTCCGGTGCTCCGAGAATCCAGGTGCGCGCACCGCGGGCGCTCCCGTTGAAGCTGACTCCGCTCCACTTCCGGGCGGAGGAGAACGGCACGGACCGGACGGGTTGAAGGCCGCCGTCATCCTCAAAGGCCGTGCTCAGGCAGCGTGCCGTGGCGTTTGCTTCGGGTTCGGCGCCAAACCATGCGAGGGCCTGCTCCCATCCCGGTTGCGGCGCCAGCGGGTGAACCGCGTCGAAGACCAGCCCTCCTTCTGTGAGAGTGCCTGTCTTGTCCATGCACAGTACGTCCACGCGTGCCAGTCCCTCGACAGCCGCGAGTTCCTGGATCAGTACGTTGTGTTTAGCCAGCCGGAGTCCGCCCACGGCGAAGGCCACGCTCGTCAGCAGCACTAGTCCCAGCGGGACTATCGCGATCATGCTGGCAATGAGTCCCACGAGCGCGGGGGTCCAGTCCCCGGTGGAAATGGCGGTCTGCCAGCCGCCGCGCGCCTGGATCTCGCCGTTGAGCACGAGGAGGGCCACGGGCAGCAGGATCCAGGATATCCAGCGCATTACACGGTTGAGGCTGTTGCGGATCTCGGAGTTCACCAGTGAGAAGCGTCGCGCATCTGCCGTCAGCCGGCTCGCGAACGACGCCGATCCGACCCGGACAACCTGGGCGTTGCCGTGGCCGGCCACGACGATCGATCCGGAGAGTACTTCCGTCCCCGCATCCTTGCCCACCGGGTCTGCTTCGCCCGTGAGGAGCGATTCGTCCACCTCCAGGCCGGACGACTCCAGTACGGCAGCGTCAGCAGTGATCTGATCCCCGGCCCGCAACGCCAGGAGGTCATCTTTTACGACGTCGGCCGTGGCGATGTCGTGGATCTGACCCTCGCGCAACACCCGCGCGAGCGGGGCGTTGAGGACAGCCAGCCGGTCCAAGGACTTCTTCGCCCTGTATTCCTCGACGACGCCGATCACGGCATTGCTGACAGCAGCGAGGCCGAACAGGGCATCCCGCCATTGCCCCAGGAGCAACAGCAGCAGGAAGCTCGTGCCGACGATTGCGTTGAAGAGCGTGAAGACGTTGGCCCGGAAGATCTGCCACAGGCTCCGGCTAGTGGTGTCCAGCACGCGGTTGGTGAGCCCGCGCTCGACCCGCGTAGCCACCTCCCCCTGCGTCAGCCCCTTGGCGGCCGGCCGGCGTTTGGTGGCCGGGGACGCACGCCGATGCAGAAAGGCTCGTCTCCTGCGCCGGCGGTATGCCTTCACCCTCCGATGGTATCCGCCGTAGTGCCACAATGTGACGCACTGCTGCTTTCATCAACTCCGCGGTGGAATTCCCGCAGGAATCTCAATGATGTTGTCAACGGATGCTGGTGTGCCGGTTATGGCGCGCCGGCCGGTGGCGGCCGGGACCGGCGCAGATCAGCGGCTGCGTCCGGGTCCGCACCTCCGAACAGGACCTGGCAACGCCGCGCAAGACACGCAGGGGTCAGGGCGGCCACAAGGACTCGATCACAGTGATCACGGCGTGACCGGCAGGAACAGGAACCGCCGGGACTATACGAAGTCGCCGGCTGTCCGGGGCCGGCGGCAACCTGGTCCTCACCAAAAACTCGATCGGCTCGCCCCGCCTACCCGGTGCTCGAGAACATCATCGAGGTCATGACGAAACTTCCAAGGTGTTCCGGCGGCCGACCGGGACGATCAGGAGAATTTGATCCCCAAGTCTCAGCAAGTCATGCAGTTCCAAGCGCTCCCGGCCATGAAGGAGTAGGCAGCAACACCGCTGTCCAAGCCACGACAAGGAGCCCCAGAACAGCCGCCACCAACAAAAGATGGGCCCCGCCTAAGCCCGAAGCCCGAAGTGTGTACTTTGTACAGGCCCCAAGATTGGCTAGTTCAGAGCGTTGCGGACCGCCCCGGGCCGCCGGCCTTCTGAGCTTCGCGCCCAGGGACAGTGGGTCCCTTCCGGGGCCAACCAAGCCACGCCACAGGCCAAGTCCACAGCCGGCACCCCGACGTAGCGTGAGTCCGCTACGCCCGTGCCCGCAACGCAAATCCTTGGAGTGATCAGGAGTTCAAGGGACCGTGCTACCTCAACGAAGGGTCCGCGTGGACGGATACGCTGCCTCTTTGCAGGAGGTCAGGAAAGTTGTGTTCGGATCCGAGGCGGACAGCTCGCAAAATTCTCCTGCAGTTGCATCGGCGCCAGGGGGCCGTGATCACGTGACGGACCCTCGCCTAACGAGTTCGACGCTGATCCGCTGCGGCTTCTTTCCCTCCAGAGGCGCCTAACAGCGCTCGGCATCCTTATTGCGCCGGGCTGAAGTTGCTTAGCGCGTAATCGAGGACAACTGAGAAGTCGTCAGCCTCTACGGCGTCGACGTAGCGCGCGTGGGGCAGCGGATCGCAGCGGAAGGTGTGCGGGTACCCAAGGTAGGGCGACCAAATCGTGGCCACCGGCCTGCCGTAGTTGTCGACGGCCATCCACTCCCCCTTCGCGGTCCGGCGGCCCTGTCCGAGGTGGGCTGACGCCGGGCTGGTAAAGGTGTCGCGGTCAGGAAATGCGCCGCTTGGGGTTGCAGTCATTTTGTTGTCTCCGTCCTTCGATGGCCTGCTACGCGTTGAACTGCAGTGAGATGAACTGCCGGCTCGGGTCGTGGGGCCCGGCCGATGGTGCCCTCCGCTGCGGCGGCTTGCGGCCGCCGCAGGGGAAGCATTCGATTTTTCCTAGGCTGAAACGCGGTCGGCGTACACGGAGGCCCGGTGTTCCTCCAGCGTTGCGGGGTCGTTGATGGCGTCTCGAGGGTCGTCGAGGTCGCGGCCGATGGTTTCGGGGGTGAAGAACGTCGCCACGATGGTGACGAGAGTCAGCAGGCACAGGTAGCCGGCGATTGGCAGCCATGCGCCCGATCCGGCTTCGGGGACGCCGGGACCGCCATCCCCCGCTATCACCAGGGAAATGATCCAGGCACCAATCAGCGGTGCAATGCCGCCGGAGATGACGGCGGAGATCTCTCGGGCGACGGAAACGCCGAGGTACCGCTGACGGGCGCTGAAGAGTTCTGACATAAATGCACTCTGTGCGCCGAACATGCCCCACGTGCCGATGCCGAGACCGAGGGAGAGTACGACGATGGTCTGGACCGTGTCTCCGAGGCTCAGCACGTACCAGATGGGGAAAGCGGCGAGGAGCTGGAAGATGGCGAATGCGCGGTAGGTCTTGACGCGTCCGAAGTGGTCGGAGAGCTTGCCGGCGATCGGAACGACGAGGGCGCCCAGGGCAGCGGCGAAGACGAGCGACAACGCGCCGATCGGCCCCTTTACGCCTACCGCTGCGCTGGTGACGTAGGCGATGGCGAGTGCCTGGTAGATCGAGGACGAGCCGTTCTCCGCGAGGCGGAGTCCGATGCCGCGCAGAAGGGTTGGGCGGGAGGTTTTGAGCAGCGTCGCCAGGGGCTTGTCAACGATCATCTCGTGGGCCTCGAGCTTGGTGAATGTTGGGGATTCTTTGAGCTTCAGGCGGATAAAGATGGCGACGATGAGGATGGCCGCGCTGGCGATGAAGGGGGTGCGCCACAGCCAGGTGTCGGTGATCTTGGTCGTCTGGTTGGCATTGAGGAGGAGGAAGTAGACCAGCGCAGCAGTGACCGTTCCGACCTGGACTCCCAGGAACGGGAGGGAGGCGTAGAAGCCGCGTTCCTTCCGCGGGGCGTACTCGGTCATGAGAATGGACGCGCCGGCCATTTCGGCCCCCGCACCCAGGCCCTGGAGCAGCCGCAGCACGATGAGCAGGATCGGCGCGAGGATGCCGATTCCCCCGCCGTACCAGTCGCCTGAAGAGCCGTTGTACGTCGGCAGGAAGCCGATCAGCGTGCTGGCCCCGCCCATAAGAGTGATAGTTGCGAGCAGCACAAATTTGCGTCCCACCCGGTCGCCGAGGCGACCGAAGATGATTCCGCCCAGCGGCCGCACTGCGAAGCCCAGGAAGTAGGTCCCGAAGCTCAGGATCAGACCCGTTGAGGGGTTGGTCCCGGGGAAGAACAGGGGGCCGAAAACCAGGGCCGAAGCCAAGCTGTAGAGCGCGAAGTCGTAGTACTCCAAGGCGCTGCCCAAGGAACTTGCCCAGGCTGCACGGAGCAGGTCCGTGCGGGTCACCCCGGTGGCCGGGGCGTCCCTAACGTCGTCGTTAATTGACATCGTAAATTACCTATCGTGAATGGCAAAGATCTTCTTGCCGGTGAGACCGCTGACGGTCCCGTGAGTTGTCAGGTACGCGCTGGAGCGGCTGCTTGCTGAAGTGCTGCTGCCCCGTCGAGGAAGGCATTCGCCGTATGGACCGCCATCAGGGGGCCAGGTAGTGTTCGCTGCAGCTTGCGTCAACTTTATCGAGTCTAGTAGATCGATGCAATAGATTTTTTAGAAAAAGCGTAAGTTAATGATCTTTGCGACGGGATATTGTCGAAATTTCCCTATTTGTTCCGCGGCTTATGATTGATAGATCGATCTACCAATGAGAGTCACACGATGTGCGGGCCTGCCATCAGGGCGCGCTGGTGCCTTGTGTCCGGGAACTGCGGAGGATGTCCCGAAGGCTTGCGACGGTGACGTTTTCAAGTGAGTTGACGAAGTGGCGGCCGGGCCCGGGGGAAGGCTGGACAACTCCGGGGACTACGACGACTTCCATGCCTGCGGCTTGGGCGCTCGTGGTGCCGCTTACCGAGTCCTCCACGGCGACGCAGTTTGAGGGGTGGACGCTGAGGAGTTCTGCTGCGGCCAGGTAGGGGGCTGGGTGAGGCTTGCCCTGCGGAACGGCATCCCCGGCGACCACAGCATGAAAGGTCCCGATGGGCGCGGCAGATGCCACACGCATAGCGACGGGGCTGAAGGCCATGGTGACCAGGGCAGATGGAATACGCGCGGCGGCGAGTTCGGCCAGGATCGTTTCCGCGCCCGGGAGCCATGGAATGCCCCCTTCCAGCTTTGCCACGACGCGTTCGAGGAGGTCGTTGATGATCTCCTCCGCGGAGAGGGAAACACCGCGTTCCTGCAGGATCGTCGCCGTGACCGGCATGGCCTGCCCCACAGTTGCGCGGGCGTCCTGCGTGGTCCAGTCGAGGCCGTACTTTCGCGCAATTTCACCCTGCGCGGCCAGCCAGTACGGCTCCGTGTCGACAAGGGTTCCGTCCATGTCCCACAGGACCGCTTGAAGTTCGAGTTCGGTTCCTGCGGGCATGGCGCCATCCGTTCCGTGGGGTCCGGCCCTGGAGCCGGTTTCTGCGTTTGCTGTGATGATATTCCTCGCCAACTGCGAGGTTCGACCCTGCCGGAGCTGGAGGGGATTTGGCGGGCGGGCGTCAGGTCGCCGCGTTCGTTCCTGAAACGGATGCAAGAAGCTCGCGGACGGCTGCGGCTCCGGCGTCGGAAGAGAAGTCGGAGCTCAGTCCGACGACGCTTGCCCCGGCGGAGAGGTACGTGGGGGCGGTAGCCGCTTTCATCCCTCCGGTGGCGACGAACTGCATGTCAGGGAAGGGTCCCTTCATGGCTTTGACCCAGTCGGGGCCGAGGACCGAGGCGGGGAAAGCTTTGAGCCAGGTGAGGCCGAAGGCCTTGGCGCGGAGGACTTCGCTCGCGGTGGCCACGCCCGGCAGATGCGGGATGCCGCGGCGGATGCTCTCCTGGATGATTCCTTCATCCAGGCCCGGGGAGACCGTGAACGAGGCGTTGGCGGATGCCGCGGCGTCCAGTTGATCGATTCTGATGATGGTGCCGGCGCCTACCGCCACGCCGCGCTCGGCGGCGGCGCTGGCCACTGCTGCGAGCGTGGGGACGGCCTCGGGTGTTTCGATGGTGACTTCGACATGCTGGACGCCTGCGTCCCATGCCCGGGTAGCGGAGCGTACCGCCTCCCCGGGGGTGAGGCCTCGGAGTACGGCAATGACCGGAATCCGGAAGAAATCGTCGTCGAACCAGTCGTTGAGCAAGGTGTGTGCCAAGGTGTTCTCTTTCAGATGGTGTACCAGATGGTGCTGTGGGGTGGTGTTCCCCACGCTTGCCGGTGCTGTCAGCCCACGCCGGCGCGGTGCTGTTCGGGGTCGTAGTTGCGGGGTCTGGTTCCGTGGCCGGGGCGGTAGTCGGCGCGCGTGCCCAGCGTCCAGGCGGCAAAGGAATGGCCCAGGGCGAGCCGATCTTCGGGTTTGTCACCGCGCAGGAGGCCTGCCAGATATCCGGCTGCGAACGCGTCGCCCGCACCCACAGGCTCGACCACCTGGACCCGGTGCGCTGGCACCCGGTAAACGCGTTCAGCCTGGTCTTGTTCCCGGACAAATTCGACAGCTTCGATTGCCGAATCCTTGATGACCAGATGGCGCGGACCCGGGAGGAGAGCGGAAACCTCTTCGGCGGTGCTGCAGCCCCAGAGGGTTTCTGCTTCATCGAGGCCGACGAGAACGACCGCTGCCCTGCCGGCAAGTTCCAGCAGACGCGGCCCGGCCACGCCGACGCCCCACAGGGCGGGGCGGTAGTTGACGTCGAAGGAGACCTTGTAGCCGTTGGCGCCGGCCCGGTCGAGGAGGTGCTCGGTCAATGCCGAGCAACTGTCCGAGAGGGCGGGATTGATGCCGCTGGTGTGGATCCAGCCGGTCTGCTCGAGCGGCCATGTCCCGGCATCCTCCGGTGTCATGGCCGAGGCCGCTGATCCGGCCCGGTAGTAGAGCGTTCTGGCACCCTGGCCCAGGTCGGGGTCTTTGAAGTACACCCCTGTGGGGGCTGTGCTGTCGCGGGTGACGAAGCTGACGTCCACGCCCCGGGCGGCCAGGCCGGCCAGGATCCGTTCACCGAAGGGGTCCCGGCCGAGACGGCTGGCCCATCCGGTCCGGTATCCGAATTCGGCCAGGTGCGCGGCGACGTTGGATTCTGCTCCACCGTATCCGAGAAGGCATTCTTCGGCTTCGCTCAGTGGCTCGGGATTTGCCGGGGTGACCATGGCCATGGTTTCTCCGACGCAGAGCATGTCCAACATCATTTGACGGCTCCTGCGGTGAGGCCGCCGACGAAGAACTTGCCCAGGACGAGGTAGAGCAGGACGGTGGGTGCGGCGACGAGGACCGCGCCGGCCATCAGTTCGGAGTAGTTAACGGTGGTGGTTCCGATGAGGTTGTTCAGGGTCACGGTGGCCGGCCATGCGGCCGGGGAGGCGAGGATGAACCCGAAGAGGAAGTCGTTCCAGATGTTGGTGCACTGGAAGATTCCGGCGACAACGAAGCCGGGAATGGAGAGTGGGAGCATGACGCGGAAGTAGGTTTTCCAGATCCCTGCGCCGTCGATGGCCGCCGCTTCGATGATGGCGGTGGGAATGCCCTCATAGTAGTTGCGGAAGATCAGGGTGGTGATCGGGATGCCATAGATGATGTGGACCAGGATCAGCCCGATGATGCTTCCCTGGAGGTGCAGCATGTTCAGGAATTGGAAGACCGGGATGATGACGGCCTGGAACGGGATGAACATCCCGACCAGCAGGACGGTGAAGAGGGCGTTGGACCCTCTGAACGGGAACTTGGCGAGGATGTAGCCGTTGATCGAGCCAAGGAGGCAGGAGATCAGGGCCGCCGGGATGGTGATCTGCAGGGAGTTCGTCAGGGAACCGTGGAGTTTCGTCCAGGCGCCCTTGAACGCGTCCAGGCTGGGTGCGTCGGGGAAGGCGAGGAAGAAGTTCGGGGCCCCGCTGCTTCCGGACAAGGCTGTGGCGATGATGACATAGACGGGCACGAGCATTCCCAGGGTGGCGATGGAGCAGACTGCCAGGATGATCCATCCGCCTGCAGTCTTGGGGATGCTCCAAGACCTGACCTTGGCGGCGCGTTTCGTTTGGCGTCCTCGCGGCCTGTGGGCTGGGTGGGACGTGGTCGGTTCGAGGGTTTCGACGGCCATTTCTATGCCTTTCGCTCTTTCCGGTATCCGCGTACGAGGTAGGGGACGATCACCATGAGGGTCAGCAGGAGGAGGATGATCGCCATTGCGGAGGCTTTGTCGTAACGGCTGGTGAGGTAGTTGTAGATGTAGATGCCGGGAACGTCTGTGACGAATCCGGGTCCGGAGCCTGACACGGCGACCACGAGGTCGAAGATTTTCAGGGCCACGTGAAGCAGGAGCACGAAGCACGTGATGGTGGAGGGCCACAGCTGGGGCAGCACGATGAAGCGCAGGCGCTGCCAGAGGTTGGCGCCGTCGACATTGGCGGCTTCGAGGTGTTCTTCCGGGATGGAGGCAAGGCCGGCGAGATACATTGCCATGGCGAAGCCGACCAGCTGCCAGGCTGCGGCAAAAATGATGGGCAGCAGTGCCACCGGGATGCCGAGCTGGACCTTCAGGAAGTCCGTACCGGAGGGATCGTTCAGCGCCCCCAGGATGGTGGGGTCTGTGGTCCAACCTGGCGGATTCTCGATCCCCATGTTCCGCAGGATTTCGTTGACACCGGTGGAGGGGGCAAAGATCCAGCGCCAGGCTACACCGGTGACGATGAAGGACAGCGCGTAGGGCAGGAGGAAGACCGTGCGGAACAGACCTTTGCCGACTGCGACGTGGTGGATAAAGAGGGCTGCGACGAGTCCGCCGAGGATGGCCAGGACCAGGAAGATGATGGTGAAGATCACCACGTTGCGGATGTCGGCCTGGAAGCGTTGTTCCTGGACCAGCTCGCCGTAGGTGGCCCCCAGCGGCTGGCGGAGGCCCAGATTCGGGCTGGTGCCGATCTTCCAGTTGGAGAGGGAGATGTAGGCGGTGATGCCGATGAAGACGTAGACGAAGAGGAAGCTGACCAGCAGGCTGGGGGCGAAGATCCACGCCGCCCGGCGGGCTGTTTTGACGTTGTGGGGTACTTGTTTCCTGGACCGGGGGTCGGGGTCCACCGGCGTTGGCTGTGCTGTTGCTGTTGTCATGTGAGTACTGATCCTGTCCGGGGGTGTGGCTGCAGTAAGCCGCAGCCACACCCTTTGCGGCTTGGTTGGCTGACCGGCTGTTACAGCTGGGTCTTCTGCGCCTGCGCCATGCTGGCGATGAAGGCATCGGCGTTTCCGCTGCCGTTGAATGTGGAAACAGCGTCAGCGTAGGTCTGGGCGAATTCGGCCCCTGCGGCCTGGGCATGGGCCAGGGAGGAAACAACCTTGGCGGAGGCGAAGCTCTTGGCGGCCTCCTGCTGGTATTCGGACAGCCCGGAGATGTCGGCGGACTTCACCGCTGGGATGGAGCCTTTCTTGGCCGCGAAGTCAGTCTGGACCTTGGGATCCATCAGGGTCTTCAGCCAGGCGTTGGCCGCGTCCGCGTGCGGGATGTTGTTCGCGGGAATGGAGAAGCCGTCACCGACGTAGTCGAAGATATCCTCCTTGCCGGGGAAGGTCACCCAGGCGAAGTCGGTGCCGGGCTTCTTCCCGGCGTTGACCAGCTCGCCGTAGGCCCAGTCCCCCATGAGGTTGACGGCGCAGGCACCACTGGCCATCTTCTTCGCCGCTTCATCCCAGGTGATGGCGGAGTGGTCCTTGTTGGCAAGGGACAGAATGGCCTTGTAGTCCTCCAGCGCCTGCTTCACCTCGGGGGAGTCAAAGGAGTACTCGTTGGTGAAGAGCTTCTTCCAGTTATCCGCACCTGCCCGGGACATGATGAGGGATTCCAGCAGCTGGGCTGAGGCGAAGATGTCCTTATCCCCCAGGCACACCGGGGTGGCGCCGCTGGCCTGGACCTGCTTCAGGCTGGTGATCAGCCCGTCGACGCCGGCAGCGGCGTCGATCTTGACGTTGGCCTTGGAGAGCACGGCCGGGTTGGTCCACAGGACGTTGCCGCGGTGCACGCCGATCGGGACGGTGTAGTACTTGCCGTCTACCTGCTGGGCTTCGGCCACGTCCTTGGGCATCTGGGATGCCCAATCGTTCTGCGTCCAGAGATCCGTCAGATCCGCGACCTGGCCGCCGTCCACGTAGCTCTTGAGCTGTCCAGCGGGGTGCACCTGCCAGGAATCCGGGGGGCTGCCGGCCTGAAGCCGCGCGGCCAGGGCTTGCCGCGCGTTGGCGCCGCCGCCGCCGGATACTGCGGCGTTGTCCACGGACAGGCCAGGCTTGGCTTCCTTCACGCCGTCAATCAGAACATTCAGGGCGTCGGCCTCCGAGCCGGAGGTCCACCAGGAGGTGATTTCCAGCTTGTCCGAGCCGCTGCCGGTGGAGCTTCCGGCCGGCTGGTTGGCGGCACATCCGGTTACTGCAATGAGGCCTGCCGCCGTAGTTACGGCCAGCGAGGTCTTGAGCTTGCTTGGTGTAGGCATGACTACTCTCCTTTGGGTTGTCAGACGCCGGATATGGCCCGGCTAGAGCCTGCGTTGTGGTCCAGATTACAGACGCTAGTAGATCGATGCAATAGTTTCTTACGAAATCCCCAGTATTCGATCGGCCAAGCAGGCCACCCCACGAGGCATAGCCCCAAATTCCCCTAGAAATGAAGTGGATGAGCTGGTAGATTTTTATTAGATCGGTCTACCAAAGGCCAGCGAACCGTGATAGAAATGTTGAATAAAGCCGGAAGGAGGTGCACAAGCAATGAAAAAAGTGACTCTGAATGACGTGAGTAGGGTTGCAGGGGTGTCTCGATCTACTGCGTCTCTGGTCCTGCGGGGAAGCTCGCGGATTCCGGAGGCGACCTCGGACCGTGTCCGGCTGGCGATGGCAGAACTGGGCTACGTCTACAACCGGCATGCGGCCAACATGCGGCGCAGCGAGTCCATGACGCTCGGGTTGATCGCGACCGACATCCGCAACCCCTACTTTGCCGGGCTGACCATGGCCATCGAGGAGGCCGCCCACGCGGCCGGATACACCCTGTTTGTCGGATACAG
Source organism: Arthrobacter sp. 9MFCol3.1 (assembly GCF_000620385.1). Taxonomy (NCBI): domain Bacteria; kingdom Bacillati; phylum Actinomycetota; class Actinomycetes; order Micrococcales; family Micrococcaceae; genus Arthrobacter; species Arthrobacter sp. 9MFCol3.1. The sequence goes on from NZ_JIBJ01000003.1 coordinate 270,436, forward strand.
CCGGGATGACGTGGAGCGCCAGCACCTGCAGCTGGAGACCATGGTGCAGCAGCAGGTCGACGGCATCTTGTTGCTGCCGGCCACGGGATCGGAACTGGGTCCTGTCTGCGGCATCATCGACCGGTCCTCCGTCCCGGTACTGCAGCTTGCCCGCTATTTCTCCGAAGAACTGGACTACGTCGGACCCGACAACATTGCCGCGGGCCAGCAGCTGGCCCGGCACGTGTCCTCCCTGGGGGCCGCGTCCGCGATCCTGATTGGCGGCCCCGAGCACTCGTCGGCCCGCACGGAACGCATTATGGGCCTGGAATCAGGATTCACCGGAAGCAGCGTGGTTTTCGATGCATCCCTCTCGGCCGCCACCACCACGAACAATGCTGCCGGCGGATCCGAGGGCGTGGCCCGGGTGCTGGACCAGGGCATCTGGCCGGACTGCATCATCGCCTACAGCGACGCGGTCGCGATCGGAATCTACGCCGAATTGCGCCGGCGGAATCTTGAACCCTGCCGGGACATCTCCGTGGCCAGCTTTGACGACATTGCCATGGCCGAGTTGCTGCTGCCGCCGCTGACGTCCGTGTCCACGTATCCCGAACTGATCGGACGCAAGGCAGCAGAGCTGCTGCTGAGCCGAATCCGTGACCCGACGCTGGATCCGCAGCGCTCCCTCATCGAACCGGCCCTGAAAGTCAGGGCTTCCACCGCCCAATGGCGACCCCGAACTTAGGAGAAACACCATGCCAGCACTGAAATGGGGCCTGATCGGCGCCAGTGATATCGCTGCCACCCGGGTCATCGGCGCGATCCGTGCCAGCGGCGGCGACGTTGCCGGCGTCGTCAGCGGATCGGCAGAGCGGGCCAGCGACTTCGCCGCGAGCCACGGCCTGGCCCGCAACACCGCCGACCTGGACGAGCTGCTGGGCTGGGACATTGACGCCGTCTACATCTCGTCCACCAATGCCTTGCACTTCGACCAGGCAACCAGGGCACTGAGAGCCGGGAAGCACGTCCTGTGCGAGAAACCTCTCGCCCTGGAGGCCGGGCAGGCCGAGACGATGGTCAAGCTCGCAGAGGAAACCGGCCTCGTTCTCGCCGCCAACCACCACCTGCCCGGCAGCCCCCTGCACGCCAAAGCCCGTGAACTCGTCGCCGCCGGAACCATCGGCACCGTCCTCTCGGCCAAAGTTGCGCACGCCGTTCTGCTGCCCGAACGGTTGCGCGGCTGGCGGCTGGGGCAAGAGACCCCCGGGAGCGGCGTCATCCTGGACATCACCTGCCACGACGCGTCGGTCCTGAACCCCTTGCTGGGCACACCCGTTGCCGTCACCGCGCTGGCCGTCCGGCAAGCCGGATGGAACACCGGAGGCCAGGCAGACGCCGCCATGACCGTCATCCGCTATGAAAACGACGGCCAGGCGCCGGTTTTGGCCCAGACCCATGACTCCTTCACCGTCGGATACGCCGGGACCAGCCTGGAAGTCCACGGCACGGACGGCACCATCCAGATCATCGACGCCATGACCCAGGACACCAAGGGACAGCTGGTCCTCACGACCGGATCCGGCGTCAGGAGCGTCGACGTCGACTGCTCGGAAGATCTCTACGTGATCGGCCTGCGGGCCTTCACCGCCGCCGTCGAAGGCACCGGGGCCCCGACAGCCACCGGCCGGGACGGCCTGATGGCCCTCAAGGTCGCCCTGGCAGCCCAGGAATCCGCAATGTCCGGACGCACCGTCCACCTCAACTAACAGCCAGAAAGAACACCATGCAGAAAGTACAGATCCTCTCGGCCCGCGAGGCAGCGGACCTCATCAACGACGACGACATCATCACCGTCAGCTCCTCCAGCGCCCTGGGCTGCCCGGACAGCGTCCTCTCAGGCATCGGTCAGCGCTTCGAGGAAACCTCCCACCCCACCAACCTGACCTCAGTGCACCCGATCGCCGCCGGCGACATGTACGGCGTGAAGGGCATCGACCACATCGCCCGCCCGGGCCTGCTGCGCAAGGTCATCGCCGGCTCCTACCCCTCCGGCCCCTCCAGCGCCGAACCGCCCAGGATCTGGCAGATGATTGAACGCGACGAGGTGGAAGCCTACAACTTTCCCTCCGGCGTTATCTACCAGATGCACCGCACCGCCGCCGCGAAGCAGCCCGGCGTCTTCACCCAGGTGGGGCTCGACACCTTCATCGACCCCCGCCTGCAGGGCGGCCGCATGAACGATGCCACCCCGGCCGCCCATGTCGAAACCGCCACCGTGGCCGGGCAGGAATGGCTCTTCTTCCCCTCGGTCATCCCCAACGTGGCCATCATCCGCGCCACCACCGCCGATGAGTACGGCAACCTGACCTTCGAGGACGAAGGCTCCCCCCTTGGGGCCCTGGACCTGGCCTACGCCGCGCACAACAACGGAGGCGTCGTCGTAGCCCAGGTCAAGCGCCTGGCCGAAGCCGGGAGCCTGCACCCGCAGCGCGTCTTGGTCCCCGGAATCCTCGTGGACGCCGTCGTGATCGCCGAAGACCAGCTGCAGACCACCCTGACCCCCAACGACCCCGCGATCTCCGGGCAGCTGCGCCGGCCCCTGAGCTCGCTCCCCCACATCGGGTTCTCCCTGGAAAAAATCACCGCCCGCCGCGCCGCGCAGGAACTCAAAGCCGGCGAGATCGTCAACCTCGGCTTCGGCGTCTCCGCCCTCGTCCCCCACGTCCTGGTCGAAGAAAACCAGGGCCGCGAAGTCAGCTGGGTCATCGAACAGGGAGCTGTCGGCGGTATCCCGCTGCTGGACTTCGCCTTCGGTTGCGCCCAGAACCCGGACGCGATCATGCCCAGCATCGACCAGTTCACCCTCCTGCAGGGCGGGGGCTTCCACCGATCGCTCCTGTCATTCCTGGAGATCGACCGGCACGGCAACGTCAACGTCCACCACCTGCCCAAGAAGCGCCACGTAACCGCGGGCGTCGGAGGCTTCGCCGACATCACCTCTTCGGCCCCGGAGATCATCTTCATGGGCGCCTTCACCGCCGGACGCCGGGATATCGCCGCCGGAGAGAACGGCCTGGACATCCGCGCCGACGGGCCCTTCACCAAGCTCGTCAACGACGTCTCCGCCGTCACGTTCTCCGGACCCCGTGCCCTGGCCCGCGGTCAAAAGGTCAAATACATCACCGAACGCGCGGTGCTGGAACTGACCGCGGAGGGCCTCGTGGTCACCGAAATTGCCCCCGGCGTCGACCTGCAAAAGGACGTCCTGGACCGCTGTGAATTCCCGCTTATCGTCTCCGAGGACCTGCGCACCATGGACCTCGCCCTCTTCGCCGACGCCCCCGTTGGCCTTCACCTTCCAACGCTGCCGCTGCACGAGCGGGTCGAACAGCGCACCCCTTCACTGGCCGCGCACTGACGCACGGCCGAACGCCTGAAAGGACCCCTGACATGAGAAGCCTCCGCATCCTGACGCCCTACGAAACCGAACTCGCCGATGCCCTGTTCGAGGCGATGTTCCCCTCCGACGGGGACAGCCCCGAGACCCGCGACGCGGGGGTCACCGACTACCTCGACCTGACGCTGGAAGGTTACGGACGCAAGGACCTCCCCCGCTACCAATGGCTCTTCGGCGCCCTGGACCGCTACGCGGAGGACAAGCACGGAAGGAACTTCGCCGCACTCACGCTGGACGAACGCACCGACGTGCTGGACCTGCTCGAACAGGGGGAACTGACCGATACGCTGCCCATGCAGGAACAGCGGGATCTCTTCGGCCTCGTTGTCGCCCACATGCAGGAGGGTCTCTTCGCCGACCCGGCCCACGGCGGAAACAAGGACGCCGTCGGCTGGAAGTTCCTCAAGCACCCCGGCGTCTGGCTGGAAAACTCGGCCGCGGAAAACCTCAGCACCGAACACGCGACCAAGGGCGGGGTCATCAAGACCCTCGCCGACGCGATGCAGGAAATCCCCCGCGACACCGAGGGCCACAAGCTCAAGCAGCTCGGCTACGAAAACGCCGTCAACCCCCAAATGACCGACGAAGTGGACGTCCTGCTCGTCGGCGTCGGCGCCATGGGCGGACTCAGCGCCCAGGTCTTCGCCGAGGCGGGCCTAAGCGTCGTCGGCCTGGAAGCCGGCCCGTTCCGCCCGCTCGACGAGTTCCTCCCCGACGAACTCGAACACGCCTACTACACCCGTGGCGGCCTGGGCCCGAAGTTCCAACAGGAGACGCCGCGCTGGCGCGAAACCGCGGACGAGGAAGACAGCCGCGAGGCAACCTTCTCCCTGGGCCGCATGGTCAACGGCGTCGGCGGATCCGCCGGGCACTACGGATCCTGGCTGCGCCGCTTCCACCCCTGGCAGTTCGCCCCCAAGAGCCACTACGACGGGCTCTACGGACCCGGCGCCCTGCCCGAGGACTGCACCCTGGCCGACTGGCCCGTGACCTACGAACAGCTCGAGCCGTTCTACACCAAGCTCGAGCACCTGATCGGCATCGCCGGCGACGAATCCAACCCGTTCGTCAAGCGCAGCAAACCGCTCCCCCTGCCGCCAACGCGCCCATTCATCCTGGGAAACAAGTTCACGGAGACGACCAAGGCTGCAGGCCTCCACCCGCACCCCGTCCCTGTCGGATTCACCACCGAATCCTATGGAGGGCGGCCCGCCACCGGCTACAGCGCCTGGAACAACGGCCTCGGCTCCTTCCGCGGCGACCGCTGGCACCCCGGACTCGGCCCCGTGCCCGCGGCCATCGAAACCGGCAACTTCGAATTGCGCACCCACGCCCGCGTCACCCGGATCATCATGGACGACTCCGGCGCCGCCCGCGGCGTCGAGTGGGTCGATCCCCTCGGCCGCGTCCGGCGCCAGTACGCCCGCGCCGTGATCCTCTCCGCCTACACGTACGAAAACCTCCGCCTGATGTACCTCTCGGCCGATTCCCGGCACGAGAACGGACTCGGCAACAACACCGGGCAGCTGGGCCTGCACTACATGACCAAAATGTTCGGCCACGTCGATGCGCTCTTCCCCGGCACCGAATTCAACCGGCACACCGGCCCGGCCGCGCAGGGCGTCGTCCTGGACGACTTCCTCTCCCCCGAGTTCCGCTCCCTGGACCACGGCTTCATCGGAGGCGCTACCCTGGGCGCCGAGCAGCAGGCCCTGCCACTGCAGATCGCCCGCGAAACCCTCCCCGGGGACGTCCGCCGCTGGGGCGCCGGCTACCGCGACCACCTGAAACTGTGGTCCCAGCAGGGCGTGATCAGGATCCAGCCCGACGCCCTGCCCTACGCCTCGCACCGGCTCGAAATCGATCCCCGGCACCGCGACTCCTCGGGCCTGGGCATGCCGCTGGTCCGCGTGACTTACCGGTTGCGGGACAACGAGCGCCGCCTGGCCTCCTGGATGGCGGACAAGGCAACAGGCCTGCTCAAAGACATGGGCGCCACCAAAACCTGGCAGGGCCCGTACTTCACCGGCGTCGGCTCCAGCCACGACCTCGGCGGCGCCCGGTTCGGCCATGACCCCGCCGGTTCCGTCCTGGACGAACACCTCGCCGTCCACGACACCCGCAACCTCTACATGTACTCCGGCGCCGCCTTCCCCAGCTGCCCCGGCATCAACCCCACCCTGAGCATCTGGGCCATCGTCATGCGCGCGGCAGAACACCTCGCCGGCGAACTCGGCGGCCAGCGAAAGGACCAGCCATGAGCACCGCAACCACACCCGTCACCGAGCAAGTCACCGTCGAATACTCAGAAGACGGCCACACCGCCACCATCCTGATCGACCGGTCCGCCAAGCTGAACGCCCTGACCCTTGGACTCCTCGAGGACCTGGCGGCGGCGGCCCGCGAAGTGTCCGCCTCGGCCGCGCGGCTGGTCATCGTCCGCACCGCCGGTGACAAAGTCTTCTGCGTCGGAGCCGACATCAACCACTTCGCCGACCTGTCCGCGGCAGGGATGTGGCGGAACTGGATCGCCACGGGCCACCGGGCGTTCGATGCCCTCGCCGGACTGCGGCAACCCAGCATCGCGGTCATCGACGGCCTCGCGTTCGGCGGCGGCCTGGAACTCGCCCTGGCCTGCGATTTCCGCGTCATCGCCGCCGAAGCACGCGTTGCCCTGCCCGAGACCGGCCTCGGGACCGTCCCAGGCTGGGGCGGCACCGAACGCGCCACCGAGCTCGCCGGCCGGGCCAGGGCCAAAGAACTGGTCCTGACCCGCCGTCAGCTCTCCGGCGAGGAGGCCCTCGCCTGGGGCCTGGCCACGGCCGTCGCACCCAAGGACGCACTGGAGCAGACCGTGGCCAAACTCAGCGCCGACCTGCTGGCAGGCGCACCCCTGGCCGTCCAGCTGGGAAAGCAGCTGATCGACGCCGCAGCCGACGGCGCCCCCTCCCGCGTGCTCGAAGCCCTCGCCGGCGGCCTGGCCGCCGCCACCGATGACCTGGCCGAGGGCGTCGCAGCCTTCCGGGAAAAGCGCACCCCGCACTTCACAGACAACTGACACCGCCCCGCGGACCCACACACTTTCAAAGGACACACGAGATGGAAACCAAGAACTACACCCTTGACGACGTCGAGCCCACCTACCGGCCGATGATCATCGACGGCGAAGACGCCCAGACCCGAAGCGGAGAGACGTTCACCCGGCTGAGCCCCGCCCACGAAATCGAGGTCAGCTCCTACCCCCAGGGCACCCAGGAAGACGTCGACCGCGCCGTCACCGCCGCCCGACAAGCCCTGGACCGCGGCTGGCGGCAGTCCACCGGGTCCGAGCGGTCCAAGCTACTGCTCAAAGTCGCCGACCTCGTCCGCCGCGACGCCGAAGCACTGGCACTGGCCGAAACCCTCGAAACCGGCAAACCCATCACCCAGTCACGCAGCGAAGTCGCCGGCACCGCCGAGTTGTGGGAATACGCGGCGAGCCTCGCCCGCAACACCCAGGGAGACGCCCACAACGCCCTCGGACGCGACACCCTCGCCATGGTCGTCCACGAACCCATCGGCGTCGTCGGCATGATCACCCCTTGGAACTTCCCGCTGCTGATCATCAGCCAGAAACTGCCCTTCGCCCTGGCCGCCGGCAACACTGCCGTGGTCAAACCCAGCGAAAGCACCTCCGCGACCACGGTCATGTTGGGACAACTCATCCGCGAGGCGGGCTTCCCGGCCGGCGTGGTCAACATTGTCACCGGCGACCGGGTTGTCGGCGCGGCCATCGCGGAGCACCCGGGAATCGACATGATCAGCTTCACCGGTTCCACCGGTGTCGGCAAGGGCATCGCCTCCGCCGCGGGCCGTGACCTGAAGAAGGTCGAACTTGAACTCGGCGGAAAAAACCCACAGATCATCACCGCGAACGCCGACTTCACGGCCGCGGTCGACGCCGGCGTCTTCGGCGGCTACTTCAACGTCGGCCAGTGCTGCAACTCCGGCAGCCGGCTCATCGTGCACCGCTCCATCGCCGATGAATTTGCCGCCGCCGTCGTCGAACGCGCCAAGCACATGCGCGTCGGCGATCCGCTGAAGGCCGACACGCTCGTCGGGTCCCTCGTCAACGACGCCCAGCTCGCCGTCGTCGAACGCTACGTCGCCGAGGGCCGCGACGCCGGCGCCCGCCTGCTCACCGGCGGAGACCGGCTCGAAACCGGCCTCAATGGCCGCTTCTACCAGCCCACCGTCTTTGCTGACGTCACAGCAAGGATGTCCATCGCCACCGATGAAATCTTCGGGCCCGTCCTGTCCGTGCTGCCCTACGAGACTCTCGAGGAGGCCATCGGAATCGCTAACTCCACCTCCTTCGGACTCTCCGCCGGGATCTGGAGCAACGACATCAACGAAGCCCTCACCGCAGCCCGTGACCTGCGCGCCGGCACCGTGTGGGTCAACCGCTGGATGGACGGCTACCCCGAAGTGCCGTTCGGCGGCTACGGACACAGCGGCATCGGCCGCGAACTCGGCCGCCAGGCCCTGGACGAATTCAGCGAACTCAAGACCATCCAACTCCAGGTCGGCATCCGCGAAAACCGCTGGGTTGACGCCCCCGATGCACCCCGCCGCTGACCGTCTGCACCATTGCACCCTTGTGAACCCTTACCTTCTGAAACACCGCACCATCCAAAGGAAACGAACATGACCGCCACCGCAACCACCGCACCGGCACACGCCTCCGCCGTGCTGCCCACGATGCTGCCGCTCACGCTCCCGACAGGCTACGAAGTACCGGCGGAGTTCGCCGACGCCGCTGCCAAAGCCTGGAAGACCGCCGCCGCAAAACTCAGCGGGCTCATCACCAGTCACCCGGACCGGTTCCCCCTCTACACCGAGGAAGGCAGGTGGGTGGTCGACGGTGAAGCATGGACCAACTGGTGCGAGGGGTTCCTCGGCGGACAGCTCTGGATGCTGTCCCGCCGGGCCGATCAGGCCGACCGGGCCCGCTTCCGCGGAGCGGCCGAACACTACTCCGAGCTCATCGAAGAGCGTAAGAGCGATGACACCGTCCACGACCTCGGCTTCCTCTTCTGGTCCACCTACCGGCGCTGGTTCGAAGCTACCGGTGACACGGCCAAGCGCGACGTCGTCGTGGAAGCCGGACGCACCACTGCCAGCCGGTACCGCGCAGCCGGCCGCTACATGCCCAGCTTCCGCCAGCCCGACAGTCTGTTCATCGACATCATGATGAACATCCACATGGCCCTGTATGCCGCGCAGCAAACCGGGGACCAGGACATGGCCCGCAAGGCCGTGGACCACTGCCTCACCACCCGCCGGTTCCTCATGCGCGGGGACGGCTCGGCATCCCACGAAGGCATGTTCGACCTGGAAACGGGCGCCTTCATCAAGCAGACCACCCAGCAGGGCTTCTCCGACGACGGATCCTGGGCACGCGGGCAGGCCTGGGCCCTCTACGGCTTCGGCACCGTGTACCGCTTCACCGGCGACCGCCGCTTCCTCGAAACCGCCATCGCCGCCGCCGACTTCTACATCGAAAAGACCGGCGGCCGCCTCGTTCCCCCCAACGATTGGGAAGAACGCGCCCCCGTCCGGCCCTACGAAACCTCAGCCGCCGCAGCCGCAGCAGGGGGCTTCTGGCAGCTCGCCGGCCTCGTCCAGGACCGCTCCAAGGCCCAGGTCTACGCCGACTACGCCGTGAACATCCTCCGCCGCCTCACCGACGAGGACTTCCTCGCCAGCCCGGACGAAGCCTGGGAAGGCGTGCTCAAGCACGGCAGCTACCACGAAGGCAAGGACCTGGGCGTCGATGAATCCGTCATGTGGGGCGATTACTGGTTCCTGGACACCGTGGACCAGATCCAGCAGTTCACCGAGGCACAGCAAGGGCTCTGATTTCCTCTGCTGGCACGCCCACTGGGCCGCCTTGTCCGTGAAGGCTCTCACCGGACAAGGCGGCCGCCAGGCAGGGAAGAAGGCACGCGTCCTCACCGATTCCGCCAATTGCGGGCCTGCGAGCGCCGGCGCGCCCGATAGCCGCCACATCAGCCCTGACGGCGATGCGGACGCGATAGCCGTCTATTCAACGAGGGCTGGTTGCCCGACGCTCAGCCATAGCCAACGACAAGCAGGCAGGGAATTTTCTGCCGGACAGGAGCACCATGATGATTACTGCTTCGACGCGTATATGCGGTAGCTTTGCGACTCCCAATCGCTCCACGCCGGTGCCTGTCATGCACAACGCGGGGTTCAACGCCCTCGGCGTCGACTTCCGCTACTTCGCGTTCGAACCCAGCGAAATCGGCGCAGCGATGAACGCGGTTCGTTCCCTGGACTTCGCCGGAGCGACGGTATCGACGCCATACAAGCAAACCGTCATCCCCTATCTCGACGAGATCGACCCCGTGGCAGCGGCGATCGGTGCCGTCAACGTCGTGCACAACCAAGACGGCCGCCTCGTGGGCTACAACTCCGACTGGATTGGAGCTGTCGTCGCCGTCCAGGAACACGGCGACCTCCGCGACGCCCGCGTCGGCGTACTCGGTGCCGGCGGCGCAGCGAGGGCCATCGCCTACGGTCTGGTCAAGAGCGGCGCCAACGTGGCAATCTTCAACCGATCCTCGGCCACCGGCACTGCGCTCTCAGCCGATCTCGGCGTCACATACGGCGGGTCCCTTGAAGACGCAGGCACTGCAGCCTGCGACGTGATCATCAACGCGACCTCCTTCGGCCATGGCAACGACGATGACGTCCCCGTGCCGGCTGCGGCCTTCAGCGCCACGAGGGTGGTCATGGACATCGTCGTACGGCCTACCGTTTCACCCTTTCTTGCGCGCGCGTCACGTTCCGGCGCGACCATCATCGACGGCGTCCGCATGCTCGTTCTCCAAGGCGCCTTCGCCTTCGAGAAGTTCACCGGCCTGCCCGCACCAGTCGACGTCATGCAGAACGCCGTAGTCGAGGCCCTCTCACCGAACTGAAGATCATCCAGCTCCAGGTCGACATCCGCGAAAACCGCTGGGTCGACGCCCCGACGCACCCCGCCCCTAGGACCCTCACCCTGAAGGAAGTAGCAGCTATGACAACCACAACCTCCTCAGTTCCCGTAAACGCCGAAGCACAGCGGAGACGGTGATCACCATGTCCTGGGAAACCATCGACGAGGCACCCCTTCCGGAAGCGACGGCAGAACCAGCGCTCCCGGACGAGGTGATCCGGACCGACATCGCCATCATCGGCTCCGGCATGGGCGGCGGCACCATGGCGTACGCCCTGAAAGACTCCGGCGCCAAGATCCTCATCATCGAACGCGGCCACCGGCTGCCCGCGGAACCGCAGAACTCCGACCTGGACGAGGTCTACCTCAAAGGTCGCTACAAGAACGCCGACACCTGGTACAACGGGCGCACCGGGGCGCCCTTCAAACCAGGGGTGTATTACTGGGTGGGAGGAAACACCAAGGTCTACGGTGCCTGCCTGCCCCGCTTCCGCGCCAGCGACTTCGACGAAACACAGCACCACGACGGAACATCCCCGGCCTGGCCCTTCAGCTACGCCGACCTCGAACCGTACTACACACGCGCCGAGCAGCTCTTCCAGGTCCGCGGACAGATCGGCGAGGACCCGACAGAGCCGGTTCACTCCGAGGCCTACCCGCACCCGGCGCTGGACCATGAACCTGCAATCCAGGCTCTAGCGGATTCGTTGCGGCGCCAAGGGCTGCACCCCTTCCGGATGGCCAACGGATTGGACGCGGACACCCCCGAAAAGCGCGCCCTCTGCGCCACCAGTGACGGCGCCCCCAACGAGGCCGGGCTGAAGTCCGACGCCGAAAAGATCGCCATCAACCCGGCGCTCGACAGCGGCAACGCCACCCTGATGACGGACACCAAAGTCATCCGGCTCATCCCGGGACCGGACGGACGCACCATCGTCGCCGTCCTGGCAGAACACAATGACCAGATCATCCGGATTGAAGCGGACAAGTTCATCCTCGCCGCCGGCGCAGTAAACTCGGCAGCGCTGCTGCTCCGGTCGGCAACGAAGGACCACCCCCGCGGCCTGGCCAACTCTTCAGGTATGGTCGGCCGAAACTACATGGTGCATAACAGCACCTTCTTCATCGGCATCAACCCGGTCAAAGTCAACAAGACCCTCTGGCAGAAAACCCTGGGCCTAAACGACTGGTACGAGTCCGGCCCCACCAACCGGTATCCCCTGGGCAATCTGCAGATGCTCGGGAAACTGCGGGCCAGCATGCTCAAGATGGCCCGCAGCTGGGCACCGACCCCAGTCCTCAAAGCGATGTCGGACCGCAGCATCGACATCTACCTCACCACGGAGGACCTTCCCCGGACGACGAACGGCATCAGCGTCGTCAACGGCAAGATCCAGGTGTGGTGGGAGCCGAACAACCTCGACCCCCACAAGGAGCTGGTCCGCCGGGTGAAGAAGGCCGTACGGAGAGCCGGGTACCCCGTGATCTTCAGGGAACGGATGGGCATCGAAACCAACTCCCATCAGTGTGGAACAGCCGTGGCAGGCCACGACCCCAAGACCAGCGTCCTTAACCCGGACTGCCGCGCCCACGACCTGGACAACCTCTGGGTCGTTGACGGCTCCTTCTTCCCCTCTTCCGCGGCCTTGAACCCCGCCCTGACCATCGCGGCCAACGCCCTCCGCGTCGCGGACAGCCTCCTCGCCGCAAACCAAGAGTCCGGCCGGACAAGCGAGTCTGCGACGAACACGCCCCGGGACAGAATTCTGTGAACTCCGGGACCAGTACGGTGCACCTCCGCCGCCCCCGAAATCGGAGTCTGATGATCAGGGGTTTATGGATGGGGATTGGTAAAGTCGAGGGGCGGGGAGCGCCGCTTCTTCGCCTATCGACCCACCGGCAGGATTCCAGCATGGCCCCGCGCATCACCCTCGAAGACGTGAGCAAGGCTGCCGGCGTCTCACGTTCAACCGCTTCACTCGTCGTTCGCGGCGACTCCCGCATCCCGGAGTCCACAGCCGTCAAGGTACGCGAAGCCATGAACACGCTGGGGTACGTCTACAACCGGCAGGCCGCCAACCTGCGCCAAAGCCGGTCAATGACGATCGGACTCATCGTCACCGAGATCATCAACCCATACTTCGCCGAGCTGGCCATGGCCGTCGACCAGATCACCCACGACGCCGGCTACACCATCTTTATCGGCTACAGCCGGGACAATGCCGAGCGACAGCACGAGATCATCGCCTCCATGATCGAACGCCAGGTCGACGGGCTCCTCCTGCTCCCGGCCCCCGACACCGATCCGGAAAAGCTCGCCAAACAGGTCAACGCCGCCAACGTCCCGGTAGTCTTGCTAGCCCGCCATTTCCCTAGTTTCGACTATGTGGGCAGTGAAAACGTCAAGGGTGCCACGATGTTGGGGAAACATCTTGCCGCCCTGGGCTGCAAGAGCGTGGCATTCATCGGTGGCCGCGCCGCATCTTCCCTCACGGAACGGGAGGAGGGCCTCCGCACGTCGCTCGAGCCCCACGGATGTGAGGTGTGGAGCACGGACGAGCTCCGAAGCGCCATCACTCCCGAAGGAGGCACCGCTGCTGTGGGCCGGCTCCTCGACCAAGGCCGCCTGCCGGACGCGCTCATCGCCTACAACGACGCCGTGGCGCAGGGAATCTACGACGAACTGCGCCGCCGCGGACTCGAACCCGGCCGCGACATCGCCGTCGCTTCTTTCGACGACACGCGCATTGCAGCCAGCCAGATCCCCCCGCTCACGTCCGTGGCAGGATTCCCTCAGCAGATCGGCGCCAAGGGCACCGAATTGCTGATGAACCGTCTGGCCGACGGAAACGCCGACATACAAAACCAACTGGCCCTCATCGAGCCCCAGCTGAAAATCCGGTCCTCAACCGCCACCTGGCGCCCCCGGACCTGACTCAGTCGAGGCCTGCACCCCTCGCGGCCCGGCGCACAGCCGGTCCAGCAGACAGGAAACTACGACTCATGATGCACGAAACCATCCGCGTCCCCGAGGCTGACTTTGACCCGGATTCGCCGGACGAACAGCCCGTAGCCGCTCTGCAGTCCCTCATTCAACGCCTCGAATACGAAGTCGATGCCCTGCATCTGAACAGCTTCAGCCAAGCGGACGCTCTCGCACTGGGTCTCCTGCTCATTGAGCTTGCCACACAGAGAAACCTCCCGGTCGCCATCGACATCCGCCGAAACAGTCACATCCTCTTTCACGTCTCTCTGCCTGGAGCGACTCCCGACAACGACATCTGGATCCAGAGAAAGAGCAGTACAACGGAGCGGTACGCCGAACCGTCCCTCCTCGTGGGCCTTAAGGGCCGGCTCGGCGGCGGACGCCTCGAAGACAACGGTTGGTTCGACCAGACACGCTTCGCCTCCCACGGCGGAGCCTTCCCGATATATGTGAAGGACACAGGGCATGTCGCCACAGCGACCGTGTCCGGACTGCCACAAAAAGCCGACCACGACTTGGTCGTGGAGGCCCTGACAACTTTTCGGGGACTTTCCAGGTAACGGTGGATCCACGACACCGAGACGGCCGGCAGCAGCTACTCGGTCAGTCAATAAGGGCCGAGAAGGAGACCTGTGCGTTGGATGCGGCCGCCCTGACCAGCCTGCCTCCTCCAGCTGAATCTGCCGCCCGAAAGCCGGTTCCCACCGCGACACCCGCCCGCAGATCATTGGCGGCATCAGTGGTCCAACGAACGGGACCGGGCAGCGCCATGCAAGGCGCTTGCGGGTCTGGGCGCCCCCAAAGACCCGATCAATGGTGGCCACGGCGAGACCGGAAGGAACAGGAACGGCCGGGACCGAACGAAGCCCTGGCGGCCGTCCGGCCTGCACAATCTGGTCGTCACCAACCTCGCGGTTTGCCCCGGTCCCAGTCGCGAACCCCGGGATTACCGGCGACCGCGCCAGATCCACAAGCGGCGCCCCGGTCTCCGAAGGGACATTGGTGAAGATTCCATCACCGTGGCATGAACCCCTCAGGTTCTCTAGGCCCGGACACCGTTCACCCCCGCCGATTCCGCCCGCGCCCATCGGCTGGCCGAACTGGCCGAGCTCACTGAACTGACGCGCAGACACGCTGCCCGCCCTCTGCCACAGAAAGCCCAGTAGTTACAGCCGTCCCGGAAATGACCGAATCACGCGCCGCTCCCCGTGTCGCAGGCTGCTGAATAGGGCAGTTTCATTCACGCCGTCACGCCGCCCCCGAACCAAGTGCAGCCTCCGGCCGGCTCATCGTTTCTGCCTTAGCAGCAAAGGCACGCGACCCAACCTGTGAAGCCGGCCGCGGACCGCAGGCGTCGATCCTTCACGCTGTCCGACCGACTTGACGTGAACGAAAGGTGAATTGTTGCTCCTGGGCAACTTGGGCCGTGCGCCGCCTGCTATCGTCATGCCAGAGGGCACACCCGGCGCGGCGCATGACGTCTCAGAGGGTCGGTGGACCAGGTCGCTGGCCGCCATCCGGGCATGTCTTGAGAGGTTCAGCCGGCAGCGCTTCCTTGGGAGGACCCCATGTCCGAGAACACGACGACGCCGCCCGCGGAACCCCGGGGTGTCACCGCTGAGCATGCCCGGCTGGCCCAGGCCACCGGGGCCGCGGAAGATGACCTGTTCGCGGCGAATCCCTGGTACGAGTGGGGCCCTTACCTGTCGGAGCGGGCCTGGGGCACGGTCCGGGAGGACTACAGCGACAACGGCGACGCGTGGGAGTATTTTCCGCATGATCATGCCCGGTCCCGTGCGTTCCGATGGAACGAGGACGGCATGGCGGGGCTGTCCGATATTCACCACGACCTCTGCTTGGGGCTGGCGTTGTGGAACGGGGCCGATCCGATCCTGAAGGAGCGGATGTTCGGGCTGACCGGTCCGCAGGGCAATCACGGGGAGGACGTCAAGGAATACTGGTGGTACCCGGATGCGTTGCCCAGCCACGCATGGCTGCGGTGGCGGTACCACTACCCGCAGGCAGCGTTTCCCTATCAGCAGCTGATCGATGAGAACGCCCGTCGTTCCCGGGACGAACCCGAGTTCGAGTTGCTCGATACCGGTGTTTTCGACGGCGGCCGGTACTGGTCCGTGGATGTCGCATACGCCAAGGCCTCGCCGACCGAGGTACTTGCCCGGATCACCATCGAGAACCATTCGTCCGAGGAACAGGTGCTGTCGGTGTTGCCAACCCTGTGGTTCCGCAACTCATGGCGGGTCTCGGGCGCGGAGGCGCCGTCGTTGTTCCTCGACGGCGACGGGGTGGCGGTCGAGCACCCGCGGTTGTCCGGCTACCGGCTCGATGCCGAGCCCACAAGAGAGGGAGTCCGGCCGCAGGCATTGTTCTGCGACAACGAGACGAATACCGCCCGGCTGTTCGGGGCGGCTCCGGTCACCGCCTACCCAAAGGACGGCATAAACGACCACGTGGTTTCCGGCGCGGACACCGTGAATCCGCAACACACCGGTACCAAGGCGGCCTGGTGGTATCAGCTCACCGTGCCGGGCGGCGGGCGGACCGAGCTGCGGCTGCGGCTGCACCGGCCGGTCGCGGACCAAACCACACACCCCGCCGGCTGGTTCGACTCCTATTTCGATGACGTCATGGCAGCCCGGGAGCGGGAGGCGGACGAGTTCTACGCCGCGATCGCCCCCGCTGAGATCGGTGCCGAGCCGATGCAGGTCATGCGCCAGGCCTGCGCGGGGCTGGTCTGGAGCAAGCAAATGTACCCGTATCGGGTCAACCGGTGGCTGGATGGCGACCCCGGCCAACCGGTCCCGCCGGCGGGGCACCGTAACGGCCGGAACACGGGGTGGCGGCATCTGGACTCGTTCGACGTGCTGGCCATGCCCGACCCTTGGGAGTACCCGTGGTTCGCGGCCTGGGACCTGGCATTTCACTCCGTCACCTGGGCGCACCTGGATCCCGCGTTCGCCAAATATCAGCTGCTGGTTCTCCTGCGGGAGTGGTTCCAGCATCCTAACGGGGCGCTGCCGGCGTACGAGTGGAGCTTCGACGACGTCAACCCGCCGGTCCACGCGCTGGCGGCCATCCGGGTGTTCGTCATCGACGGCGGCACCGACCTGGACTTCCTGGAACGGGTGTTCCAGAAGCTGCTGCTGAATTTCACCTGGTGGCTCAACCGTCAGGATCCTGACGGGAACAACCTGTTCGGTGGCGG
The DNA here is from genome assembly GCF_000620385.1 of Arthrobacter sp. 9MFCol3.1. Lineage (NCBI taxonomy): Bacteria > Bacillati > Actinomycetota > Actinomycetes > Micrococcales > Micrococcaceae > Arthrobacter > Arthrobacter sp. 9MFCol3.1. The sequence continues at coordinate 287,087 of NZ_JIBJ01000003.1, forward strand.
CTTTTTGGGTTTGGACAACATCAGCCCGATCGACCGCTCGCACCTCCCGCCCGGCTTCAGGCTGGACCAGGCCGACGGCACCGCGTGGATGGCGTACTACTCCGTGGCCATGCTCACCCTGGCCACCAAACTCGCCGAACACGACGCCGTCTATGACGACATGGTGGTGAAATTCCTGGAACAGGCCGTGCTGATCATGGACGCGCTCGAGGATTCAGGCTGCTATGACACCGAGGACGGCTTCTTCTACGACCGGCTCACCGACCCCGACGGGAACAGCGTCTCGATCAAGGTACAGTCGCTCGTCGGGCTGATCCCGGCGCTGCCCGCGGTCGCGCTCCCCACCCGGAACACGGACCGGGTCCACAGGCTGCGGAAGCGGTTCGCCCGCCGGTTGGAACAGACCGACCGGCACGAAATCCTTGATTGGCAGGTCCGTGGCACCGGGGACTCCCGGCGTACGCTGCTCTCGGTGGTCCCGAGGGACAAACTCGCCCGGCTGCTGGAAAATCTGTTCGACGAGGAGGCATTCCTGTCTCCCCATGGCCTCCGGTCGATCTCCAAGCGGCACACCACCCCCTACACGGTCCCGGGGCTGCCTACCGCGGTCATCCAGTACGAACCGGCCGAATCGCACACCGCGATGTATGGCGGCAATTCCAACTGGCGGGGACCGGTGTGGTTGCCGGTCAACTACCTCATCATCCGGGCCCTGCTGCAATACGACCAGTTCGTCGGTCCCGACTTCACCGTCGAATACCCCACCCGGTCCGGTCAGCACCTGACCCTTCGGGAGATCGCGGGTGACCTCACCGATCGGCTGGTGAGCATCTGGCTCCCCGGCCCGGGCGGACGCAGACCCGTTTATGGTGGCGTGGACCTGCTGCAGAACGATCCCGCGTGGAAGGACAACCTGCTGTTCTACGAGTACTTCCACGGCGACAACGGCGCCGGCCTCGGCGCCATGCACCAGACCGGGTGGACTGCCCTGGTCGCGGACCTTCTCCTCGACCCGCCCCGCCACAGCCAACGGATGGTGTTCCCGGAAAACCCTGCCCCAAAGATCGCGACAGAACCGCCGGAGGCGGAACAGGGAACCGATGTCCAGCGAGACTGACGGCGCATCCCGCGTCCTCAAAGTCATGACCTGCGAGGAGCTGTGATGGACGAGATGGAAGCGGCGGTCCGGCCGCCGGGCCTGCCGCGGCCGGTGGCCCACCCGTTTATCTACGAGATCAACACCTGGGCATGGCTTGAATCGATCAGCGTGGAAGAAGGCAGACCCGTCGATCTGGGCTCCGTTCCGACACGGCACTGGGACGACATCGCCGGTCTGGGCTTCGATGCGGTCTGGTTGATGGGGGTCTGGCGCCGCAGCCCCGCCGGAATCGCGATCGCACTGGCAAATCCGGCCCTCCGCTCCGATTTCCAGGCCGCTCTTCCCGATTGGCGCGCCGACGACGTCGTCGGCTCACCCTACTGCGTCATGGACTACGCGGCCGATAACCGCCTGGGTGGCCCGGAAGGGCTTTCCGCCGCGAGGGCGGAACTGGCGGCGCGGGGTCTCCGCTTGATCCTGGACTTCGTGCCCAACCATGTCGCCCCGGACCACCCGTGGACCACGGAAACACCCGACCTCTTCGTCCAGGGAACGGCCACGGACCGGGACCTGGATCCGGCGTCCTTCGTCGAGGTCGGCGGCCGGGTGCTCGCCAACGGGCGGGATCCCTACTTCCCGGCCTGGCCGGACGTCGTTCAGCTCAATGCCTTCGCCCCAGCCCTGCGCACAGCGGCCGCTGAGACGCTCAGATCGATCGCCAGTCAGTGCGATGGAGTTCGTTGCGACATGGCGATGTTGATGATGAACGACGTGTTCGCCCGCACCTGGGGTGCCCGCGTCGGTCCGGCACCGGGCACGGACTACTGGCCAACCGTGATCGACGCCGTCCGCGAAACCCACCCCGGTTTCGTCTTCCTCGCGGAAGCCTACTGGGATCTTGAATGGTCCCTGCTCCAGCAGGGCTTCGACTACTGCTACGACAAGCGTCTGTATGACCGCCTTCTCGGCGTCAATGCCGAGGAGGTGCGGCTGCACCTGCAGGCAGAGCCCGCCTACCAGAACGCCCTTGTCCGGTTCGTGGAAAACCACGACGAGCCACGGGCAGCGACGGCGTTCGGAGCCGGCCGCGCAGAGGCGGCGGCCGTGGCGGCACTGACCCAGACCGGGGCCCGGCTCATTCACCACGGCCAGCTGCTGGGCTGGCGGGTACGCCTCCCGGTGTTCCTCGGCCGTTTCCCCAACGAGCCGACCAATGACCAGCTGGCGGGCTTCTACCGCCGGCTCCTGGCCGCCGTTGCCGACCCGACCTTCCGGGACGGGCACTGGCAACCCTGCGAACGGTCGGGATGGCCGGGCGACAACAGCTTCGAAAACCTCGTCGCCTGGAGCTGGGACGGCGCCACACGGTGGCTGATCGTCGTAAACCTGAGCGACGCGCCCGCAACAGGCCGCATAAAGGCACCGTGGCCGGACCTGCGCGGACACCTGTGGCAGCTGACCGACCCGACCCGGGAGATGAGTTTCGACCGCGCGGGCGAGGACCTCGTCGGCGGATTGTTCATCAAACTCGACGCATGGCAATGGCATCTTCTCCGCCTCGATCCATCGCCAGAACGCGCTGACCACAACTGACCGGCCCCGGAGCGCCCGCCGTCGTCGTCCGGAAGGACGGGCGACGCTCGCCATCTTCGCACTCCAGCGATCCGCCGTCGGAGGGCAACGCCACCTGGAAAGGAGCTCGGAATGGGTGGAAACGCCGTCATAGGCCGGACGAAACAGGAACTGGGCAGAGTGCTGGTGCCGCTCGCCCTAGCCCAGTTCATCTGCAGCTTCGCGGGCTCGAACATGAACGTGATGATCAACGACATGAGCCAGGATCTGAACACAACCGTCAAGGGAATCCAGACGGCCATCACGATCTTCCTGCTGGTCATGGCCGCGCTGATGATTCCGTGCGGCAAGCTGACCGACCTCTGGGGCCGCAAGAGACTGTTCATCATCGGACTCTCGCTGTACGGGGTCGGGGCAGTGACGAGCGCGCTGGCGCCGAACCTGTTCGTGCTGATCCTGGGCAATTCGATCCTGGAAGGTGTCGGCACGGCGCTGCTGATCCCACCCGTCTACATCCTGACGACCCTGCTGTTCACGGACATAACCTCCCGTGCCTGGGCATTCGGAGTGATCAGCGGCATGGGCGGAATCGGGGCGGCCGCGGGACCGCTGATCGGCGGGCTCATCACTACCGCGATCAGCTGGCGGGCTGCATTCATCTTCCAGGCACTGATCATCGTGATCATCATCTTCCTCAGCCGCCACGCAGTTCAGGACCCCGTGCCTGCGGATCCAAGCAAGCCGTTCGACTCCATGGGCGCCGTACTCTCTGCCACGGGGCTGGTGGTCCTCGTCACCGGCATCATGCTCGCCGACAACAACCTGCTGCTAATGGCGATCTTCATGGCTGCTGGCGCACTGCTGCTGCTCTGGTTCTTCACCCACGTGCGCGCCAAGGAGCGCAAAGGCGAGGAGCCCCTGCTGTCCACCGCGCTCTTCCGGAATCGAACATCGAATCTCGGCCTCATCACGCAGAACGTGCAATGGCTCATCCTGCTGGGGACCTCATTCGTCGTGTCGGCATACCTCCAAGTCGTGCGAGGTTACAACGCGATCGAGACCGGGGTGATCTTCACGGCGGCCACCGCCGGCATCCTGGCCTCGTCGATCGCGGCAGAGCGGCTCGCGAAGAGGCACGCGCAACGCACCCTGGTCATCGTCGGCTTCATCGTCACCCTGTGCGGTATCGCCTTACTCGTCGCCATGGTCTACGGGAATCCGAGCGCATGGGCTTTCAACCCCGGGCTCCTGCTAATCGGGCTCGGAGTCGGTGCGATGCTGACCCCGTCCGTCAACCTGGTCCAATCGAGCTTCCCCAATGAGCTCCAGGGCGAGATCTCCGGCCTGTCGCGCAGCGTATCGAACCTCGGCTCATCCCTCGGCACCGCCGTCGCCGGAACAATCCTGCTCACCTGGTCATACGGCAGCGCGATGATCACCCTCGCCGGCCTGGGACTCGTCGGACTCGTAGCAGCATTCATGCTCCCAACCAACCTGGTTCCAGCGAAGCCCGGCCACCCACCCGACTGGCCCGACCGGCACCACCTGACGTATCGAGCACCGCTTCCAGCCCGCGGCGCCTCGCGGGCGGCCCTTGCCATCCCCGCGGCCGTTCGGGATGATGCCTAGGCGCGGTGCTTTAGTGCCTAAGCCGAAAGGGGAGCCAATGCTGCAGGCATTTGGCTGGGGTCTGCTTGCCGGGTCCTCGTACTTCCTAGGTGGACTGCTAGCCCTGCGGTGGCGCGTTGGCAACAGCGTCCTGCTCGGCATCCTGACCGGGCTCGGTGCCGGCGCCCTGCTCTCGGCTGTCGCCTACAAGCTCGTCGCCGAGGCCGGGCGGCTGGCCGGCGGAAGCGGTTATGTCGGGGTGGGACTGATCGGCGGGGCCGTGGCGACGGCGTGGGTGGTGACGGGTGCCGTGCGCGGCCGGCGGCTGTCCGAACCTCCCGTCCACGAGCCCAGGTTCCTTGTGATCGGGCTGTCCGTGGTCGCCGAAGCGGTAGTTATCACTGGGGCGCTACTCAGCGGCTACGGCATCAGTGCGGCGGTGCTGGCCGCTGTCTTCCTCTGCGGCGTGCCCGAGGCCATGGCCGACACCGGACCGCTGCGCAAATCAGGCATGACCACCCGCCACGTCATGACCGCCTGGCTGGCCATGACGTTCTTGTGCGCCGCGTCGGTGGCCGTCTTCATGGTGCTGCTGCGGGGAGCCCCGCCCGAGGTGGTGGCCTTCGCGCTGGCCTTCGCCGGCGGCGGCATCCTGACAAATGTAACGACCCGTATGGTACCGGAGGGGCTTCGGGACGCCGGTGCCGCCACCGGCATCGCGATCGCCGTTGGCTTCGGTCTCTCGTTCGCTCTTGTGGAGATCCTCGGCGGCCACTGAAGCCGCGGCCGGCCTCTTCCCTCGGCTTTCCCGGGACCGGCATGACGCAGAAGACATCACGGCCACGGCCTTCCTCGAGCTTTGGAACGTGACATCTTCCAGATTCCAGCAGAATTTCGGGTCTGTGATTGTCACGGACCAGGCTTCAAGTCGATCCTCAGACCTTCGTGTCACGACCCTTGCATGGGACGTTGAGAAGCTGTGATCAATCCACTTCGGTTTTCCGTCGTCCTCTGCCCAGATGCTGGGAGGTTGATGGTTCTATGAAACGGGAGTTCCGAGCAGGTCTTCTACGTAGCGTGGTCAGTCCTGGATTTGACGCCTCGAGCAAAAGCCGGGACCCGGGGGGCCCTCGATGTTGCGTCCGACCGTGTCCGGCGTAGGCAAGTTTCGGCGGATCGACCACGCTGGGCCGGCCAACAAAAATGGGCCCCAAGGGGCCCACACGGGAGATTTGTACACATTCAGGGGCCCACAAGCCCCTGGACAGGGAAAACACGTGCCCGAGGTGGGACTCGAACTGCTTTCGCTCCCCCGCAAACACTCGACTCCCCCGGAAACATAAGGAATCCGGCCCGATCCGACCCACACACGGCGCGATCCGAAGCCCGAAGTGTGGACGTTGTACACACTTCCTTTGCCACGTTCCAGGCAACCCAAACGCTGCGTAGGACCCAGCGAAAAGGCCAGCCAACAATGCTGAAGTAAACTTCCCGCCTCCATAAACCAACCGGCTGGTGTAGGCGCCGAAGCCTTGCCCAGGAAGCTGGCAGCGGCGATGCCCAGGCCCATTTCTCCCCGGACCGCCGCCAGCAGCGGGGACAAGCCGGTGACGGCGTGCCGCAGGGTGTTGGCCAGGAGCACGATACCCACGATGAGCACGAAACGGCCGCGCCTGAGGCTGCCCGCCGGCGGAACGGCGATAACGGGGAGTGCGTTTGTCCCGGCGGGGCGGCCGGCGGCTGGCGCCTGCGGCGCAATATGCCTCGCGCTCCTTAGACTGCGGCTTTGGAGTCGCCGTCGATGGGGAACATCTGGCCGGAGATGGTGCGGGCGTGCGGGCCGGCGAGGAAGAGGATCAGGGCGGCGATGTCGTCGGGGTTGATGAATTTCTTCACCGACTGGTTGGCCATCGCGGAGTCGACTTCCTCCTGAACGGTGCGGCCGGAGATGGACGCACGGCCCTCGAAGACGCTCATGATGCGCGGGCCGTCCACGGCGCCCGGGTGGATGGTGTTCGACGTAATGCCAAACGGGCCCAGTTCCATGGCGAGCGTCTTTGCGAATCCGACCAGGCCCCACTTGGTTGTGGAGTAAGCAACCCGGTTCGGGTAGCCGAACCGGCCGGCCAGGGAAGACATGGTCACGATGGACGCGGCGTCGGATTCCTTCAGCAACGGAATAGCCCGCTGCGTGACATTAAACGTGCCCTGCAGGTTGACTCCAATGACCGCGGCGAAAGCGCCGGCGTCGTATTCCTCGACCGGGGCGGTGGGGCCGGCGATGCCGGCGTTGTTGACCAGCACATCCAGACCGCCAAGCTCCTTCTGGACGTCCTGGAACAGGGCGGCGACGGCGTCGGGGTTACTGACGTCCGTCACTGATCCGGTGATGTCCGGGCTACCGGCGCTGGCTGCGGCCACGGCTTCGGCATTGATGTCGGCGATGTGAACCCGGGCGCCGGCAGCTGTAAAGGCCTTGGCGGCGGCAAGGCCGATCCCGCTGGCTCCGGCGGTGATGAGTACGCGTTGTGACATTGATGTTTCCTAGTCGGTGGTTGGGTCAGGCTCAGGCTACGCCCAGGCCAAGCAGCCGGATGGCGTTCTCGCGCATGATCAGCGGACGGACTTCCGGTTTGATGGCCAGTTTCTCAAAGTCGGCGATCCAGCGGTCCGGCGGAATCATGGGGTAGTCGGAGCCGAAAAGGACCTTGGTCCGCAGCAGCGAGTTCGCGTACTGCACCAGCTGCGGCGGGAAGTACTTCGGGGACCAGCCGGAGAGGTCGATGTAGACGTTGGTGTGGCGCGCCGCGACCGCCAGTGCCTCGTCCTGCCAGGGAAACGACGGGTGGGCCATGATGATCTTCAAGTCCGGGAAGTCCACGGCCACGTCATCGAGCACGAGCGGGTTGGAGTATTTCAGCCTGATCCCGCCTGAGCCCGGCATGCCCGAACCGATCCCGCTCTGCCCCGTGTGGAAGAGCGCAGGAACCCCCAGTTCCTGAATTGCCTCGTAGAGGGGGTAGGCCATGGGATCGTTCGGGAAAAATCCCTGCAGGTTGGGGTGGAACTTGAACCCCTTGACACCAAATTCCTCCACCAGGATCTTCGCTTCCCGCACACCCTCCTCGCCGCGGGCAGGGTTGATGCTGGCAAAGGGAATGAGCACATCCGAATGCTCCGCAGCCTGGCGGGCAATCTCGCGGTTGGAGATCGGCGGATGCCCGGTCTGGGATTCGTGGTCCACCGTGAAGACGACGGCGGCCATGTTGCGTTCGCGGTAATGGGCGGCCACGCTGTCGACGTTCAACGGTTCGTGCGAGGTGCCGAAGTGCTTGCGGGCAGCTTCGCGGAAGTCTTCCGGCATGTCGGTGTGGCCGTGGCCGTCGGCTTCAATGTGGACGTGCATGTCGATGGCAACGAGGTCGGAAATATTCATCGGATTCACGTTTCTGGTGGTGGTCATGCGGCGAACGCCTTCTGGATGAGCCGCACTGTCTCGCCAACATCTTCCGGTTTGACGAGCACGCCCGGGTCCATGGCCTCGCCCAGCACAGCGCCCTGGATGACCCGCTTGAGCGGGATTTCCAGCCGCTTTCCTGAGGGGTTGCGGGGAATGCTGGGAACGAAGACGACGTCGTCGGGGACGTGGCGGGGTGACAGTTCCGTTCGGAGCGCCCGGCGGACCGCCGCCTCCAGCTGTGCGGTATCGGCACCTTCCTGGGCTTCAACGAGCAGCGCCAGGCGGCCCATTCCCCCTGCCGGGTCCTCAAAGTGCAGCACCATGCTGTCGTTGACCTGTGGCAGGCCATCGAGAACGGCGTAGAACTCGGCCGTGCCCAGGCGTACACCGCCCCGGTTCAGGGTGGCGTCCGACCGGCCGGAAATCACCCAGGTCCCGCGTTCGGTCTCGATGAGCCAGTCACCGTGCCGCCAGACGCCCGGGTAGGCGCTGAAGTAGCTGTCGGTGTAACGCTCGTTGTCCGTGTCGCCCCAGAAGAAGACAGGCATGGAGGGCATGGGCTTCGTGGCTACGAGCTCGCCGGCTATGCCGTGCAGCGGGTGGCCGTCCCGGTCCCAGGACTCCACCGACACGCCCAAGGGCCGGCAGGACATTTCGCCTGCATAGACTCCGGTCAGCGGGCTGCCGCCCAGGAATGCGGCACAGATATCGGTGCCCCCGGAGGTGGGTGCGAGCACCAGGTCCGGGCTGACGTCGTCGTACACCCAGGCCGCGACGTCCGCCGCGAGCGGCGAGCCCGAGCACTGGATCTCGCGGAGCCGGCTGAGGTCCCAGGTGGCGCCCGGCGTAAGTCCGGCGTGGGCGCAGGCGGCGAGGTAGGCCGATCCCGTGCCCAGGTAAGTGGCTTCGGTCTCGGCCAGTACCGCCCACTGGGACCATTCGCCGTCGAGCGTTGGCCAGTTGGGGTCCCCGTCCATGAGGACGACGGCGGCGCCGGTCAGTAGGGTGGAGATGCCCAGGGTCCACACCATCCAGCCGGTGGTGGTGAACCAGAACGCGGTGTCCTTCGGGCCCATGTCGAAGTGCAGCCCCATGGCCTTGAAGTGTTCCAGCAGCAGGCCGCCGTGCGAGTGGACGATCGCCTTGGGTTTGCCCGTGGTTCCGGAGGAGAACAGGACGGTCAGCGGGTGGGAGAACGGCACGGCCTCGAAGCGGATGCCGGCGCTCTCAGCGGTGAAGTCGCGGTAGGCAATGGTGTTGGCCGGCACCTGGCAGTCCTGGTCGAGATACGGGAGCAGCACCACCTGGGTGTCCGGCAGTTCCATCCGGATCCGCACCAGGTCATCCGCCCGGGACAGATCCTTCTTTCCCCACCGGTAGCCGTCGACGGCGATGATCAGTTTGGGTTCGAGCTGGCTGATCCTGTCGACCACGGATTTGGGGCCCATTTCGGGCGGCACGGAGCACCAGATGGCGCCCAGGGCCGTCGTGGCCAGGTAGGCCGCGAGGGTCTGCGGAATGTTCGGCAGATAGCCGGCCACGCGGTCCCCCGCCATGATGCCCTGGCGGACCAGCCCCTGCTGGATGCGCCCGATCTCCTCCAGCAGCCGGCCGCCGGTCCATTCGGAACGGCCGGCAGTCTGGCTCCGGGACTTAACCATGACGTCGTCCTGGCGGCTGCGGACTGCACGCACTATGTGTTCTGTGTAGTTGATCGTGGAACCCGGGAACCACTCCGCCCCCGGCATCTTGCGGTCGCCCAGGACTGCCTCGTAGGGGGTGTGGGAGATGATCTCGAAGTGGTCCCAGACCTCGGCCCAGAACTCTTCGAGGTTGTCCACGGACCACTGCCACGCGTCCTCGTAACCGGCGAAGGTCCGGCCGGTCTTCTGCTCGACGGCGGCCAGGAAGCGGCCCATCCGGGAGCCGGACCATTCTTCACGATTGGGGGCGGCTCGCAGCAGGTCGCCGGTTTCAACTGAACGCATGGATTTTCCTTCGATGTCTTGACAGGGAGATTATGGGTTCCGCTTACGCGGCAGGCGAGGTGGGAGCCAGGGCGGTGTCCGCCAGGGCCGGCGGCTGGGTGCGCTTGAGCGACATGCCGAGCGAAACGATGCACAGGGCGGAGGTCGCCAGCGGGATGGCGAACAGGAAGAAGATGCGCTCCGGCTGCCAGCCGCCGGAGATCAGGTAACCCACCAGGATGGGGGCCACGATGGAGACCAAGCGGCCCAGCCCGATCATCCAGCCGATACCGGTGGCCCGTGCCCTCGCGGTGTAAACATCGGGTGCCACAGCGTAGAAGCCGGCAATCGCGGCGGTGGTGAGGATCCCGAGGAACAGTGCGACGACGAGGGCGACGTTGACCTGGGTGAAGACCACGCCGAAGAGCAGGTAGGCGACGGCGGCCAGAACCAGGGCCCAGACGAGCAGGAGCCGGCTGCGGTACTTGATGGCGAGTGCGCTGAAGATGAAGCAGCCGAGGATGCCGCCCGCGTTGGCGATCACACCGATGGTCACCCCCAGGGAGTCATTGCCGGAGGCTACCGCAACGATCTTCGGAGTCCAGGTGTTCGCGAAGTAGTAGGCCGCGACGAGGCAGGCGTAGCCGATCCACAAAGCCAGCGTCCGGAAACGGGTGGGCCGGCTCAGGATCTCGCCCACCGCGCTCTGATGGCGGACGGCAGCCGGAAGGGCTGGCAGTTTGGCCAAAGCCGGCCGGCCGATCTTCGCGAGGATTCCGTTGACCTTGGGCAGGGCACCTGACGGGCGACGGGTCAGCAGGTAGTCGAGGGACTCCGGAAGGAAGCGCCAGGAGATCGCCAGCATCAGGACCGTCAGTGCCGCCCCCACGATGAACACTGAATGCCAGCCGTAGACCGGAATCAATGGGGCAGCAACCAGTCCGCCTACGGTGGCACCGATCGGATAACCGGCGGCGTAGATGCCGATGATGGTGCCCCGACGCTTGTCCGAGGAGTATTCCGACACCAGGACGTTCAGGTTGGCCATCATGCCGCCCACACCAAGTCCGGTGATGACCCGGAAAGCCATCAGCTGCATGGCATCACCGGCGAAAACGGAGAGCACCATACCAACGCTGATGATGACCAGCGAGATCAGGGCCAGCTTCCGGCGGCCGATCTTGTCCGCGAGCGGAGTCAGGAAGATCGAACCCGCGGCCATCCCGAACAGGCTGGCACTGAGCAGGAAGCCGAGGGTGACCGGGTCCAGCCCCCAAGCCCTGGAGAGGCTGGGCGCTGCATAGGCCATCACGGCCACGTCGAATCCGTCAATGAGGATCAGTGTAAGAGCGATCACTACGGCCATTACCTGGAATCGTGTCATCGGTGACTGGCGGATCTGGGTCAAGAAGTCCATGTCTTCTTTCTTGCTGCCTAAGGATGTGGGAGTGGTATGCAGTGAGCCTAGTCACACGGCCTGGACGCGTCCATAAAAATGTTGGAGATTCCTCCTAGCGAAATCATCCGCTAGCCCGGCTGCTACCCGAAGTTGCAGCTCTTTGGCAGCCGGGCACGCGGAATCCGTGGGCTAGTCAGGTGCCAGAGAACCGTGTCACTATTCTGCTATGCAAAATATAGAAAGTCCTTCCAAGCTCGAATCAGTTGACCGGGCGCTCCAGCTGCTGATCATCCTGCGCGGCGGCGAATCCATCAGCGTCAAGGCAGCCGGGGAGCGCCTCGGCGTGGCACCGTCCACGGCCCACCGGCTCCTTGGCTCGCTGGTCGCAAGGGACTTTGCCATCCAGGACCGGGAGCGGCGCTACCGGGCAGGCCCACAGCTGACTCCCCATGGCGAGGCCAATTTCTCCGTGAACCAGCTGCGCCAGGTAGGCCGCCCGGCCTTGCAGAAGCTCTATAGCGACATCAACGACACCGTCCAGCTCATGATTCTGACCGGGCCCCACATCCGCTTCATTGATGGCATCGAGTCAGAAGAGGCACTCCACGTCAAAGCCAGGATGGGGGACCTCATGCCGGCCTACTGCTCCGCCGGGGGCAAGGCCATCCTCGCCGAACTCGGCAACGTCGAGCTGGAGAAAATCTACCGCGGCGGCCTGACGCCGTGGCCCACAGCCCGGATCCACGCCATGCCTGCTCTCAAGCGGCAGCTCGCGACAGTCCGCAAGGCAGGCTATGCAACGAATTTCGAGGAAACGGAGCAGGGGGTCAGCGGCCTTGGCGTGTGCATCAGGGACCCCTCCGGAAAGCCCATCGCCGCCTACACCACAGCCATCCCCACCGCACGGTTCCAGAAGTCGATGGTTGCCGACCACGTGCGGTCGCTCCACGAGGCCGCAGCGATGACAGAGAAGGGCCTGCTGGAAGGGGCCGCCATGCGGGGATAAATTGCGCACAGCAGAATCTCTTCAGATTCCGTTGCGCATACCGGGACGCCTTCCTACGCTGTGAATAAGTGGCACACACCACATTCGGGCCTGATCAACGAGGACAGGCGTTACAGAAGGACATTCCGCACATGGACATTGACCTGGAGGAACTGGCTGCGATTATCGAGCAGCTGGACAAGACCGATTTCACAGATTTTTTGTATGAGAAAGGTGAACTGCGGCTGCACGTACGCAGGGGCGGCCACATTCCGGAGGGCGCAATCCAGACCCCTGCTGCCGCCGTCGCGGTCGCGGCCCCCGCTGCAACGCCGCCGGTGGCCGCGCAGCCAGCAGAGCTGGCAGCCGCACCTGCGCCTGCGGCGCCAGCTCCCGCCGTCGTCACATCAAACGGACACTCCCCCGCCATGAGCCCTGACGCGCTTCCGGCCGGACACATCCTGGTCACCTCGCCGATGCTCGGCACGTACTATGGGGCACCCAAACCGGGCGAGCCCGCGTTCGTCCAGGTGGGCGATGCGGTGTCCGCCGATGCCGTGCTGTGCATTGTCGAAGTCATGAAGCTCATGAACTCCGTGACCGCAGGTGCAGCAGGCGAGGTGGCTGCCGTCTTCGTGAAGGACGGCGAACTGGTGGAATTCGAGCAGCCGCTTTTCGCCATCAGGGCCACACCATGAAGCACCGCATCTTCGTGGCAAACCGCGGAGAGATAGCTGTCCGCATCATTGAGGCCTGCGACCGGCTCGGCTATGACACCGTACTCGGCGTCTCCTCCGCGGACAAGGACACCCTGGGTGCCCGGCGGGCCGGCCGCGTGGTCACCATTGGAGGTCCCCGGCCCGCCGACAGCTACCTGAACATGAACGCCGTCGTCCAGGCCGCCATCTCAACCGGCTGCACCGCGATCCACCCTGGCTACGGCTTCCTCTCCGAACGACCGGCCTTCGCCGAACTATGTGCCGAGAACGGGCTGACCTTCGTGGGTCCGTCACCCGAGGCCCTGCGAGCGCTGGGAGACAAGCTGACGGCCCGGCGGCTGGCCGAATCCGTGGACGTCCCCGTCTCTGCCGGCGGCACCGCCCAAACGGCCGAGGAAGTCCAGCAGCTGGCCGAACGCATCGGCTACCCGGTACTCATCAAGGCAGCCCACGGCGGCGGCGGCCGCGGCATGAAACTCGTGGAAAGCACAACGGAACTGGCCGAGGCCTGGCAGCTGGCATCCTCCGAGGCGGAAGCCTCCTTCGGGGACGGCACAGTGTTCCTTGAACGGTTCGTCCAGGACGCCAAGCACGTGGAGGTCCAGATCCTCGGAGACCGCCACGGCCACCGCGTCCACCTCGGCGAGCGGGAATGTTCGGTGCAATACCGCTACCAGAAGGTCGTGGAGGAAGCACCCTGCACCGCCCTGCCCGAGGCCACCCGCGCACTCCTCTACCAGAGTGCCCTCCGGATCGCCGAGGCCCTGGATTATGTTGGCCTGGGAACCGTGGAGTTCCTCTACGACGTACAGCGTGATTCGCTGGCCTTCCTGGAAGTAAATCCGCGGGTGCAGGTGGAGCACCCTGTCACCGAGGCGGTCACCGGCGTCGACCTGGTCCGAGAACAGCTGCTCGCGGCCCTGGGCGAGCCACTGTCCTTCACCCAGTCAGACATCACCCTGACCGGAAATGCCATCGAATGCCGCATCACAGCTCAGGACCCGGAAAACGACTTGCGGCCCTCACCGGGAACCGTCACGCGCTGGCGCCCTTCTGCCGCCGGCGGACTCAGGCTCGACACGCATATCTATGAGGGCTACCGCTTCCCGCCGTTCTACGACGCGCTGATGGCCAAGCAGATCGCCTGGGCACCGGACCGCGCCGCCGCCATCGAACGGATGGAACAGGCCCTGGCAGCCTTCGAGATCGAAGGCGTCACCACCTCCTTGCCGCTGCTGTCCCGGATTCTGGCCCATCCAGTCTTCCAGCACAACACGGTCACCACCCACTGGCTCAATGAACTGCTGACGGAAAAGGTGAACTCATGACCGACGTCAAACTCGTCGACGTCTCCCTGCGGGACGGCAACCAAAGCATCTGGGGTGCCACCGGAGTCACCACACGCATGGTCCAGGGCGTTGCTTCCCTGCTGGACCAGGTGGGCTACCACGCCATCGAACTGGTCTCCAGCACCCTCATGGCCACCGCCGTGCGGTACCACCAGGAGGATCCCTGGGAACGGTTACGGGCCGCCCGCGACCTGATGCCCAACACGCAGCTAGGCTTCCTCACAACGGGCAAGCGGTTCATCTCGTTCCACCGCACCCCGGACGCCGTGTTCGAACTTGCCTTCCGGCTGCTGGTCCGGAACGGCGTCAAGCGGCTCTGGGTGATCGATCCGATGCATGACATGGAGGGCGCCAAGCGTACTGCCGAGATGGCCAAGCGCGTCGGCTTCGAAGAGGTCATCGGCGGGATCTGCTACACCACCAGCCCCGTCCACACGGACGAATACTTCGCCACCAAGGCCAAGGAACTCGACGACTGCGACGCCATCGACAGCGTCTACCTGAAGGACCCGGCCGGGCTGCTGACGCCGGACCGGGTGAAGAGCCTGGTCCCGCTGCTGCAGTCCAGCCTGACTTCCACCCGGTTGAATGAGATCCACTCGCACAGCACCACTGGCTTGTCCCCCATCACCGTCCTGGACGCGGCAGACCTGGGCATCGACACCATCCACTGCGCCCTGCCCCCGCTCGCCAACGGGAGTTCGCACCCGGAAGCCCAGCGCCTGGTCCATAACCTTCGGGCCCGCGGCCACAACGTCAACGTGGACCTGGACGCCATGGCCAAAGCGTCGGCCTACCTGCAGCGCCAGGGCCGGATCAAGAACCTGCCCGCCGGCAGCCCCAATGAGTACGACGAGGCCTATTACCGGCACACCATTCCCGGCGGGGTGCAGTCCACCACCCGGCGGCAGCTCGGTGAAATCCGGCGCGCTGACCTGTTCGACCAGGTGATCGAGGAATCCGTCCAAGTCCGCGAGGACCTTGGCTGGCCGATTGTGATGACACCTTTTGCCCAATACATCGTCACCCAGGCCACCCTGAACGTCATCACCGGTGAACGGTACAAGCAGCTTTCCGATGAGGTCATCGACCTGCTGCGCGGCGATTTCGGCCCGTTGCCCGGGGCGGTGAACCCCGAGCTGATGGACCGTGCCATGGCCACCAAGCGCGGACAACAGCCCATCAACGACGGCGGCGACGTGACCATCGCGGACTTGCGGCGGCGCTTCGGCGCCACCATCAGCGACGAGGAACTGCTGCTCCGGGCGGTGATGCCGGCCGAGCAGGTGGACACCATGTACGCCGCGAAGAAGAACTCGGCCACGTCAACGCTGCAGCGGCTGCTCGCAGCAGTGAATGACCGGCCCTCCACCTCGGTGTCCATCAGCGACGGCACCACGAAATTTTCCATTCAACGCGGCCCTTCCGACAACGTTGGTGCCGCAGTAGTTGGTACAACAGGCGGCAGCGCCGCACAGGAGGCCACGGCATGAGCAACGCCATTGAACATTCCCACGGCTGGGTACTGGATGTCGACGGTTGCCTGATGCGCACAAAGCGCGCCGGCGGCGCCGGCGGGGAAGCCATGCCGGGGGCCGCGGAGCTGGTGGCAGCGCTGTACGCTGCCGGACACGCCGTCGTTGTCTGCACCAACGCCTCGGAGAAGACCCCGGCCGAATACGCCGCCCATCTCCGCTCTCAGGGAATCGATATCCGCGACGAGGATTTCGCTACCGCTGGCAGCGCGGCCGCCGACTATATTGCCCACCGCCACCCTGGGGCCCGGGTGCTGGCGCTCGGAGCGGAGGGTCTGACCGCCCCATTGCGCCACCTGGGCGTCAACCTGGCCGATACCGCGCAACCCGAACTGGCCGACGTCGTGGTGGTCGGGGCCGCAAACGGGTACAGCACTGAACAGATCAACGCGGCCAGCCTGGCCGTCGACGCCGGCGCCCCGCTCTACACCACCGTGGACGTGCCTTGGTTCCATGGCGGCCTCGGCAAATCCGTGTGCGTCTCGGCAGCCATTGCCAACGCCGTCGGCTGGGCTGCCGGCGCCGTTCCGCAGGTCATCGGAAAACCCTCTGCCGCCCTGGGCGAAACCCTGCTGCGCCGGCTGGGCCTTCCCGCCGCCGAGGTCACCGTGGTGGGCGACGCCACCGTCGAAATCGACCTGGCCAGGTCCATGGGTGCCAACAGCGCCCTGGTCCTCTCCGGAGCAACATCTCCCGGACTGCTCGCCACGCTCGAAGGCGCCGCCAGGCCGGATCTCGCCCTGGCCGACGTCGCCGAACTGCTTGCATTCCTCACACCCTCCCTTTCACTGTCGCAAGGAGCCACATCATGACCGACACCGCAGGAACCACCCCGGGCAGCACAGCACGTTTCCCCTTCTTCAACGAATCCCATGCCCCGGCCGGAGGGGAAGGCTGGGAGTCGATGTACCCGTACTACCTGGTCCCCTCGGAGGAAACCACCGAGCACGAGAACGCCCAGTTCTGGTTCGCTGACACCATGCACTGGTCCCGCGGCTGCCACCCCTTCGACAGCATCGGCGCTGAGGCCGTGTACCTGGGCGTCGGAACGTTCAGCACCCGCATCTTCGCCCTGCCGGTGTCGCTGGGCCTGGACGTCCGCGTGGTCAACGGATATGTCTACATCTCGCCGCTGGGCGTTGAGGACCCCGCGCGGATCCAGGAGCGCGTGGCCATCTTCCAGGAACGGGCCGGCTACTACTACGCCAACTGGGACGAACTGTACGGCAAGTGGAAGACCAAGATGGAAGGCGCCATCGATTCCCTGCGCACCATCGAGTTCCCCCGCCTGACCGAATACGACCCCGCCGAAGTGGTCACCGAAGCGCGCGGCCGGTCCTCGGCCATGGCCGTCATCGAGAACTACCACCGGCTGATCGATGAATTCTTCTCCATCTGGCAGTACCACTTCGAATTCCTGAACCTGGGCTACGGCGGCTACATCACCTTCTTCCAGTTCTGCAAGCAGGCCTTCCCGCTCATCAGCGAACAGTCCATCTCCCGCATGGTGGCCGGCGTCGATGTCCTCGCCTTCCGCCCGGACGACGAACTGCGCAAGCTCGCCGCGCTCTCCCACGAACTCGACCTGAACAGCATCATCACCGGCGACAGCGGCCCGGAAGCCATCCTGGCCGCTCTGGCGGAAACCACCAACGGCCGGACCTGGCTGGCCGCGTTCGAAGAGGCCAAGGACCCCTGGTTCAACTACTTTGCCGAGTACGGTTTCACCCACGACCAGGAAACCTGGGCCAGCGACCTCTCCATCCCCCTGCAAGGCATCTCCCGGTATGCGGTCAAGATCGCCGCGGGCGAAGACATCTCCCGGCCCATCGAGCGACTCCGCGACGAACGGGACGAGATCGTGGACGAATACCGCGCCCTCCTCACCGGCGATGAGGCACGGCAGTTCGACGAACTGCTCGGCCTCGCCCGGAAGGTCTTCCCCTACATCGAAGAGCACAACATCTACGTGGAGCACTGGTCCCACAAGGTTTTCTGGGAAAAGGCGTGGGACCTGGCCCGTTTCCTGGTGGATGCCGGCTTCCTCGACACCGCCGAGGACATGTTCTACCTGAACCGCTTCGAGCTGGACACCGCACTGTTCGATGTCGTGGACTCCTGGGCGATCGGCGTCCCGGCACGTGGCAAGAAGCGCTGGCAGGCCGAAATCGCCCGCCGCCGCCCGATTGTTGCGGCGCTCCAGGCAGCCAGTGCCCCGCCCGCCTACGGCATCCCGCCGCAGCAGGTCACCGACCCATTCGCCGTGATGAACTACGGCGTGACCACCGAACGCGTGCAGGACTGGCTCGGGGCCTCCGACGGCGCCACGGACAAGCTCAACGGCATCCCGGGCTCCCTCGGAATCGTCGAGGGCCCCGTCCGGGTGCTGCGTTCCGAAAAGGACCTGCCGCTCCTGCAGCCGGGTGAAATCCTGGTGGCTCCGATTACCGCTCCGTCCTGGGCGGCGGCCTTCGCAGTGGCCACCGGAGTCATTACCGACATCGGCGGCATGATGTGCCACGCCGCCATCGTCTGCCGCGAATACGGCATTCCCGCCGTGGTGGGAACCGGCTTTGCCACCGCCCGCCTGACCACCGGCCAAAGGGTCCGGATCGACGGCAAGGCGGGCACCGTCGTCGTCCTCGAACCGGCCCCCGACACCACCCGCGCAACTGACACCGCCGCAGCGGTCCGCTAGGAGTTTGACCGTGTTTACCCGAGAATTCAACGACCCCGCCTGCCAGGACGTCCGGGAAGTGGGCGGCAAAGCCGCGGGCCTGGCCCAAATGACCGCCGCCGGGCTGCCCGTTGCCCCCGGCTTTGCAGTGACCGCGGCCGCCTACCGTGCCTACCTCCAGACAGGGGGCCTGCAGGAATTCACCCGCGGGGTGCTCGACGGCCTGGGTACCAGCAGGGAGCAGTCAGCGTTCGACGACGCCGACCGCGCCATTAGCGAACGGTTCACCCGGATGCCCCTACCCGACTCGGTAGCGAACGCGATACGTGCAGCGTACGCCAAGCTCTGCGATTACACCGGCGTGGACAACATCGCCGTGGCCGTACGGTCCAGTGCCACCGCGGAAGACTCGGTGGGCGCCAGCTTCGCCGGCGAGTTCGAAACGTGGGTGGACATCGTCGGCGCGGACGCCGTCCTCGAATACGTGCACAAATGCTATGTCAGCGTCTTTGCCGGCCGGGTCCTCTCCTACCTCGCCGAGAAGGAGATCGATCCGCACGCCATCGAGATGGCCGTGGTGATCCAGAAAACCGTGCGCGCCCGCGCCGCGGGCGTGATGTTCACACTTAGCCCCACCAGCGGTGACCGGTCCAAGATCGTGATGGAAGCCAGCTGGGGCCTGGGCCTGTCAGTGGTGGGCGGCGAAGTGACACCGGACCGCTTTGTGGTGGACAAGGTGGGCCTCGGCATCGCGGACCGGGTGGTGGGCAACAAGATCATCGAGTACCGCCGCGGTGACGCGCCGGTGGACGTTCCTGCCGAACGCCGCGATGTGTTGTGCCTGCAGGATGACGAGGTGGTGGCGCTGGCTACGCTCGGCAAGAAGCTGGAGCGCATCCATCAGGCACCTCAGGACATCGAATTCGCGGTGGACGAAGAGCTCCCCGAGGGCAGCAACCTGATCCTGCTCCAGTGCCGTCCGGAGACCGTCTGGTCCAATGCCGACCGCAAACCGGCGTTCGACGCAACGGCGGGCATGATGTCCTGGATCACCGGCAGCATCTCCGGAGCGACCGCTCCCCCTGCCCACGCGCACGACGCCTCACACCAGCACTGAGCCTGACGGTACGGGCTTCGGTATCAAATGCCAGGAGCTGGCCGCGCAGCAGCGCGGCCAGCTCCATATGCGGTGCTGCGGATGGGAACAGCGCCTAAGGCATGGGAAATCCGTGGCTGGGGCGTCGTCAGACACCCAAGTGACCGGTGAGGGAACGGTGGAAGCCAGTGCTGCGCTCATCGAGACCTTCAATTGTCACCGCTGCGCCATAGTCACCGTATTTCGTTTCGATGGAGTCGAGTGCGGCAACAGTTGAGGCGTCCCAGATCTGGGCCCGACTGAGATCGATGGCCACGGAGGTCGGGTCGTTGGCGTAAGAGAACTGCTCGACGAGATCATTACTGCTCCCGAAGAACAGCGGCCCCACCACCTCGTAGCGGACACTCTCACCATCGCCTGCGAGGGTCCGGTCGACAGTGATGACGTGGGCCACTCGGCGTGCGAAGAGCACCATCGCGAGGATGACACCGACGAGGACGCCATAGGCGAGGTTCTCGGTGATGACGACAACGGCGACCGTGACGGCCATGACGATCGTCTCTGGGACCGGCATCCTTTTCAGGGTGGACGGTTTGACGCTATGCCAGTCGACGGTGGTGACCGCGACGACCATCATGACCGCGGCGAGGGCAACCATCGGGATCTGACCCATAATCGAGCTGAGCCCGGTCACCAAGGCCAGAAGAAACAGCCCGGCCACGAACGTCGAAATGCGGGTGCGGGCCTGGCCAGTCTTCACGTTAAGGACGGTCTGGCCGATCATTGCGCAGCCGGCGATGCCGCCGTAGAAGCCGGCGAGGATGTTCGAGACGCCCAGAGCCCAGGATTCGCGGCCCTTATGTGAGGGGGTTTCGGTGATGTCATCGACGAGTTTTGCGGTGAGGAGGCTTTCCATGAGACCGACGAACGCCACGCTCAGCGCGGTCGGCAGAATCAGTTGAAAGGTCACCAAGTCCAGCGGAACGAGCAACGGGGTGATCCCGG
This sequence comes from Arthrobacter sp. 9MFCol3.1, assembly GCF_000620385.1. Lineage (NCBI taxonomy): Bacteria > Bacillati > Actinomycetota > Actinomycetes > Micrococcales > Micrococcaceae > Arthrobacter > Arthrobacter sp. 9MFCol3.1. Next base: position 307,558 of record NZ_JIBJ01000003.1, read on the forward strand.
GCATTTTCCCGGTGAGGGGGCCCTCGTCGGCGACGTTCGGAACGACGAGCTGGGCGACGATGACGATCGCGGTGACGACGACTATGGCGACCAGCGGTGACGGGATGGCCTTGGTGAAACGCGGAAGGATGAAGATGATTACGAACGTCAGAGCGAACAGGACGTAAGCCAGCCAGGGAACGTTAAGGACATGGGGCACCTGCGCCGTGAAGATGAGCACACCAAGGGCGTTGACGAAGCCGATCATCACGGACCGGGGAATGAACCGCATGAGCCGGGCAAGGCCGGCCAGGCCAAAAACAATTTGGATGACACCGGCAAGGACCACCGTCGGCAGAAGATACTGGACACCGTGGTCATGGACGAGCGGGGCGATAACGAGGGCGACGGACCCGGCCCCGGCAGTGATCACCCCCGGCCGTCCGCCGAGAATAGACATCGTCAAGGCCAGGACGATGGATGCGACGAGGCTGACCATCGGATCGACCCCGGCGACGATCGAGAAGGAAATGACTTCCGGGACCAATGCGAGGGTAGTGACCATGCCGGCGAGGATCTCGCGGGAAAGCGGCCGCGGAGAGCGCAGGGCGCTAAGAACTGTGATCGGTTGCCGGATCAGGCGAGGGCGTTCGGCGGTGGCCAAGGAGCGACTCCAGGGGCTTGGCTCTCTCGGGAGAGCAGGTGAGCGACTTTTCTGCGCGCCACGATGCGCACGATCCCAGCCCTGCCATAGAAGACAATTGGGTGGAGAGAGTATGGCCGGAGACTTTCGGCCGCGCATACAACACTACCGTGACGTACGTGAGCCTTCTCAAGCTCTCCGGCCGCTCGGAAGGCGGATTCCGTTTGTATACGGAACGCGACTTCACGCGACTGCGTTTGATACGCAGGATGAAGCCGTTCGCGCGCGATGGCCTTCTAGGCCGTGAGGTCCCGCCTCCGGATGGAATAGGCGGCCAGGCCGCTCAAGGCGGCCGCGACGACGGCCAGGCCCAGCGCCCCGGCCGGGTCGAAGGGCTCCACAGGCATGGCCGAGGAGTGCCGGAACGGACTCGCGTCCTGCAGCCACACCGGCAGGCCGAACAGCTCCCCGAATTCGCCCAGGACGAGTCCGGCCGCAAGCATTCCCCAACCGAGCAGAACACTGAGCCGCGGTGCGGCGGCGAAAGCCATGCCGGCTGCTGCCAGAAACACCAGGGCGGCTGGAACGTGCGCCAGCGCTGCCGGCACCAAGGATCCGGCAGCTCCGGTGGGGGTGCCCGAAATTCCAAGGCAAAGGGCGGCCGCGGCGCCGGCCGTTCCGCAGACAAGGGCCGCGGAGGCGGCGGCGATGTACAGGTTCGCGCCCAGCCACCGGGCCCGGGATACCGGCGCGGCGAGAAGGAGTTCGGATCTTCCCTCAGCTTCTTCTGCGCGCATCCGCAGCACTGCCTGAATGCCTGCGGCCGCCGCGAACACCCCGGCCACACCAAGCAGGGCGGTGATGAACACGTCAACGAGTCCGGCCTGCCCGCCCGGCACGAGCCGGGAAATGAGTTCCTTCAACGGCACCACGCTGGACACAGTCTCGGTAACCAGGGGGCCGAGAGCCCCGGCCACGGCACCCAGTGCCGCGGCCCCGACACACCATCCGGCCAGGGTGGAGCGCTGCAGGCGCCACGCCAGACCGACGAACGAGGTTCCTCCGGCTACGGCCCGCTCCCTGCCGTCGCGTTGAGGCAGAAGGCTGGCGCCCACATCCCGCCGTTGCCGGATCAGTACGGCCGCTCCTGCCAGGATCATCGCGGCAGCGAGAAGTACCAGCAACGGGAACAGGTCCGGGCTGGTGAACGGCCGTGAGCGCTGGCCCCAGCCGATGGGCGAGAGCAGCGACGGCCACGCACTGCTCACGTGCAGCAGGTCCGCCGCCGGGGTTCCCAGTGCGTCCCCGATACCTCGGACCAGATAGGCCGCCCCGACCATGGCCGCAGCGGCACCGTTCGCGCTCCTGCCTGAGGGCAGGAGCTGGGCGATGACCACATTGACTCTTGATGGCTGGCTTCGCGGAGCTGACGGGATTGGGAATGTTCGTATGTCTGGACCCTGCCCTGCCGTTGCCATATCGTGGGGGAACCGATCACAGTTGACCGGCGAAGCTCCGCATCGGAGGTACATGATGGGAATCATCTCGTCTGGTTTTCATGGAAAACGGCGCACCGGCAATCCAGCCTTACCACCTGGCCAATACGAGACGGCAAGCTTTCCCGTGCTGACGGCGGGCCCTGCACCCTATGTCGCCCCCGCTGACTGGGAATTCTTCATTACGACGGAGACGGGCCAGCACCGCGCCTGGTCCTGGGATGAGTTTATGGCGCTGCCCCAGGCTGAGATCCGGACCGACATCCACTGCGTGACGAGCTGGTCCAAGCTGGGCACCTCATGGCGCGGGGTTTCCTTGGACACCTTATTCGAGGATGTGGAAACAACATCCGAGTTCACTACCGCGCACTCCTACGGCGGCTACACGACCAACGTCCCGCTACAGGACCTTCTCGACGGCCACGCATGGGTGGCCTGGGAATTTGACGGTGAGCCGCTGGAACGGGCCCACGGCGGCCCTGCCCGTCTGCTGGTACCCCACTTGTACTTTTGGAAAAGTGCGAAGTGGATCAATGGCATCGAGCTGATGCCGCATGATGTTCCCGGCTTCTGGGAAACCAACGGGTACCACATCTACGGGGACCCGTGGCGCGAGGAGCGCTACTCATGAGGCAGGACACATGAGCACCCTGTGGCGCGTCGCCGAGGTGGTCAGCGGCGTTCCCGAAACGGCATCGTCCAGGACCATCGGGCTGCGCGTGGACGGTCTGAACGGCAACCTTGCCGGCCAGCACATCGATATCCGGCTCACAGCCGACGACGGCTACACGGCAGTGCGGTCCTACTCCGTGGCCACCGCCGGGATGGACGAAATCCTGGAGATCACGGTCGACGAATTAGCCAACGGGGAGGTCTCCCCTTATCTGGTCAGAGACCTGATGGTCGGAGACCAGCTGGAGATCCGGGGCCCCGTCGGCGGCTGGTTCGTCTGGCGACCGACTGACCCGAACCCCGTTCAGCTGATCGCCGGCGGATCCGGCATCGTCCCGCTCATGTCCATGATCCGAGCCCACGAGGCATCCGAGAATCCCTCACAGTTCCGGTTGCTGTACTCGCTCAAATCCCCCGAGACCGGGTTCTATCGGCAGGAGCTGCTCACCTTAGGACAGGAATCCTCCAAGCTCACTGTCGACTACTTCTATACCCGCGAAGTTCCGGAGGGCTGGCCAATCGCCCCAAAGCGGCTCACCGACGAAACACTGTTGGCAAACATCCTGCCGGCGGACGCAGCCCCCGACATTTTCATCTGCGGTCAGACGATGTTTGTCGAAACAGTCACAGAGTGGCTCGTAAAGGCGGGCTATCCGACCGCCTCAATCAAAACCGAACGCTTCGGCGGAACGGGAGGAATACGGTGACTGGCAACAACGGCTCCGCCTCCCCTGGTGCTGAGGACCCGCGCCTCGAGGACCAGGACATCGCCGGAACCACAGGCAACCCAATACCCCATCTCGACGGGAACGCGGCCGCAGGACCCCTGTGGGAATTGTTCCGCATCGACATCATTGCAGCGATCGGTCGGTGCAAGAACTGTGGCGCAGTCAGGGTCTTCGGAGAGGCGGCGGTCTATGCCGACGCCCCGGGAATAGTCGTGCGCTGCAGCTCCTGCGGGGGCGTCCTGCTGCGTCTCGTCGAGACTCCCACTAAATTCTGGCTCGATGTCAGCGGACTCAGCTACCTTCAGATCGACCGAGAACGCTAGAGCGTTTCTCTTGGAGGCCCCCCAAGAAGGTGAATCCGGAGTGCCAGCCACGCGTTTACCGAGATCAGGCGCCGGGCCGCTCGTGCAAGCGCTAAGTGATAAAGCCGAGAGAAGCAGAACAACGCATGCCATAAAGGTCGTGGCCAGCACACGGATTCTCCTCGTCTCGATCCTGTAGTTCTTAATACCCACCAGGTCTCACCGGGTACTGCATCCTACATATTCCCGGATAGATCTTCCATGAACGCGCTGCTGAAGTGGGTGAAGACGGCGAGGCCGAGCAGGCTTTGGTCGCATCCCCCAATGCCATGGGCTCAGCCTATCGATGCGCAAAAGCTTCCCACCCGTGCTGAGAGTGTGGCCGTCCGATAGGGTGTGGCCCATAGGACGCCCTGTCGTCTGACGAAGGATTCCTTGAAAAGACTTCCGTACCGCCGGCTTTGCGCTTTATTAGGATTCTTGCGCTGAGCCCATTATCCAGCGGTTCCATCGGTTGAACATTCCGCTCGGTGGTGTGCCAAGAGCGCGAATTGCTCTCTTGTACCAACGATGGCCGAGGTAATAGACGACGCTGAAGAGGACAAGGAGGACGGCCAGGATAATTAGATACCAGTCCTTCGCGGCCTGGTATTCCTGGTAGTCGGGCTGCCCATAAATCAGTTCACCTGAAACCAAGGGGACGGTCACGTCCAGGAAGTAGTGGAAAACCTGGATGAAGGGCGCTAGCAGGAGAGCAAAGGTTAGAACGACGAAAGCAAGGTACTTGAACCATACTTTCGCGCACCGTTTGTTCCAAGAAGCGATCCGTTCCTTCTCGTCCGCGTCTATCGGCTGATTCATGCTGTTCCCCCAATTTTGTTTTTCCTAATACATAGCCTACGTGGGCTAATTTTTCGGCCGTGATGATCTCCGGCGGTCGAATACATTCTTACGTCGGGTGCACGACGCAATCCCAAGAACAAGAGGGGCGCGGATCCATCGACGCACTGCGGGCGCCTCCATCGCCGAGCGTAAGGAAACCGGGGGAACGGCCGGCACCGTCAGAGTCGGCCGAGATGACGGAGCGGGACCGGGCCGATGCACCTGCTCCGGCACCACGGGCTCACCGGCTCGATGGGCCGTGTCTGTGCGTGTGCGGCCAACGCCGCGATTGAGTCGTTCTTCTCGCTGCTGCAGAAGAACGTCCTGGACCGTCAGCGGTGGCTCACACGCCAGGATCTCAGGCTGGCGATCACGACCTGGATCGAAAGGACCTACCACCGCCGGCGACGGCAAAGACGGCTGGGGAAACTCACGCCAATCGAATATGAAACAATCAACCGGACCGCGCTCATTGCGGCCTAAGACCCCGAGTCAACAAAAGCCGGGGCAGTCCCTTACAGCGTGACCTCGGTCCCGTTGTCCCCGAACTCCAGCGCACAGGCCACCCCGGCCAGCCCGCCACCGCGCACCAGAACTCGCTCAGTTGTTATCCGATCTGCCATCGTCCACCCTCCAGTCGATACCCCGGTCAACGGCTCGCTCGCTTGCCACCTCGTCAGCGAAGTCAGGCACGGACGACCCCGGAGCCCTGGTCGGGCTCGTCGTCGACGCCTTCGTCGGGAAGCAGTCCGCGCTGGTCGAGCACGTACAACAAGACGAAGGCCGGCACGATCAACAGCACGGCGAGACCGGCCGCGACCAACACGGCCGTGATCGTGCCCGACGGCGCAGCGGCCGCAGAGACCGTGAGCGTTTCGGGCAGCAAGTAGTCCCACTGTGCCACGCCCCAGGCCAGCACGAGGGCGCCGGCCGCGGCGATCGCAGCCAGCCGCGCTCCGCGGTGGGGTCGGCCTCGGAGCAGGAAAAGCGCGCCGAGCCCGGCTACCGCCGAGATGATCACCAGCGGCAGGGCGCGTGAGGTGAGTCCTCCGAAGACATAGCTGGCTTCGCTGCGTACAACGATGAGTCCCACCAGCGCGACGGCTCCAGCCACGGCCCCAGCCGCCACGGCGCGGACGCGGAAGTAGCCGACCATCGCCTCGTCGGAGAGGCGATGGGCATCCCAGGTGAGGAGTACCGCGGCGACGTAGGCCGTCACGGATACGGCGAGCAGACCCATGACGACCGACGTCGGATTGACCCAGCTGTGCAGCGGATCACCCGCCCGACCGCCGGCCGGAACCTGGCCGGATGCGATGCCTCCCGCGATGGCGCCGAAGCAGTAGGGCACCAGCACCGAGGAGACGGCGAAGATGGCGCCGAAGCTGCGGCGTGCTCGCTGCCGAAACACCGCCTTCCGGAAGGCAAAGCTGGCACCGCGCAGGACGATGCCGAGGGCCGCCATGGCGAGGGGCACGAACATGGTCAAGGTGATCGACGCGTAGGCCTCGGAGAAACACGTCCAGAGCACGACGAAGATGAAGATCAGCCAGACGTGGTTCGCTTCCCACACGGGCCCGATCGAGTGGTCGATTACCTCGCGCGGCCGCCCCCCACGCTGCGCGCCACCAGCGGTCAGGTCCCAGAAGCCGGCACCGAAGTCAGCGCCGCCGAAGATCGCGTAGATGGTGATGGCAGCGAACAAGAGCAGGGCTGCGGCGGTATCCATGGGTGACCCCTAGGTCTTTTTCACCGGCTCGCGCGGTCCGTACGGGGAGTCTGTCTCCTCGAATCGTCGTGCCTCACGGTAGCGACGACTCATCCCGCGGAAGACGAGGATTGTGGTGACGCCCAGCCCGATATAGAGGATCGTGACCGCGATGAAGGTGATCCAGACTCCGGTGTTGGTGGTCGCAGCGTCCTCCACCCGCATCTTGTTGTAGACGATCCACGGCTGACGGCCGACCTCGCTCACGGTCCAGCCCGCCTCCATCGCCAGGACGGCGAGGGGTCCGGCGGCGACGGCGCAGCGCAGGAACCACTTGCTGCGAGGCATGTCTCGTCGGAAGATCCACGATGCCAAGTACCACAGCGTCAGCAGGAACAGGGCAGTGCCGACGCCGACCATGATGTCCCAAGCGAGATGGACGACGTTCACCTGGCGGTTCGTCGGCCGCTCGTCGGCGGGTACAGCGTCGAGCCCCTGCACGACGGTCGCCCGGCCAGTGCTGGGGTCCGACAACCACGAGGCGAGCCCGGGGATGGGGACACCGCCCACCACTTGTCCTTCTGAGTTGAGATGGCCGAGGAGCGTCTCGGGCACGTCACTGCTGGTCGTCGGCACCATCTCGATGGCGGCGAACTTGACCGGCTGGTTGTTATAGACCCAGCGAGCTAGACCGTCACCGACCCCCATCTGCACCGGGACGGCGATGGCGGCCACAGTGAAGGCGATGAGAAAGCCGAGCCTGTGATAGTGATCGCGCCGCCCGCGCAGCATCGCCGTCGCGTAGACCATGGCCACCAGGAAGCCGCCGACCAGGTAGGCCGCAATCACCATGTGTGCCGCCATCAGCGGCATCGCCCCGTTGAAGATCACCCCGAGCGGGTCCACCGCCACGACGTTCCCGGCGGTGTCCAGGGTGACCCCTTCAGGGGAATTCATCCACGCGTTGGCGGCTACCACCGAAACGCTGCCAAAGATGCCGGCGACGGCGATCGGGACACCGGTCCAGAAATGGGTCCAAGGCTTGAGCCGCCGCCAGCCGAAGATGTAGATCGAGATGAAAACGGCCTCGAGAAAGAAGAAGAGACCCTCGAACGCGAAAGGCACGCCGAACGCCTCGCCCCAGTGACCCATGAACTGAGGCCACAGCAGGCCGAACTCGAAGGAGAGAACCGTTCCAGTGACGGCGCCGACTGCGAAGGTGACCGCCATGTACTTCGACCAGCGCTGCGCGAGCCGGATGGCGTCAGCGTCGGACCGCCTGATGCCTCGATAGTTGGCGATCAGCGCCATCACCGACCAGGACACACCGAGTGGCACCAAGATGATGTGGAAGGCCAACGTGAACGCCATCTGTGCTCGAGCCCACGGAACCGGGTTCACCTCCATCACGGGGATGAGGACGTCCGCGAACAGCGTCATGTCGCACCCCTTTCTGCGAGGTTGACAGCTGCCATGGCGGCCCGGGGACTAGCCAAGGCGTTCGGTGAGGTGGTCGCCGACCCGCAGGGCGTTGGCGATTGCGGTCAGGGACGGGTTCACGGCGCCGATGCTGGGGAAGAAGCTGGTGTCGACGACGTAGAGGTTGTCCAGGTCGTGGGCTTTGCAGTTCACGTCGAGAGCGCTGGTTGCGCGATCCCGGCCGAAACGGACGGTGCCTGCTTGGTGCGCGGTGGCGCCGATCGGCATGCTCTTGTGCAGGTAGAGGCTGCGGTCAAGCAGATGGTGCTCGTGCATGCCCAGCTTGCCGAGCATGCCGTCTAGTTTGTGTCGCAGCCGCTTTACTCCTTCGACGTTGTTCTTCTCATCGATGCTGAGGTGGATGGCGTCGTCCGCGTCGAGCGTGACGCGATTGTCGGGCTGCGGAAGGTCTTCGCCGCAGAGCCAGAAGTCGACGGCGTGGTGCGCCAGCACCTCGAAGGGCATGTCGGGAGAGATCTTGCCTGCCCATCGCGGCGACTGCGCGCGGAGCTCCTCGTCGTCGGACTTGCCGAGCATCTGGATACCGCCGAGCGGATAGTCCCAGTCGTCGGACCCCAGATACCAGTCGTTCATCGCCAGCGTCTTCTGGAACAGCGTGGGGTTGGGCTCCCGGGAAACGGTCATCAGCGCGATGTTGTTGTGCCGCATGTAGTGCCGGCCGACCACTCCGGAGCTGTTGGCCAGCCCGTCGGGGTGGCGGTCTTGGCGGGATCTGAGCAACAGGGCGGCGGAGTTCACCGCGCCGCAGGCGACGACCACGATGTTGCCGGTGAATCTGGTCTCGGTGCCGTCGTCCAGGGTTGTGACGACCCCGGTGACGCTGTGTCCTGAGGCGTCGGTTTCCAGGCGCTGCACGTGGGCGCCGGTGACCAGTGTGACGTTGTCCTGGGAGAGCACCGGATCCACGCAGATGACTTGCGAGTCCGATTTTGCGTTCAGCAGGCAGGGGAAGCCATCGACACGGTCGCAGCGGATGCACGCACTTGCCCGTGCCGCCCGTCCAGGTTTGATCTCCTGGAGGTTGACGCCGATCGGGAGGTGGAAGGGGTGCAGCCCGAGCTTCTCCAGGTCGTCGTTCAACTGCTGGATGCGGGGTTCGTGGGATACCGGAGGGTGGGCGTACTGCGCGCTGGCATGGCCTTCGCTAGGGTCCTCGCCGTGCTGACCGTGCACCAGGTAGAGATGTTCGGCTTGGGTGTAATAGGGCTCCAGGTCCTCGTAGGAGATCGGCCAGGCCGGTGAGATTCCGCCATGATGGCGTAGCTCGCCAAAGTCCTCCGGACGGAGGCGGAACAGTGCCGCGCCATAGAACTTGGTGTTCCCGCCGACGTAGTAGTTGACCTCGGGCTGGAACTCGCGGCCGTGCCGGTCATACCACATCTCTTTCGCAAGGTACTTTCCGCGGACGAACACCGCCTCGGTCTGCCAGTTGTCGCGCTCGCGCGGCAGGAACGGACCTCGCTCCAGCCAGAGCACCTTCGCCCCGTTCGTAGCAAGCCGGTGGCCGAGCGTCCCGCCCCCGGCTCCCGTCCCGATGATGACAACGTCATAGTGCTGGCCGTCTGTCATGCCGAATCCTCCTGGAGCGGGTTCTCGGATCTAACGGATGCTGCCTCTAGACATTGAGCCTGCCCCCCCGGGGTGGACGGCGTCATCACCCAAAATGGGTGGTGACGGGGGCCGGGAGGCGGTGGTTGGCTTTGATAGAAACCGGCCGCGTCAGCTCCCCCACGCAGGCCACGAGCAGATTCATATTGCGGGTAGAGGGCCGATCACGTCGAGGAGATGCCATGACAGCAACAGTGAATAGCCAAACCGCGTCTGGGCGTGGCCAGCCGGCTGGCGCTGGTCAGGGTTCCGCTGATGTGTTCGTCGTGTTCGGGATCACCGGCGACCTGGCAAGGGTGATGACGTTCAGATCGTTGTACCGGCTGGAGCAGCGGGGTTTGTTGCAGTGCCCGATCGTCGGAGTGGCTGTCGATGATTGGACAGTTGACCAGTTGGTGGAACGGGCCCGGGAGTCGATCGAGGGCACTGGGGAGGTGATCGACGCCGCCGTCTTCGGCCGTTTCGCGGCCCGGCTGTCCTATGTGCAGGGCGATTTCGGGGATGCAGGGACCTATGGGCGGGTCGCCGAGGCGATCAAGGGCGCCGACAGCCCGGTGTTCTACCTCGAAGTCCCACCCTTCCTGTTCGGCACAGTCGTCAAGGGCCTGGCCGGAGCCGGCCTGACCGCAACGGGGCGGGTGGTAGTGGAGAAGCCGTTCGGGAGTGACCGAGCCTCGGCCCGCGCCCTGGCCGAGGAGCTGCACCAGTACCTCGACGAGTCGCAGTTGTACCGGATCGACCACTACCTGGGGAAGATGGGCCTGGAGGAGATCCTTTACCTGCGGTTCGCCAACACGATGCTGGAGCCGATCTGGAACCGGAACTATATCGAATGCGTGCAGATCACCATGGCCGAGGACTTCGGCGTCGAGGACCGGGGCCACTTCTACGATCCCGTCGGTGCGCTGCGCGACGTGGTGGTCAATCACCTCATGCAGGTCGTTTCCGCGGCCGCAATGGAGCCACCGTCTGGGCGTGATCCGCAAACGCTCAAAGACTCGCAGGTCGCTTTGTTCCGCGCGGTCTCCGAGGCCGATCCTGTCCACTACGTCCGCGGCCAGTACGAGGGTTACCGGAGCATCAACGGCGTGGCCGCGGATTCGACGACGGAGACGTACGCCGCGTTGCGGCTCGACATCGACAACTGGCGTTGGTCCGGTGTGCCGTTCTTCATTCGGACCGGCAAGAAGCTTCCGGTCACCCAGACCGAGCTTCGGATGGTGTTCAAGCACCCGCCCCGGCTCGGCTTCAACTTCGGATCCGATCGCCGACCAGAGCCCAACCAGCTCGTCATCAAGCTTGATCCGTCGACCGGCGTCAGGCTCAAGGTCGAGGCCCTACGTGCGGACACGGTCGGCCCCGGCGCCATCGATCTCGACATGGAGTTCGCCGAAGAAGGGGGCGAGGGGCCGACTCCGTATGAGGTGTTGCTCCAGGCGGCGATGGTCGGGAAGAGTACGCGGTTCACCCGCCAGGACGGGGTCGAGGAGACGTGGCGGATCATGCAGCCACTCCTGGATGCGTCGCCATCGGTGCACAGCTACACGCCCGGGACTTGGGGTCCGAAAGCTGCAGATGAACTGACCGCCGACTACGTCGGTTGGCACCGCCCCTGGGTGCCATCATGAGTCCCGACGCTCCGCGGCAGGCCACCGAGCAGAGCGCTGCCGCGCCCTCCCCGTTCCCGCCGATCGCGGACTATGCCTTCCTATCGAACTGCCACACGGGCGCCCTCGTCGCGCCCGACGGAGGCGTCGGCTGGCTCTGCGTCCCGCGCTTCGACTCACCCAGCGTGTTCGGCACCCTGCTCGACCGCGGAGCCGGCTACTTCAGGCTCGGCCCGTTCGGGACCAACCACCCGACAGCCCAGGTGTATGAGCCCGGGACCAACGTCCTCTGCACGACCTGGAAGACCCAGACGGGTTGGGTTGAGGTCCGCGACGCCTTGACAATGGGCCCGCGAGAGAGCGAGGACGAGGTCACCCCGCACACCCGACCGCCCGCCGACGACGACGCCGATCACCTGCTGGTGCGTACCGTCCGCTGCTTGGACGGCACCGTCGAGATGGAGCTGGTCTGCGAGCCGGTGTTCGACTACGGCCGGACGCCAGCCGCATGGACGCTGGTCGACGGCAGTCGACACATCGCCGATGCCAGCGGTGCGGGCCAGACAATCAGGCTGCAGACCGATTTCGCCCTCGGCGTCGAGGGCGAGCGGGTCCGCGCCCGACACGTCCTGTCCGCCGGTGAGGAGTTCTATTGCGCACTGTCGTGGGCCGAGGGGCTAAATGCCCCGGGCGACGTCCTGGACGCCACCCGCCGCATCGATGCCACCACGCGGTTCTGGCGCACCTGGTTGGGACGGGCGCGAATGCCCGACCACCGCTTTCGCGACCCGATCCAGCGCTCAGCTCTAGCCATCAAGGGCCTCACCTACATGCCGACCGGGGCCACCGTCGCCGCGCTCACCACGTCGCTGCCGGAGACGCCTGGCGGTGAGCGCAACTGGGACTACCGCTTCACCTGGATGCGCGACACCACCTTCACCTTGCAGGCGCTGCATTACCTGAATCTCGACTGGGAGGCCGAGGAGTTCATCCAGTTCGTCGCCGACCTCGAGCCGAAGTCCGACGGCGCGCTGCAGATCATGTACGGCATCGACGGCCGGCGCGATCTGACCGAGTCCACCCGCGACGATCTGTCCGGCTACGCGGGTGCCCGGCCGGTCCGGATCGGCAACGGAGCGTTCGACCAACGCCAAAACGACGTGTTCGGCGCCGTGCTCGACTCCATCCTGTTACACACCCGACGCAGTAACCGGCTGCCACTGCGGCTATGGCCCATCGTCAAGTCCCAAGCCGAATGCGCCACCGCCGTCTGGCGCGAACCCGATCAGGGAATCTGGGAGGCCCGCGGAAAGCCCCAGCACTACGTGTCCTCCAAGCTGATGGGCTGGGTCGCGTTGGATCGCGCCGCGAAGCTGGCCGAGATCCGCGGCGACACAGATCTCATCGCGACGTGGCGGGACACCGCGGATGAGATCAAGGCCGACATCCTCGAGCACGGCGTCGACAAGCGGGGTGTGCTCCGTCAGCACTACGACACGGACGCACTGGACGCCTCCACCTTGCTGGCCGCCATCTTCGGATTCCTGCCCCCAGATGACAAGCGGCTCCGGGCCAGCATCCTCGCCATCGCCGACGAGCTGACAGAGCACGGCTTCGTGCTGCGCTACCGCACCGGCGAGACTGACGACGGCATGACCGGCAAGGAGGGCACATTCCTGATCTGCTCGTTCTGGCTCGTGTCCGCGCTGGCGATCATCGGCGAGGAGCAGCGGGCGCGTGACCTGATGGAGAAGCTGTTGCGGGTCGCCTCGCCGCTCGGGCTCTTCGCCGAGGAGTTCGATGTCGACACCGGCAGGCACCTCGGCAACTTCCCGCAGGCGTTCTCCCACCTCGCGCTGATCGAGGCAGCAGCGCGGATCATCGTTGTCGAGCGGCTCCAGGAGTTCTCGTGATGAGGTGACCCGTCCCCGAGCCGCCCCTGGTGGCGGACGGATCAACGCCTGCCGCCAGCCAGAATCAACACAGCATGAACAACAGCGATGGCAGCTAACGGCAGGCTCATTCACCCGCTATTGGTTATTGCCGTGGTTCTGATCTTCGACTTCATCCGCGGCAGGTCTCGCGTGTAAATCCACCTTGGAGACCGAGGCATCCGACAAGGCAGCGCCAATCTCAATGTCCGTGAGTATTTGGGTGATAAGGGGCAGGGTCTGCCCATTGCGGGGCTGCTTCCAGAGCGCAATCCGAATCTCTCTCGGCCCAGAACTCCTCACCCGGCGAGGTGGGCTTGCGGAAATAGTGCGCCCCATCCACGAAGTGGGGACTAACGACGATCATCCCGACACGGTATTCCGCAAGCCGGTCCCCCACCGCGACACCATCCGCCCGCACCGGCGTTGCGAGAAAAACCGATACAAATACTGGAAGTCCTGATTTTCGCGTATCCCCCGCCCGCAACTGTGCCGCTCAGGTGGACAATCGCGACAGTTGCACCTGTCCGCGGAAATCATTGGGCGCGTCCGGGTCTGCACCAACAAACAGGCCCTGGCCGCGCCGCGCAAGGCGCTTACGGGTCTGGGCGCCCCAAGGATCTGATCAATGGTGACCACGGCGTGACCTGAAGGAACAGGAACGGCCGGGACCGAACGAAGCCCTGACGGCTGTCCGGGGCCGGAGGGACGCCGGTCGTCACCAAATCCGACCGGTTCGCCCGGCCCCGACCCGATGCTCGAGAACATCATCGATCATGACGACAGTTTCCCGGGAGTACCCGGGGCCGAGAGGCGCGGCCATGAAGACCAGATCCGCAAGTCTCAGCAAGTCATGCAGTTCCAAGCGCTCCCGCTCATGAAGGAGTGAGCAGCAACACCGCTGTCCAAGCCAAGAGAAGGAGCACCCAGACCGCAAACGGCCACCAACAAGAATGGGCCCCCGCAGGGGCCCGTAAAAGTCAGTTTGTACACATTTGGCGGCCCGAAGGCCGCTGACATGCGGAAACACTGTGCCCGAGGTGGGACTCGAACTGCATTCGCTCCCCCGCCACCACTGGGCTCTCGCGGCAACGTACAGGATCCGGCCCGTTCCGACCGATATACGACCCGGTCCGATGCCCAAAGTGTGTACTTTGCACACACTTCCTTTTTGCATTCTGGCGACACCCTGGCTCGCCATGAGTTGCCAGTCCTGATCCCGGCCGGAACATGACTTTCGGGTACGAAGCCGTGTTGGATGTACGTCGCCGACTTCCCTTTCCACCTAGGCGCGGTCTCTCTCGCCGTTCATCGCGTCTGCGACAGCCAGGGACATGAGCGACCTTGCCCGGTCGAAGAACCACCAAACAATGAAACAGAGCGCTTGTCACCGTTCGGTGACATAATGAACTGGAAGGGAGGCCCCATGACATCTGGGAGCAGCATCGGCACGCCCGCGGCCGTCGGCACCATCATCCGTGCCCGTCGCAAGGGCCGCGGACTGTCGCAGCAGACTCTTGCTGACAGGGCTGGGGTGTCAAGGAAATTCCTCATGGATCTCGAAGCTGGCCACGAACGCGCCGAACTCGGCAAAACCTTGGCCATCCTGGCAGCCCTGGGTCTGTCACTGGAAGCCACCGATCCTCTCCCCCACGGCGGTGACAACGACCCGGCACGGCGCGACTACGCCGAAACCTTCACCCGGCTTATCGCTGATCGGGATTTCGAGTTCGCCATCAAGATGCTCGCCGACTACGCCACCGCATCCCTCAAGGCCGGCAAGCCCCTGCTCCAGCGCAGTCCGCGGCTCAAGGAGCCCCACTGGTCCGCAGCCCTCGCCGGTATCACCAACTACACCGCCCACCGACTCGGCCAGCCCGCACCACCCTGGACCAGGCGCATCAAACCCCTCAACGAGGCATGGATGCCGGCCGAGTCATACCGGCACGTCCGGGAACCCATGAAGCAACTCATCATGTCCGAAACGCCCGAGGAGCTCGCCTCCATGAACGTCTTCATCCGCGAACGCAGCCTGGCAACCGCATGAGCGGCGGCGAACTCAATGGCGCACAAATACGTGCCCTCCTCCAGGATCTCGGCCGCCGTCTGCACGCCGAAGGCGTCCATGGCGACGTGAAACTCGTAGGGGGCGCCGCACTCGTCCTTCAAGGAATCGGAAACCGCCCCACCGCCGATATCGATGCAAGCTACACGGACCAAGCAGCCATCGACGCCATCGTCACTGAAATGGCCGCGGAGTACGACCTCGCGCCGGACTGGCTCAACTCCAATGCCGCAGCCTTCGTCCCGGACAACGCCACCTGGGTCGAACTCGAACAACTCACCGGACTCACCATCCAGGCAGCAGACACCGAAACACTCCTGGCCATGAAAATCGCCGCCGAACGGGACAAAGACACCCTCGACATCGCCCGGCTCCTGCGCCGGCTCAACATCTCCAACGCCACAGACGCCGTCGACCTCGCCTACAACAAATACGGCGAGCACTCCATCCCGCTCGCAGCAGGCCGGCAGAACTACCTCATCGTCGTCGACGACGCACTCGACGCAGCCGAGAGCCTCAAGCCCGAAACCGAGTAATCAATCACCGTCCAACCAAAATCGAAGCTCAACGAGCACCGAATTCCATTTCAAGGCTTGGAAGTACTCGCGCGCGTATAAACCCACTTGCCTCGCCCAACCTTTCTCACTCGGAAGGACCCACACCCCCGCCGAGACAATCATTGGTGAGACGACGCATTTGCGAGGCACGGCGAGCCCGGCCTTCCCGCCTACTACACCGGCTCGTCGGAGGTCGCACCGATGTCTTGAAAAGCTGTTGATTTTAAAAGACGCTTCGCGACACCGCTCACCTGTCTCATGACTACGGATGGGTACTCGATTTTTGCTTCGAGGTTTTGAGACATAGTTACGCAAATCTTCCTTGCCATCGCGCGTCCAAGTTTTCGTAAAAATCCGCGACTGTGCAGGTCAGACGTCCATTCCCTCGGTGAGACGTCTCGAATCCCAAGGGTTACGAGACAATCTGGGGCGTAACGGTTGGGCACGCGGGATTCTGTTGATCGAAGCAACACCTTCTTTCAAGGTGGTTCGACATGTATCTCAGTTCCTCGTCAGCAGCAGGCATACGGTTTCTAGCCTCGGTAAAGCACGGGCACGGTCTCAAACTGCACTCCTGCAAAGCCGCACGTCAAGTCTGGCTTGTCGCAGTAGGGGACCGGCGTACGGGACGGTGCTGCCTGGGGGGCCAGCATAAGCTGGAGCCTGAGACATCTGACACGAGCTCTGAATATGGGGGGATGACTTGAGCGATTACGGTGAGGACTATCTGCGGCGCCTACTCGACGCTGTTGGCCGCTTCGAGGCCGCATTTAACGCCTGGATGGAAACGCAACAAGAGTCGGACCATCTTTCTTCTCGAGGCCTTCTTCCGACCGTATGGGCAAAAGACGGACAAGACTCTGCTCTCGTGCGCCGCCTCGAACTCGATGTCGCAGAGGCCGCAGGGCTGGCCGCACGCGCAGTCGCTGTCACCGGGGCGTACATCTCTGTCGCGGGGATTGGTGTTATCGACCCGATTTCCAACTGGTCATTCATGTCATCACCTAAGGCCCCGCTTGCACCACGTGATATTCGAATGACGACGGCAAACGTCAAAGGCCGGCTAGAAGCAATGCTCATCGATGCCCAAGCCACTTCGGACTCGAGTTTGCCAAGTTTTTCTCCCGCCCAGCTTCACCCCGTCATCTGGGCGGGTGCAGCTGCACACTGGACGGCTCACCAGTACCGAGTCGCCGTACGTGAAGCTGCCGAAGGGCTTACAGTCCATTGGAAACAGAAGCTTAAACGAAACGATGTAGACGACACCGTGTTCTGGCAACAGACCTTGTCAGCAGGCGACGCGGTTGATGGCAAACCCAAACTCGTTTGGCCCGGCCCCGGCGAGGACAAGACTGCCAGGAGCATGCGTGGTGGCCTTGAACCTCTTGCCAAAGCTTTGAACGCTCTGGCTACCGGCCTGAATCTGACTGTCCGAAACGTCACCACCCACACTAGAGACGAGCTCACCGAGCAGCAGGCGATGGAGCGCCTTGCCGCCTACAGCTTTCTTGCCCAACTGCTCGATCAGTGCCAGATTGAGCGCTTCGAGAGTGATGCCGCCCGGTAGGCGATTGGTTACGGCGCTACTAGCCCTAGGCCAGATTCTTAGGCGTATCGACTCGGGCGGCTAGGATGCTCAGCGCGCCGCTAAGTAGAACGCTGAGAGCAAGGACGCCAAGGCCGCAAGCAACGGCTATCCCGACGGCATCGGGTTCGGCGACAGAGTCAATGACAGGCTCTTGGTAGTACCAGATCGTGTACCAGGCGTTCATTCCGAAGACGCCGATGAGGACAGTCACGATCCAAGAAGCGACTGCCAGATGCCAAACTTTCATGCTTCCCCCAAGTACGAGCTTCCGACAAAGCCTAGCCGTAGCTAGAGAGTCGTCCGGCCGGCCTCCACGGCGTCCGGTAAGGGATCCCCCTGCGGAACAATCCGCTAGGCTCCGGGCTATGCCTTCCTCGTGGACCGTCTTAATCTCACTTCATGCAGTCGCCGCCAGCTACTCGCTGATCTTCGGCGCCGTGAACCTGTTGCGACGGACCAAAGGCGGCAGCGTTCATCGGATCGTGGGTCGAATCTGGGCTGTTTCTATGTACGTCGTGGTGCTGACCTCGTTCGGTATCAGAACCATCGACGGCGGGTTCAATTGGCTCCACGCACTCTCAGTGCTGACCTTCTGCACACTTACTGCTGGCCTGTGGGCCATCTGGAAGCGAAACATTAAAGCTCACCGCAGTTTCATGACCGGCAGCTACTTCGGCCTACTCGGCGCCTTCGTGGCGTTCTGGCTGTGCCCTCGCGCCGCATTCCACAGCTCGCCATCCACGAGCTCCCGCTTCTGGGGCTGTTGATCCTCGTCCTCCTGAGCACGGCCGCACTAACCGTCACCGGCATCGTTCAGCTACGCAAGACCCAGCCGGCCCAGAGCGTCCGTTAGCCGATTCTTCTCCGGGCGCCCGAACCCGTAGGCAGGTAAGCCGTGTGCCCGCCGGCATGCTCATTGTCTTGCCGGCGGGCCGATCCGTCAGGCGCGTTCTATTGGGAGCCACAATTCGCAGCTCGCTGTGCTGAAATCCGCGGAGCGATCAAGGACTGCCACAATCGATGGGCCCGGGCGCAGCCGCCAAGGGTTGGACGGGAACCAATCGGTGGCAGTGGCGGCCCAGGTGGACTGCAGAACCGCCGGGTACTCACCTTCGGCGTGGAACACTGCCCAGGTGCCTGCCGGGACCTCGATCACGTCGAGCTCCTCGGGGACCGGTGTCGCTTCGGCGACGGCGACGCCATGGAGGTAGGTCAGCTCGCTGCCCTCCGTGTAGTCCGGGTCGACGTCGGCGGTCACCTGGAGCAGGCCCACGGGCTCGGTGTTGCTAAGTTCCTTGAGCCGGGCGTGCTCTGCTGCTGGTAGCGAGGCGATGTGCGCCTGGATGTGCGGGTTTGGGCCGTGGTGAATAAGCGGCACGCGGGCCGAATGGCCGATGAGCCGGAACGCCGGCCGTTCTTTGATGCGAGTGTCCATTGTGGTGTTCCCTTCTAGGGCCAGGCGGAACCTGAGCTGCGGTTGTGTGCGAAGGGGGCCTCCGTCCCGGCGCACGTCGCCGGGGCCGACGCCATGCACTGATCGGAACGCCCGGCTGAAAGCCTCGGCCGAGCCATATCCATAGCGCACCGCAATTGCCAGCAACTCGCCCTTTTCAAGAACGTCCGTTGCGGCCACCGTCATACGGCGTCTGCGGACGTACTCGGAGAGCGGCATACCGGCCAGCGATGAGAACATTCGGCGGAGGTGATACTCCGTCGTGCCAAGACTGACCGCCAGCTCATCAATGTCGATCTCATCAGTGAGGTGACAGTCGATGAAATCGACGAGTTGGTTGAGCGCTGAGATCATGGTTCCCCCTTTCGCCTTCAATCCTGCGCGTCTGCTTCCCCCCGCACCCTACTATTGCGGTCCGATTCGATCGCCGCTTAACTGCAGACCGCCCGTACGCCGATCGGCTTGCGGGACGCAGCCAGGACGCGAAGCAGCGCGAAAACGACGACATCGAGCGGAGCTGTCCACAGCAAACCCTTTTGTAAAGGGCACAGATTACAATGGCGTCGAGCAGCTACAACCCGAACAGGTAGGACTCCCCGCATGGCCCACATCAGCGTCCCCGCCTTCGGCACCGTCATGATTTTTCGGGTTCCCGAGGATGCCGACATGAGCGGATTCAGTTTCGCCGGCTTCCGGAACCGTGCCGATGCTCAACAGCAACTCAACACCTACCTCGAGGGCCTGGGCTACGACGTGAGCCAATCCTATTTGTGGTGATCGCGCCGGATGACGGCAGGGGTTCCGGACGCACGAAACCCCGCCGCCGCTCTCTCCCCTTCAGCAGCACCTGTCGAGGGTGTCTCCTCGGCCGATCCCCTTACGGGCACCCGGCGCTGCGTGTAGTCCGGCTCAATGTGTCTCGTAACCGGAGCGCCTCGAAACACTAGGGATACGAGGCAGTAAGTTGCGAGACGCTTCGGTCCGAACCGTGTTCCACACTGAATTGCGCTACGGGTGTGATTGACGATTTTCGGTTGGGCGTACGTCTGCCCAGTTCCCCATAACGTCAAACGCCGCTGAGTCCCTAGGCGGATCGACGGCCAAATATTCATCTATCTGGATCACGCCGACCAGCGGTATGTCTTCGCCGCCCCTTTGGACGGCCGTTATTTCAAAGGTGTGGTCGGTGTTGTGCTGGGCTGCGAGCGGCTTCGCGGTCTGGGCCGCAAATTCAGGCGTATCGCCGCTCTCGTGTGGGACCTCGAGCTGGCTCCTCTTTGGACGGAGCCAGCGCTGCGCGAGCCGTTTGCCCCCGGGCAGGACCTTAGCGTTCCACAACTCCGTCGCCCGCGGGATGACGACTTGCTGCGCGTACGGTTTCACTAAATTGTCAAAGACAAGATTGGCGATTTCCGCATTTTCCTTGCGGCGGCGATCTTCAGCCTCTTCTTCGCGCCTGAGCCCAGTGCAGGCTTGGGATCGTTGACAGATCAGGGCCGACCTCTGCTAATTCAAACTCGGCTGCTTGACCGTCGCATCGTTGTCTGCGGCGCGTTCTTCCGGGGCCCGGGTGCCGTCATCTTCGTAGTGTGTCGCGTTTGCGATGTCGCGGCCGGCGATGTAACCGAACGTCAAGGCCGGGCCGAGGTTGATCCCGCCGGCGGGGTAGTGCCCACCCATGACTGAGGCCTGATCGTTGCCCGCGACGTAAAGACCAGTGATGGGCTGGCCATCGTTGTCCAGTACACGGGAGCGTGAATCGGCCGCAAGCCCCGCGAAGGTACCGAACGATCCCGGGACAATCCTGACGGCGTAGAACGGTCCCTTTTGCAGGGGCCGCAGCGAGGGGTTGGGGGTGTTCTTAGGGTCGCCGCCGTAGCGATTGAATTCGCTGGCCCCCCGATCGAAGACGGGGTCGATGCCCTTCCGCGCGTTGCGGTTGAAGTCAGCGACCGTCGCGGCGAGTCCCTGCGGATCAATCCCGCAGGCTGCCGCCAATTCCTCAAGGGTCTTGCCCTTCTTGAGGTACCCCGAGCGCAGGTACGGGAAGAGCGGCACCGGCAGCGGCTTGGCCATCCCCAAGGGGAACCTACGGACGAACTCCGCGTCGGCGATCTGCCATGCCTCCACTGATTCCCCTTCTGGAGTGGCGTTCAGGAGGCCTTCGACATAGTCGTAATAGCCATTGGCCTCGTTGACGAACCGCCCGCCGTCCCGGCGCACTCCGATGCTGCCGGGCTTCGCCCGGTCCATAATGTGCGGGAAGATTCCGGTGCGTCCATTGCGGTACGGGACCAGGGAGACCGGGCACCAAGCGGCCGGGGAGGCCACCTCCGTCTCGAAGCGGGCTCCTACGGCTTGGGCCATTGTGATCCCGTCGCCCGTGGTCTCTGCCGGTGCCAGGGTCCAGTGCTCCCGGCCGGTGGGGGTTTTGGGAAACAGCTCCTTACGGCGTGAGACGTCGTTGGGGAACCCTCCGGCGGCCAGGACGACGCCCCGGGAGGCGTTGATCCGCAGCTCACCGTACGGGGAATTGACGACGGCGCCCGTCACCTTCCCGGACTCGTCTGTCAACAGGTGCCTGGCAGGCGTGGAGACGCGGATCTCCACCCCGAGATCATCGGCGGACTTCAGCAACCTGCCGGTGAGGGCGGTCCCGTTGACCAGCTGCATGTTGCGCCTGTGGGTAATGAGGTCCAAGAGATGGAATCCAACCCGCCAGCCTGCATGGACAATGCCCCGGATGTTTCCCTGGGAGGCGGACAGGAACTTGGTCAGGTCCGGACCCGCCATGATGCCCATCCCCAGGAACGAGGTTTCGTAGAGCTGGTGGCGCATCTTGGCACGGAGCTCAGGCTTGATCTTGCGTGCGTTGAACGGCTTGGGCCCCACGGATCGGTGGCCGGTGCCCGCGCCGGGAGTGCTGCCGTAGATGTCCTTGATCTTGGCTCCGGGCACAAACTGGAGGCTGGTCTTGTCCTGGAAGAAGCCGACCATGTGCGGGACCGCCTCAAGGAATGCCTCCACCCTGTCTGCCTGGTAGTTCGGGCCGAGCCGGTGGCGAAGGTAGGTGCGGAACAGTTCACGGTCCTCGTTGACGCCATCGGCTTTGGCCAGCGGGTTGCCAGGGGTCCAGGCCCACCCGCCCGACCAGGACGTGGCACCTCCGCAGACGTCGGCCTTTTCAACAACCACTACCTTCAGTCCGTGGTAGGCGGCCGTAACCGCGGCAGACAGGCCGCCCGCGCCGGAGCCGACCACCAGGACATCGCAGTCCAGGCTCGGGAGGGCAGATGAAGTATTTGCTGGTGCAGTCATGTCAAAGCTTTCTCAGTGGAAGTAGTTGTCGGAGTCCAGGCGCGGCGCCGCACCGGTTTCTAATGCGTCAATCGCGTCGAGTTGTGGGGGGGTCAGCTCGAAGCTGAAGACGTCCAGGTTCTCGCGCTGACGCTCGTAGTCCGCGGACTTGGGGACGGCCACACGGCCGTGCTGCACGTGCCAGCGCAGCACTATCTGAGCCGGTGTCCTGCCCAGGTCCCGGGCGGGGCCGGTCACGGCAGGATGATGGAGGAAAACGCCGTTGCGCCCAAGCGGACTGTATGCCGCGGTGATTATGCCATGTTGGCGGTGGTAGGCAAGCTGCCCGGGCTGGCCGTACTCGGGGTCGATCTGCACCTGGTTCAGCGGGACCTGCAGCCCGGTGGCCTGCACAAGCCGCAGATGCTCGGGCTTGAAGTTGGATACACCCCAGGCCCGGATGGAGCCATCGTCCACCAGCTGCTGCAGCCCTTCGCAGGCTTCAACGAATCGCCCCTGGACCGGGTTGGGCCAGTGAACCAGGAACAGATCCAGATAGTCGGTTCCGAGCCGCCGCACCGCCTGGCCGAAGGCATCCCGCACTCCGTTCTGGCTGTGCCATTGGGTGTTGAACTTGGTGGTGAGGAACAGGTCCCCGCGGTCGATGCCGCTGCGGCGGATGCCCTCCCCCACGGCGGCCTCGTTGGCGTAGTTCTCGGCCGTGTCGATGTGCCGGTAGCCGTTGTTTATGGCTTGGTTCACCGTCGCGGCGGCGTCTTCACCCGTCAGGGGCCAAGTTCCCAGGCCGATGAGCGGCATGCGGACGTCCGGCGCGAGGATCGTCGTCGTCGTGGTCTCTGCAATGGTGCCGCTCATTTCGCACCTGCCGTGTCAAGATTTCCGCTGAGCGGGGTGCTGTCGGCCTGGGTCAGCACGGCGTCCACCCCTGATTTGAGCAGGCGCGCCCAGCCGAGCTCGCCCAGTTCCGCCACGCGCCGGTCCGAGGGTGTCTCCGCACTGACCGGAAGGCTGGCCGGAAGTGCGGCAACCGCCGCCACGAGGCCGAACTCGCCCTCGCCCGGAACGCCCCGCTCCGAGCGGGATTCGATGACAAGCGTCTCGCGGTTGCCTGGTCGTTCCGCCGGGCCGTCACACAGCTGAAGGAGCGGCACCAGGTCTCTGTTGGCGCGCAGTTCCTCCCACTGGGCGGCTGCGCCCGGACCGTTGTAGCGATTGAAGTGCAGGGTGTCCACCACGATTCGGCAGCCGGCCTGGCGGGCGATGTCCGCGGCCTGGGCGATCGAGGCGACGGGCTGGTAGGAGATCGCTTCCAGAGTGGGGGTGATCCCGAATCCGCGGCCGTCCTCGGCCATCCGGGCCAGCGTGCCGATCAGTCGGGCGCTGTCGGGGTCGGCACCGGCCACGGTGAGGGAGCTTGCCCCCAGGGCCTGGCCCGCTTCCATCATGCGCAGCCATGCTTCGCGCTGGTCGCTGCCGTCGAGCAGCAGGAATTCGATATCCCGGACGGTCACTCCGGTGTCCTGCATCCTGGACAATGTGTCGCGGAGCATCGGTGAGCCTGGCTGGAGGTTGTAAGGCCGTTCCGTGGGCGTCACTGGGCGCACCCGAGCGCCGATGAAATCGAAGCCTGCCTGGGCGGCGATTCCCACCAATTCAGGCGGGGCGGTGTTCAGCAGGGACAGCTGGGCCAGACCGATGGGCCTGTGTGCGGTTCCGGTCATGATTGTGCTCCGTTCAGGACAGTTCGTTGTGTGGGGTGGCGCCTGCGGTCAGGAGAGAGGCGATCCGCTGTGCTGCGTCGTAGCGGAGGGTTCGTGGGGTGCGGCCGTTGCGGCCCAGTGTCAGGGGGCGGGCGGCGAAGCGTGTGTTCTGTTCCATGGCTGTTCCTTAGCCGACAATCTGTGCGAGGGGTCGTGTGCTTTCAGGCAGCGGGGCGAAGCGGACTGGAAGACCTGTACGGGATGACTCGTAGACCGCCAGCAATATGCGTAGGGCTTTCGTCGCGTCTTGGCCGGTGACCGCCGGTTCACCGCCGCCGCGCATACTCCGGACAAAATCGCGGACTTGGGCGGTGTGGTACGGGATGAGCTGGCCGTTGATCGTGGTGAGGCTGACGTTCGGGTCAACTCCTTCAGGGTAGACGGGCTCGGTGCTGATGGCTCCGTCAACGGCCCACAGGTCCACGCGCCCGTCGCTGCCTTCCGGGAATTCGGTCAGGGAAGCGGAGGCTCCGGTTTCCCCCGTGACCCGGATCTGCACGCCCAGACTCGGGGAGACCGCCGTCGACGCTTCGAGGGTGGCCATGGCGCCGGAGGTGAACGTGATGACGGCGGTCGCTGAGTCTTCCACTTCGATGTGCTCGCCGTGCTTGTAGGTGTTGATTTTCCCGTAGACCTCGGCCACGTCTCCCATGAACCACTGCAGCAGGTCGATGTAGTGGATGGCCTGGGTCATCAGCACCCCGCCACCGTCGTTGGCCCAGGTCCCGCGCCAGGCGTCGCGGGAGTAGTACTCCGGTTGGCGGTGCAGCATCACCGAGCACTGGCCCATGATGGGCTGGCCCAGGGTGCCGTCGTCGATCGCTGCGCGGATGCGCTGGGCGGCCGGCCAGAACCGCCGCTGGAAGAGAACACCCAGCTTCACGCCGGCGTGATCGCAGGCTTTTACCATGCGCTCTGCGGATGCCAGGTCAGTGGCGATGGGCTTTTCGCAGAGCACGTGGACTCCTGCGGCGGCGGCCTGGAGCACCACGTCCTCGTGGGCGGGGTGCGGGGTGCAGACAGAGATGATGTCGAGATCCAGCCCTAGGAGCCCCTGGATGGTGTCGAGGGCTGCAGGGATTTCCCAGGCTTCGGCGGTGTCCTTGGCGCGCTGGAGGTCGATGTCGCAGACACCCACAATGACGGTGTCGTCAAGGGCGCGGAAAGCCTCGAGGTGGTTCCGGGAGATCGCCCCGCAGCCTGCGATTCCGATGCGAAGGGGGCGGGCGGTGACAAGTGATGGGGTGGTCATCAACGGGTGCCATCTTTCTGGTGCTGGTGGGAAAGTGTGGTGCGGTCCGGCCGAGGCTGGCGCGGGGCTAGTAGGTGGCCCGGCCGCCCGACAGGTCGAAGACGGAGCCGGTGGTGTAGGAGGCCGCCGGTGAAACGATGAATTCGATGAGGGCGGCCGCTTCGGCGGGCGTCCCGAACCTGCCCATGGGGATCTTGGCGGCCTGGGCCGCCTGCTGTTCTTTCGGCACTTCAGCGAAGAGCGGGGTCACCACGTTGCCCGGGGCGAGGGCGTTGACGGTGACGCCGGAAAGCGCGAACTCCTTGGCGAGTGACTTGACCAAGCCGAGGATCCCGGCCTTGCTGGCTGAGTAGGCGGGCATGTTGACTACGCCTTCCTTGCCCGCCGTCGAGGAGATATGGAGCAGCCGCCCGTAGCCTGCTTCGGCCATCCGCGGCAGGACAGCCTGCGAGAGAATGAACGCTCCCGTCAGGTTGATCTTCATGATGCGTTCGAAGTCTTCGACTGAGGTCGCGGCTGCCGGGGCCACCGGTCCCAGGATGCCGGCGCAGTTCACCACCGCGTCGAGCCCTCCCAACTCCAACGCCGCCGCGGAGACGGCCGCCGCAACCGATGCGGGATCGGTGACGTCCATGGCGAGTGATGAGGTGCCCGGTTCGGCGGGCCAGGTGGCCGAGGGCAGGTCCGCCCCTACCACCGCGGCGCCGGACGCCCGGAGGCGTGCCGCCGTCGCAAACCCGATGCCGCTGGCTGCCCCGACCACCAGGCAGCGTGACTCGGCGATGGTGCTCGGTACCTGGGAATCCATAGCTAGCTGACCGCCTGTCGAAACGCGGCCAGCATGCGCTCGGCATCTGCGGGGATTCCGGTGAAGAGCTCGAAGGCGGCGGCGGCCTGACCCACCACCATGCGTCCGCCGTCGAGGACGGCGCAGCCCTTGCCGCGGGCTGCCTTGATCAGTTCGGTTTCGAGCGGCCGGTAGATCACGTCCGCTACCCACAGCCCGGAGTGGAGCAGGTCGGGATCCACGGGCATACCGGGGTGACCCGTCATGCCGATCGGCGTTGAGTTCACCATCCCGTCGGCGTCCCGGATGCGTCCGGCGACGGCATCGATCCGGGTCACTGACAGCTGGCTGCCCGGAAAGTGCGGGGCGAGCCGGGCGGCCAGGGCCTCCGCCCGGGCCGGTTCGATGTCGGCGATGACCAGGTGCCGGGTTCCGGTGCTGAGTAGCCCAAAGGCCACTGCCGCTCCGGCTCCGCCCGCACCAATCTGCACCACGGAGTCCGTCGAGGCCGACGGAAGGCCGGCCTTGAGGCCTTCGGTGAAACCAGTGTGGTCCGTGTTGTGGCCCACGGCCTTGCCGTCGTGGAAGGTGATGGTGTTGACGGCACCAAGGATTCGGGCTTCTGGCGAAAGTTCGTCCACGCCGTCCTGGACCAGTTGCTTGCTCGGGTGGGTGACGTTCAGGCCGTCGAAGCCGAGATCGGCCGCATGCCGCACCAGCGCCGCGGACCTTTCGGCAGGTTGTCCGATAGCGTCGAGATCGATGACGCGGTACGTGTAGGCGAGACCAAGCCTATCGGCCTCGCCTTCGTGCAGGCCCGGGGTGAGGGATCCGCGGATGCCGGAACCGAGCAAACCCACCACGAAGCGATGGCTGATATCGGCTTCCCCCGGGCGGAACGCCAGGGTGCCCGCCAGGGTTTGCTGGCTCATGCCCGTACCTTCTGGGCAACTGCGCCGGAAGCGTCTTCCGGGGTGATGGACGACGCCGCGTGGCGCCGTACGTCGGATTTTTTCAGTCCCAGCAGGGCGGTCGGAGTCTTGAACGTCTCGGGTGCCAGCAGTGCTGCGACGGCGGAGATGGCGCAGGCCACGGCCGCGAACGTTGCAACCGGAACCCAGTTGGCTTTGTCGCCACCGATCAGCAGCTCGGAAATGACCGGTGCGAATCCTGCCAGGAGCAGGCCGAACATGAGGCTGATGGCCATACCGGAGTACCGGACCTTGACCGGGAACTGTTCCGGGAAGTAAGCGGGGTAGATGGAATTCGACCCGGTGTACGCAACTCCGATCAGAAGGATGCCGGTCACGAAGATCAGCGGAACATTTGCCGCTGACAGGGCCGAGAAGAACACGAAGATCATCACTATCTGCAGCACCTGGCCGGTGACGAAGACGGGCTTACGGCCAATGCGGTCGGAGAGGATGCCGGCCAGCGGGCCCATGGCCACTGCGGCGAGGTTGGCCACGGCGATCACTGTCAGCATCAGGCCCTTTTCGACGCCGACGACGGACGTGGCATAGGACAATGCGAAGACGTTGATGATGGTGTTGATGATCGTAAACATCGACATGGCAGTCACACGGATAACGGTGACCCAGTGGTGCCGGAACAGGGTGACGAGGGGAACCTTGACCACTTCGTCGTGCGCTTTGACCTCGGCGAATACCGGCGGCTCTTCCAGGAGGCGCCGGAGCACAAAGGCGATGACGGTCACCACTGCACTGGCCAAGAAGGGGATACGCCAGCCCCAGGCCAGCAGTTGGTCCTCGGGCATGGATGCCACGGGAATGAACACCAGCGTGGAGAGCACGATCCCGAACATGATGCCGCTCATCGTCCAGCTCGTGTAGAAGGCGCGCTTCCTCTCAGGGGCGTGCTCAAGGGTCAGGGAGCTTGACCCCGGCGATTCGCCGCCGGCGGAGAGCCCCTGCAGAAGCCGGAGAGCCACAATGAGGATTGGCGCTGCCATTCCAATGTCGTTGTACGTGGGCAGGCAACCGATCAGGAAGGTGGACGCGCCCATCAGCAGCAGAGTAAGCAGCAGGACCTTCTTGCGGCCAAACTTGTCGCCGAGGTGTCCGCAGATCACTGCCCCCAGCGGACGGGCGATGTACGCGACGCCAACTGTTGCAAAGGACAAGAGCATCGCGGAAGGACCGGGGGCGAAGAACAGCTTGCCGAAAATCAGCGCTGCCGCCGAGCCGAAGATAAAGAAGTCGTAGTACTCAAGTGCGCTCCCCACGAACCCCGAAACGGCTGCGATCTTCGCATTATTCTTGGGGCGTGCTGGCGCCGATGTCGACACTGACATGGTGTTCCCTTCAGGTAACGGCACCGTCTCGGGGGCTCCTCGAGTGGGCCGACTGCGAAACGGTTTGCCGCACTATGCGGCTTCTCCATCCAGTGTGGCTGCCATCACTTAGTTAGTCCACGACTAAAATGATCTATCACTATGCTGCAATTCGACTATATTAGGCGGCGGTCAGTTGGGGATCTCAGGAAAGATCTCTTCGACGACGGCGAGCACAGCCGCCAGCACGGCGGAATCATTCTCCTCGGACCATGCAATGGCGTGATTCATGAAGTGCTTCGGGGGATCCAACGCCACGTAGGTTGCGCCGGACGGGATGATCCCGGCTATCCCGCTGCTCATGAGGGTGACCCCCACGCCGGCGGCCACGAAGGTCAGCACCATGTAGGGGTCCGATAGTTCCTGGACTATGCGGGGGCGGAAGCCGGCCGCCATACACGAGGCGAGCATCACTTCGGCCATGGAGGACGAGCCATCCAGCGGCGGAGAGATGAAGTCATCGGCCGCCAGAGCCTGCAACGGTATGGACTTTTCCTGCGCCAGCGGATGATCCAGCGGGAGCACCGCCCCGATTTCCTCCCTTGCGACCAACCGCGTCATCACCGAGGGAACCGGAGTATCGGGAAGGCCCACGAAGGCAACGTCCAGGGTGCCGTTCGCGACGCTGGCTAACCCGTCGGCCGTGCGCACACGGCTCGTGAGGTCCATTTTGATGTCGGGGTGACGCCGGCGCACGGCACGGGTCAGCGGCGGGAGGGTCAGGTGGTTCACAGCTCCGGAGAATCCGATTCTGATGTTGCCCCGGATGCCCTCAACCTCGGCCTGGGCCGCCTCCCTTGCCAGCCGCATCTCACGCAACACACGGTACGCGCGCGGCAGGAGGGCATACCCCGCCGGCGTTAAGGCCACGCTTCGGGTGTTGCGCTCAAAAAGGCGCGTCCCCAAATCAGCCTCAAGCTTCCGGATCGTCTGGCTCAGCGGGGACTGTGAAGTGTGCAGGCGCTGAGCAGCACGCCCGAAGTGCAGTTCTTCGGCCACCGCAACGAACGCTTCCAGCCAACGGATCTCTGTCATGTCTTCAGAATGTACCCTCTACCTGAACATCGAACTGACAGCGTGCTGCCCTCCCTGGCATCGAGTCGTATTGGGATTGAGCCCAGCGTGGCTTCCAGCGCCGAACGAATCCGGTGATGCTAGGCACTCCCCCGCCTCAAATTAACGAAAGTCCATTATCGGCGTCCGAAAATGTGCACGGGAGCGCCTCAAAAGTGACTGGGTCGGATCTCCTCCGCGGGTCGTCTCGTCCAAAGCCCCCGGTTTAGAAATGGCCACATAGCACCGTCCTCGGACGCGGGCGTCGGCGGTCCAACCACACCGATGAGTCACTCGGGATTTACCTCTTCAGAAACCAGCGGCTCCGAAACGATCTGTTGGTGCCAGGTTGCTCGTTCCGGTACGACCGCGGCATGTCGGTCCAGCGCGTCAGACCCAGACTATTCTTGTTTTGCACATAATCAGTAACCTAATTAGTCATAGACGCTACATTGTATGGCGCCCATAATGAGGAGGACATACAGCACGTGACGCACACAGATGTGCGCGAAGGAGAAACATGAAAACGCCCCTGTCGGACAATTGGGATCGGGAAGTGGACCTTCTGGTGCTCGGTACTGGAGCGGCGGGGCTTTCAGCGGCGTTGACCGCCGCGGCCCAGGGCTCGGAAGTCCTGGTCTTGGAAAAAACCGAATTCCTCGGGGGAACCACCGCGTACTCGGCCGGGACTTGTTGGGTGCCCAACAACCGATTCCAGCGTGAAGACGGAATCCTGGACGATCACGACCGCGCCGCACGCTATCTGGATGCCGTGGTGAGCGGCAAGGCCCCGCGTGAAGGCTGGCTCGCCTATCTGGACGCCGCGCCGAAGATGCTGGACGCGATGCATGACCTCGGCGTCACCTTCCGTCGCTCCCCTGCCGTGGTCGACTACCACTCCGAACTGCCCGAGACTGGTAAGACCGGACGCGCATTGGAACCGGACCCCTTCGACGGGCGCCTGCTGGACAAGGCCGACTTCGGCCGTGTCCGTCCGCCGGTACCTGAGTTCGCTCTTCTGGGCGGGACCCTCATGTTGCGCCGCGCGGACGTGTCCGCCTTGCTCAAGCTCTACAACGGCTCGCTGGCTGAGCGTGGCAAGGCCGTGGCTCTGGCTGCACAACTCGGCCTGCGGTGGGCACTTGACCGGCTCACCCGTCCGCGAGGCACGCGTCTGGTGATGGGCAACGGGCTTGTGGCCCGCATGTTCCACGAATCGCGCAAGCGCGGGGTGGAATTCCTTTACGGTGCGCAAACCACCCAACTACTTAAGGACGGGGACCGTGTTGTCGGTGCGGTGGCTGTGCAGAACGGCAGGCGTCTGCGCATCCGTTCCCGCCAAGGCGTGGTGCTCGCCGCCGGCGGCTTCGCCCAAAACGCTGAAATGCGCAAGAAGTTGCTGCCTTCCCCCACGCCGCTCTACTCGCGGGCCGGGGAAGGGTCCACCGGAGACACGCTGTCCCTGGCCAGGGAGGCCGGTGCCACGCTGGCCAGGGATAACGGGGAAAACGCACTGTGGTTCCCCAGTTCCATCGGACGACGAAGGGACGGTTCTCGCGTGGTCTTCCCGCACATCTGGGACCGTGCCCGTCCCGGCGTGATCGCCGTGGACTCTAACGGCTTGCGATTCGTGGACGAATCCTGTTCCTACCACCGTTTCGTGCGGGCCATGTTCGCCTCCCCGGACGCCGCCGCGGTGCCGGCCTGGCTGGTCGTGGACTCGCGGACCTTGGCAAAGTACGGGCTGGGCATGATCACGATGCCCCACCTGCCGCGTGCGGCACTGCGGCGCTACATCAAGGACGGTTATCTCTACGAGGCAGAGACCCTCACCGGCTTAGCGGCGCAGATCGGCGTGGATGCCGCTGGCTTGGAGTCGACCGTGCAGCGCTACAACGGATTTGCCGCCACCGGCGTGGATGAGGACTTCCACAAGGGCGAGCTGCTCTTCGGTCAGGTGGCCGGGGACCCGGAGCATGGGCCGAACCCGAACATCGGGCCGCTGCTGAAGGCGCCCTTTTATGCGATGGCCGTCGTGCCCACACCGCTGGCCACCGCCTACGGGGTGCTCACCGACGGAAACGGGCAGGCACTTGATACCCAGGGCAACCCGGTGGCCGGACTCTATGCCGCTGGAAACGACGCCGCGTCGGTCATGGGCTCGGAATACCCCGGCGCAGGCGTGCAGGTCGGCTCCGGCATGACCTTCGGCTGGCAGGCGGCCCGCCACGCGGCCGCCACAGCCCAGGCCGCGGCTAGTCTGGAGGAATATAAGGCACTCTAGTGCTCGAGAGCGGGAGTAACGGGAATCCGGTTGCTGGAGGCCGTTGTTGCGGCGTCAGGAAGTGCCCTCCGCCGAATCCGTGACCCGGTTGTGCACGGCAGAGCAGCCGCTCAGCCTAACAACCCGCCAGCTCTGGAACGCGCTACGGGTGTCGGGCTATTCCAGGCAGCGCCCGCCCGGAGGAACTGACGGCCGCCGGAGATGCCCTGCTCCCGGTCGCTGGAGGAATCTACTTAAGGGTAGCCAGGAGCGCCGGCAGCCTCCCCGCGCTCTGATACCAAGCGCTTGGTTTCCCTAATTAGCCCCAGGAACGCCCGACGGCGGGCACTACCGCCGTCGGGCGTTCCTGATGTGGCGGCGCTAAAGAGCGTATCCCTCCCGGCCGGATTCGCCGCTATCTGTTTGCTTAAACCGCGATAGCTTGACGGAAGGTCCATCATCGGCGTTGAAAGTACGGGAGTGTAAGTAGCTGACGACTCCCGTCCCATGAACCAATTCCGCATTTTGGCAGGACAGGTGGGCCTTTGCGGCGGTGACGGCGTTCAGGCGCTGGAGCCTGAATTCCTTGTTGGATCGTTTGCTCCCGCAGGTTTCCTATTCGATCCCCTTGCCATTTCGACAAACCACCGCCGCCCACGGGTAACCTTGAGCCATGGCCTCATCCACACCCAACCTCGCGACGCGCTGGGAACCCCTGCCCCTGCGAGTCGTGGCGGAGCTGCTCGGGCCGTCATCGGCGCGTTGGTGGTTGTCCGGAGGGGTGGCGCTCGACCACTGGCTCGGCACTAACACTCGCGAGCACGACAATATCGATGTCAGCACGACGATCACCGACCTGCCCCAAGTGGTGCAGGACTTGCCGGCGCCGTTTAGCGCGTGGGCTCCGTCAGGCGACGGCGTTCTCCCCTGGGCAGAGGCTGATATGGACGCCGATCTGCAGCCGATCCGTATCCATGACGACGCAACGGGCGCATGGGTACTGCAGGTCAACGTCGAGGACGGTACGGATAGCGTGTGGGTCTATCGACGAGATCCCCGGCTGCAACTGCCGTGGGATCGTGCAGTGATCGACGTCGACGGCATTCCGACCGGGGCGCCCGAGGTGCAGCTGGTCTGGAAGGCGCTGCGTCCCCGTCCGGAGGACGACGCCGACAAGGATGCGGTTCTACCGGAGCTCTCTAACGAAGCCCGCGCCTGGTGGGAGCACGCGATTCTGACGATCCACCCGCACTCGTCATGGTCGATCCATGTGCGTAGCCCGTTCGCTCCGGGTAAGGCCAGCTGGAACAGGACGAAACGCTAGCGCTCCGCTTGGGCCTGCCGGCGATGGGCAGCCTGCCTGTGTCGCGTCGGTGAGGTGGCCTACGATCCAGCCGATTCTCAAGAGCTAGTGGCAGCACCCTGCAGGACGTGGTCGGGCCTTCTCCAAGAACCTCGTCATGCTGCCAGACAATCTCGAGGTCGACTGGCGACACCGGGTCTCACCGTCCCCACCGACCTCTTCAGTCACGCCGATGCAGCGTGAGCGGCCTGTCCGATTTTGAGACGCCCTCAGACGCCTATGACTTCGACTTGTATTCATCCGCCGCAACCGCATCAAGCACCAGCGAGCGGAACCATCGCTGCGCCTGCGAGAGGCTGGCCTCGCGCCGCGTGTACAACTCCACTGGTGTGCTCTGCCCGGGCCAGGGCAGCTCGGCGATGCGAAGGCGGGGGAACCAGCCACAAAACACCCCCGCTACATGTCGAGGCAGCAAGACGACCAGATCCGTCGCCTCGAGCACGGCGGGCACGGTGCCGTATTCCTCCATGGTCAGCACGACCTGGGACATCAAGTCGTGTTCGGTCAGCGCCTGCAAAGGATAGACGTGCCCGCCACGGGCGGAGACCCGCACAAAGCGCCTCCCCTCGAACATGTCAGGTCCGGTCGCGGGCAGTGGATGCGACCCGGACGACAGAGCCACGTATTCGACCGAACGCACGTGCGTCCTCCACAGCCGCGGTGTGGCGATCCGCGACACGGTCAATGCCAGATCGATGGTGCCGCGGATTAGCCCGCTCTCGACCTCGTCCGAATCGAGCCGTTCTACCTGTATTCGCGGATCGGCGCCGGCCCGCCCGAGGGCGGTCATGATCGGTGGGAGGAACGTCTGCTCGCCGATCGAGGTGAGTCCGAGGACGAGTTCGCCGCTGAATCCGGTCGGTTCGAACACGTCCGATCCCATGACGGTCGCGTCTATTTGTGCCAAGGCGTTGTGTAGGGGCCCAAACAGTTGCGTCGCCTTCGCGGTCGGCACCATGTCGTTTCCTTCGCGACGGAACAGCTCGTCGCCGAACCGCTCCCTGAGCCGCTTCAGGGAATAGCTGACCGTGGGCTGTGTCACGTGCAGTCGCCTGGCGGCGCCCGTAACGCTGCGCAGCTCGTAGAGCGTGACGAATGTCCGGATCTGGTTGAGGTCGGTGAACGTCATGCCATAGATCCTATCTATGGCTCTGCCTTTGCATATCTATTGGACCGCAGTGGCAAACACCCCTAAAGTCAGTTTTGGGGCAGCACTGATCCAACGAAGTGCAGCTGCTCTCGCACCGCATACACTCAGTGACAAGGACGACACGCGTGATTATCGACATCCACGGCCACTACACCACAGCTCCAAAACAGCTTGGAGCCTGGCGTGATCTGCAGATCGCATTCACTGAAGGACGCGCGGACGCTCCTGACCCTGCGACCCTGCGCATCAGCGATGACGACATCCGTGAGACCATCGAGGCCAACCAGCTCAAGCTCATGAACGAGCGCGGCAGCGACGTCACCGTATTCAGCCCTCGCGCCTCGTTCATGGCGCACCACATCGGAGACCTCGCTGTGAGCGAGACCTGGGCACGGATCTGCAACGACCTGTGCGCCCGCGTCAGCGAGCTCTACCCCGAACGCTTCCTAATGGGGGCGATGCTCCCCCAGTCCCCCGGCACGGATCCCGCGACGAGCGTTGCCGAGCTTACTCGTGCCGTCGAGGAACTCGGCGCCGTCACCGTGAACCTCAACCCCGACCCGTCCGGCGGCAACTGGACGTCCCCGCCGCTGACCGATCGCTCGTGGTACCCGATATACGAGAAACTCGTCGAGTACGAGATCCCGGCGATGGTGCACGTCAGCACGTCGTGCAACCCGGCCTTCCACACGACCGGAGCGCACTACCTCAACGCCGACACCACCGCGTTCATGCAATTACTCCAGGGCGATCTGTTCCGCGACTTCCCCGAGTTGAAGCTCGTAATCCCTCACGGCGGCGGCGCCGTTCCCTACCACTGGGGGCGCTTCCGTGGGCTCGCAATGGCGCTGGGCAAGCCCGTAATCGAGGAGCACCTGCTGAACAACGTGTTCTTCGACACCTGCGTGTACCACCAGCCGGGCATCGACCTTCTTACCAAGGTCGTCCCGACCGAGAACATTCTCTTCGCGAGCGAGATGATCGGCGCCGTGCGCGACGTCGACCCGCGCAGCGGACACTACTTCGACGACACCAAGCGGTACGTCGACGCCACCACGAACCTGAACGACGTGCAGCGCGCGCAGGTGTTCGAAGCCAACGCCCGTCGTGTCTACCCAAGGCTTGACCGCGCCCTTACTGCGCGCGGACTCTGAGAGGACCATCAATTGCGACTGAACAACCTCGGCATCGTCCGCACCAACATCGAACGTCCGGATCCCACGGACGTCAAACGGCTTTCGCAGTTCGGCGTCGCCACTATCCACGAGGCGATGGGGCGAGTCGGGCTCCTGCGCCCCTACATCAGGCCGGCCTACACCGGCGCTAAGCTCTGTGGTCCGGCAGTGACCGTGCTGCTACAGCCTGGTGACAACTGGATGTTCCACGTCGCCGCCGAGCAGGTGCAGGAAGGCGATGTGATCGTCGCTGGCTGCACCACCGAAAGCGAGGACGGCTTCTTCGGTGAGCTGCTCGCCACCTCGCTGACCGCCCGCGGCTGCAAGGGCTTGGTGATCGACGGTGGCGTCCGCGACGTCGCCGATCTGGAGAAGATGGATTTCCCGGTGTTCTCCCGCGCTGTCAACGCCAAAGGCACGGTCAAGGCCACCCTCGGATCGGTGAACATCCCCGTAGTGGTCGCGAACGCTGTGGTGAACCCTGGCGACGTGGTCGTGGCCGACGTCGACGGCGTCGTGGTTGTCCCGCGCGAGCTTGTCGGAGCGGTGGCAGACGCCAGCCAGAAGCGCGAGGATAACGAGGAAGCCAAACGCGTGAAGTTCCGTGAGGGCGTCTTGGGCCTGGATATCTACGGCATGCGAGAGCCGCTCGCCGCCGCCGGCCTCGAGTACGTGGAGAAGTGACCATGGCGCACGGAGACACCACGGGTGGCTTCGAGAAGTCTGCAGGCTGGCTCGACTGGTACGACGGCCCCACCAAGCCCACGTTCCGCCTGCCGGCCGGCGCGGTCGACGCGCACTGCCACGTGTTCGGGCCCGGGAAGCAGTTCCCTTACGCCCCCGAGCGGAAGTACACCCCGTGCGATGCCTCGGCGGAGCAGCTCTTCGCGCTGCGCGACCACCTCGGCTTCGACCGCAACGTGATCGTCCAGGCGACCTGCCACGGCGCCGACAACCGGGCACTGGTCGATGCGCTGCAGCGCAGCGGCGGCCGCGCCCGCGGCGTCGCCACGGTCCGCCGCGACGTGACCGAGGAGCAGCTGGCCGAGCTGCACGCGGCCGGCGTCCGCGGGGTCCGGTTCAACTTCGTCAAGCGCCTCGTCGACCGGGTGCCCACCGACTCGCTCGAGGAGATCGTCGCGAAGATCGCGCCGCTCGGCTGGCACGTGGTCATCTACTTCGAGGCCGAGGACCTGCCGGAGCTCTACGACTTCTTCTCTGCGATCCCGACCGACGTCGTCGTCGACCATATGGGCCGACCCGACGTGTCCAAGGACCCGGACGGCCCTGAGTTCGCACTGTTCCTGCGCTTCATGCGCGAGAACACCAATGTGTGGACCAAGGTCTCCTGCCCAGAGCGCCTGTCCGTCACCGGCCCGCACGCTCTCGACGGCGAACAGCACGCCTACACCGACGTGGTGCCGTTCGCCCGACGCGTGGTCGAGGAGTTCCCCGACCGCGTGCTGTGGGGAACCGATTGGCCCCACCCCAACCTCAAGGACCACATGCCCGACGACGGGCTGCTGGTCGACTACATCCCACAGATCGCGACGACGCCCGAGCTCCAGCAGAAGCTGCTCGTGGACAACCCGCGCCGCCTCTACTGGCCCGAAGGAGCATGACATGGCACTCGACAAGCCGTACAAGGACGTTCCCGGCACGATCATCTTCGACGCGGAGATGGCCCGCAAGGGATACCACCTCAACCAGTTCTCGATGTCGCTGATGAAGCCCGAGAACCGCAAGCGCTACCTGGCCGACCGCGAGGCGTACCTCGATGAGTGGCCCCTTTCGCCCAAGCAGCGCCAGGCTGTGCTGGACATGGACCTCAACGCCATGATGGCCGAGGGCGGCAACATCTACTTCCTGAGCAAGATCGGCGCCACGCACGGCCTGAGCTTCCAGCAGATGGCCGGCTCCATGACTGGCATGTCCGAGGCCGCCTACCGCGACATGATGATCGGCGGCGGACGCCGCCCCGAGGGCAACCGCCTCAAGGACCTCGACGGCTGGGTCCCGCCGGCGCCGCGCGAGAAGTCCGAGACCATGCGCGAGAACGCCCCGGCGAAGTACATGTCGGCGCTGTTCACCTCGCATGTCCCGGCGATCGGTGCCGCGATGGACCTCGGCAAAACGGAGGAGCCGTACTGGAAGAAGGTGTTCTCCGGGTACGAGTGGACCCGCAGGTGGGCCAAGGAGAATACGCCCGACGTCGTCATCCTCGTCTACAACGACCACGCGACGGCCTTCGACTCGTCGATCATCCCCACCTTTGTGCTCGGCACCGGGGCAGAGTACCCGGTCGCGGACGAGGGCTACGGTCCCCGCCCTGTGCCCGACGTGAAGGGCTACCCGGAGTTCGCCGCGCACATCGCCCAGTCGGTCATCCAGGACGACTTCGACCTCACGCTCGTCAACGAGATGGTCGTGGACCACGGGCTCACCGTGCCGCTCTCGCTCGTCTTCGGCGACGTCGAGGAGTGGCCATGCAAGGTCATCCCGCTGGCCGTCAACGTGGTGCAGTATCCGGTGCCTTCCGGCCGCCGCTGCTACGAGCTCGGCAAGGCC
Source organism: Arthrobacter sp. 9MFCol3.1 (assembly GCF_000620385.1). Lineage (NCBI taxonomy): Bacteria > Bacillati > Actinomycetota > Actinomycetes > Micrococcales > Micrococcaceae > Arthrobacter > Arthrobacter sp. 9MFCol3.1. The sequence goes on from NZ_JIBJ01000003.1 coordinate 345,319, forward strand.
CTTCGCCGCGCCCTTGACAAGTGGGACGGCCCGGAGCTTAACGTGCAGATCTGGGGCACCGGCGGCATGAGCCACCAGCTCCAGGGTCCGCGCGCCGGCCTCATCAACGAGGAGTGGGACAACGCGTTCCTCGACCACCTCATCGCCGACCCGCTGGGCCTGACCGAGTGGGATCACATGGAGTACGTCGATGAGGCGGGCTCCGAGGGCATCGAGCTCGTCGACTGGCTGATCGCGCGCGGCGCGATGGACGACCAGTTCGGCGGCGAGGCGCCTTCTGTTGACCACCGGTTCTACCACGTGCCGGCGTCGAACACCGCCGTCGGCCACCTTGTTCTCACGAACCCGACCGACTGACCGCATCCGCAACTAAGGAGCCCCCATGACTGACAAGATCCGTGTGGCCGTCGTCGGCGCCGCAGGCGCCTTCGGCATGAAACATCTCGACGGCCTGATGAACATCCCCGATGCCGAGGTGACCGTCGTCAGCGGCACGCGGCTCGAACCGACCCAGGCAGTCGCCGCGAAGTACGGCGTCGCCAACGCCGTCGTCGGGCTCGACGCCGTGCTCGAGCGCGACGACGTCGATGCCGTCATCCTCGCCACGCCCACGGGTCTGCACGCCTCGCAGACCCAAGAGGTCCTCAAGGCCGGCAAGCACGTGCAAGTCGAGATCCCGCTCGCCGACTCGGTCGCCGACGCCGAGGCGACGCTCGCCGCGGCCGAGGCGTCCGACCGCATCGCCATGGTGGGCCACACGCGGCGGTTCAACCCCTCGCACCAGCTCGTGCACAACCGGATCGCCGAGGGCTCGTTCAACGTGCAGCAGATGGACGTGCAGACGTACTTCTTCCGCCGCACGAACACGAATGCCAAGGGCGAGCCGCGCTCCTGGACCGACCACCTGCTGTGGCACCACGCCGCGCACACTGTCGACCTGTTCGCCTACCAGGCGGGCAAGATCGTGCAGGCGAACGCGATCCAGGGCCCCATCAACCCGGATCTGGGCATCGCGATGGACATGTCGATCCAGCTCAAGAGCGAGACCGGGGCGATCTGCACCCTGTCCCTCTCGTTCAACAACAACGGCCCGTTCGGCACGTTCTTCCGCTACATCGGCGACACCGAGACGTACATCGCGCGCTACGACGACCTCTTCAACGGCCGCGACGAGCAGATCGACGTCTCGAAGGTGGCGGTGAGCATGAACGGCATCGAGCTGCAGGACCGCGAGTTCGTCAGCGCGATCCGCGAGGGGCGCGAGCCGAACTCGTCGATCCGCCAGGTCATCGACTGCTACCGCGTGCTCGGCGCGCTTGAGGAGCAGCTGGCGTGAGGCTACCCCCTACCGGTCTGGGCTGTATGTCGCTGAGCCACGCGTACGGCGTCCCCCCGTCGCGTGACGAGGGGCTGGCGATGCTGCGCGCAGCTCTCGATGAAGGCATCGGGATGCTCGACACGGCAACACTGTACGGCGGCGGCCGCAACGAAGAGCTTGTAGGTGCTGCGATCGCGGGGCGCCGCGACGAGGTCTTCCTGGCGAGTAAGTGCGGGATGGCGTCCGTCGACGGCGTGAAAGTCATCGATGGACGCCCCGATACGCTGCGCGCACAGGTCGATGCTTCGCTGAGCCGCCTTGGCGTCGATTACATCGACCTGTACTACCTTCACCGGTGGGACAAGAAGGTGCCGATCGGCGATAGCGTCGGCGCGCTGGCCGAGATGGTCGCCGCGGGCAAGATCGGCGCAATCGGCCTGTCCGAGGTGTCGGTCGCGCGACTGCGCGAGGCGCAGTCAATCACCCCTATCGCAGCCGTGCAAAACGAGTACTCGCTGTGGAGTCGCAATGCCGAGCTTGGCATGCTCGACGCCACTCGCGAGGACGGCGTGACCCTGGTTGCGTTTTCGCCGGTCGCAAGGGGTTTCCTCGCCGATGCGATCAAGGACCCAGGTGAGCTGGCCCCAAACGACATCCGCCGCAGCATGCCGCGCTTCCAGCCCGAGCACTGGGGTGCGAATGCGACGCTGCTGGCCTCTTGGCGTGAGCTGGCTGCGGAGGCCGGTTGCACCCCAGCACAGCTCGCGCTGGTCTGGCTGCTCTCCCGCGGCGATCACGTTCTGCCGATCCCGGGAACAACGAGCGTCGCGCACCTGCGTGAGAACATGGCGGCGGCCGACATCTCTGTCGACGGCGCGCTGCTGACGCGGGCCGGCGAGCTGATTGGCACGGCTACCATCTCTGGCGCGCGATATGCGCCAGCATCTGCTGCCGAAGTAGACGCCGAGACTTTCGAGGATGCCGCATGAGGGCGATCTCGTCGATGGCCACCCGACACGTTCTCGCCGACCTCGCTGAAGCTGCCGCCGGGGCCGGGCTACCGCTTCTGCAGCTCGAATCCGTAGGCGGAGTGAACGCCGCCCAGCGGGTAGCCGCCGGCGAGCCGTTCGACCTTGTATTCCTCGCCGAGGACGCTCTCCAACGCCTCGCTGCCGAGGGGCACGTCGATCCGGCATCCATCACCCCGATCGTACTGTCGGAGGTCGCCGTAGGCGTGCCCGCACGCAGCGCCGATGCAGCCACATGTTCCGAAGGAACGGCCTTTGCGAATGCCGACGAGCTTCGCGCCGCCCTGCGCGCGGCATTCCGCATCGGATATTCCACCGGACCGAGCGGCACCGAGCTATTGCGCATGATCGACCAATGGGGCATGACCGATGAGGTCAGCGACCGGCTTGTGCAGGCCCGCCCAGGCGTACCCGTGGCGCGCCTGCTTGCCGAGGGAGAGGTCGATCTCGGCCTGCAGCAGCTCAGCGAACTGGTCGGGCAACGCGGCGTGCGCATCCTCGGCGTTCTCCCGGCCGACTGCGCGATTTGCACGGTCTTCGCGGGTGCTGTCGCGGCATCCTCCGACAACGCGGCTCGTGCTGCGGAGGTGTTGGCCTTCTTCCGCTCCGACTTCTCGGCATCGATCAAGTCGTCGCACAGTTTTCGCGCGCCCTGAGGCCCTGCCGTGACGGATTGACTGATACGGGTCCTGCAGACGTTTACACCGATGCGAGGCGTGCAGGCGACCGTGGAGAACGAGCGGGCGAAGGGCAGTCCTGCCTTCCACTTCGCGCCGGGGTCCTCGGCGAGCTGGGTCAAACGCCTGAGGCCTTCGGCCCTCCGTATGAGCCTGTAAAGTCCCGGACGGCCCCGGGCAAGCTGTACGTCCAGGCGCAGCATTTCACGGTCGCGTGGTTGCCCGGACTCCGCGTGCGCTGTGTCAGAGGACCTGTTGCGAAACGACAGGTCCACCTTGGTTGAACAAACGGCTCGATCCGGGACCATTGATCATCGATTGGGGTAGTTCGTGACACCCGCCTCAAGCATTCCAGCCCTTGAACGGCCGGTTTGGGCGCAACGTACTAACGTCGCCCGACGATCGTGGACACTCCGGCCTGGCGGCCGCCGTAGTCGTTGCCGATCTGGCGTGCAGCGTCCTGCAGGAGCGGAACGACCGTTTTTTCGATGGCTTCCGCCGGAGCCCGGTGCGTCTGCAGGGACACGTTGATGGCCGCGACGACGTCGTTGCCGCGCCACACCGGCACGGCCACCCCGCGCAGGCCCTCCTCCAGTTCCTGCGACACCATCGACCAGCCCTTGGCCCGTGCCGAGTCGATTTCTGCCCGGAGCTGGTCGACGCTTCCGACGGAACGCTCGGTGAAGCGCTGCAGATTGACCGAGTCGAAGTACGCCTGCAGTTCCGGTTCTGAGAGCGCCGCCAGGAGGACGCGCCCCATCGACGTTGCCCACGCGGGGAACCGTGTGCCCACGCTAATGGAGACGCTGAGGAGCCGCGGCGAGGGCACGCAGGCGACATAGACCACGTCGGTGCCGTCCAGGATGCACAGCGAGGTTGTTTCGTTGAGCCGCGCGGCGAGTGACTTCAGGTGCGGCTCCGCTGCTTTGGGGAGCGTCAGGTTCGCCAGGAACGACTGGCCGATGTCCAGCGAGCGGGGCGTCAGCTCGAAGTGTGGGCCGTCGGCGCGGAGGTAGCCCAGATCCGTCAGGGTCAGCAGGAACCGCCGCGCGGAGGCCCGGGTCATGTCCGCCCTGGTGGCGACCTGGGAGACGGTCAGCCGCGGAGCGTCCGGGGTAAAGGCGAGCAGGACGTCGAAGGCCTTTTCCACCGACTTCACAAAGTACGCCGGTTGCTCCTCCATGGACTCCCTGTCTCCTTGAACCTGCACTACCGCCGGCAGAAACCGAATGGCTGCAGGCGTGTTTTTCGATCATATAGGTCCCGGGACAACGACGGCGGCGCTTGCCTCCCGGCGTCGGTCAGCTCTTCGTCCGGATGGCGGCGAGCGTGTGCTGCAGCAGCGCATCCGTCTGCGGTGCCAGGTTAAGGAGAGGAATCATGGCGGCTGCCTGGGCTCGGAGGTGGTCCCAGCCGTCGGCGCAGCACAGTCCCTGTTCCCTCGCGGCGGCTATCGTGCCGGTCACGTGTCCGGCGTAGACGAAGTCGTAGATGAAGGCGTCCCCGGCCAGCCGGGCCCCGCCCCAGACCGGCGCGTCGTCGCCCCCTTTGCCGACCGGCGTCGCGTTGACGATCAGCGAGGCCCGGGACGCCTGTTCTTGCGCCTCCGCCCACGAGGTCGTCTCCGCGTCCATGCCCAGGCTTCCGGCGAGTGCGAGCAACTCCCCCGCCGCGTTCAGGTCCCGGTCGGCAATGGTGACCCGTCCCGTCAGTCCCTTGAGCGCCACAAGCGCTGCCCGGGCCGCGCCGCCGGCCCCCAGCATGACCGCATGCCGCTGCTGCCGGCCGCCGAGCAGTTCAGCGACGGCGGCAACGTCCGTGTTGTGCGCGACCAGCCTCCGACCGTCACGGATGAGCAAGTTTGAGGCGCCGCTCAGCCGGACCGCTTCGGTCGCAACGTCGGCGGCCTGCGCGGCCCACTGCTTGTGGGGCATCGTGACATTGGCGGCCACGACGTCGGATTCCAGCAACCGGGCGCGGACCCCGGCCATGGGCACGCCGCGCGGCACGTCCCAGGCCTCATAGCCCCAGCGCCTGCCGAGCTGTTCGAGGACGGGATTCCACAGCCCCGGCGACATGGCTTGCGAGGCTTCCGAGCCGATGAGGAACAGCCGGGAGCCCGGTGTCTGGTTGTCCATGGTGCCGCCTTTCAGAATGTCGGGACCGCAGGGCAAGCAATTAATCGTTGTGAGGCACCTCACCTCTGCAGTATGCTATTCCATAATCGCATACCGCACAGCTGCTCGGTATGCGCACAAGTCCAAAAAAACTCTCCCATCCCAAACAACCGTCTTTCAGTGCGGAAGGACCAGCACCATGACCAAACTCGCAACTAGCCCCACGGTCGTCGAGGAAGAGCGCAAACTCAAGCGAGCCAAGAAGGCGGCCCTGGCCGCGTTTCTGGGCGGCGCCCTCGAGTATTACGACTTCTTCATCTACGCCACCGCGGCATCGCTGATCTTCTCGAAGATCTTCTTCCCGTCCGGCGACCCCACGGCCGCCATGCTGGCCTCCTTTGCGACCTTCGGCGTCGCGTACGTGGCGCGGCCCTTCGGCGCGGTGCTCTTCGGCCACCTCGGCGACAAGATCGGCCGCAAGTCCACCCTGGTCCTGACCCTGGTCATGATGGGAGGGGCTACGTTCCTCATCGGCATGCTGCCCGACTTCAGCACCGCCGGCTACTGGGCACCGGCCCTGCTGGTGCTGCTGCGCCTCATGCAGGGCTTGTCCGCCGGCGCCGAAACCGCTGGGGCATCCGCACTGACCATGGAAGAGGCCCCCGCCGGCCGCCGCGGCTTCTTCGCGAGCTTCGCTATGAGTGGCATCTCCTTCGGCATCGTGCTGGCCTCGCTGGCGTTCCTTCCGGTTGCCGCCATGAGCGAAGCCGACCGCCTCGCCTGGGGCTGGCGCATCCCGTTCTGGTCCTCCATCCTCGTCCTGCTCGTCGCGTATCTCGTCCGCCGCACGCTGGAGGAACCGGAGGTCTTCGAGGAAAAACACGACCACGGTGAGCTCGTGAAGCTGCCCTTCGCCAAGATGTTCAAGACGCACCCGGCGCAGTTCTTCCAGGTCGCCCTCATGTCGTTCCAGGTGGTCACGAACACCTTCATGCAGTCCTTCGGCCTGGCCTACGCCGTGTCCGTCGGAGTCGACGCGGCAACAATGCTCTGGGTTAGCATCCTCGGCAACGTCATAGCTATCGTCAGCCAGCCATTATTCGCCCGACTCTCGGACAAGTTCGGCCGCCGCAATGTCTTCATCACCGGTGTCACGGGCTCGGGCCTCATGATCTTCGTGTACTTCTCCGTCATCTCGACCGGAAACATCCCTATGATCTTCCTGGCCAGCACCCTGATAACCGCGGGCACCTACGCAGCATCCAACTCTGTCTACCCGGCCTGGTTCTCCGAGCTGTTCAACGTCAAGGTCCGCTACTCCGGAATGGCGATCGGACTGCAGATCGGCATCCTCTGCGCCGGCTTCACCCCGCTGCTCGGCACCGCGCTGGTCGGTGGGGACAAGGCCAACTGGGGCCCGGCCGCCTGGATCGTCGCCGCCTCCTCACTCCTTGCCGTCGCCGGCGCCGCATGGGCCCGCGAAACCAGCAAGACCCCGCTGCGCGAACTCGGCAACCCCGTCAACTGATCGTGCAGCCGGCTGCGTAACTTCCAATACTGAGGGACGACGGCGGGGAACTCCTGCCGTCGTCCCTTGATTCTGGCGCCGTGAAGGCTGGCACAGATCTTCAGGTTTGCGCAATGGCTTCGCGACGGTATGCCCGCTCGGCTGCTCAGGCGTGAAGTTCGGCTGGCTAGTCCTCAACGTTGCTGGTCATTCGCATCACAGCCATGGCCAGGAGCGCCAGGAGGCCGAGGACTGCCAGGATGACGGCGACGGTCAGAGGACCGACAACGCCCAGCGTCGATTCAAGGGCCGATGCGCCGAGCCAGGCGCCGATCGCGGTTCCTCCGTTGAACGCGGACACCGAAATTGCTGCTGCGAGCGTGGGCGCCGCGTGGGCGAAGCGGACGGCGAGGCTGGTGCCGACGGGTGGAATGCCCATCCCTGCGATGCCAAGCAAGAACACGAGAACGAAGATGGCAGTCGTATTGGTGGACAGGGGGACAAGCAGTGCCATCAGCAGGACAGTTCCCGCTGTGGCGGCGATGAACGTCGTGATCGGTCGACGATCGGCGCACCGTCCCGCGAGGTTGGTGCCAACGATTGCGCCGAGGCCGAACGCCACGAACACCAGCGGTACGGCCCAAGACGGCACCCCTGCACGTTCGGTGGCCAGCGGGGAAAGATAGCTGAAGGCTGTCATGTAGCCGCCGGTGGCCAGAATGGTGGCGACGACAAGGAGAGCCATGCGGCGGTTCGTGATCGCGCGAAGTTCGGCGCGGATGGATGGAGTGCTGCGGCCGGCATCTGCGGGCGTGAAGCGTGCGATTACCGGTGCTGCAAGCACGGCTAGGGCCGCTAGGGCCCAGAAGGTTCCGCGCCAGCCAACGAGCTGGCCTGCGAATGAGCCGAGCGGGACGCCGGCGACAGTAGCCAGACCTACTCCGCTCATCATGACGCCCAGGGCACGGGCACTGTTGGCCGGGCCGGCCGCGTGAGTGGCAACGACCGACGCCGCGGACCAAAACGCACCCGCTGCCAGGGCGGTGACCGCGCGCGCGATGAGAACAGCCACGAAGTCGCTGCTCAGCGCCGCGACGATGTGCCCTGCCGCGAAAACGAGCAGCGCCAGGACGAGCGTGGCACGCCGCTGCAGGCGCAGGGTCGCCAGGGCCATGACAGGCGATCCGACGATCATGCCGATCGCGAACGCCGTGATCAGGAGACCGGTGTGGGCGAGACTCACGTGCAAGTCGCCGGCAAACTCCTGGAGGAGCCCCGCGACGATGTATTCGGTCGTAATCATGAGGAACGTGCCGATGGCGAGCAGCGGAACGACGAAGGGCAGTCGTTGGCGTGTTGGCGCTGCCACAGTGCTGATGGTTGTCATTTGTTGATGTGTTTCCTTCGTAGGGTCGTGTTGGGAGCCAGGATCGCCCCGCCTGCTCGACGATGCCGTACCTGCATTGGTCGCGGAAGGACCTAGCGAGACATGGTCTGACAGGTCCTGTTTCGCCACTCCCGCCTCTCGTAACGTCGAAGAGACGCGTAGCGCGTCAAGTGCGGCACCAGCCCTTACCTGCCGCCGATGCTGCGGGACGGGCCGCACTCCGCGACCGCGCTCATCGCCCCCGCCACTGACAACCTAGAACACCATCAGAGAAGGAGCCCTGCCATGGAATACACCCGACTCGGCAACACCGGACTGAAGATAAGCCGGCTTGCCCTGGGCTGCATGAGCTACGGGGACCCCACTACACCGAACGCACACTCCTGGGCGCTGACCGAAGACACCGCAGAGCCGTACTTCCGCCAGGCCACCGAACTGGGCATCACTTTCTGGGACACAGCCAACGTCTACCAGGCCGGTACCTCCGAAGAGATCGTCGGCCGGGCAATCACACGCTACTCCCGCCGCGAAGACATCATCCTCGCCACCAAGGTGCGCGGCAAGATGCACGACGGGCCAGGAGGTGAAGGCCTATCCCGCAAGGCGATCCTTGAACAGCTCGACGCCTCGCTGGCGCGCCTCGGCACCGAATACATAGACCTGTACCAGATCCATCGTTTCGACGACGACACCCCTGTTGACGAGACCATGGAGGTCCTTCACGACGTCATCAAAGCCGGCAAAGTCCGCTACATCGGTGCCTCCTCCATGTATGCGTGGCAGTTCGCGAAGCTCCAGCACGCAGCAGACCTTGGCGGCTGGACCAGGTTCGTCTCCATGCAGAACCAGTACAACCTGCTGCGCCGTCAGGACGAACGCGAACTCATGGCGATGTGCGCAGACACGGGCGTCGGCCTGGTCCCGTACTCGCCCAACGGCAAAGGCCGACTCACCCGGCCGGTGGGCGAACAGAGCACCCGTTCCACCACCGACAAGGTAGTCCAGGCCTTCGACAACGATTACGACGAGCCCGTCATCAACGCGGTACAGCGCCTGGCAGATGCCCGGGGCGTAAGCATGGCCCAAATCGCCCTCGCATGGGTGCTGCGAAACCCGATTGTGTCTGCACCCATCGTCGGCGCCACTAAGCCCCACCACCTCCAACAAGCAGTCGAAGCCCTGTCCCTGGAACTCAGCGCTGAGGAAGCCCAGGAGTTGGAGGCCTCATACGTCAATCACGGACCGGCGTGGTACTGACGGAACCCCCATGGCCAAAGCCCGCACCAGCAGCCCGCAAGCTGCCATGCCGGCCGGCAGTTCCGCCCGCCGCCCCTGTCAGAAGGAATGATCTGTGAACGTCACAACCACTGTCGTCTCCGCGCCGGGACTGCGCCATTCCAGGGCTGCCCTGGTCGCAGCCGTCACAGGCTTCTTCGTCATCACGCTCGACGCCGTTGTGGTTAACGTCGCGCTCCGGCAGATCAGCCTTGACCTCGGCGCAACGATCACCGGATTGCAGTGGATCGTTGACGGGTACACGTTGCTTTTCGCATCGTGCCTGTTGTCGGCCGGAGCGTTCTCTGACCGGATGGGGGCGCGGCGGGCCTACGCCATCGGGATGGCGGCGTTCGTCATCACGTCGATGGGCTGCGGACTCGCGCCCACCGTTGCCGTGCTGATCATCGCCCGGATCCTGCAGGGAACGGCGGCCGCGATGATGTTGCCCGCGTCGATGGCGCTGATCGGCGAAGCCTTCCCCGACCCCGCGAAGCGGGCACACGCCGTCGGCATGTGGGCCATGGGAGGGGCCCTCGCGTCGGTCTCCGGTCCCGTGCTCGGCGGGTTGCTCTCCCTCGTCGACTGGCGGCTGATCTTCCTGATCAACCTCCCCGTCGGCTCTGCGGCACTGATCCTGCTCAGGCGCGTTCCGCGCTCGGCCCACCGATCCGTTCCCGTCGACTGGGCCGGACAAATCACCGCGGTCACCGCCATGGGCGCCCTGACCTACGGTGCCATCGAGGCCGGCGCGGCAGGAATCACGGCCCCGCTGACGCTCATCGCCTTTGCCCTGTTCATACTTGCCGGTGCCGGCTTCGTCGTGGCAGAGGGCCGCGGAAAACACCCCATGGTTCCGCTCCCGCTGCTGCGCGATCGCACGCTGGCCGTCTCGATCGGCATCGGATTCTCCTACATGGTCGGATACTTCGGCCTGCCCTTCGTGATGAGCCTCTACGCCCAACAGGAACGCGGCCTGTCGCCAGTCGAAACCGGGGTGGTCTTCGTTCCGATGATGCTCGGCGGCGCGATCCTGACACCGTTCATCGCCGGGCTCTCGGAACGCCTGGGTGCGCGGCCCCTCATCTCCTGCGGAATGACACTGATGGCCATTGGACTCACCGTTATCGCCCTCCTTCCGGCCTCCACGCCGATGTGGGTCCTCGCCGCCGTGATGGTCCTGGTCGGCCTGGCGGGCCCGCTCGTCATCCCGACCATCACCGCCGTGCTGCTGAACAGCTTCGATGCACAGCGCGCCGGGACCGTAAGCGGCGTGTTCAACACCAGCCGGCAGGTCGGCGGGGCGTTGGCCGTTGCGGTGTTCGGATCCTTGCTTGCCCGCTCGACGACATTCCTCCAGGGCTTCGCCACCAGCTTGCTCATTGCGGCCGGCCTCGCGCTAGTTATGGCAATCCTCGCGACCCGCCTGCCGCGGCGTTGAATGACCGCCAGTGTTGGGAGGACCTGACAGGTCCTGCCAGGCATCAAGGATCCGGGCCTACCCTTGAACGTATGGATTCCCGATCCGAGATCAGCAGCTTTCTCACCTCCCGCCGCGCCAAGCTCACCCCGGAGCAGGCCGGTGTTCCGCTCTACAGCGGAGCCCGCCGCGTCCCCGGCTTACGACGGGAAGAAGTCGCGCATCTCGCCGGCGTCAGCGTGGACTACTACGCCCGGCTCGAACGTGGCAAGATCTCCGGCGCATCCCGTGAAGTCATCGAAGCAATCGCCCGCGCCCTGCAGCTCGATGAAGACGAACGCGACCACCTCCTGGACCTCGCCCGGCTCACCCAACGCCGTACCCCTCGACGAAAACCCTCCAACCGCACTACCGTCAGGCCAGGCATCCAGAGCGTCCTCGATTCCATTGATGCTCCCGCTTTTGTGCAGAACGCACGCCTGGACCGCCTCGCCTCCAACCGGATCGGCCGGGCACTGTACTCGCTGCCCGAGGACGGATCCCGGGACCGCTTCAACTACGCCCTATATCTCTTTCTGGACTCCAGGGCACCGCGATTCCACCGCGACTTCGATACCGCCAAACACAACGTGGTCGCGCTCCTCCACGCAGCAACGGCCAGGGACCCTTACGACAAAGAATTGATCGAAATCATCGGCACACTCTCGACGCAGAGCGAGGAGTTCCGCTCGCTCTGGGCCTCCCACGACGTCTTCCGCTACCGGTCCGGGGCCAAGATGCTCACGCACTCCGCGGTCGGCGATCTGGAATTCGGCTACGAATCATTCGAACTTTCCACCGACCCGGACCTGGTCATGCTCGTCTACACCGTCGAGCCCGGATCCGCGACCGCCGACGCCATGCGGATACTCGCCAGCTGGACCGCGCCGACCATCCACGCCCGCTGACCCCTCGGCCCAGCGAAAAAGGGAAACCTGGGCTAGCTCCCAAAATGAGCGTTAGAAGACCCGATCCGGTGCTGAGGTCCACGGTCCTGACACTTACCTCAAGCGGAACGATCTCGCTGCGGACCCACGTCTCATAGACGCATCTAGGCCAGTCCGGCCCCGGTACGACCCGATCCGCAGCCCAAAATGTGCACAATGTATACACGCCAAATTGGCCAGTCCAGGCCTTGCGGCCCCACACTCAATGCCAGCGTGCGGCTGTTCTGTATTCTGCGTGCGCAGGTAATGCTCGAAGCCCTCATTCACGTGCCCACCGCGGCCCGTGTCTCCCACTGGGCACGGCCCCCGGGCCCCCTCACATGCGGGGATGGCTTCAGATCCAGTCGTCTGAGACGCCCGGGACTGTGCCGTCCCGGTGCACCGCGACGATCTGGGCTGCGTTCATCCCCCTCAGGTACCCCTCGGCTGCCTGCGCGGCGGTGATCCCCGCGTCGACTAGCCTCATCAGGTCGTGCTCGTCCGGCAAGGCTGACAGCCCTGCCGCCCGCGAGGTCCCGGCCAAGACCTGCGCCCCGAATAGGATCAGACGACGCTCGACGTCGAGACCGCGCCTCTCGCCGGCGGCGGCACGCGAGAGGCCGTTGGCAAGCCTCATTGTGCGGGCATCCCGTGGGATCTGCGCGGCGAAGTCGCCGCCGTGCCGTACAGCGAGCCGGTAGACACCTGTCTTGACCTCGTTCGGGGTCGCCGGGCCGATCCCGAAATGCTCGATCCAGCCGCTGACGTCCTCGGCCCGGACTTGCTGGCCTGCGCCCGACTTGAGGCTGGCCAGCAGCGCACTCAGGGTACCCTCGTCGTCCTCGGCGTCGAGGAACCGTGAGATGCCGATCTGGAGGATGTCTCGCAGATCGATCCTGCGCTCCTGCACGGCGGCCCAAACCGTCCTGTTCCTCCGGAGCTTGCCGAGCAGGTCCTCCCCCAGCTTCTCCCCGAAGCCCTCCGGGTCCTCATAGAAGGACAGGGGCGAGTGCTGGAAGCGGTCGAGCACCTCCGAAGGCATCGCCGCCCAGCGGAGCGCGGCCTCCGCGGCGTCGTGGTTGTCCTCGACGAGATCATCGAACCCTTGCTCTTCGAGGAACGCGACGGCCTCGTCCGCCGTGGTGATCCCCGCGTCGAGTAGGGCCACGGCAGTCTCCGGGGACGCCACGCAGAGGACCTCGCAGAAGTTGTAGGGAGTGGCCGTGAACTCGAACTCGGCCTTGCGCCCCCCGCGGCTCGTCCGCTTGGCGAGGGCGTCCAGCAGGCTGTTGCCACTCAGGAGGTCGTGAGCGTACGTCTGCACGACGCGGCGGTGCACATCGTAAGACGGAGCGTCCAGGAACCTCCTCCCCGGCACGGGATCGCTGCCCATACGTCCGAGAGTAGACCCTTCCCGCACCGTCAGAGGACCTCGGGACGGGAACCGCAGATGCCTTGAGAGGCATGGCCGACCGATTTCGTCTCGTCCTGGTCGGCCAATGGCCGATTCTTCCGCGCGCTCCAGGCCGACTTTGCCCGCCCCGATCAGCCTGGCCCCTCCAGCTAAATCTGCCACGCGCAAGCCGGTCCCCACCGCGATACCATCCGCCGGCAATGGCGCTGCGAGAAATCCGATACAGATCCCGGTTTCATGGATGCGCATATACCCCGCCCGCGATACCCGACAGGGATGGCCACAAGGATTTGATCCCAAGTCATGCAGTTCCAAGCGCTCCCGGCCATGAGGGAGTAAGCAGCAACACCGCTGTCCGAGTCAGGAGAAGGAGCCGCCAGGCCGCAACGCCCACCAACAAAAATGGGCCCCCGCAGGGGCCCATAAGAGGAGATTTGTAAACATTCAGAGGCTCACAAGCCCCTGAACAGGGAAAACACGTGCCCGAGGTGGGACTCGAACTGCATTCCAGCCCTTACAAACACTGGGAACCCGCGAAAACATACGGAAACGGAGGCAATCCGCAGGCTCTACCACCCAATCCGCAGCCAAAAGTGTTGACATCGTCAACACCTACTTTTGTCCACATTCTTCCTCCATCGCGCCTTTCGTAGCATCCAGCACGACGACCTGGGCGAGGAGGGAGTGTCTGAATAACTGTGGATTCGGGGTTGGCCTGACACTCCGGGGGATGCCTGGCGGGGAGGACTGATCATGAGCGAAACCATGGAACCCATGGCGACTGAAATGGATCAGCAAGAGTTGGCGCAGCAGCTCCTGGCACAGGCCAGGGAGCAGGGAATCGAGCTCGTCGGCCCGGGCGGGCTGTTGAACCGGCTCACGAAAAACGTCCTGGAGACCGCCCCGGAAGCGGAGATGGACGAGCACCTCGACTACGGCAAACACGAGGTGTCCGGTCGCGGGAGCGGGAACTCCCGTGCGCGCGGTCAGGGCCAGGGGCCATTTCCCCACCGAGCAGGCAGCCCTCAAATGCCTCGACCTGGCGACCCGTGCACCGGACCCGACCGGCCAAGGCAGGGCACAATGGGCCTCACAGTGGAAGCCGGCCCTGAACGCCTTCGCCATCACCTTCGAAGGAAAAAATCAACTAAATGCCAACGGTGAATCCACCGTTAAACGGACACTCCCGAGCGTTCAGAGGTCCGACTCCACCTCTCCGGCGAGTTCCCCCTTGACTTCTCTGCTGACCGTCGACAGTCTTTTCGACAACAGGAAGGGGCGTCCGTCCGCTCCTAGTCCAGTGGAGGATAGTGATGTTCCGTGCCAGGTCGCTGATGCGTTCCGCGACCTCTGGAGACCGGGTTACGCGCCTTGAGCTATTCTTCGATCTGGTCTTTGTCTTCGCGCTATCGCAGCTGTCCCATTATTTGCTGGAGAATCCCTCGTGGGTGGGAGCCGGAGAGACATTTGTGCTTCTTCTTGCGGTCTATAAGGTGTGGGTGTACACCACCTGGACGGCGACGTTGCTGGACACTTCGCGGCTTGAGGTGCAGTGGATGCTGCTGATCGTCATGCTTGTCACACTGTTCATGAACGCCTCAATCGGCTCGGCGTTTGGCGCCTTCGGCTGGCTCTTTGCTGCGACCTATCTCCTGGTCCAACTGGGCCGAGGTGCGTGGATCCTCACTGTCGGACTTGACCGGACCACCCACAACCATTTCGTGCGCACGCTGATCTGGGGGTGTATGAGCGCGCCGTTTTGGATTGCCGGCGCCTTCGTCGGTCCGGGGCCCCGGTTGATGCTCTGGGGTGTCGCTGCCGCGATCGATCTGGGCGGCCACATGCTGGCGCACCGGTTGCCGGGCCGGAAGACCGAAGGAAGCCGGGTCCCGCTCCCGGGAGAGAGGATCTTTGAGCGGTTCGGGTTGTTCTACCTGATCGCGCTCGGCGAGACAATCTTTTCAACCGGCCTGGCGATAGCGGGCAATCTGGAGGACCCCTTGATACTTCTGACCGGGACCGTAAGTTTGGCCGGAAGCGTCGCGATCTGGTGGTGCTACTTCCACGGCCTCGAGGAGGAGGTTCTGGAGAAGCTTGCTTCTGTCGACGATCAGTTCCGGCCCGGTATTTTGGCGGGCAACACCCTGGTGGTGTTACTGGCGGGCCTGATCCTGGTGGCGGTTGGTGATCAGCTCGTGATCACTGATCCGACCGCCCGCCCCGATCTGGCCACGGTCCTGTTTCTTTTTGGTGGGCCGGCTCTTTTCCTTGCCGGCCGGGGCTTTTTTATTCGACGGGTACTGGGCCACCGCCAACCATCTGATCTCGCCGGCATCGGAGCTTTGGCGGTCCTGGCAAACTTGAGCCTTCTCCTTCCGGCCTTCGTTGCCGCTATAGGGGCCGTTCTTCCCCTCATCGGCGTGGCAGTTTCCGACGCCGTGAACCGCCGCCGCCGACACATCTGGTCTCCGTCCACCGGGCAAGGACGCACACCACGGTGAAACTTGCCGAACTCTTCACGGTAGCGCGTTCACCGTCTACCGTGCCATCAAACGAGCAGGCGACTGCGCCCACTGCTTAGCTTTAACTTCCCTAGGACCCCGAACGGCTACGGTTATGAAGCGTTACGCATAGGGGCCGGCCGGCCAGGAGCAGCTGACTCCGATAAGCAGAATCTCAGCATGTCGCCCAAAAATAGAGGTGGCTCTCTACATATAGTTAGCAGGGCGATGGCTCTGTCACGCCTGCGCAGGAGGTTCGTCTTGGCTGTAGCACCTGTACCGCGTTCAGACGCGGAGGTCCGCCCGTACCTCGACTCGCTGGGTTTGCCAGGAATCATTGATCTGCATGTGCATTTCATGCCTTCCCAGGTGCTCGAGAAGGTGTGGGCGTTCTTTGACCGCGTCGCGGACAGCGGCGCTCCCCCGTGGCCCATCACCTACCGGCACTCCGAAGAGGAACGGGTGCGAACGCTGCGGGATATCGGAGTGAAGGCATTCTCCACGCTGAACTATGCGCACCGCCCCGGCATGGCGCAGTGGCTCAACGACTACTCAGCAGCGTTCGCCTCGCGCCATGCTGACGCCATCCACTCTGCCACTTTCTACCCAGAGCCAGGCGTGGAAACCGTCGTCGCGGACAGCTTGAATCAAGGCGCCCGAATCTTCAAGGTGCACATCCAGGTGGGAGGATTTTCACCCTTGGACCGTCAGCTTGCACCCGCCTGGGAGCTCATCCAGAACTCCGGTACACCGGTCGTCATCCACTGCGGCAATGGTCCGCACCCCGGGGAATACACCGGACCCGAACCCATACGCGAACTCATCAAAAGGTACCCCTCGTTGGTGCTCATCATCGCGCACGCAGGCCTGCCGGAGTACCAGGAGTACGCCGACCTTGCCGCAAACAATCCTCACGTCTACCTCGACACCACCATGGTCGGGACCTCCTATATGGAACAGGTCGCCCCAATCCCGTCCGGATACCAGGACACCCTTGCCGGGCTGTCACACAAAGTCGTCTTCGGCACGGATTTTCCTTCGATTCCCTACTCCTACAGCCACCAGATTCAGGTACTCGAAGGCTGGGGACTCGGAAGCCAATGGATGAAAAATGTCCTCTGGCACACGCCGCAGACACTGCTAAGGCTGGACCGGATGCTCTAGGAGTGCGCTGAACAAAGTGCTTTGGGCAAGTCCGCCACCCAACACCGATGCAGCTGATCCGCACCCTCGTCGCATGGCGGCCGAACGCGTCAAACGCGACCGACCACAAGAGGGCCCTGGGCTACAACGGGGCCGGCAGGTGCAAACCGGAGGGGCCGTTCCAAGCCCGGTTCGACTAAAACGTAGGCTGCCGGGCACGCAGGCGGCGCCCCGCTGTCGGGGCCAGCACGCCGGCGACGCCGACGGCGGCACCGATGACGGTCTCCACGATCCGGTCCCGCAGCAGGAATGCGGGCGAGGAGGGCGCCACCAGCAGCGTGGAGGCTAGCGCCAGCGGCGTGACGAAGACCTGCGCCAGCATGTACTGGCGCACGAAGAACATTTCGGCGCCGAACTGGCAGGCCGCAATCACCAGCACGGTCTGCCACGGGGCAGGCCGGAGCCACAAGATCCCGGCCAGCAGCACCAGTCCCAGGGACATGCCCATGATGCGCTGCACCCCCCGGCTGACCCGGTGCCGGGTGGAATGTCCTGCCAGCGGGACAACCGCCGCTACCATGGCCCAGTAATTGTGGCCGAAGCCGAGCCATTTACCGGCCGGGGTCCCCAGGGTCCCAGCCACGCCGGCCACAACGATGTAGCCGACGGCCTCAAGCCGGGCAGCCCGTTTTTCGTCCGGCGCCAGCCGCGGGAGCTTCGGCCTGACCCACGGCGTCCGGTGGCTTCGGGTTACGCGGGAGGATATTCCGATCAGCAGCGAGAGTGCGACGGTGAGCGCCGCCACGAGCATGCCTTGCCACAGCGGCGGCTGGTTCGGGATGGACGCGATGGCCGCGAAGGCAAAGATGTGGATGAGCGAGCCTGCCGGGCGGAGGCGCCACCACGCGACGATCAACGAACAGACGCCTGCCACCACGGTGGTGGCCAGGACCTGGAGCCACGTGGTGTCCGCGGCGCTAAGCGCGAAATCCTCGTGGGCGCGGGCCATCAGGGCGGCCAAGAGCAGCACGAGCATCATGAGTAGGCCGGCCCGCAACTGGATGACGAACCGCCCGGCTTGCGGCTCGTTCCGGCCGTAGATCCCGGTGAAGGCACCGAAGGAGGCGAAGACGGCCACGTCCAGGCGGCCCATCAGCAGGAGAGTGATCAGGGGAACGAAGACGCCGACGGCGCAACGGAGCGCCACGTGGTGGTCATTCTGGCTGGGTGCCATGGTGAACATCCCGGGGAGCATCTTCACGGCTGGCGCTTTTCGTTGAGGTGATAAATGGTACGACGGCGGCGATGGCCTCCACACTGGACTCTTCGCCCGAACGGCAAGCGGGCAGGATCGGTGCGGGACATGACTAGGTCAATGCTGTTGTCCTTGTTGGTGAGGTTCTCTGGACGGGTCGGCCAGTCGCGCCGCAGACACGTCTCCGCCCGGGGCTGCTCGATACGCCCAACGGCCTCCTGAAGAGCTTCAAGATGTAGCCGGAAAATACATGCCCACGGTTCGACATGGGCGGTGCGTATCAGTTGCTGGAGAGTGGAGCCTCCCTCGACGTTCCATTTCTTTGCAAGACTCTGCGCCACCACATACCGTGCGAGACCAGCGATCTGGAGTTCAATATAGATTTCCCTACCCCGTAATTCCCCCTGCTCCGCTTCGACGACAGAATGTAAGGATTCGAGATGGCGACGTTCCTCCCAGAGACGGACCGAAAGTTCGTTGGCGAGTGAGCCGGCTCCCGCTTTTCGGCTGTTCGGGACCGGAAACCCACCCCTAAAAAGATTCTCCGACGTGGTGCGGGGAACACTCCCAGCCTTAATTCCGTTCATTCCAGTCCACAGTTGGTAAGTCGTGACACTCGGCTGCGGTGTTGTTGGGCCAACCCGACGGCCGCATTCAGGTCGGCGCCGACGATATGTGGACTGTCGCCCGTGACGCGATAAATATGCCCGGTCTCGGTGATCATGATCATTCGCCGTTCCTGTTCTCTGTGTGCGTCGGGATCCAGTCGACATGCCGCACTCTCGGTTGGATCAGGGCGTCGATGTGCGGTTCCATCAGTTCCGGGTGGTTTCGAAGGCTCTCCGTATCCGGGACGGGGATGCCCGGAAGTGGCCGATGAGAATCAGCAGATGCTGGGTCCAGCCTGAATTCAAAATTCTACGGCTGCCCACGTTGAGGGACGACGGGGTAGAGGTCGATTTCGTGCAGACGTGGGTGATAAATCGGCCATTCTGTGCACAAAGGAGCGTACAGCCCGTCCCGTGCGGGAGCGGCCCTGCTAGCTTGCTCAAACGCCTCTGTCGGAGGCTTGGCCCCGCGCCGGCTGGCGGGGGTGGCACGATGGCTAGCCGGCGTAGGGGTCGGCGATGCCGATGTACTGGGTGTAGAGGTATTCCTCGATGCCCTCCAGGCCGCCCTCACGGCCCAGGCCGGACTGCTTGACCCCGCCGAACGGTGCGGCGGCGTTGGAGACGACGCCTGCGTTCAGGCCCAGCATGCCGGTCTCGAGGCGTTCGCCCATCCGGATGCCGCGGTTCAGGTCCCGGGTGAAGACGTAGGCCACCAGCCCGTACTCGGTGTTGTTGGCGAGCCGGACGGCCTCGTCCTCGGTGTCAAAGGTGATGATCGGGGCGACGGGGCCGAAGATTTCCTCGGACAGGATCCGGCTGCCCTCGCTCACGCCGGTGAGGATCGTGGGCTGGTAGAAGTAGCCCGGGCCCTCGACCGCCGAGCCGCCGGTGACCGCGACAGCGCCGGAGTTCACGGCGTCGGTGACGAGTTCGTGGACCTTGTCCCGGCTCTTGGCGTCGATCAGCGGACCGACCTTGGACTCGGGCTCGGTGCCGCGGGCGGTGGTCATCCCGGCCATCTTCGCGGCGAACTTCTCCGCGAACTCGTCCGCGACGGACGCGTGCACGATGAACCGGTTCGCCGCGGTGCAGGCCTCGCCCATGTTCCGCAGCTTCGCCAGCATCGCCCCGGCGACGGCGGCATCGACGTCGGCGTCCCCGAACACGACGAACGGGGCGTTCCCGCCGAGTTCCATCGAGGTCCGCAGCACCGTCTCGGACGCATCCGCGAGCAGCCGGCGGCCGACCTCGGTGGAACCGGTGAAGGACAGCTTCCGCAGGCGCTGATCCTTGATCAGCGGACCCGTGGTGGCGCCTGCCGTGGAGGTCGGGATGACGTTCAGGACACCGGCGGGCAGGCCGGCCTCGACCATCACGGCTGCGAACAGCTGGGACGTCAGCGGGGTCAGGTTCGCGGACTTGAGCACCATCGTGCAGCCGGCCGCGACCGCGGGGGCGATCTTGCGGGTCGCCATCGCCAGCGGGAAGTTCCACGGCGTGATCAGCAGGCACGGGCCCACCGGCTTCTTGGTCACCAGCAGCCGGGACTTGCCGTCCGGGGAGACCGAGTAGCGGCCGAACGCACGGACGGCCTCCTCGGAGAACCAGCGCAGGAACTCGGCGCCGTAGGTGACCTCGCCGCGGGCCTCGGCCAGCGGCTTGCCCATCTCCAGGGTCATCAGGAGCGCGAAGTCCTCGGCCCGTTCGGTCACGAGCTCGAAGGCGCGGCGCAGGATCTCGCCGCGTTCCCGCGCCGGGACCTTGGCCCAGGACTCCTGCGCGGCAGCGGCCGCGTCGAGCGCCGCCTTGCCGTCCTCGGGACCGGCGTCGGCAATGCTCAGGAGCACCTTGCCCGTTGCCGGATCCTCAACCTCGAAGGTCTTCCCGGACACGGCCGGACGCCACTCGCCGTTGATCAGCAGGCCCGTCGGGACGGAGCCCAGCAGCGCAGTTTCACGCTGGACTTTTATTGACATCGTTCTATCTCCAGGGGGTTTGAAGGAAGTCGTAGCGGTTTGCAGCCCGACGTTCAGCAGTTTGGTGCGGTCCGGCTGTCAGAGGCAGGGCATGAGGGGTTAAGTCTTCTGTGTGTCTTTCACCATTGAGGTGGCAGGGCCGGTGCCGACCCGCTGGGGTCGGCACCGACGCCTTAGGTGAGAGCCGGCTAGGCTCGGACGCTGGTCTTGGTACGGATCAAGTCCAGAGCCTGGACGAGGTATCCCTTGAAAACCGGGTAGTTCTCGCTCATCGGGAAGTGCCCGATAGCCTTCATCTCGATGAACTCGGCGCCCGGGATCTGGCTGGCCGTGCGGGCTCCGTCTTCGGGCGTGGTGAGGTAGTCGTACTCGCCGGTCATCAGTACCACCGCGCATTTGTTCGTCTGGATTTCGCCCAGTTTGCCGCGCAGATCGTGGTCCACCGAGTAGAAGTACAGATCACCCTTGAACGCCTCGGAACCCTGCGTGTAGTAGAACCAGGTCTTCCAACGGTCGGCCTCCGGCGATTGCGGGGCCATGAGATCCCAGGTGCCGCTGCCGCACACCTGAGCGGCATTGGCATGGGGGTGCTGCCACCAGTCGAGGTAGAACCCCGGTGAGTAGTCCGCCCCCTCTACGGGGATGACGGCGTCGAACCTCTCCGGGAAGCGGTGGGCGAGCTGCAGCGCTATGTTCCCGCCGAAGGAGGATCCCATGAAGATGGGGTCAACCAGTTCCAGGGCATCGACCAGGGCGACGATGAAGTTGGCGAAGTGGTCCGCGCTGAGCTGGTACTCCTCGGTCCACCACTGGGTGTTTTCAGGCGGATCTGATTTGCCGTGGCGGGGGAGGTCGTAGGCGATGACGCGGTAGTTGGCGGTGATCTCCGGGTCCTCCAGCAGGCCGCGCCACTGGTGGTTGTGGGCTCCGGCGGTGTGCTGGCAGACCAGGGGCTGGCCCTGGCCGTTTTCAAGGTAGAAGACCTTGTATTCGAGGCCGTCCACGTCGACGGTGACGTAGTGGCCGGTGACGGGGGAAATTTTGCTCATGTCAGGAACTCCTATGGTCTAGACGGGTGCGCCGGTGGAGCGCAGCAGTTCGATCTGGCGGGTGAGGCAGCGCAGGTTCTGCATCAGGACCAGGACATCGCCCTCCAGCTTCATGTCGCGCTGGAAAGTGGCGGCCCAGATGCCGTGGTACATGGGAGCCGGGACGGGCTTGCCGAATTCACCCCAGGTGTGGGCGCTGGCCCGGATGGCGAACTGGTAGGGCACCTCGATGGGTCCCGGGTCCACGGAAATCTGGGCGATGGTCCCGGACACCACGCGGACAACAAAGGTGTGCGCCTCCATGTCCAGCAGGTAGGAGCAGGTGAAGTACTTGCCGTGGGCCTGAATCTCGGGGTCCTGGTTGTTGGCCTCGGTGAAGCTCTGAACCCAGGATTCTACAGAAGGGGCACGTGTTGCGACCGTCATTTCGTTGTTCCTCTCATTGGTCTCGCGGAGGGTCGGGCTTCTCTGCCCGAGCCTCTTAGGCGGGGTTTCTGGAGTGCCTTTGCGGCTGTCTCCGTTGGCAACCCTTCGCTGTTTCCATTGCAGCCCCCGTTGCCCCGAACGGTCCAATACCTGTCCCCTATCCACCGATAGCCTGAAACTATTGGACCCCGATTGTGGCGGAGCTTAGAGTTGAACGATGCAGCAGCCACAGCTTGACCTGCGCGTCCTGCAGTACTTCGTCGCCGTTGCGGAAGAGCTGCATTTCGGGCGAGCCGCTGCCCGGCTTCACATCGCCCAGCCATCCCTCAGTGTCCAAATACGGAAGCTTGAACACTCTCTGGGCACTCCCCTGCTGATCCGGAGCAGCCGCAGTGTCTCCCTGACCAGCGCAGGGGATGTCCTGCTGGGTGAAGCTAAGCGCCTTTTGTCCGCCGCCGAGCGCGCTGTGTCGCTGACCCGTGAGGTCGCCAGCGGCGTGCGGGGCACCCTGATAGTCGGCTTTCAGGCCAACGCGGCTGCTGAACTGACGCCGCGGATCCTCGCCGCGTTCAAGAACAACCACCCGGAAATCCACGTCCAGATGCGGTCCTTCGATTTCGCCGACCCCACCGCGGGTCTTGCCGACGGAAGCGCTGACGTGGCATTTGTGCGGCCGCCCCTGCCGGCGGCTGACTGGCTCGCCATGGAGACACTGTTCATTGAGCCGCGGGTCCTCGTCGTTGCCAGCAGTTCCCGCTTTGCCGGACTGTCCGAGGTGTCCGTGGAACAGGTCGTTGATGAGCCCTTCGTCGCCCGCAAAGCTCCGGATAAATGGCGGGATTTCTGGCTCGCGACCCAGGCCCGCGGCGGCCAGCCGGTCCGCCTGGGCACCCAGGTAGCCACCGTCGACGAATGCTTCGAAGCCATCATGGGCGAGCGGGGCATTGCTTTCACCCAGGCTTCAACACAGCGTTTCTATGACCGTCCGGGGCTGTCTTTCATCCCGGTCAGAGACGTCCCGCCCTCTCCGCTGTCGATTGCATGGCGCACTGACGTCAATGACGAGCTGGCACGCGAGTTCGTGGAGACCGCCCGGACCCTGGCCTCCTTCGGAGGCGTTCCGAACCTCGTCGACTCCCGTCGGGGCGCCTCGCTATCCTCTTCGCTCCAGTCCAATTAGCGCCACTGACGATCTCAGTGCAGCCAGGAAATGCCGCCGATATCGTCTCTGGGTACTGGTTGACCGCCAATGTATCGGCTGAGGGCCGCCCGCCGTCGTCCGCTGTCCTTGAGCTACTTCGTGAGTGCCCCCTCCAACCAGGACCTCAGCACCGGCGCGGGAGCTGCGCCGGCCTGCCTCGCGACGATCTTGCCGTCGACGATGACCATCAACGTTGGCACTGCCTGAATGGCGAATCTGGCGGAGAGCTGCGGCGAGTGGTCCACATCGACCTTCACAAGTTTGATCTGCCCCGCGCGTTCGTGTGCCAACTGGTCCAGCACGGGGCTCACCATCCGGCAGGGTCCGCACCACACCGCCCAGAAGTCCACGAGTGCCGGAACGCCGGACCCTTCGGCGATCTCGCCGAAGTCGTCGTCGCCCGCTTCAACCACCCAGGGAAGCTCCCGGTGGCAACTCCCGCAGCGCGGCCGGCCGTCGGCGACAGCCGGAACGCGGTTGGATTTGCCGCAATGGGGACATTTGATGATGGCCTTGTTCATGCCGTTCCAGCCTCTTCCAGCTCCATCGTGCTGTAGTCAACCACTAGTTCCCCTCCGGATGCTGTCACCGTGACCACTCCGCCTTCCGCGATGCTGCCACGCAGCAGGGCCCGGCCCACCTGCGTTTCCACCACATGGGAAATATAGCGGCGCAGGGGGCGGGCTCCGTAGACCGGATCGAAGCCGCGTTCGGCTATCAGAAGGCGCGCCTCCTCGGTCAGGTGCAGCTCTATTTGCTGCTCGGCCAGCCGCTGCCGCAGCTGCTGGAACTGCAGATCAACGATGCGCTCGATTTGCGGCAGCCCCAGAGGTGCGAACAGGACCGTATCGTCCACGCGGTTGAGGAACTCGGGGCGGAAATGCGCCCGGAGCTCGCCCATCACCATGCCTCGCGCCTCCTCGGTGATCGCCCCGGCTTCGGTCGAACCCTCCAGATACTGGGAGCCGATATTGGAGGTCATGATGATGACGGTATTGCGGAAATCCACGGTCCGGCCCTGCGAGTCCGTAATCCGTCCGTCGTCGAGCACCTGCAGCAAGGTGTTGAAAATGTCCGGATGGGCCTTTTCCACCTCATCGAACAGCACCACCGAGTACGTCTTCCGGCGTACCGCTTCAGTGAGCTGTCCTCCTTCGTCGTAACCGATGTAGCCAGGAGGCGCCCCCAGCAGGCGGCTCACGGTGTGGCGCTCCTGGTACTCGCTCATGTCCAGCCGGATCATTGCGTTCTCGCTGTCGAAGAGAGCCGCGGCCAGAGCCTTTGCAAGCTCGGTCTTCCCTACGCCGGTCGGGCCGAGGAAGATGAAGGAGCCGATGGGCCGGCGCGGATCCCGGATACCGGAGCGGGCGCGGATGATGGCGTCCGACACAGCGCTAATCGCTTCTTCCTGCCCCACGACGCGGGCGCGCAGGATTTCGTCCAGGTGCAGGACTTTCTCACGTTCGCCCTGCTTCAGCCGTGCGACCGGTATACCTGTCCAGGCCGCGACGATGTCGGCGATCTCATCGTCCGTCACCACCTCGCGGAGCAGGCGTTTTTCACCCTGTTTCGCGGTCAGCCGTTCTTCCTCGGCGGCCAGCCGCCGTTCGAGGTCGGCAAGCCTGCCGTAGCGTAGCTCCGCCGCCCGATTGAGGTCGTAGTTCCGCTCGGCTTCCTCAGCCTCCTGCCGCACCCGCTCCAGTTCACTGCGGATTTCCTGCAGTTTGTGGATCGCCTGGCGCTCGGCTTCCCATTGGGCCCTCTTCGCGTCGGCCTCGGCGCGCAGGTCTGCCAATTCCCGCCTCAGCTCCTCGAGCCGGGTCTTGCTGGCCGGATCGGTCTCCTTGGAGAGTGCCGCCTCCTCGATTTCGAGCCGCGTGACTTTCCGCGTGAGCTCATCCAGTTCCGCCGGCATCGAATCAATTTCCGTCCGCAGCCGGGCGCACGCCTCATCCACGAGGTCAATGGCCTTGTCGGGAAGGAACCGGTCAGTGATGTACCGGTGGGAAAGGGTGGCCGCAGCCACCAGAGCACTATCCTGGATCCGTACGCCGTGGAAGACCTCAAGCCGCTCCCGCAGGCCGCGAAGAATGGAAATGGCGTCCTCGACGTCGGGTTCCTCAACCAGGACCGGCTGGAAGCGGCGTTCCAAAGCTGCATCCGACTCAATGTGTTTGCGGTATTCGTCGAGGGTGGTGGCGCCGATCATGTGCAGCTCCCCGCGGGCCAGCATTGGCTTCAGCATGTTCCCGGCGTCCATCGACCCCTCGGACGCACCTGCCCCGACGACGGTGTGCAGCTCGTCTACGAAGAGCAGGATCCTGCCTTCGGCCGCCAGCACCTCGGCCAGCACCGCTTTCAGCCGCTCCTCGAACTCGCCGCGGTATTTGGCACCGGCCACGAGCGAGCTCATGTCGAGCGAGAAGATGGTCTTGTTCTTCAGCCCTTCGGGCACATCCTGCCGGACGATCCGCTGGGCCAGTCCCTCGACGATGGCGGTTTTGCCGACTCCAGGCTCGCCGATCAGCACCGGATTGTTTTTGGTCTTGCGTGAAAGTATCTGGACAACCCGCCGGATTTCCGAGTCGCGGCCGATGACCGGATCCAGCTTTCCAGTGCGGGCGTCCGCCACCAGGTCGCGGCCGTACTTCTCCAGCGCCTCGTAAGTCTGCTCCGGTGTTGCCGAGGTGACGCGCTGATTTCCGCGCACCTGGGTCAGGACCGACAGGAATGCTTCACGGGTGACCCGGTGATCAGCCAGCACCCTTCCGGCCGCGGTGGACCGTCCTTCCTCTGCCAAGGCCACCAGCAGGTGCTCCACCGAGACATACTCGTCCTTGAGCCGCTTGGCTTCACGTTCGGCGGCGTCCAAGAGTGCGCCCAGCCTGCGGCTCACATACACCTGGCCCGGTGCCGCTCCCGGGCCCGTGACTTTTGGTTTGCGCCTCAGCTCGGCTTCGACGGCACCCCTCAGCTCATCCACATCCACCTGCATGCCCACGAGCAGGCGCGGGACAAGGCCATCTTCCTGCTCCAGCAGGGCCAGGAGAAGGTGTTCGCCGTCGGTTTCAGTGTGCCCATTGCGTTGGGCTATCCGTTGAGCCTCTGCCAACGCCTCCTGCGATTTTTGCGTCAAGCTCTCCATGTTCATCGTGAAGCAGCCCCTTCCACCTGCGTGATTTCAACCAGTCGTCGTTCAAGCGAGTCAACCCGCACCAGCAGATCGAGTACCAACGGGATTGCCGCGTAATTCAGCGACAGCTCCGAATGGAGCCTCATGACGCGCGCTATGAGTTCCGGGGCCCGCGGACTGAACCAGGGCCCGCCCGGCGCATCGCCCAGCGGCCGGATCAGATCCAGAGCTACGAACCGCATGACGACGTCGGGGTGGACGCCGCTGCTCCGGGCCACCGCCTCGAGATTCAGGCGCCACGGGTAGGCGAGCGGATATTCTCGGCTCATAGAAGCCCCTCCCTCGGGTGAAAGTCGGACACAGCGGCAAGCTCCTCGTATAGCTTGCGCACCTGACTGCTCAGCCGCGGGGGCACCATGACCCGAATTTCCGCGTAGAGGTTCCCCGCTTGGCCCTTCGGGTCGGGCAGGCCCTGACCGCGAAGCCGAAGTCTGCGTCCGCTGGAAGACCCCTCGGGCACGGTGATGGTGACCGGGCCCGCCGGCGCGTTGACCTTGATCTTGGCCCCGAGAGCGGCTTCGGACGGCGTGACGGGAAGGTCGAAGTGAATGTCCCGGCCCTTGAGCCGGTATCGGGGGTCCGGCTGGATGCGTACGGTCAGGAACAGATCCCCCGACGGACCACCGTCGCGGCCCCCGGCGCCCTCCCCCGCGAGGCGGATGCGCTGGCCGTCCAGCACACCGGCGGGCACGTCGACGTCATAGTTCCGGGTCTCGCCACCCGGCTGGGCAAGGCGGACGGTACGCCGGCCGCCACGGATCGCCTCTTCGAGGGTCAGCCGAAGCTCGGCTTCGTGGTCCGCCCCCTGGGCCGGGCCTGCTCCCTGCTGTCGGAACCAGCCACCGAGCAGGTCCTCCCAATCGACGTCGCCACCCCTGTTAACGCCGACGTCGCCGTACACTCCGCGCCCCGGCCGCGGACCTGGCCGGGGGCCGCCGGACCCCCACCGGGGAGCGCCCCCAGCCGCACCGGCACCGCTGCTGGCGTACTGCCGGAAATCGGCGCCGAAGCGGTCATAGCGCGCCTTCGTTTCGGCATCCGAAAGAGTGCTGTAGGCCTCGCCGATTTCCTTGAACCGGTCAGCGGCATCCGGATCGCGGCTGACGTCCGGATGATGTTTTCGCGCCAGCTTGCGGTAGGCACGCTGGATCTCGTCGGCGTCCGCCGTCCGGGGGACGCCGAGCACGGAATATGGGTCCTTAGCCACGGTCAGCGTTCACCGCCCTGCTCACAACGACGGCGGCTGGCCTGAGGATGGTGTCCGTTCCGCCGTAGCCCGGGCGCAGAACGGTCAGCACAGTCCCGGGCGGAGCCTCGTCCGTTTCCGACACACTGACCACCTCATGAATCCGCGGGTCGAAGGGGACGTTTTCGGCGTCGATCCGCGGGTAGCCAAGGCGGGCCAGGGTATCGATGGCCTGGGATCGGATAGCGGCTATGCCGTCGGCGAGCGGATCCCCCGCAGACGGGGCGTGAGCCAAGGCCAGTTCCAGGTTGTCCAGGACGGGTAGCCATGCCAAAGAGACCGCTGCGCGTTCCTGTGCCCTTAGCTGGGCACCGTCCCGGGCGGCGCGCTTCCGGATGTTATCCGCGTCAGCCAGCGCACGGCGCCACAGATCCTCCATTTTGGCCAGCGCTTCCGCTTGGGCCGCCGCTTCAGTTTGCCTTTCATCGGATGGGGCGGCCTCTTCCTCGTCACTTCCCGGATGGGCCTGTCCAGCCGGCTGTGCCGGGTCGCTCATGGCCGTTCCTAGCCCCGATCGAATTCTGCATCGACGATGTCATCCTCATCTGCGACCTGGGACGCTCCGGGCGCAGAAGCGGATCCCTGGGCCGCCCCTGCGGTGGCCGCGGAGGCAGCCGAGGCACTCAGCGCCGACTGCAACTGCTGAAGCTCGGAAATCAGTTCCCTCGCGGCGCCGACGTCCGCCTGGTTGCTGACGGCGTCGCGCGCCTGGCCAACCAGCAGTTCCGCCCGGGCCTTATCATGCACCGGGACTGAGCTGCCTAGCTCATTGACGGCCCGCTCAACGCGGTAGGCCACCGCATCGAGTTCGTTGAGGGCGTCAATCCGCTCCCGGTTCTGCACGTCCTCGCTTCTGTGGGACTCCGCCTCGGCAATCATGCGCTCGACTTCCTTGGCGTCGAGGTTGGAGCCTTCGCTGATGGTGATGCCCTGTTCCTTACCCGTGTCCTTGTCGCGGGCGGTGACGTTCAGGATGCCGTTTGCGTCCACGTCGAACGTGACCTCGACCTGCGGCTCCCCGCGGGGCGCCGGGCGGATATCGCTCAGCTGGAACCGACCCAGCACCCGATTGTCCGCCGCCAGTTCCCGCTCCCCCTGCAAGACCACCACGTCAACGGCGGGCTGGTTGTCGTCGGCGGTGGAGAACACTTCGCTGCGCCGTGCGGGGATGGTCGTATTGCGCTCGATAATCTTTGTCATCACGCCGCCGCGGGTTTCCACCCCCAGGGAAAGCGGCACAACGTCCAGCAGCAGGACGTCCGAGACCTCTCCCTTGAGTACACCGGCCTGGATCGCCGCACCGATAGCCACGACTTCGTCCGGATTGACGCTCATGTTGGGATCTTTGCCGCCGGTCAGACGCCGAACGACGTTCTGTACCGCGGGAATGCGGGTGGAACCGCCGACCAAAATCACTTCATCGATGTCGTTGGCGGTGACCTTGGCGTCCGTCATCGCCTGCTTGACCGGATCCATGGTGCGTTCCACCAGGTCGTGGGTGATGTCTTCAAAAACGGAGCGCCGAACGGTGGTGGTCAGATGCTTGGGTCCCGTGGCGTCGGCAGTGATAAAAGGAAGGTTGACCTGTGTCTGGGTCACAGAACTCAGCTCGACCTTCGCTTTCTCGGCCGCCTCGAACAGTCGTTGCAACGCCTGGGGGTCGGACCGGAGGTCGATGCCGGCCTCCTTCTGGAAGTCGTCGGCCAAGTAATCGACAAGCCGGCGGTCAAAATCGTCTCCGCCAAGGTGCGTGTCACCCGCCGTGGAGCGGACCTCCACAACCCCGTCCCCCACGTCCAACAGGCTCACATCAAAAGTTCCGCCGCCAAGGTCGAAAACCAACACCGTCTCATGCTGGCGTTTGTCTATGCCGTAGGCCAGGGCTGCCGCAGTTGGTTCGTTGATGATGCGCAGGACTTCCAGCCCGGCAATCTTGCCCGCGTCCTTGGTCGCGGTGCGCTGTGCGTCGTTAAAGTACGCGGGCACCGTTATGACGGCCTCCGTCACCTTTTCGCCCAGTTGCTTCGCGGCGTCGTCCACCAGCTTGCGGAGAACGAGCGCACTCACCTCTTCGGGCGCGACTTTTTTGCCCTGAACGTGAAAACGCGCCACGCCGTTGTCGTCCGCTACGACGTCGAAACTCACAGCCTTGGCCTCATCCGTGATCTCGTCGTAGTGCCGGCCGATAAACCGCTTGGCCGACGTAATGGTCCCCTTGGGGTTGAGAATCGCCTGCCGGCGGGCCAGTTGCCCCACGAGCCGTTCCCCGGTGTCCGTGTACGCCACAACGGACGGAGTGGTCCGGGCTCCTTCCGCGTTGGGTATGACGCGGGCTTCCCCGCCTTCCCAGACGGCGATCACCGAGTTGGTTGTTCCGAGATCAATTCCTACTGCTTTGGCCATGACTCACTCCGGTCCTAGAGGGCGCGACCGACCCTGTGGCGACGTCCGCCCGAGATTGCACCTCATGACGCACGCCCGTGCTGCTGGGGCCACGAGGCCCATGGGCGTTGTCATGGGGCCTTTATGGGGTTGAGTCTTCCCCCTTGAGGGGGCGACGGCATGACCCTCGAGGGTCAAATATGCGCCAGGGAGTTGACCTGCCAGGACAAGGGTCCACGGGTGCAATTGCGGTACACAAGGCACGACGACGACGGGAGGGTCCCGCCGCCGTCGTCGCTTCCCTGCTCGACGCGGATTTCCGGATGCAGCACTTGACAGGCCAATCAGGCGGGTCTAGTACTGTGCTTTAACCCTTGCACCCAATCACCCCGCCCCATGATGGTGCCCATGGCGCCGGTCAATGCCGACGCAACACTTACTGTCGCCTGTCGCAACGAGGCCGGCTCCATGGCCGGACCGCCATAGGAGCCAACATGATTGCCGGAATTCCTGATCCGCATCTCGCGCAGATTCGTCCGGTGCGGGTACGCACGCCGCAGGGCTGCGAGGAGTGTCTGATTTTGGGCACTCCGTGGGTTCATTTGCGTTTGTGTCTCTCCTGCGGCCATGTCGGGTGTTGTGATTCCTCACCCATGCGGCACGCCCGAGCCCACGCCACCGAGTTGCATCCCATCGTTCGTTCCTTGGAGCCCGGCGAGGACTGGCGCTGGTGCTATCCCCACGAGGCATTCGTCTAGGTATCGGCGGGCGCAGGCAGCTGATGGAACCTTTCGCAGACTCGACGCTGATCGAAACCCCGGATGTCTCCGGCGCCTATCCACGGCTCGGCCAAGCCCAGATCGAATTGTTGGGCCGTGCCGGCACCAGCCGGGCTATCTCCGCCGGAGAAGTCATCATCCAAGAGGGCAACTTCAACAGTGACTTCTTTGTCATACTGCACGGCACGGTACTGGTCGTGGAGGGGCTGCATGACGCCGGTAGCAGACAGCCTGCTGAGCTGGGCCCCGGCACGCGGATCCTCGAAGTTCACGGTCCGGGACGGTTCCTCGGGGAATTGGGGCTGGTCGAGGGGCAGCCAGCCTTCGTCAGCACTGTGTCGGCCGAGGCGTGTGAAGTGCTCCAGATCAGCGGGGAGGATCTGCGCCGTGCGGTTCTGACGGACGCGGCGGTGGGCGAGACCATCCTGCGGGCATATCTTCAGCGCCGGATCCTGCTGATCAGCGCGGGCGTGGGCATCCGCATCGTTGGATCCCGCTTCAGCCGCGACACCCTTCGCCTCCTGGACTTTTCAGCCGCCAACCGCCTCCCCCACCGGCTGGTAGATCTGGAGGATGACGAGCAGGCGCAGGCCATCCTGGACCGGACCGGGATCCTCGAAAGTGACCTGCCCGCAGTGGTGCTCAACGCGTCGCAGGTCCTCAGAAACCCCTCCAACGCAGACCTGGCCCTCGCCATGGGCCTGCGGGCAGTGAAAGAGCATTCAGCTACGTACGATCTCATGGTCATCGGGGCCGGTCCCGCCGGCCTGGCGGCCGCCGTCTACGCAGCGTCCGACGGGTTGTCGGTCGTCCTCAAGGAAGGCTTCGGGTTAGGCGGACAAGCCGGCACGTCGCCGCGGATCGAGAACTTTCTCGGCTTCCCTGCCGGAATCTCCGGCGGGGAACTGACTGAAAGAGCGATCCTTCAGGCCCGCAAGTTCAGCGTCCAGATCAACGTCGCCTGCCCGGCACGCACTATCGAGTTGAGGGACGGCGAGTTCCGGGCCGAGTTCAACGGGAGCGGCCCTGCCTCCTCACGGGCCGCGCTGCTGGCAACCGGGGTTCGCTACCGCCGGCTGCCAGTCCCTGGGCTGGAGGAATTCGAAGGAATCAGTGTCTTCTACGCCGCCACTGTCCATGAAGCCAGGCTCTGCGGATTGCAGCCTGTGACCGTCGTCGGCGGTGGAAACTCCGCGGGGCAGGCCGCGCTTTTCCTGGCTGGCACGGGAGCACCAGTGCGCCTGGTGGTGCGCGGGGCGGACCTCGGCGCGGACATGTCGAGGTACCTCGCGGAACGGATCAGAGAGCACCCGGGCATAGAGGTACTTTTGGAGGCCAACATCGTGGGCGTAGACGGCTCCGGCGCCCTCGAACGGATCGTCGTCGATCTGCGAGCCACAGGCGAACAGCGCATCTTCGACTCCCGATACCTCTTTATTTTCATCGGTGCCAAGCCGCACACAGAATGGCTGCAGGGTACTCTCGCCCTGGATGACCACGGCTTTGTTCTCACCGGGGCCGATCTTGAGGACCTTCCTCCCGGATTCAGCCATCTGGGGCGGAGACGGCTGCCGCTGGAAACCAGCGTCCCCGGAATGTTCGCGGCCGGCGATGTTCGGCATGGCTCGGTGAAGCGCGTAACGGCTGCCGCCGGTGAAGGCTCAACGGCCGTGGCAATGATCCACGAGCACCTGCGCCTCCTCC
Organism: Arthrobacter sp. 9MFCol3.1; assembly: GCF_000620385.1. Taxonomy (NCBI): domain Bacteria; kingdom Bacillati; phylum Actinomycetota; class Actinomycetes; order Micrococcales; family Micrococcaceae; genus Arthrobacter; species Arthrobacter sp. 9MFCol3.1. The sequence goes on from NZ_JIBJ01000003.1 coordinate 377,893, forward strand.
GGGACGGACCGGTGCGCGTTGGAGTGAGGGACACTGAAAGTCCAGCCGGAGGATCCCCCAGGCTGTGACGGACGACGCCGGCACCAATTTCGCGATTTTCAGTCAAGTCGCCGCGGCCAATAAGTTGTGCCTCTTTGATGCACGATCGAACGCAAATCGGGCAGGGGGCCAAGAAAGCCTATGTCTGGGACTACTAACTGCCTCGCGTGTCTCACGTGCCTCCGGCCAGAGATACGGAGCCTTAACAATGGCGACATACGGGCGTAGTTTTGTGTGGTGTTGGCATGCCGATTCCAGACAACTACGGCGTTGGATAGCCTGCGTCGAGGTTCATTTTCATGGCGGCATACCGTAGGGCCCGAAAATGGTCGATTTTAAACTCCGTGATCGGGGCAAGCTGCTTGAGCCGAATCTCGATCACAGAAGGCAACGGATTACGGTCTGCCCAGGCTTGTATCCCCTCTAAGATCCCCTTTGGTGTGGACAGAGACGATGATCAATATGTTCGATCGACGTGTGGCAGAGGAAATCCTCAACACGGCCGCGCAGGCGGTGTCGGATATGTCGTTCTGTGAGGTCAAGGACCGTTACCTTGCGGTGAATGGCCAGTTGAACCCCGTGCCCGAACGCGCCGCGGAGACATCGGGAACGACTCACGCCAGGGGCTCCCCCCGGGAACTCCCGAATGACGCAACCGGTCAGCTGCTCCGCCGTGACGACATGGACCAGCGTCTCCTGTCCCTCTCGGAGACGGTACTTGAGCTTGAAGAACACGCCAGGATCCGGGAAGCCCTGGACCAGGGCGCGGCTCCCGACCTCGGGGACAGCGAATCCCGGGAGGGACTCCTGGCGGAGGTCCTTTCACAACTGACGGGGCGGCCCATCTGTATTGAGGACGCGTTCGGGCATATCAGCGCGGCGGCGGGGATCGGGTCCAAACGCCCCTACCCCAGGCTTAGCGCGGCGGCCAGGTCGCGGACTGCGCAGCTCTGGCTCGCCTCCGGCTCACCAGTCCGCGAACCGCGAAGACTCGTTGCCCTTGCCCTGTCGCACGGCGAGGTGTTGGGGGCCATTTGCATGCTGACAACCGACAGGCCGGTCACAGCCGGCAACGTCTTCGCTTTGAAGTACGCAACGCGGCTCTTGGAGGTCGAGTTGTCGCACCGCCGCAGCCTGGCCCTGCTGGAGCTGAGGCTGGGCCGCGACCTCGTGGACGAACTCGTGTCCGGAACGGATGGCGCAACCGCAGGCGTTCGTACGGAGGCACTGGGATATGACATCAGTGGCCTGCAGCACGTCATCGTGGCGCAGTGGCAGCCGCCACGAACTGACGATACTGTCGTGGTCGCACTGCGCAGGACGTTCCGGGAACTCCGTTCATCTGCGCTCGTTTCTCGGCGCGCGGACATGGCTGTTGCCGTGGTACGTGGAGATCCGTTGGGTGCCGAGGTCTTTTCCGTTGTCGCCAAGACCCTGCGAAGTGCCACAGGGGCCGTGGGCATCGGCGGTCCAAGCCTGGATGTCGCCCAGATTCCGCGCTCCTTCTCGGAAGCCCTGCACGCGCTGCACATCAGGGCCGGTTCAATCGATCGCTACGGTGTCACCCGCTTTGATCAACTCGGGATCTACCGCATCTTGGACCCAGCTGGGGGCAAACCGGATCTGGCCGGCTATATCGACGAGTGGCTCGGTACCCTTCAACGCGCCGACGACAGCCGGGGGTCTGACCTGGTGCAGACCCTGGCCCAGTACCTGGACCACGGCGGCAACTATGACAGTACAGCCCAGAGTCTGACCATCCATCGCAGCACTCTGCGTTACCGCTTGAAGTCCATCCGGCAGATCACCGGCTTCGACCTTGCCGATCCCGAGACCCGACTAAACCTGCACGTCGCAACGCGCGCATGGCGCCTTCGTCCGCACGGCGCCCCTTTTCACGTCCCATAGCCAGGCCTCAACCGGCCGAATAGCCGCGGTCAGCGCGGCGCCGGTTGACCCGCCGGATTGGGATGTGGGCATCTCCCGGACAAGGCGGGGCACTGCGGCATCCATGGCGGGCAGAGGAACTCTCAGCTGAGGCCGCGGCCGGTAGACCCCGACCGAGCGAGCACGGGAAGCCGGCTGCACCCCGAACCGCGGCGGACCGGAGCACACCCGACGGAGTCAGGCATCGGGAACCTGTGACCAGGTCTACGGTGACATCCAGTTCGCTGGTCAGAGACACTGAACCATAGGAGGCCGGGCGTGCCGGACAGTTCGGGCGACGTAAGCCGCATCAGTGCCCGTACCCTGGGCGTGCTCGCCGAACCGGAGGTCACGGCCGAGTTTGCCGAGCGCAACGGCCGCGAAGTCGTCCATCTGCTCAACCTTGCCGATGAGCGCCACGACTGGTCCGTGGTGATCGAGTACCAGGATTTTACGGCTGGCAATGGGTTGGCGCCGATGCTGGACTCCATGGCGAAGCACCGGATCCGCCGCGCATGGGATGTCATGGTCTGCCTGACCGATCTTCCGATTCGGTTCGAGGGCCGGACTGTGGTCGCGGAAGTAGCGCTCGGGGAGCCGATCGCCCTGGTTTCCTTGCCCGCGCTCGGTGCCGTCAACATCGACCGCCGGGTCCGCACTGCCGTCGCCGACCTCGGCTGGGCGATGCACCGCCACTTCGATCCCGAGGATGACGCCGGGGAATTCGGTCCGCCCTCCCTGCACCAATCGCGGCACATCGAGACTGCTGTTCTTGTCGACGGGCCGATTGGGTTCCGCTACGTCTCAGCAACCCGCCTCGGCCGCGGACGGTTGCTGGCGGGCATGCTGCGGGCGAACCGTCCGTGGCGGCTGGCCCTCGGATTGAGAAGCGCAATGGCCGCCGCGATCGCCACAGGAGCCTTCGCGCTTGTCACGAACACAATCTGGCAACTCGCAGACCTGCTGGGGGCGCCGAGACTGACGTTGCTGACGGTTCTTTCGATCAGTTCGATGGTGTTCTGGATCATCACCCAACACGATCTGTGGGAAAGCCCCCGGCGCGACGATCGCCTCGAACGATACAAGGCTTCCTTGTATAACACGTCTACAGTGTGGTCGTTGATGATCGGCGTCGTGATCAGCTACATCTTGCTGTTCGTGGCCGTGCTGCTGGCCGCGGCGTTCACTATCGACGGTTCCTTATTGGAGCAGACCCTGCAACATCCGGTGAATGTTTGGGACTTTGTGGAAGTCGCCTGGATGACGACATCGGCGGCGCTCATCGGTGGTGCGTTGGGCTCCGGATTCGAGTCAAAGGACGACATTCTTCGGGCGGCGTACGGCCAACGGGAACGCCATCGTCGCCAGTCGGTCGACGAAGACGAGTAATGCGGCATTGCCCGAGGCGGCCCAGCCTATCCTTGTTTCGTTTCTGCCACCGTCGCCTTCACGGCGGTGCCCGTCCGGCTGAAGCTCGACGTCGGGTAGTTGGCCGGTTGTTGCATGCGGAGGGATGCCAGGAGGTCCGTGAAATTGTGACCGGTCGGCCGAATAACTCGGCAACGATGTCCCTTCACGCAACGCGCCGCCAATATCGATACAGAAAACGAAACCCGACATCATTCCGGGCTCGACAATACCTCCGCTCTCGCGCGTAGATCGAACGGAACCAAAAGGCTCGCGAAACCGTAGGGACAGAGCCCGCCACCCGATTCCGTGGCATCAAGGTCTGAGCCCGATCTGACGCGAAAGACGCCAGGGGGCACCGCGGGACCGCGTAAGGTTAACTGCACTGGGAAGCCTCCGACGGGGGCTGGTATTGGCGAGTCAGGGGGGTCCGTGGCAGGAGCAGCGAGGGGTAACAACGTGAAGGCAGCTTCTCCCTATCCGTCCAGACCCCGTAAGCCGAACATCAGTGATGTGGCCCAGATGGCGGGAGTCTCCTACCAAACGGTCTCCCGGGTGTTGAACAACGCTCCAGACGTCAGCGCTGCAACACGCGTGCGGGTCCAGCAAATCATCAAGGACATGGGGTACCGCCGCAGCAGGGCGGCCACCGCCCTCTCCACGAGCCGCACGACAGCCATCGGTATCCTGACCGACGGGTCCCCGCGCTTCGGCCCGGTCGGAACGCTCATGGCCCTCGAGAAAGTTGCCCGGCAGAAGGGTTACTTCACTACCGTCGTCACAGTCGAGGAGCCGTACGAGGATTCCATCCCAAAGGCACTGGACACCTTGGACGAGATTGAGGTGGACGGCATCATCGTCATCGCACCGCTCCTGGCCATGGCAGCGGCCGTTAGGGACGCTGCGATCCAAGTTCCGGTCGAGATGATCGCCGCTGGCGCGTCATCGACTCCAAACGTCTTCACATACTCGGAGAACCAGGAATTGGGGGCGCGCATGGCCACCCAGCACCTCATGGATCTTGGCCACACCGACATCGCGCACTTCGCCGGGTCCATGGACTGGTTTGACGGGCGGGTGCGGAAGCGCGGCTGGGAGGCCGCACTCCGAGACGGCGGTCTCGAGCCAGGCCTGTGCATGGAGGGCGATTGGAGCCCGGGGTGGGCCTACGAGACGGGCCTCCGGCTGATCAAGGAGAAAAAGGTCCCGCAGGCGATCTTTGCAGCCAGCGACCACACTGCCTTAGGTCTCATCCGCGCCTTGGCCGAGTCCGGCATCCGCGTCCCAGACGATGTCAGCATTGTGGGATTCGATGATGTCGAAGGCTCAGACTTCTTCCTTCCTCCCCTGACCACGGTGCGGCAGGACTTTGCCGCGTTGGCCCACGCCAGCATAGAGGTGCTGCTGGGCGCGATTGAGGGTCGCGAAGTAGACCGCGCGCCCAGCGAGCCGACACTGGTGGTTCGCATGAGCGCGGCCCCGGCCCGAAACCGCCACCTCTAGCGCCCGTCCCGCGTCGAACGCCCAAAGTATTCCTGGGTGAGACTTGACACAATTTCCGTGATCGGTCACGATTGAAGAGTTCCGTGACCGGTCACGGAGATGAATCTCAACGGCGAGGAAAGAGGAACAGGTGCACAGCGAACCCCGCGCCAACTCGTTTATGCTTCACCCCGACGTGGCGGTTCATGACATTGACGAGGCCCAATGGGAGCACGTCGGACAGCTCCTAGCAAAGGCCGCATGCTCGAACGATGACGTCGCACGCGCTGTCCAAGACTTCGTCCCCCCAAGTTCGTCGGCCGTGGTCGGTGTCTTCAACGGCTGTGTCCTCTGGGCAAGCCTGGTCGTCGCCGTTGACCACACGGCCGCGATCACCTCCGTGACAACCGTGGACGGCGCCGCCGTCAAGTTGCACGGGGACATGGGCACAGTGGCCGGCGATGTCGTGAGATGGGTCCACGCCCAGCACGGACTCTGTTCGCTGGGTCTCTTCCTCGACAAACCACACGCGGAGGAGTTCTTGACCGCTTCCGACAAGGCTGACGCAATCCGTACAGCCTCGGCCGCAGGCGGGCTCGTCCTGTCACCGGTTCCCGCTCCATTGGCGACGGCCCTCGCCTAGGGAGACCTCACCACTACCCACCTCATCGTGGGGCCCACGGGCCCTGCGGCGCTCAAGAACACCCTTTTGGGCTCATCACTCACACCACAAATCAGGACTGGAGAACACCATGATCCGCAGGACGACCCTATTCGCTGTGGCAGCGGCTATTGCTCTCGCCACCTCCGGCTGCACCCCAGCGGAGAGCACCACCACAGCACAGGATGCGGGCGTATCGGCCAAAGCCGACGAAGCCTTAGCCAAAATCAAGGGCCAAGTCTTGAGCAAGGGTCCGAACGGCGAAGAGCCTTCCCCCGTCTCCGTGGCTGAGCTCAGCGATGACGACGTCACCAAGGTCAAGGCCCTGGGCGCCAAGGCAGCCATCGTCATGCATTACGGAGGCAACGACTGGGCAAACGCACAGATCGCGGGCCTAAAGAGCGAATTCTCGCGTCTCGGGATCACCCTCATTGCCACCACGGATGCCAACTTCAAGCCGGACAAGCAGGTTTCAGACCTGGAAACGGTCATGACCCAGAAGCCCAACATTGTCGTTTCAATCCCTACCGACCCGGTCGCCACTGCGTCCGCCTTCAAGAAGGCAGCCGCGGACGGAGCGAAGCTGGTCTTCATGGACAACGTCCCCCAGGGGCTTACCGCCGGTAAGGACTATGTCTCTGTCGTATCTGCCGACAACTATGGCAACGGCGTGGTATCGGCCCATCAGATGGCGAAGGCGCTGGGCGGCAAAGGGAAGATCGGCATGATTTTCCATGAGGCCGACTTCTTTGTTACCAAGCAGCGCTACCAGGGGTTCAAGGAAACCATCATCAAAGATTACCCGGACATCAAGATCGTCGAGGAGAAGGGCATCGCAGGTCCTGATTTCGCCGGTGACGCACAGGGCGCAGCGAACGCCATGCTAAGCAAGTACGCCGACCTCTCCGGGATCTGGGCCGTCTGGGACGTTCCTGCAGAAGGTGTCATGGCCGCAGCCAGGGCCGCGGGCCGAAGCGATCTGAAGATCGCCACCGAGGACCTCGGTAAGAACGTTGCAATTGCACTGGCCAAGAATGAGCTGGTAGTCGGTCTTGGTGCCCAGGTGCCTTTTGATCAGGGTGTCACGGAAGCGCGGCTCGGCGCCCTGGCCCTGCTCGGAAAGACTCCGCCGCCGTACGTCGCGCTGAGTGCCGTGCCCGTTGACCACAACAACGTCCTCGAATCGTGGAAGCAGGTCTACCACGAAGATGCCCCCAAGGATATCCAGGACTCCTTCAAGAAATAGCGGCCTGGGGCGGGCCGCAGGGCCCGCCCCAGTGCACCGAAAAAGGAATTCACTATGAAAACAGGAGAGTCCGCCGTCGAGATGCGGTCGATCTCGAAGGGTTTCAACGGCGTCAACGTCCTCAATGACGTGGACTTCGAGGTCCGCGCCGGAGAGGTGCACGCGCTTGCCGGGGGTAACGGCGCCGGCAAGTCAACTCTGATGAAAATTCTACAGGGCGTGTATCAAACTGACTCCGGCAGTATTCTCGTGGGTGGAAAACCTGTCGAGATCAACTCGATCCAAGATGCCAAAGCCGCCGGTATCGGCATGGTTTTCCAGGAATTCAGCTTGGTCCCGAGCCTGACCGTGGCCCAGAACATCTTTCTCGGCGCAGAACCGCAGAGCCGGGGCGGCCTGATCGACGACCGGGAAGCTGTCCGCCGGGCCAGCGAAGTCTTCAAGGAGATGGAGGTCGAGGTCGATCCGCGCAGGCACGTTGCCAAGCTGGGCACCGCGTACTGGCAGTTGACCGAAATCGCCAAGGCTCTGGCCCAGAACGCGAAGGTCCTCATCATGGACGAGCCGACGGCGAGCCTGGCCCGGCATGAAACCGAGGCCCTCTTCGACCTTGTAGCGAGGCTGAAGAAGCGGGGAATATCCATCATCTACATCTCTCACCGGATGGATGAGGTTTACCGGATCGCCGACCGCATCACCATCCTTCGCGACGGTCGCCGGTTGCTCACGGAGCCTTTGAGTAACGTCACCCCGGAACAAATTGTCGAAGGCATTGTCGGGAAGAAGATCGAGGGGCAACTGACCTACCAGCAACGGGAACACGATCCAGCCTCGGCTTCACCCGTTCTGGAAGCCCGGAATCTCACATGCGGCAAGAGGGTCCGCGACGTCTCCTTCACCCTTCACGCGGGCGAAATCCTCGGCTTGGCCGGACTCATGGGGAGCGGTCGCACCGAGCTTGCCAGGGTTCTTTTTGGAATCGATTCGCTCGAAAGCGGCGAGATCCTGATCCGGGGCAAGAAGGCCGTCGTCACCAGCCCGCGACGCGCCATTGCCGCGGGGTTGGCGCTCATCCCCGAAGATCGCCGGGACCAGGGGCTTGTACTCGACCATTCCGTTCGGGACAACCTGCTGCTGCCGTTGCTGGACAACATCAAGCGCGGGCCCCTGCTCGATGCGGGGGCGGGCCGGACATTGTCCGGCTCACTCATCAAGAGGTTCGCCGTGAAGGTTGCGCATCCGAACAAGCCGGTGCGGCTGCTCTCCGGCGGAAACCAGCAGAAGGTGGTGCTGGCCAAATGGCTGGGCACGGAACCGGACGTCCTCATTCTCGACGAGCCAACGGCCGGCGTCGATATCGGTACCAAGAGCGAGATTCTGGACATGATCAGGGAACTCGCCAACGTCGGCAAGGCCGTCATTGTCATTTCCTCGGAGTACCCCGAATTGCTCGCAGTAAGCGACAGGGTCCTGGTCCTGAGGGATGGATCCATAACGCGTGAACTCAAACGCAGCGAAATCGCCGACGAAGAATCACTACAACTCGCAGTTCAGGGAGTCTGATTATGAACAACACGACCATTTCCACAGAAGCTCCTAAAATCGAGCATCCGGACGCAGTCAAACGCTGGTTGGGTGAGCTCGACTGGCGCCGCTACGTCATCTACATCGGCTTCGTCGTAGTCTTCATCTTCTTCGCCGTCCTCCTTCGCGACCAGGGGTTCCTCTCCCCCGCCAACCTCCTGAACATCTTCCGGCAGACCGCAACCATCACCGTCATTGCCGTGGGTATGACGTACGTCATCGCCTGCGCTGAAATAGACCTCAGCGTTGGCTCGACTGCAGGACTATCAAGCGTCTGCACAGCAATGGTCCTCTCCCAGTGGGGCCTCGTCCCCGGCATCCTGGCGGGCCTTGCGGTCGGGCTGGTTGTCGGATCGGTCAATGGTGCCCTGGTGAGCCTTCTGGGGATTCCTTCCTTCCTGGTCACCCTGGGCATGCTCGGGATCGCCGTCGGTGTGGCGCAGTGGATCACTGCTTCAGCGCCGCAGCCAATCCTCAACGACACGTTCAACATGCTGTTCGGATCCGGAAACTTCGGCCCCGTTCCGGGACTGATTGTATGGAGTGCCATCTTCGTGGCAATCGGCGCCGTAGTGCTTTCCCGCACGAAGTTCGGCCGCCAGGTGCTGGCCACCGGCGGCAACCGGACCGCCTCCGACTTCACGGGCATCAACACCAAACGCATCAAATTCCAGGTTTTGCTGATCTCCGGGATGGTCGCCAGCGTCGCCGGCATGCTGTACGCAGGAAGGCTTCAGTCCGGCCGCTTCCAGTGGGGCACCGGCGACGAACTATCCGCAATCGCGGCCGTGATTCTCGGCGGTACCAGCCTCTTCGGCGGAGCAGGCTCGGTCGTCGGAACCCTGTTCGGCGCTCTTCTTATCGGCTTGATCAACAACGGCCTCATCCTCGCCGGCCTCGACAGCAGCCAACAGCAAGTAGTCCGCGGGGCCATCATCATTCTGGCCGTCGCACTGGCCCGCAAGAAATGACGTCCATCCCCCAACCTCTGCGCTCAGGAATCATTGGCACCGGGTTCATGGGTTCCGTCCATGCTGCTGCCGTCAGGGCGGCGGGAGGAACAGTTACCCGGGTGGCCAGCCGAAGCCACGCCGGAGCCGTGCGGGCGCTGGCCAGGCTCGGCGGGGCCGCAGCCGCAGAATCCCCGAAGGCCCTTATCGAGTCGGACGACGTAGACGTGGTGCACATCTGCACTCCGAACGCCACACACGCCGAGCTGGCCAAACTGGCGATCGCCGCCGGCAAAGCCGTCATCTGCGAGAAGCCTCTGGCGACAACTGCAAAGGACGCCGCCGGACTGCACGCGGAAGCCAACCGTGCCGGCGTCGTGAACGCCGTGCCTTTCGTCTACCGCTTCTACCCTGCAGTTCGGGAAGCTCGGGCACGGCTGCAGGCAGGGGAAGCGGGCCCTCTCTGGTTGCTGCATGGTTCGTACCTCCAGGACTGGCTGGCAGATGCCGGTACCAGCAACTGGCGTGTCGATCCGGCTCTCGGCGGCGGTTCCCGGGCGTTCGGTGACATCGGGGTGCATTGGTGCGACCTGATGGAATTCGTCACGGGGCACCGGATAGAACGACTGGTGGCGCAAACGGCCCGCGCTTTCACTGAACGGGCGCAGACGGGCCGGGACGCCCCGCGGACGAAGGCGGCCGTCGGCACCGAAGACGGAGCCACCGTCATGTTCGAAACCAGCCAGGGAGCGGTCGGTTCGCTGCTGGTGAGCCAGGTCAGCCCGGGTCGGAAAAATCGGCTTTGGTTTTCGTTTGAGGGTCCTGACGCCACGTTCTCCTTCAACCAGGAAAAACCGGACAGCCTCTGGGTTGGCGGCAACACCTTCAGCAGAACCATCTCCAGCGGCTCCGACAGCCTGTCAACCGTACAGGGCAAGCGGTACGCATTCCTGCCTTCCGGCCACCCCCAGGGTTACCAGGACAGCTTCAACGCGTTCGTGGCCGACGTTTACGCGGCCGTGCGAGGCGATGCTCCGGACGGATTACCGGACTTTCGTGACGGGCTCCGGGCGGCCCTCATCACCGAGGCTGTCTTGGAGTCCGCGGCCACCGGCCGCTGGGTCGACGTGCCCGGCACCGACCACGAAACCTCACCCTCCGGCGCCAGCGGCGCCGCAATTTTGGAAAGGAATTCATAATGCAACTCGGATATCACACCATCACCTGGGGTGGCGTGGTCGGCCATCCGGTCGGCGTCACGAGCATCAAGGACCTCTTCTACCAGACCAACGGTTCCATGGAAGCGGCCGTTCGGGACATTGCAGCCGCGGGCTACGAGGGCACGGAAATGTTCGACGGGAATCTGGTGGAGTATGCGGACCGTCCTGAGGAGCTGCGCGAGCTGCTGGCCGAGTCGGGTGTGAAGCTCGTCTCCGTCTACTCCGGCGCCAACTTCATCTTTGCCGATATCCTCCCGGAGGAATTGCACCGCATCAACCGCGCCGCCGAGCTCGCGGCAACGTTCGGCGCCGAACGCCTGGTGGTGGGCGGCGGCGCACGCCGGGCGGCCGGAACGACGGACCGGGACTACGCCCTGATCGGCCACGCTCTGGACCAAGTGACGGACATCGCTGAAAGTTTCGGTCTGACCGCCAGCTATCACCCGCACTTGTCCACCATCGTTGAAAGCACACCTGAGCTGGAACGCCTGATGGACAGCACCCGCATTGGCTTTTGCCCGGACACGGCACACCTGGCCGCCGGCGGTAGCGACCCCGCCGCAGTGATTCGCAAATACCCGGACCGGATCCGCCACGTCCATCTCAAAGACTTCAGCGCTGACCCGTTCCAGTTCCTGCCCCTTGGCGAAGGTGACCTGGATTTCCCGGACATCATCCGTGCGGTAAAGGAAAGCGGCTACGACAGCTGGCTGATGGTCGAACTCGACACCTATGACGGGGACCCTCGTGCCGCCGCGGAAATCAGCAAAAAGTACCTCGACAAAATCCTCGCCGATTCCGGCCTCTAACCCAAAGGACGATCCAATGCAGAATCTCAACGTAGGCCTCATCGGAGGCGGATTCATGGGCAAGGCCCACTCGCTCGCGTATGCCGCCATGCCGATGTTCTTCTGGCCCGCCCCGGCCATGCCGGTGCGCAAGGTTATCGCCGAAGCCACCGATGAGCTCGCCGGCGAGGCCGCTCGCCGCTTCGGCTTCGAAAATTCCACTTCTGACTGGCGCAGCATCATCGACGATCCGGACATCCATGTCGTCGACATCGCAACCCCGAACCACCTTCACGCCGAGATCGCGATCGCCGCTGCCGAGGCCGGCAAGCACATTATCTGCGAAAAGCCCCTGGCGCGGACCGGTGAGGAGTCCAAGGCAATGTACGACGCGGTGAAGAACACCGACCTCGTCCACATGGTTGCGTTCAATTACCGTCGCACGCCGGCAGTCGCTCTTGCCAAGAAATACATTGAAGAAGGTGCCATCGGCCGGATCATCAGCTTCCGTGGCACCTACCTCCAGGACTGGAGCGCCGATCCCAACTCTCCGCTCTCATGGCGCTTCCAGAAGTCGATCGCAGGATCTGGTGCCCTGGGCGACATCGGAACCCACGTGATCGACATGGCTCGATACCTCGTTGGCGAATTCAACTCGGTCAACTCCATCATGTCCACCTGGATTCCGCAGCGGCCGCTGCAGTCTGGCGGCGCTGACAAACTCGGCAACGTCTCCGGTGGGGACGGTCCGCGCGGCGCCGTCGACGTCGATGACGAGGTCCTGACCATGGTCAAGTTCGCAAACGGCGCGATCGGATCCATCGAAGCCACACGCAACGCCCACGGGCGCAACAACTTCCTCACCTTCGAGATCCACGGTACCGAAGGCAGCATCGTCTTCAACTACGAGCGCCGCGACGAACTCCAAGTCGCCTTCGCCGGCGATCCGGCCGACCGCAAGGGTTTCCGGACCGTCTACACCGGCCCGGCAACCCCCTACGGCGAAGGACTGTGGCCCATCCCTGCCCTGGGGATTGGCTACGGCGAAACCAAGATCATCGAAGCCTACGACTTCTTCAAGGCAATCGCCGAGGGCGGCAGCGTCAGCCCGAACTTTGCGGACGGCTACCAGACGGCGCTGATCGATGACGCCATCATCGATTCCGCTGAAACTGGCGCCTGGGTTGACGTAGCCAAGATCGACTCCTAACGGGCTGACTGCGCGGCAGGTGCACCGCTTCGAAAAAGACGGTGCTCCTGCCGCGCGCAGACCATTGCGATCACAACGAGAGGGAAACCTGATGACTGACGCTGTACCCGGTGTGACTGCCTCCACCGCTGTCCGCCTCATTCCGGTTTTCGAAGCCAAGCCCGGCTTCGAAGACGAGTTGGCGCGGCTCCTGTCTGATCTTCAAACTGCCAGCCGCCTTGACGACGGCTGCTTAGAATACTCGGTCTTCAACGACGCGGAGGCACCGGGCACGTTCCTGCTCTACGAAAAGTGGACGAGCAGTACGGCCTTGGACGTCCACAATGAGCAGCAGCACGTCAAAGACTTTCTCGTATCCGCAGAACAAGTCATGGCCCGGGACCTCAGAGTGTACCGTCCCGGCCCTACTTCGTAGCTCTCTCGCCCGTTACCCAATATTCGCCATCCCCGTCATCGAAAGAGCCTGATATGCCCCGCCCGTACACCCTGTTCACCGGCCAGTGGGCCGACCTGCCCTTCGAGGAAGTCGCCCAGCTGGCCTCCGGCTGGGGCTACGACGGTCTGGAAATCGCCGTCTCCGGCGACCACCTGGACGCCTGGCGCTGGGACGAGCCCGGCTACGTCGAATCCAAGCTCGCCGTGCTGGAAAAGTACAACCTCAAGGTCTGGGCCATCTCCAACCACCTCAAAGGCCAGGCCGTGTGCGACGACCCGATCGATTTCCGGCACGAGGCGATCGTCGGTGCGCGCGTGTGGGGCGACGGCGAACCCGAAGGCGTCCGCCAACGCGCGGCCGAGGAAATGAAACACACCGCCCGGCTCGCCAAGGCCCTCGGCGTCGACACCGTCGTCGGGTTCACCGGATCCTCCATCTGGCAGTACGTCGCGATGTTCCCGCCCGTCCCGGAAAAGGTCATCGAGGCCGGCTACCAGGACTTCGCCGACCGCTGGAACCCCATCCTGGACGTCTTCGACGAGAACGGTGTCCGCTTCGCGCACGAGGTCCACCCCTCCGAGATCGCCTACGACTACTGGACCACCGTCCGCACCCTCGAGGCCATCGGGCACCGCGAGGCCTTCGGCCTGAACTGGGACCCGTCCCACTTCATGTGGCAGGGCATCGACCCCGTCTCCTTCATCTGGGACTTCAAGGACCGGATCTACCACGTCGACTGCAAGGACACCAAGCTCCGCCCCACCGGCCGGAACACCGTCCTGGGCTCGCACCTGCCCTGGGGCGACCCGCGCCGCGGCTGGGACTTCGTCTCCGCCGGCCGCGGCGACGTGCCCTGGGAATCGTCCTTCCGCGCCCTGACCGCGATCGGCTACGACGGCCCCATCTCCATCGAATGGGAAGACGCCGGCATGGACCGCCTCCACGGCGCCCCCGAAGCCCTCGCCGCGCTCAAGAAGTTCGACTTCCCGGCCTCGAACACCTCCTTCGACGCCGCGTTCAGCACCAAGGACTAAAGGCATGACGGTTCTCCCTCACGTTTCGGCGGGAGAGGTCTTCCAGCATTTTCGTGGCTCTCCACCGTTGATCCGGGCCCGACTTTCAGCCCTGACAGGCCTTTCGCGCGCCGCCGCAACAGACAAGATGAGAACCTTAGCGTCACTGGGACTCATCGGACTCACCAAGAAGGCGCCCTCGACGGGTGGCCGGCCATCCGCTCAGTATCGCCTCATGCCGAACGGCGGAGTGGTCATGAGCGTCCTGCTCGGGGCCCGCGAGGCATAGGTCCAGGCCTTCGACCTGTCCGGGCAACCGACCATTGACTGTGCCGCGCTCATCCACGGCAGGACGCTAGGGGTTCTCAGGACGTCCAAGGGGGCTTTCGGGCACACGCCCGTGAAGGGCATGTCGGCGAAGAGCACGTCGGTGCTGGCCTGCACCTGCGGCATCATGAATTGCCTGCAGGCCATCGCAGGAGAAGAGGCAATAATTGCGAGCCTGTCATTGGACTCTAAAAACGAACCGGACGCGATCAGCGACGCGGCCCGGCGGACCGATCCGGCTGCAATCAGTGCCCTGCGAAAGGCAGGTCGGGACATAGGCGACACCCTCTTGGGGAGTCTCCACCTCTGTCGACCCGAGGTCATCACTGTCAGAACCCGGCTGCTGGCCGGCTTAAAGGAAGCGGTGTACGCCGGCGGCGCACCCGCTGTGACGGAGAATCTGGTCTTGGCCAGTTCCAGGACCGGGTCTCCCGCTACCGGGATTGCATTTCGAGCCATGGACGCCGGACTCACGGTGGAACCAGTGGACCGCTTGCTGTCGGCTCCGCGTAGCCTCAGCGGACAACAGATCCGTCGGACGGCACAATGCCATTCCACCGACCGCCAGCGGGCGCCCCGGCTGACCGGGCGAGGGTAGAATCTATTGGCGATCGACAACCCGTACAACACGAGCACTCTTGCTGTTGCAGACTGGGCACATTGAATCTCGGTTCAGCCGGAAGGTCCCAAGCCCATGGAAAATATATCTCGAAACTCCGTCGCTGCCGGCGGTCCGGACGGGTCACCGCAGGACCAGACCAGACGTTACAGTGTTCCGGCCGGGTTGAGTCCCGACGAAAAATTCGAACATTGGCGGAGCTGGTACGCCAGCGCCATTGACGCTCCTGTTCGGTTGGAAAAAACCGAAAAGCTAGTGCGACCGGGTTTCAATCCAACCGCACTGAGCCTCGACGGTCCCGGGTTCAGCCTTGTTGATGTCACGAATGAACCCGCCAGTTGCTACTGGAACGGATATCCAGAGCCCAGCGACTGGCTCGTGTATTTCAGGACTTCGTGCGACAAGTTCAGCTTCTCGGGGCGCTCCGAGGCCGTCTCTCCCGGTACAGTCAGGTTCTTTGATCTTCGTTTGCCGGGCAGCTTCTATGCGCCGGCCGGCTTCAGCGCGGTGCGGCTGCACTTCGACCGAGGGCTGCTGGGCTTGGGCGAAAGATCGGTTAAACGGCTGCAGGGGTTGGCCGACATCAGAGAAAACCCGATTATGCGTGGGCTGATTCTTCCGGCCTTGTCCGGCTGGCAGCGATCGGGCATAGCGCAGGAGGTGCAGCGTCTCCAAACGGTCGCCCGATCGATGATGACGGCCCTGGTCAGTTCGTTGCTCGAGACCCCGGCCGATCCCGGCGACCTTAAACTGGCCCGCATCGTGGCGATCAAGAAGTTCGTGCGCAAGAACTTCAGAAACCCTGCCCTCACTGTTGACGAGGTCGTGGCCTACTCATTTCTTTCACGCCGAGCCCTTTACTACCTCTTCGAAGACGAAAGGCTCCAAGTCAGCGGGCACATTCGCGCCCTGCGGACCTTGGAAGCCCTAGAGCTCCTCGCCGAAGCAACCGCCTGGAAACGCTCTCTGACGGACATAGCAAGCGCCAGCGGGTTCGCAAGCCTGCAAGCCATGCGGCGTGCCATTAGGGAATTTACTGGTCTCTCGCTTAGCGAAGTTCAGGAGAACCCGGAACTCCTGCGCATTCGAGCCGCCGAATTAAGGAATCTGACCGAGCTGTGAACCGGCCGGACAGAATCTCGCCTGGCATGTTGTCCGTGCCACGCTTTCGCCGGTCTTCCCTTCAGTCTCGGTATCTGATGCGTCCCACACGACTCGTTTGCTTCGGCTTGCCCGCGGCCGACGGCATCCAGAACCTGGAAATTTAATGGCCTATTGCGTGTCTAACGCTCCACACCGAATGCCTAGCCTTCGCAATCAAAACAGTAAGCGTGGCCACTCGTTACGCGGAAGATTTGGGAACGGTGCCGGACCAGACAGCAGGAGTAGCAGGTGAATTCGTCCTCGGCCGGGGGGACAATCTCTACGATCAATTCCTCGGCGACAAATTCCCACCCAGGGACGATGGCGTCGTCCATGACGTCGGCCTCGTGCATCCGGCGCGCTTGCGGATTGGAGTGCCTCGAGGGAACCGTTCTGTGCGTCCTTGAGGTCTGGCGTACTTCGTCGTAGTCGGTTGCCACTTACGTCGTTCTCTTTCTGTCGTTCGTATCTGCCCCGGTGGAAACATGGGGCCGCCCCGCGGCACATGCGGCACGTTCGCCGGGCCAGCGTCCAATCGAAGGGGACTCTGCCGTCATGGATTTCGGGGACCAGGGGCCTGACTGTGCCCTATGGAGGAGGGCACGAAGCGGGCGCGTTCCTTCTGGTCATCCCTGTAGCTCTTGACGATGCCGTGGCCTTCCCCATGGCCGAGCCGTGAAAACACGATCGGGCCTGCGGACAGGGCGACCCTGAGGATCTCTCCGGTGATCCTCTTCCCCAGCGACAGTGATTCGATGGATCCGTGCGGGGCATCAAGGAGTGTTCGCGAGCCGAGGCCGGACGCTTCGATGACGAGAAGACGCCTGGTCGTGAGGACGACGTGCCCTGCGGTCTCATTCAGGTGCCCCATCCCGATGGCTCGGACGGTTTCGTCTCGAGCCAGCGCGCGAACGATGACACGTAACGTGGTTGGTCCCCCCAAGGAGAGACCTGCCCTCAACGCGGCGTCCTCAAGCCCGTGGTAATACATGACACCCTCGGGCAGCTTTTCCTCGATACTGGCCAGATGATCGTGGTTCAGCGGGCCGGAATTTCCTGTCCAGGCTACGTCTGCCCCACGCGCGGACGGCCGCACGGTAGCGGTAAGCTTCGCGGCTCGGCGTCGCTTGCGGAGGGAAAATGGTATCTCGATATTGATACTGTCCTCATCGAAGGACGTGGCCCTGAAACCTGATTCAACCGCAGCACCGCGGATGTGGTCCCGGGCGGCGTCTGCACCTGTAAGCATCGTCCAGAAGACGGTTTCGGGAGCTGATGTCATCTGAATACTTTCCGTATAGTCGTGGGAACACGGGAGACGGGCCGGCTCCAAGGGATCGGCCCTAGATTTCATGAACATCGTCATTTCCACTCGTTGACGACCGGTTCCGCTGTCTCCAATGGGACCAGTCCGCCGGAAGCACAGATGGTCGTCCCAAGAGGTAGCCTTGCCCGGCGTTGACTCCCAGTTCAGTTACCGTGGCCAGTTCTGAATTGGTTTCGATTCCCTCGGCGACAAGACTTGCCCCGATTTGTGACGAGAAGCTGACCATCGCCGCGTACAGGGCTCTCTGGTTGGGGCTGTTGTCGATTCCCGCCAGGATTGTCCGGTCAAGTTTGATCAGTTCTGGGCTGAGCCTAAGGATGTGGCGCATGCACGAGAACCCGGCGCCGACGTCGTCGATAGCTATACGTAGCCCAGCGCTTCTAAGTGGGGCCAGTGCTGCAGCGAGAGGTGCATAGTCCGCTACGGCTGAGCGCTCAGTCAGCTCCACGACGATTCGCCCGGGTTTCAGACCGGAATCCCTCACGATGTCACTTAGCCTCGGATCAAGGCAAGCCGTCGGCGAGAGATTCACGGCAACATAGAGATGGGCAGGCAGCTCCGCTGCGGCAAGCAAGGCAGTTTCCAAGGCAAGGAATTCGAGTTCAAGGCCCCGCCCGATTGCATCCGCCTCGTCGAACCATTGATCCGGAGACCTGATGGGCGAGCTGACGAACCGGGTGAGCGCTTCGGCACCGACAATCTCGCCGGTTCCCAAGACACGGATCGGCTGAAACGCCGTTATCAATGTCCGGGAGGCGAACAGGCGATCGAGGCGCGCCCTGACTTCCTGGTCCGCCGGGCTCTCTGCCTTGGAGACATCCAGCGGCCGCGCGATTCCCTCGAACCCTGATCCCCGGCCTTCCCTGTCGAATCGGCGTCGGCCGACGACCTCAACGCTCAGACTCCGCCCACCCCGGTGGCGGGCGGACAGCACAAACCCTTCCCGGCCCGCGCGTGGATCTGGGTTCCGCGCGGCCTTGAGGTCAGCAAGGTCGATGATGAGGCTGCACGGGCGTCCCACCAGTTCGGAGGGCTCATAGCCGAGGAGTTCCCGACTCGCGCGGCTGGAGAAGGTAAACCGGCCGTCGGCTGCGACGGCCCAAAGCCACTCCCGGGATGTGCTCAGGACGGTCTCCATGAAGCTGGCGGTGGTTGATGCCTCGATCCGATCGCGGCGCTGTTGCCGAATAAGGCGCCAGGCGGCATGAAGGACGACCGGAAGGAGCAGGACCGAGGCGATCGTGGATATCCTCGCGGGGACCTCACGGCCGCCCCACGACTCAAGACCAAGCAGGAGAGGCAGGAGCACTGACATCGCCAATACCAGTTCGAAGGACAGAACGGCCAGCAACCATCGACCACCCGGTGTTGTCCGGGGCTGGCCGCTGTCAGTCGACGCTGGATAGGCGAACAACGGCCGTCGACGAAGTGATGTTCCCATGAACGCGTTATGCCGCTGCATCGGTCGTGAGGGCAGTGTGGTGAAGTATCGCGTCTGGTGACATGCGGGTCTTCTTCTTCCGTGCTCGATTCGGGTAATGGTCAGCTGGTGTCAGCATCGGCAGATGTCCGTCCAAGGCATGCCGTGACGCGGCAGGGCATATCCAGAATCAGGCTGTCCTGACATCGTTCTTGCCAGCACTGTCCCGGTCTTAGGCGAGATCGCGTTCCTGAGTGATTCCGTAGGGAACTACCGGGCTCAGATTTACTGTGAACGAGGTCGGTCCATGGCGGGTCACGAGAATTCCGTGATTGCCTTCCCTGAGAGCCCCTTCCCGAGCCAATTTCTCAGCGGCATCGAGACGTTCGGCGATCAACTGGGGCTCGTCTCCTGTGACGTGATAAGTAGGCCCGGTGGCGACGGTGATCATGGGTCGTTCCTGTTCTGGTAGCACTCATATGCAGTTCGCCATCGCGTCCGGCATCCCCCGGACCGGAGCCACGCATGCGGCACGGAAAGGTCTTTATGGGTCGCGGGGGCCGGGCCTTGACGGCACGAACAGCCCAACCCTTCCGCCCGTAGTTGCCCCACCGAAAGCTGTGTGACCGCTTTCAAAAATCCTACGGTTGTTGGTCGTGCAAAGAAGGGCGGCACTGTTCCAAAGTGTGCATTCTTTGATCCCGGACCGATCACTTCGTGCAGGAGTCTGATCAAGGGAGCCTGGGTCAGTGTGCGTCCCTATGCTCTGGACTCGATCTCAGGGAGGTCTTCCGAGTCCGGGGCCTCTGGCCCCTGCCACTTAGGGATTCTGGTCGCAGACTGGTCGGTCGCCTGACAGCTCGCCACGGAGCCGAGGCGGATGACTCAGAGTTGTCCACGGTCGACGGGCGGGCTGTTGAGGGTCGAGCAACGACCTTGGGGTTTACGGCCCAAGGATGCTCCCGAGTGGCCGCTGGCCATATCGAAAAGTAGCATCTGCATGGAGCGGGCCCCAGTTGCTTGAAGCCCCGATTGACCGTGGTCAGCGGCGGGGCGAAGTAGGCGCCTTCGGGCTGGTCGTCGTAACCGATTACGCTGATATCCGTTGAAGCGGGGCACGCCGGCTTCATTAAAGGCGCGCAAGGCTCAGAGGGCCATTTGGTCATTTGCCGCGAACAACCCTGTGACATTGCCCGATGCCGCCAACTCAAGTCCGGCGCGGTAGCCGCTTTCTGCGCCCCAATCGCCCCTGATCCGTGTCCGGTCAGGAAGCGAAGATGCTCCATGACGCTTCATGGGACGCTCCGGGTTGGAGCCGCACCAGGTGCTGGCCGCTGTTGAATGCATCGGGCGGGCAGGTCATTGGTTCGACGGCCAATCCCAACCGGTTAGGCGAAGGGTGCTCTTTGTCAGCCGTATGAATCTGCAGCCAGGGGCAGCTGCGGTCCCACGCCATGCCCACTCCGGTCCCGCCCGGGTCCCGGATGACCATCCGGGATCCGCCGTCGGCGTCGAAGGCAATTTCAGTGAAGGCGTGGTCAATCTTCGTGGCGCCGATTATTCGCGGAGTGCGGAAATCAAATTCGTGGTCGACGACCGTGCGGAGGGCCACGGGCAGCAACCGGTCGGGCACGACCTCAAGAAACGTCCGCGCCGGGACCTCGAGGGTCCATTCATCCAGCGGCGCCGGTCCTGCGAGCAGGTAGGGGTGGGGGCAAACCCCATAAGGAGCGGTATTGCCTCCGATGTTGGTTGCCGCAACGGTCGTGTGCAGGCCGTCCCCGTCCAGCCGGTAGCTGGCGGTGAGTCCGATCGTGAACGGATAGCCCGGCCCCGGCTCGATGGCGCAGGAGAGCTCCACGGCGGATTCCGTTGAGGATTCCAGCTTCCAGTCCAGCTCCGGGGTGAAGCCGTGCAGGGCGCACTGCCGGCCGGGCTCGTTGACCGGGACCAGGTAGTCCGTGCCGTCAAAGGTGTACCTGCCGTCTGGAATCCGGTTCGGCCAGGGCGCGACGACGACGCCGCGGAAGTCGGGGTTGGGCCCGCCGGCCGGGAACGGGACGATCAGGTCCCGTTCCCGGAACTGCAGTTCCCGCACCGCGGCTCCGCGGGCGGTGATGACCGCGGTGTAGTCGCCGTGCCGGAGCCCGTATTCGGCCCCGGTCACAGGCCGCCGGCCAGTTTGTAGTAGGCGGCGTTCCAGGCCAGTTCCTTCTTGAACCCCCGGATGGTGGTGCCGTCGTCGATGGTGAGCAGTTCGGTTTGGGCGATTTCGGCGAAGTCCTCGAAGACGTCCATGCCGACGGCGGTGGACAGCACGGTGTGGTGCGCGGCCCCGGCGGTCAGCCAGGCGGCGGCGGAGGTGGCGAAGTCCGGTTTGGGCGACCAGAGGGCGCGGGCCACCGGCAGGTTGGGCAGCGGCTCGTCGAGGTCCACGACGTCCACGGCGTTGGCCACGAGGCGGAAACGGTCGCGCATGTCGGACAGGGCCACCACGACGCCGGGGCCGGCGTCGGTGTCGAAGACCATCCGGACGGGGTCTTCCTTGCCGCCGATGCCGAGGGGGTGGATCTCGACCCGGGCCCTGGTGGCGGTCAGGGAGGGGCAGACCTCGAGCATGTGGGCGCCCAGGATTTTCTCCTGCCCCGGGACGAGGTGGTAGGTGTAGTCCTCCATCAGCGAGGCGCCGCCGGGCAGTCCGGCGCCCATGACCTTGGCGGCGCGGACCAGGATGGCGGTCTTCCAGTCGCCCTCGGCGCCGAAGCCGTAACCGTCGGCCATGAGCCGCTGCACCGCCATGCCCGGCAGCTGGCGCAGTGCGCCGAGATCCTCGAAGGACGTGGTGAATGCGGCGGAGCCGTTGGCTTCCAGGAAGGACCGGAGGCCCAGTTCGATCCGGGCGCTGTAGCGCAGCGACTCGTGCCGGGCTCCGCCGGCCCGAAGTTCGATGGCCACGTCGTAGAGCCGCTCGTATTCGGCGACGAGGGTGTCGACGTCGGCCTCCGGGGCGCCGTGCACGGCGTCGGCGAGTTCGTTGACGGACCAGGTGTTGACCGAGACGCCGAAGCGCAGCTCGGCCTCGGTCTTGTCCCCTTCGGTGACGGCGACGTTGCGCATGTTGTCGCCGAACCGGGTGAGTTTGAGGGTGCGCACAGCGGCCCAGCCGGCGGAGGCGCGCTGCCAGGATCCGATCTGGCGGGAGACCTCGGGGTTGGATACATGCCCGACGACGGTTTTGCGCGGGATGCCGAGGCGGGACTGGATGTAGCCGAATTCGCGGTCGCCGTGCGCGGCCTGGTTGAGGTTCATGAAGTCGAAGTCGATGTCGGCCCACGGCAATTCGATGTTGGCCTGGGTGTGGAGGTGCAGCAGCGGTTTGCGGAGCAGGTCCAGGCCCTGGATCCACATCTTGGCCGGGCTGAAGGTGTGCATCCAGGCGGTCACGCCGATCACGGCGTCGTCGGAGTTGGCTTCCAGGGCGGTGCGGCGGATCGCGTCCGAGTCCGTCAGCACGGGCTTCCAGACGATCCTGACGGGGACGTCGGCGGAGGCGTTCAGGGCGTCTGCGATCTCCTGGGACTGGGCGGCGACTTGCTTCAGGACGTCCTCGCCGTAGAGGTGCTGGCTGCCGGTGAGGAACCAGACCTCGTAGTGGTCGAGGGAGGTAGTGTTGGCGTTGGACATGGGTGTCTCCTGGGATAGGAAAAAGGTCGTTGGACAGGGCGCCGGGCCAGCTTCGGAGTGCGGTGGCCGGGCGCCCCGGGCTTGTGGGGTGCGGCGGACTTAGCGGCCGTAGACGTTCTGGTAGCGGGCGTAGAGCGAGTCGATCTGGTCGGGATCGATCGGCAGCGGATCGCCCAACTGGCGGGCGATGTGGACCGTCTTGGCCACTTCCTCGCACATGACAGCGGCTTTCACTGCCGAGCGGGCATCCTTGCCGATGGTGAAGGGCCCGTGGTTCTGCATGAGAACGGCCGGTGAATGGGAAACCTGCAGGGTCTCGACAATGCCGCGGCCGATCGAGTCGTCCCCGATCAGGGCGAACGGGCCCACCGGGATCGTCCCGCCGAACTCGTCCCCCATCATGGTCAGCACGCAGGGAATCGCCTCTCCCCGGGCAGCCCAGGCCGTGGCGTAGGTCGAGTGGGTGTGCACCACTCCCCCGACCTCCGGCATGTGCCGGTAGACGTAGGCGTGCGCCGCGGTGTCCGAGGACGGCGTGAGGTCCGGGTTGCCCCATTCGACGCTCTCGCCAGCGCCGGCAGTGCCACTACATAGGTTGCTCACCGGGGTGCCGTAGAGATCGGTGACCACCATGAGTTCCGGGGTCAGCTCGTCGTAGGAGACGCCCGAAGGCTTGATCACCATGAGGTCGTAGCCGGGGACGCGCGCGGAGACGTTCCCAGCCGTCCACACCACCAGCCCGTAGCGGGTCAGCTCGGAGTGCAGTCCGCAGACTTCCCGGCGGATCCGGGCGATGGACTCCAGCAGCGCGCTCATGCCGGCACTCCGTCGGCGAGGAGGGCCTTGCCGACGAGGGGCCGGACGGCACTGCGCTGGATCGCCTTAAGCCGGTGCATGACCTCGTTCGCTCCCCTGCCGAAGTAGTCGTGCAGGGTCCGGTACTCCTTGAAGAGTTCGTCGTAGGCGGCGACGTTCTCCGGGACCGGCGTGAAGACGGCGCCCGGCGCCGAGCCCATGGCGGCCGCAGCCGCCCTGACGTCCGGGTACTTTCCGGCCGCGACGGCAGCGTGGATGGCAGAACCCAGGGCCGGCCCCTGCGTCGATCCGATGGTGGAGAGCTGCAGACCCGTGACATCGGCGTAGATCTGCATCAGGAGCCTGTTCTTGACCAGCCCGCCGGCGACGATGAATTCCTTCACCGGCACCCCGGAGTCCCGGAAGGCGTCCACGATGGTGCGGGTGCCGAAGGCCGTGGCCTCCAGCAGCGCCCGGTAAATGTCCTCCGGACGGGTGGCCAGCGTCTGTCCCACAACCAGGCCGGAGAGTTCGTGATCTACCAGCACGGAGCGGTTTCCTGAGTGCCAGTCGAGCGCGATCAGGCCGTGTTGCCCGATCGCCTGGTTGGACGCGAGTTCGGTGAGATATTCGTGGATGTCCAGGCCGGCGGCAGCCGCGGCTTGGTGGTATGCCGGAGGGACGCCGTTCTTGGTAAACCAGCCGAAGATGTCCCCCACCCCGGACTGCCCGGCCTCATAGCCCCAGAGCCCGTCCACGATGCCGCCGTCGACGACGCCGCACATGCCGGGCACTTCCCGCAGCTCGGTCCCGTTCATGACGTGGCAGGTGGAGGTGCCCATGATGGCCACGAGCTGGCCCGGTTCCACGGCTTTGGCCGCCGGCGCGGTGACGTGCGCGTCCACGTTGCCGACCGCGACGGCGATCCCCTCTGGCAGCCCCGTCCACGCGGCGGCTTCAGCAGTCAAATAGCCGGCGGCGTCGCCGAGCCGGCCAATGGTGTGTTCCAGCTTGGTCGACACGAAGTCCTTGAACTGCGGGTTCAGCGCGGCGAGGAAGTCTTCGGACGGATAGCGGCCGTCCTGGTAGATGCCCTTGTAGCCCGCGGTGCAGGCATTGCGGACGTAGCTGCCGCACAGCTGCCAGACAATCCAGTCCGCGGCTTCCACCCAGCGGTCCATCGCAGCGTAGCTCTCCGGGTCCTCCTCGAGCAGCTGCAACCCCTTGGCGAACTCCCATTCCGAGGAGATCAGCCCGCCGTAGCGGGGCAGCCAGGACTCGCCCCGTTCAGCGGCCAGGGCGTTGATGCGGTCCGCCTGCGGCTGCGCGGCGTGGTGCCGCCACAGCTTCACATACGCGTGCGGCCTGTCCGCGAAGCCCTCCACTTCACTGAGTGGGGTGCCATCGGCCTTGACCGGAACCATGGTGCAGGCCGTGAAGTCCGTCGCGATCCCGACAACGGCGGAAGGATCGATGCCGGCGTCGGCGATCGCCGCGGGCACGGCCTGGCGCAGGACCTCCCGGTAGTCATCGGGCACCTGGAGCGCCCACTCGCCCGGAAGCCGGATGCCGGCGCCCGCCGTGTCCTCCGGAAGCTCGCCGGTGACCACAGCATGCGGGTAGTCGAAGACCCCGTTGCCCAGTTCCTTGCCGTCCCGGACCCGGACGACGACGGCCCGCCCGGAAAGCGTGCCGTAGTCCACGCCAATGACAAATTTTTCGGTTCCGTCCACTGAGACGTCCATGAATCCTCCAAGCAAAACACCCGTCGAATCCACGGGCTGAAATGAGTGTTAGCGCTAACAATATTTGCCGAAAAATGCCCTGAGCCCCGGTGGCGGTGCGAGGACTCCGTGGCCTCGCCCTGGGCTGGGCGCTGTCCGGGGTATCGGCCTCTGAGGGCAAAATTCGATGACACGAGACTAAATCGGGGAAGTCGTGCCGGCCGGGGTGCGCCTTACGCGCACCCCGGCCGGGCTACCCACCTAGGCTTTATAACCTGTGGGCGGCGTGAGTACGCCGCGCTCGATGAGTTTGGCGATGTTGCCGGCCCTGGTCGCGTCTTCCCGGGCGAGCCAGTCCTCGCCCGGGGGTGCCTCGAGGTACTGGTTCTTCGGGTAGATCGGGTTGTCGTAGATGACCCGATACTGCTCGGTGCGCAGGTCCTTGACCTGGTTGTACAGGCCGTTCGACACCCGGGCCCGGCGGAGCGCTTCGATGTCGATCGTCGTGCAGACGAACGAGTCACCCGAGGTCCAGCCCTGCTGCTTGGTCAGGATCTGGCCCCGGGGACCGACGATCATGGACTGGCCGCCGAACAGGTCCTGCATGCTCCCGTCCTCGCGGACCTCGGGTCCCAGGTTCGGGGCGACGACATACGCCGAGTTGAACATGGCGTGCGCACGGTTCTGCAGTTCCCACATGCCGTTCTGCACGGCCGGCTCGATCAGGGTGCCCCGGATAATGATCTCGGCGCCGTTCATCGCCAGGCCGCGCGGGACCTCGGGGTAGACACCTTCGTGGCAGATGGCGTACCCGATGTTGCCGATCTCCGTCTTCGCCACCGGGAAGATGGCGTCCATCGCGTTGCCGTTCCCCTTCTTTTCAATCCACTCGTCCCACACGTCGTGCGGGTTCATGTTGCCGAGCATGCCGCCCTCGTAGGCGTCACTGGTGGCCTTGTAGCGCTTGTAGATGATCTCGCCCTGCGGATCGATGATGAAGGCGACATTGAAGTGGCGGTCCGGGAAGTCCTCGTCCTTGACCATGTACAGCTCGGCGGCGATGTAGGTGTTGAGCTCCACGGCCTTCTTCGCCAGCTCGTCCGTCTCCGGACCAGGGATCGTCACGGCAAAGTGGCGCTCCTTCTCGCGGTTACCCGGCGTGTTGGCGATCATGCCCTGGATCGCCATTTCGGGCAGGACAACCAGCTTGACCGGAGAGCCCTCCCAGCGGCCGACCATCACCGCCGTGTCAATAAATTCATTGATTCGCTTGACGTTGGCAACGCCGTCGCCGGGATTCTTCACATTGATGGTCCGCGGCGAAACCGCAACGACTACAAATGGATCGACCATTGTTTTCTCTCTCTTCTCTTCTTTGAGTACCTGAGTTAGCGCTAACTCACGTTAGTCGGGTTTGGTAGGGATTTTCAAGACCTTGGTCTTGGCTTTTTGGGAAATGGGCAATGCCCTTTTAGCCACTCACGCCAAAGGGGCTGCTAAAAAGGCATGAGTGTGGGAAGTCAGAGCCGCCGGTGTTGGCCCTAGCTTCGTGGAGGGGCCGTGGTGTCGCGGAGTATCAGCCGCGGTTCCAGCAGAGGGATATCTCCCTCAGCCTCCTCTTTGATCATGGACAGTACGCGGCCTACAGCGATGTGGCCGATGGCTTCAAAATCAAGCCTTACGGTCGTTAGTGCCGGCCGAAAGTAGGGTGCTTCTTTGACGTCGTCAAATCCAACCACGCTGACATCGCCCGGCACGTCGCGCCCCGCCTCGTCCAGGGCCTTGATCACTCCCAGCGCGAAGGGGTCGTTGGCGGCAAAGATCGCCGTGACATCCTGCCTTGCGGCCAGTTCGCAGCCGACTCGGTACCCCTCGGCGGCGGACCAATCGGACGTTGCAAGTGGCGTCGGAACGAGACGTCCGGCCGCCCCCAGTTCCGCTGCCCATCCTTGGACCCGGGCGGATGTTGCCATCCACCCCGGCGGGCCTTGAACGTGCCACACTGTCTCGTGCCCGAGGTCCAGCAAGTGGCGGACCACCATCCGGGCTCCCTTTACTTCGTCAACGGAAACGCTATTCGGGCTCGGCTGCGATCCTTGCTGGAACGTCACCACGGGAACGCCGATGTCGAGGTCGTCGAGAACGGAGATTGCATCCAGGAGGGGCGCGAGCACGATCACGCCGTCAACGGTGTCCGAATTAATGGACTCGAAAGCAGCCCTGATATCTCTCCGTTCGAGGCTTGCCAGCGTGACTAAACGCGTCGCGTAGCCATGCTGCCGCGCTTCCTCGGAAATACCGTACAGGGCCACCGTTGGTCCGAGGACCGACAGTTCGAAGCTGACAACGCCGATGGTCATTGTGCGGTTGCTGGCCAGAGCGGCAGCCGCGGGATTTCGCCGGTACCGGAGCTGTTCGATTGCGTGCTGGACGCGTCGACGGATGTCGGGATCCACATTGGTTGCCCCCCGGACAACCCGTGACACCGTCTGCTGGGAGACGCCGGCGAGCCGGGCGACGTCGGACATCCGGGGAGCCTTCGACCTGGAAGCAAGCCGCTCCCCACGCCCGTTGGGGTTTCGGGCTTCTGAGGGCGCGGAAGTCGTGGACACACCTCCATTATCCCCGGCTATCCCCGACAGGCGCGGGAGCGCGACTCCGATCGGCGCGCCCCCGATCACGGGCGCCGGTACCTCAGGACTTCGGGATGCTGATCGTAAGGCCATTCCGCCGCCTCAATCATGTACTTACGGGTCGTGTAGCTGCCGTCCATGGTTGACGCCAGCGACGGGGGCCCGTCGAAGCCGATGACGCCCCAGCCGACCCGGTTCTCGTTACCGCCGTACACCGGGTCACCGTAAAACCCCTGACGGGTGTTGAGCACCAGCAGCGGGAAGAACTCGAGAAAGTCCTCGTTGACAGGTTGGTTGCCTGCCGGCGCGCCCCCGAGCCCCGCTTCGGAGTGCTCCAGTGAGAATGCGTTTGGCTTCGCCGCGCCCGATAGCGTCTCGAGCACGGCGTCCTGGTCCTCTTCCGAAAGCCCGAGGAACTCGACGTCAGCGCGCTCTTTCGCCAGGCGGTCCAACTCCACGACACCTTCGCGGTAAAACTCCCGGCGCTGCTTGATGCGCTCCCGCCACGCCGCCTCGTCGCGGCCCTCCATCCGGAGGAACCCGTTCCCGTCTGCAGCCGGGAAGATGAACTGCGTTCCCGCGAGCATCCGGTCAATGAAGCGCACCACCTTGGCCTCACGCGCGCCCGGGTGGTGGTCGGTGGGGATGATCCGCGCGGAGGCCGCCTCGATCGTATTCCACTCGTGCTCGGTGAAGAAGACCGGGCCGTCGACGTCCCGCGTTGAGATGGGCACCGTAGCCCATTCCGCCTGTCCCATGTGACATCTGTCCTTTCGTGTCCTGTGAAGTCTGAATTAGTTTTCGGACCAGCCATGGCGGTCAACCTGGAGGATGCGATCCGAGCACCGCCAGGCGTTCGCCATGATCGTCAGGGCCGGGTTGATACCGGTCGCGGTCGGGAAGAAGCTCGCGTCGAAAACGTAGAGGTTTGGTACCTCGTGCGAGCGGCACCAGCGGTCGACGACGGACGTTGCCGGGTCGTTGCCCATGCGCGCGGTGCCCAGTTCGTGGGAGGTGTTGCCCGTGATCCGCTCCATGTTGACCGGGATGACCTTTTTCGCGCCGGCGGCCTCGAGGATTTCCCCGTTTTTGGCGACCTGCCAGCGTTCCTGGGCGAAGTCGTTGGAGTGGGGCGTGTGGGTAATGCGGGCTACCGGCAGGCCCCAGGCGTCCTTGACGTTCGGGTCAAGATCGACGCGGTTGTCCTCGACCGGCAGATCGTGCAGCAGGACGCCGATCTTCATGCTGTGGTTGAAGAACTCGCGGTCTGCATCCTTCGCCGCCTGGCCCCAGGTAGGCCGGCCGGGGAAGCTCCAGTTCACCGGGTGGCCGATCATCGACGGGAAGATCAGCGACCCGAGAATGTGGCCGCGGCTCTCGTCCGTCTCGTAGAAGTCGAACGAACACAGGCTCATGTAGTGGCCCGCCCACCCGTACAGCGGGTCGCTGACCTCACGGTCAAACAAGCCAACCGAGAATGAGTACTGATGGAAGGTCGCGTTCTTGCCGACCATGCCGCTGCCGTTGCCGAGGCCGTCCGGGAAGAGCCCGGACTTGGACATGAGCAGCAGGCGCGGGGTCTCGATGCCGCCGCCACAGACGATCACGGCTTTCGCGTGCTGGACGAATTCGTCGCCGTCCTCGTCCTGGTAGCGGACACCGGTGGCCCGGCCGTCCTTGCCGACGAGTATCTCGCTGACATAGGAGTCGGAGCGGAGGTCATAGCGCCCGGTCGCGACCGCGTCCGGAATGAAGCTGATCAGGGTCGATGATTTGCCGCTGCCCGGGTCCGGGTACTGCTGCCAGAAGCCGTTCTCGCTGAAGGGCTGACGGCCCCGGTAGGGTTCGGTGACCATGCCCTGCGGCATCGGGAAGGTGCCATGGCCGAGCTTGGACATCGCGGTGGCAAAAGTCCGCCCGATCTGGCTCAGCGGCGACGGCTTAGTCGGGTAGCCGCGGCTGCGCCACGCCTCCCACTTGTTCGCCCCCGCCAGGCCCGAGGTGCCGAATTCCCACTCAACGCGCGTGTAGTACGGCTCCAGCTCGTCATAGGAGATTGGCCAGTCGACCAGGCTCGCACCCGGAACATCACCGTGCAGGCTGCGCAGCTTGAAATCGCTCTCGGCCATGCGCGGCACCATGCCACCCCAGTGGGTGGTGCCGCCGCCGACGACCTGCGGCGTGGCGGAGAAGTTAGTAATCTCCGCCTCGACCTTGTCGTTGGGGCGGTAGGTCCGGGGCTTGACCTTCGGGTCCTGCCAGATGAAGTTCCGGTTGAGGAACTTGAGCTCGTCTCCCGAGGCGTGCTCGGGCTTCAGCCATGGCCCCCGCTCGAGGCCCACCACCTTCAGGCCCGCTTCGGACAGCACCTTCGCAGCGGTTGCCCCGCCGGCGCCTGCGCCGACGATGACGACATCCACCGGCTCAGGCTGCTTCTTCCTACTCATTGCTTGGTTTCCTTTCGTGTATCTTGCTTCGCGCCCGGCGATCAGACCGTCGCGGCTTCAATGCCGTGCCGGCCCACGCGAGCAAGTGGCAGGAGCTGGTCCCAGAGTTCCTCAGGGATCTCATGGCTCAGGAGGCGGACTGTTTCTTCGACACGGCTCGGCTGGGACATTCCGACGATGGTGGACGCGACGCGCTCGTCGCGCACGGAGAACTGCAGGGCTGCAGCAGCGAGGGGCACACCGTGTTGGTCACACAACGCTTCCATGCGCAGGACCCGGTCGATTGTCGCCTGGTCGACGGATGCGTAGCAGTACCGCGGGACGGCCCGCGGCCCCTTCACCAGCATCCCACCGCCGAACGGGGCTGCGTTCACGAAGGCGACTCCGCGCCGGTCTGCTTCTTCCAGGAGCGGTTCGGCCGTCTGCTCGACGAGCGTGTAGCGGTTGTGGCTGATGACGGCGTCGAACGCGTCCGTCCCAAGGTACTTCAGCTCAAGGTCGATGGGACCTCCTGCTACGCCCAGGTACTGGATGACGCCCTGGTCGCGGAGGTCGATAAGGGCCTCCAACGGACCTCCCTTGGCCACTCCCTCCTCGAACGAAATCTTCTCGGGGTCGTGCAGGTAGACGAGCTGGAGCTTGTCCAGGCCGAGACGCTCGAGGCTCTCCTCGACGGACCGGCGCACGCGGTCGCCGGAGAAGTCTGTGGTGCCAGGAATCGGATCGACCTTCGTGGCGATCACGTAGCCCTCGGGGATGCCGCCGCGCTCGGCGATCGCCCGGCCGATTCGCTCTTCACTGGCGCCGCCGCCGTACTCGTTGGAAGTATCGATGAAGGTGAACGGCCCGTCGAAGACGCGGTGGATCGTGGCGACGGCGGTGTCCTCATCGACCTCGTAACCGTACTGGGCGGGGAAGCTCCCGAGCGCACTCGTGCCGACACAGATGTCTGAGACGGTCAGATCGGTGCGACCGAAGGGACGAATGGACATGAAATTCCTGCTTTCTGAGGCTGAATGAGCTAAAGATGGTTGGCGGACTAGGCCGGCTGGGTACGCCGGAAGTGTCTGGAGAAGAAACCGGAAATCCTCTGGACGCCGCCGGCGCTGGAGAGGAAGACGGCCAGGACGATCACGGCTCCCTTGATCACCAGCTGCGGCTCCGAGGAGATCCCAACGAGGTTCATGATGTTGATGATTGTGGTCAGGATGAACACGCCGATCACCGCGTTCAGGGGATCGCCCTTGCCTCCCATGAGGGAAGCTCCACCCACGACGACGGCCGCGATGGCGTCAAGTTCGTAGCCGACGCCGATGAGCGAGCTTCCTTGCCTCAGTTGGGCGGCTGCGACAAGCCCTGCGAGGCCAGCCAGCACCCCGGAGATGGTGTAGGTGAGGATCAGGTTCCGCGCGACGGGCAGACCCGAAAGCCTGGAGGCCTCAGGGTTGCCGCCGATTGCGTACAGCGAGCGGCCAAATGTCGTGTATTTCGCCACGAGCGCCGCGACCACGGCGACGATGATGAAAATCAGGACCGGGTTGCGGATGCCCAGGAAGCTGCCGCGGGAGAAGGCCTGAATGAACGGCTGATCGCGGATCTCGATCAGGCTAGTCGACTGGATAATGTAACTGAATCCCTTTACCGCGCTCATCATGGCCAGGGTCGCGATAAAGGGCGGGATGTTCAGCCAGACGACGAGGATGCCATTGATCACTCCGGCCATGGCGCAGCAGCCAAGCACGAACACAACGGAGACGCCAGCGGGCATTCCGGCCTGCAGTGTCAGTGCCGTGAGGACCGTGGACATGGCCAGGATCGACCCCACAGAGAGGTCGATGCCGCCCGTCAGGACGACGAAGTACTGGCCGATGGCGAGAATGACGATGATCGATGCGGCGGTGATGACGTTTTCGGCGTTACGGAACGTCAGGAAGTCGTCCGAGACGTAGTAGCCCACCACGATGATCGCGAGGAGCACCAGGATGAGGTAGCTCTTCGGCAGGGCGCGCAGGGCGCTCGCTCGCAGACGCGAGCCGATGCTCGCTGAGGGGGAGGAGGTGTCACTGCGTTGGGGCAATGGTGACAGGGTCCGGGACATAGTTGTTCTCCTGGTTAGAAAGTCTGGTGGATGGCGCCGTCAGGCGAAGCGTTCGAGAATGGCGTTGCCGGCGGGATCGATCTCGTCATGGTCAAGCTCTGCGACGACACGCCCCCGGGCCATCACGAGGACGCGGTCACACATCATCGCCTCCGTGATCTCCGAGCTCGCCACCACGACGGTTCCTCCGGCCTGCGCGAACTCGCGGATGAGCTCGTACATGTCTTCCTTGGCCCCGACGTCCACGCCGCGGGTGGGCTCGTCGCACACGAGGATGCGGGACTGGCGCACGAGCCACCGCGCCAGGATTGCCTTCTGCTGCGTCCCGCCGCTTAGCGTTTTCAGGGGTTGGGTTACCCCGGAGACCTTCATGCCGAGGCGGTCGACCATCTCGACGGCGACGCTGCGCTCCCGCCGTGACTGGATTACGCTCAGCCGGCTGAACTGCGGCAGGCTGGCCAGGGTGATGTTGCCGGCAACACCCATGTCCGGGATGAATCCCGCGGCCTTCCGGTCCTGCGGCAGCAGGCCGATGCCGCGGCGGATCGCGTCCCGTGGCGCACGGAAATCCACCGCCTGCCCGTCGACGCTCATCTCTCCGGAGGTGCGCTTCCGTGCACCGGCTATGAGGCCTGCCAGCTCGGACTGGCCGCTGCCGATGAGTCCGGAGAGACCGAGGACCTCGCCTTCGCGCAGCTCGAACGAGACTTTTTCCACGGACCCGTGCTCGGAGATGTCGCGGGTGGAGAGGATGACACGTTCGCCGGCGCCGGGGCCGAGGCGTGGCGAGCGTTCTCCGCGGAGCGCGGCGTCGGCAATGGACCCTTCGAGGCTCTTTCCCACCATCGCAGTGACGACGTCGGCCGGCTTGGATTCTGCTGTCTTCAGGTCCGCGGCATTTACACCGTCGCGCAGCACTGTTACGGCGTCACAGAGCGAGAACAGCTCGTCCATGCGGTGCGAAATATAGAGGAGCGTCACGCCTTGCTCCGAGAGGGACCGGAGGACCGTGAAGAGCCGCTCGACGTCGGGCATCGGCAACGTCGACGTGGGCTCGTCCAGCAGGAGAACCCGCGCGTCCTTGTGCAGCGCCTTCGCGAGTTCCACCGCTTGCTGCTCTGCGGTGGAGTAGCTGCCCACTGGGCGCCGCACGTCGAGGTCGAAGCCCACCCGGTCGAGGGCCGCTCGCGCTTTGTTCTGCATCTGCTGCCAGTCCACGGCCGCACCGCGGCGCAGTGGCAACTGGCCGAGGAAGATGTTCTCGGCCACGGACAGTGAGGGCACGAGCGAGAGTTCCTGGTAAATGGTGTGGATGCCAGCCTGCTGGGCATCCATCGGATCCCGGAAACGCTGGAGCTCGCCACCCAGGCGAATGCTCCCCGTGTCCGGGGACTCGGCGCCGGAGAGGATCTTGACCAAGGTGGACTTGCCGGCCCCGTTCTGCCCGGCAAGGGCATGGACTGAGCCGCGGCGGACGCTGAAGCTGACACCCTTCAGCGCCTTCACTCCGGGGTAGGACTTGGTGATGCCGTGGAGTTCGAGTTCTGGGGCACCTGACTGCGATTCCCCTGCCGTCCTGGTGGCAGGCGCCACCGGAACCGGGTTGTTGGCGGGCATAATTGTTCCTTATCTAGGACTTCGGGGCAGAGCGGGCCGGCTGCAGATCGCTTGTCGAGCCGGCGGACGTTAGTCCTTGGCGCGGACGTATGTGTCCGTGGGGACGTAGTACTTGGCCGCGTCGGCGGGCGTGACTACCGTCGTTTCGATGTAGTTTGTCTTGCCCGGGCACTGGGACTGGTCGCCCTTTGCCGCGGCGATCGCCATGCGCACGGCGGCAGCTCCCTGGTCCCACGGCTGGTTGGACGCGTCAGCCTGGAGCGGCCCCTTCGGGCTGTCCACCATTTCCTTGATGGCTCCCATGCCGCCGTCATAGCTGGCCATGATGATCCCGTCGCCCCAGAGACCAGCCTGCTGCAGGCCTTGGACTATGCCACCGTGCATGACATCGCTCATGCTGTAGACGACCTTGAGGTCTGGATTGGCGGTTGCGACGTCGCGGATAGGGGCCAGAGCCTTGTC
Organism: Arthrobacter sp. 9MFCol3.1; assembly: GCF_000620385.1. Taxonomy (NCBI): domain Bacteria; kingdom Bacillati; phylum Actinomycetota; class Actinomycetes; order Micrococcales; family Micrococcaceae; genus Arthrobacter; species Arthrobacter sp. 9MFCol3.1. Next base: position 412,151 of record NZ_JIBJ01000003.1, read on the forward strand.
CGGCTTCCACTCTCCGTACTTGGTATCAAGCTTCACTGTGGTCACACCGGGGTGCTTCTCCATTACACGGTTCCAGCCGGCCATGAAGCCGTTGAACCGGAGGTCGCTCAGCACATCTCCCGGGAAGCCTCCGATGCCGACTATCTTGATTTGCCCGCTGTCGCCGTACTTCTCGAGCGCCTTCTTTGCAGCAACCTCGCCGGCAAGCGAGCCGGTTTTCTCCTGGTCCTCCGCGACATAGCAGAACATGTCCGGAACAAGAGACTTATCAATGCTCGAGTTGACTGTCACAACCGGTATGCCCGCGTCCTTCAGCGCCTGAATCGAGGGGCCCACGCCCAACGGGTCATTCGGGTTCATAACGACGACGTCCACGCCCTTGGTGATCAGGGTCTGTACATCCGCGTTTTGCCGCACAGTGTCACCGTTGGCATCCAGCAGCTCGAGTCGCGCCCCGACCTTGCTGGCCTCGGCCTGGCCGCCCTCGACCAGGGTCTTCCACCAGTCACTGCCACTGATGCCGCGCTGGCTCCAGCCGATGACCAGCCCCTTGCCTGTTGCCTTCTCCCCCCCGTCTGCCGTTGCAGCGCCGCTCTTACACCCGGACAGCCCGAGTGAGGAGACCGTCAGGATCGAAGCGCACAGGGCAACCGTGGCGAGCCTTCTCCTTCGACGGATTCCAGTTGTAAACCTCCGCATATCAACACTCCCTTGTGTATGTGAGAGCCCCGCTTTCGGGGCCGTGTGAGCAAAGTTACACGCGAGTTAGCGCACTATCAAGAGCCTGCCGAAAATTTGTTCAAGATTAGCTACGTTCTGGTGCTCAGTATCCAAGTTGGCCTAGAATCAGGGCGCGATCTCATTAATTCCGACGCTGAAGCGAAAATGCAGATCAGTGAGTTATCGCTAACTCAGCAAGGATTCCAGACACGAGTGTCATCGAAACGTCGGGGCAAGTGAGCGCCCGGCCTGTCCGGTGCGGCGGATCCCGTCCAGAGTCCGGTGTTTAGTGAGCATCAGCATGGTCGCTTTGGAGCGGATGTAGTCCAAGGCCCGCTCCTGCGCGCCCACGACGGGGCTGCGACGAAGGCTCACCGTATCCGGGACGGTGCTGCCCCGGGGTGGCCAATGAGAACCAGCAGTTGCTGGGTCTAGCCTCAATTCAAAATTTTACGGGTGGCCACGTTGGGAGACGACGGCATGGAGGTCGATTTCGTGCAGACGTGGATGATACATCGGCCATTCTGTGCACAAAGGAGCGTACAGCCGTTCCGGGCAGGAGCAGCCTTGTTAGCTTGGCAGAGACCGCGGGGGACCTGTCAGATCGCGCACCCCGCGGGCAGGGCCGTTTTCCAAATCGCGCCTTGGCGGTCACTCACTCTATTCGTAAAGGTCTCAACCATGCGCACTATTTCCCGTGTACCCATTATTGCTGCCGTATCGGCAGCCCTCGTCGGCTCCGTCGCCCTGCCGGCGTCTGCCGCGCCGACGGCGGACAGCACAGTCACCGTCGAGGTCCCCGTCGGCACCCTCTCCATCTCGGCGCCTGCCACCGCCGCTCTCGGAACTGTGACTCCTGGTGCCAGCGCCTCCGTCGGCCTGACCGGCGTACAGATCACCGACGACAGGGCAGGCGTGACCGGATGGTCCGCACAGGTCGCCCTGACCGACTTCGTAGGCGTTAATGCGGCCAACGTCATCCCCGCAACGACAGCCACCTACACCCCCGAGGCGGCGACCGTTACCGGAACCGCGACGGTGGCGGAAACCCCCGCGTCGGACCTGTCCACGGCCAAGACGGTCCAGACAGCGACAGCAGTGTCCGGGAACAACACCGCGACCTGGAACGCGAACCTGAGCGTCCTCGCCCCGGCCGGCGCGCTGGCTGACACCTACACGGCCACGCTGACCCACTCGTCGCTCTAAGCGACTCGGTCGAACATCACCTTCCCGGGTCGGAAAACTGCCTGTACCCGGGAAGGCGATGCCCACAGCCACAACTCCCTGAGCCCTACAATCAAGCAGAGGCAATTCTTGCGTTCCCTGATGTTCTTGTTCGCGATGATCCTGCTGGCTTCCCCGGTGGCTCCGGCCGCGGCCGCCGGCCCTGACACCACCGCGCCTGCGCCGCCTCAGCCGGAAGCCATCGGGATCCGCCTGCTGGACATCCCGGCCAGCGTCCAGAACGATCCCCGGGCACGCACCTACATCGTCGATAGAATCGCACCCGGCACCGAGATCAATCGCCGGGTCCGGGTGGAGAACAACACCGGCACCCCGCAGACCATCCGTATCTACCCCGGAGCGGCACACATCGACACCGGTGCCTTCATCGGCGATGACGCCTCGGTCACGAACGACCTCACCACTTGGACCCGGCTAGCCCAGCCGCAGGTTTACCTAGCCCCCGGCAGCCATGCAGAGGTTATGGCCTCGATCGCGGTCCCGGCAGACGCGCCGGAAGGTGAACAGTACGGGGCCATCTGGGCCGAGGTACGCAGCCCCGCAGACAGGGGCGGCGTCGTGCAGGCCAACAGGGTCGGCGTCCGCATCTACCTCTCCGTCGGGCCCGGAAACGGCAAACCTGCCGATTTCACCGTCACCTCCGTGACCGCCGGACGCAGCAAGGACGGATCCCCCCAGCTAAGCGCCCTGATCACGAACACCGGCGGCCGGGCCCTCGACATCACCGGTGAACTCAGCCTGACCGCCGGACCCGGAGGCCTTTCCGCCGGACCTTTCAGCGTCCCGAAAGCAGCGACCGTCGCACCCGGCAATGCCCAGACCGTCGTCTTCACCCCTCCGCGAATACTCCCCAACGGCCCCTGGACGGCTCAGATCAAACTCAAGAGCGGCCTTCTCGAACGCGAAGCCACCGCGACCGTCACGTTCCCCGAAGCGGGCCCCGGCAAACCCGTCGCTCCGGTCAACGACGACGGCACGCAATGGGTGCTCCTGGTCGCAGTAGCGGCCGGACTCTTCATCGCCCTCCTGGCAGCAGTCTGGCTGGTACTGTACCGGCAGCGTCGCAGTCGTGCTGCGGCTGCGTTGCCCCGCACCCGAGCCAGCAAGCACGTTCGGGATCATTCCGGCATGGTCGAGTAAACCACAGTTCAGATGGGGCTTCTGCCCTTCCGCCGGCCTTCGACAGGTCCTCCGTCGAGCCGATGGCATTCAGGCCGGTCATTACCAGGATGAGCAACACGCCCAGCGCCTTCGCCCAAGACGGGTTGCCGGCAGCCACCACTGAACTGCCGGCGATGAGGAACGACAGCCAGACAGCCGAACCAGCGACGGCACCGGCTGCGCCGAGGAGGGCGAAGATCCCCGCACCCATGTCCTCAATTCCCCCTGAGAACCTTGCCGCCGACCTCTCATGCGAAGTATGCGGCCTCCTGCCCGAACCCCGAAGACGCGATTGACGGCGGCCAACGTCGCCGCGATGCTGCCTCCACGGATGGGGCGTCAAGTATGCTGCCCTCAGCGGTGAACTGCCGCCAATCCACCCTTGAACCGTGCGCTATCTGCCAGAGGCGCCGTTCTCCGCGGACTCCATGAAGTTGTGGTCGATGACGGTGATGCTTTCAGCGACCACCGTGGCGAGCAGCAGTCCATAATGAGTGCCAGCTGCTCCTTGTGCCCACTTTCCCCGAACGGGCTAGGCCACCGCCTGCAGGGCTGCAGCGATGGGCTGGCTGCCGTCGCGGAACCCGATAGTCCGGCCGATTGCGGCGGGCAGCTCCAGGACGGCCGCAGCGACGAGGGCGACGTTGGCGCGGGCGGTTTCGGCAGCCTGCCAGGGTTCGTTGACGTGGACGTCTATCAGGCCGCTGCCCGGCTTTTCCGTGAGCGCGCCGGGACCGAGGATAGTCCAGTCTAGGCTGGTGCCGCGCAGGTAGGAGTCAGCGGCGGCCTTGGCCTCCGCGTAGTGGAAGAAGGGGTTGTCCCGGGGCACTCCGTGGTCCGGTCCGGCTCCAAGATAGGACACCATGACGTAGCGGCCGACGCCGGACTGGGCAGCAGCGTCCATCGAGCGGATCGCGGCGTCACGGTCGACGGCGTAGGTCCTCCCGGGGTTTCCGCCGCCAGCACCGGCCGACCATACGACGGCGTCGTGACCCGAGAGCGTCTCGGCGATTTCCGCCGTCGTCGCATTTTCCACGTCCAGGACAACTGGGGTGGCGCCGGTTGCCGCGACTTCGGACGCATGTTCGGGGTTGCGGAAGATGGCGGTGACCTCCTGCCCGTCCGCAGCCAAGACTTTAGAGAGTTCCCTAGCCACTTTTCCGTGGCCGCCGATGATTGCGATTCGGGTCATAGACCCATTCTGTCCCACGTCCCGGCAGCCAGGCACCCTTTGCGCTCTCAGAATCGGCGGCGTTCCCGGGGCAAAGTCAGGGAGTCGGAGCAACGCCTGGGTTTAAGCCGCCGCTTGCAGCGGCTTGTTCAGCCGGTTGGCCGGGGTCTGCAGTCACGCCGGGCAGAACCCGCCAACAAGTCGCGCACGGTCATGCGCCTACCCGGGTAAGTAGCCATGAACAGAAGAGACATCAATGAGTGCAAGCCAGCCAAGGCAACCCACTCCCCCAGCCAGCGTCACGTCATGCATTTAGCGGCCCTCCCAGTCATAAACGCGTAACCAGCGACACCCCTACCCAAACACGAGAGGAGGCAACGACCACCAACAAAAATGGGCCCCCGCAGGGGCCCATAAGGGAGATTTGTACACATTCAGTGGCCCATAAGCCCCTGAATAGGGAAAACACGTGCCCGAGGTGGGACTCGAACTGCATTCCCGGCTCTTGCAAACACTGGGAAGTCCAGGAAACATGCGGAATCCGAGCCGGTCCGGCCGATGCACGACCCGATCCGCGGCCAAATCTGTTAACATTGTCAACACCCCGAATGAGAGATTTGAGCAAACACGAGGCGACTGCCGCGCTCCCCATTCAGGGTGCGCGGCAGTTTCGTGTTCTACGCCCAGGAGTCTTCCGGACTGGATTTCCGGCCAACCGGATCTTACCGCCCCGGCCCCCAGCGTGGATGGGAACCTGGCTAGTGGCTGTAGGGGTTCAGCGTGGTGATCCACCAGTCCGAGACGTGTTCGGCAGCGTCGCTCAACTCAAGAGCCTTTCCACGATTCACCCGGCACAGGTGTCGTGACCATCGCCTGACATCAGCCGGTCGGAGCATCCAAGCGTCGCCGAGCGCTATTGAGAGACGACTGAGTTTACCTACCCTAGGGGCGGGAGCGATGGATCAAGACCGGAGACTCTGCGGCAGGTCGCATACACTTTCGAGCGTTCAAGTGACACCTTCCCGCGGTGTGCCTCGGCGGGAAGAAACACGACGGCCATTAGCCTGAGACCATGATCTCCCGCTACAACCTGAAGTGCCCCGGATGCGAGGACGTTTTCATCGCGCGGCTGGGTGTAGAACCGACCAGGGCAACTCGCTTCTATCTTCCCTGTCCGCATTGCCGCCTGCCGATCCGAGGCGCAATGTCAGGCTCCGAGCTTGAAAACCATCGGATCAACATCGAATGCGAAGTGTTGTATGGCTCTGACCCAGAGCCTCCGGGCGCGCTCATTGTGACCATCAACCCGTTCGTGCCATCTCTCTACGAAGCCAACTCGTTTGCTCCAACTGGAGCTTTCCCGACAATGACCCTTATTCAGATCCTCGGCCATGACGCCTTCATTGAATTTGAATCCGAACGACACCAAGCACTCGACGCCGGTCAATCCTTGTGGCCCAAGGTCCGCATGCTCTTCCAGTACTACCTTCAGGGCAACGCACAGATGTTTACTCGCATCGCTACCCAGCAATTCGGCCTCGACTGGAAGCCAAGCAAAGCTCATCAGCGGACGAGTATCGCCTACCAGGTTCTGGGCACAGTCGCGACAACGATCGCGGGCAGCACCGGGAATTCTAGCGCGAGAGTTATCGCCCGCTTCGCGAAAAAGCACAGCGCAGCGATGGGCCGGCACCAAGATCACCTCCTGGCGTTCCGGCAGCGAGGTCAGTCCGCCGCTGCACTTGAGCGGGACGTGTTCACTGAGCTCAATCGTTTCGTCGAGCAACACGAGTCCTGGGAGATGGGATTACTCGTCAGGTTTATCGGACCACAAGAGCAGCAAGCGTTCGACGAACTGGTGCTCTACCGCGACGAATTTTCGACGATAAGAGATCTCTATCAGCAGGGATTCGAGCTGGCCTGCAAGTGTCTTTGGCCGCTCGTAGCCGCGCAGAACACTGTGAAACGTAACAATCCGGACGACTTTGGCCAGGATCGCCCCAAGATCGTGCCCGAAAATAAACACCCCAAGAGCCTCGCGAAGTTCGACAAGCTGCCCAATGCCTACAAGCTCGCGTACGTCTCGCAGGTTCCAGGCTGGGAATCGCTCGGTGAGTTGCTCAATAGTCGCCATCGCAACACGATCGGACACGCGACAGCGCACCACGACCTGCAGACAGGCCGTGTAACCAGCGATGTGGATCCGTCCGGGATGACCTATCTCGAGTTCCTCGGTGAGACATTTGGGGTCTTCGAGGCGCTTTCGACCCTCGCGCAGGTACTCCGGGCTGGCCGTGTAGCTTCCTCGCCGGATTTCGGGTTTGGGCAATGATGAACTTATAGAGCCGTTGACATTGCGCAGCTATTTGAGAACCGGCAGTGCGCCACGGTTCTCGGCAGAAAGCCCTGAGCGCTGTGGCTTGGCCACTATGTAACTAGTGCAGACTCCCACCGAACGCCAGCACGGTCGGAGTACAACGGGTTATCCAGCGGCCGCAGCACGTTTCGTAATAGGCAATTATCCGAGGCTCTCGAAAACCATCTTTGCCTGGATGCGATCACCGTCGAGACCCTTGCTGCCCGTGCTCGCGGTGGTTACGCCGTGGGGCCGGTAGCCCTTCGCGGCCTGATCGTTGATGGTTTTCTCCGCGGAGCACGCGAGTCAGGAGAACCAAGAACCGCGTCGATATCCCGCCTTTCGGTAGAGGATTCGCTGTAGACGCGCGGGCTATAAAGGGCACCTCCGACATCAGCGGGTATGAGGTGCCCTGATGCAGGGGCCGCAAGGGCGCTTCAGCGCCTGCGGCCGTCCCTTGGTATGGCGCCCGTCGGCAGAGGCGTTGTAGATCTCAAAACGCGAAAACGTCAAGAAAGTCAAGCTTTGTCAACAGCGAAAAGCTAAAAAGCCTCTGACCTGCAGAAACACTGTGCCCGAGGTGGGACTCGAACTGCATTCCAGTCCTTGCGAACGCTGGGGACCCGAGGAAACATGCGGAATCCGGCCCGATCAGGCATTGATCCGACCCCATCCGACACCGAAAGCGTTGACACTGTCAACACCTCCGCCTTTACCTCTCGTTCAGCTTTCCCGCCCCCTTACGCATCCATATGTGCCGGGTGCGTCACGGACGAAAGCCGCGCTCCAGCGATAACAACTGACGAGTGAAAAAGACCCGTCGGCTGAGGGAAAATGACGCCGGCCCGTCGTCGCGGCGGGCCGGAGTCCTGGGGGTGGATTCGGGTCAGCCGATCTTCGTCCACACGTCGCACCGCTGGGATTCGAAACCCTCTCCGGCGTACACGGTCACGGTGACCCCGTTGGGCGCGAACCCGACGAAGTTGTTGGCGATGATGTCGCCTCCGCCGGTGCTTCGGGCCCAGTAGCAGTCTTTGACGCCGGGTTTGGTGCGGTACGTGCCGGGTTCCATGTCTTTGCCGACGACGTTAGTGCCGTCGCCGACCTTGATGGTGGTCGCCACCTGGCGCAGGAGCTCAGCGTGGGGCGCATCCGGGCACAGGGCCAGGGCGCCGTATGCGTCGGCGCGGGTCGCTGACGGCCGGCCGCCGACACGATCGGCGTAGTCGACCGGTGGCTTGGCGCACAGCTCCAGTGCGGTGCCGAAGTCGCCCGCCGGGCTGTCGTAGGTGCCGCCACCGTGCGCAACGACGACGTCCGCCACGGCCCGTTCGTTGGGCAGCAGCGACTTCGCGCCGTAGGCGGCCTCGCCGTCGATCTCTACTCTGCAGGTCCTGCTGGTCTTGTACTCGGGGGCGGCCCAGACCTGTTTGAGGGTCTTGTAGATGCCCTGGGTTCCAGCGGAAGTCGAGTAGGTGTCGCTGCAGTCGAAGGTGTAGCGTGCGGCCAGCTTCTCCGCAGCGGCCGCTTCCTGTGCCTTGGCGTCGAACATTTTGGCGGCCTCCGTCGCCTGGGCCTGGGCCTTCTGGTCCGCCTCCGCCGCCTCAGCCTCGGTGACGCTGACGGTCACGTCAATGTCCGCTTTGTCGGTGACGGAGCCTGCGGCGGGGTCGGTTGAGACGATCGTGACGTTGTCGGGGAGGTAGCCGAGCCATTTGTTGCCGTCCTTGCCGAAGAGGTTGACGACAAAGTCTTTCAAGTCGGAGTTTCGAGCCTCGACCAGTTCCTTGCCGATCACGTCCGGGACCGTCCGGGAGTTCTTCGCCGCAGCGGCATCGCCGGAGGAGGCCGCTTGCTGCGCCCCTCCCCCGCAGGCCGTCAGGGCTGCGACGAGCAGGGCTGCCAGGACGGCAGAGATGTGGCGTTTCATGTCCCCCAATTTCAGTGGTTCCGGATGCGATGATGGCGTTCCCGATGGTGGCCGGGGTGCGGATAACCCCAACCATATGTGCCGGCAGCGTCATGAAGGAAAACCGGGCGATTTCCGTGTAGATCAGCCAAGATCCCGGCGCCCCTCACCGTAGGGTTGGTCAGCCGATCTTTGTCCAGAGGCCGATATCCTGGGCGACGCCGTTCGCGTCCTTCGTTGAAAAATGCAGCCTGAGGCTGTTATCCGTTCCGTATTTGATTTCGATTGTTCCGGCGCTCATGTATATCTATAGAGTAAAACAAAAAATGCACTTTATGACATAGCCATTAAAGACGGGTGGTCAACGGGCGCAAATCGCGATACTTCCCAAATCTCAGATACTCCCAGACGCAGCAGTTAGCTACTTCCCTCACCTGCAGGGCCGTCGTCAGGCTCAATAGTCGATTCAATGATCTCGACGTGGCTCGAACCCAACTTATCCAATAGCCGAAGGCGCTCTCTCTGAATCCTCTCGTTCAGCTCGAGTCTCTGGCTCTCACTAAGTTCAGCACTGGCGCGCCGATTGAACAAGGACTCGAGATCGTCGAGTGTTTTAGATACATACGTATGCCGTCTCATTATGTTCTTGTCAGCAGCTGCTTGCTCCTCAGCTCGGTTCATCTCTTCCTGATGCCTATTCGCTTCCCGCCGCCTAGCGCGATCAATCGGATCGATCCAAACCCTCAAGGCCTCGATAGCCTTACTGAAACCTGCCAGTTGCAAGGTAAACGAATTACCCGACACTAGCCGCTCTACTCGCAGGAGATCTTCTTCACGGATGACAGATCTGAAGGCCGAGTTTTGGTCCCAGAGGGAATGGTTCTCCAAGTCATCAAAAAAAGCATAGAGACCAGCCGGCGAAATCTTCGAATAATCAGGGTCATTTATCTTTGAAACGATCAAGGCGATATTATAGCTATACTCACAATTCGACAGCACTTCACCGACCCATTCCACGGTCGTAAAGGTCTTACCAGAAAGGCGTAGAGTTACATACTCAATGTCATCAGCGGCCATTTGCAATCTCCTCAGATCCCCTGACCAAGTACGGATCAGGCTACAGCAAACGCTCGTTTGGCACACCAGGACCACCAATCAGCAGATGTTACCAACCAACCTGCTAACTGAGTGCAGCTAGCAGGCCTGTATCACTATGCCTCCTTGCGGCGCCCGCCAATGATCATCGAGGCCAGCGCCATGACCCCGGTGACCGTGAAGACTGCCGGCCACGCGCCGATCTTCTTAGCCAGGGGGTGGGACGCGCCAAAGGCCGCAATATACGTGCCCGTAAGTGCGGCAGCCCGCGCCGCGCCGGCGTCGTTTTTCCAAACCGCGAAGGCGGCCAAGCCGCAGGCTACCAAAATAGCGCCGCCTGCCTGCCTGTTGCCTGTATCGCGGGCGACCTTGTAGCCGAGCAGGAGACCGGTCTTGGCCAAGCCGGTCGAAATGATGCGAGACATCCGATTTCTCCTTCGGCGGGACGGATAAGCACTAACCTAAGCATAGGTCCGGCGCGGGAAACGTAGTCGAGGCGACCGTGACTATGTAACGTGACTATGTAGTGGGCATACACATCCCGCCAGGGCCCCGCCAGCGCATGTACGGCAGCGAATGACTCGTCTTCCCGAGAAAGTGGCCATTTCCCCATGGAGCAGGCGGCTCTGGATGCTCGGCTGAATGTTCGACCGGGTAGCCAACGGACCGGAGCATCTTCACCGCCGCGCTGAATTCCGCAAACGTCAGTTTGGTCTCTGCGTCCGGGTCGACGTCCTCCACGACCGGAATGGATAGCGCGCACGCGATCTGGTTAAGGCAGGAAAATCCCATGCGCAGGAGCAGTCGCGCCCGCAGGATCGGTGCCGTGCCCGGGGCTTAAAGAGAGTTGCAGCGCGACACTGTCCATGACGTTGAGCAGTGCCGTTAGCCAGTTCGCCGCAGGTCATCTGCTGAACTGCTCCGCGGCACGACGACCCCTGGATCGATGGCCGGAACCTAAGCCGCAGAAAGCGAACCTCACCTGGTCGTGGTCTCCGTTCGGGGTGATCCATGCCCAGGCGGGGCTGGTGAGTCGGCCGTGGAAGCCGGGGATGAGGAGTTCGGTGGCGGCTTCGTAGGCGTGAGGTTGCAGTTTCTAGAGCAGCTCGAAGAGCACGGTTTCGGGCGACAGGCTTGCTCTTCTGCAGGGCAACCGCCACTACAAATTATCGTGCTCGAACTCGATTGATTCGATGAGCTTGTCGTAGGCTTCTTCGCCAAGGTCATCCTGCGAGATGTCATAGCTGGATGCGGGAAGGTGGCCTTCGCTTAGTTCGTCCGTTCCGTAAAGTTCTAGCCTGCACACGCTGCACGCGTAAGTGTGAGGGTGAAACGTAAGTTTCCAGTAAATGCCGGCGAAGACTGGTTCATAGAGACCATTTCCCAGTGGTTCGACGTCCCAATCGGCTTCCGGATCACCGTCGACCCTACCGAGCAATCGTCCTTTGGAACCACATTCAGGACACGCCTGATCCACGCCGTAGAAACCGCTCCCGAAGTCCTCTGGGTCGAGCAGTTCCGCAGCCTGCTCCTCAAGTTTGTCGGTAGTCTCCCGAAAAAGGATCTCTCCAAGCCGAGCCTCGAGGACATTGAGGTGATGGCGCGCACGTGCGCGTTTTGCGGTAACTCGGTGACCGGCTTCGGAGAGCTTCTCCTCTAGAAGAGAGCGTGCGGTCCCATAGTGGTCGCCGTAGAAGATCTTGGGATCCTCCTTTAGTCGTTCTAGAAGCGGTTTACACAGCGCCAAGGAGTCAAGCAGCACGTGTCTCGACTCGCTCGGAGACCCCACGTGCATAGCCCCGTTGCGGATTTCCACCATGCGCCCGCACCTCTTCTTGTCGATTGGCAACACACCAAGAATTTGCTCCAAGCGTCGGAGCATCACAGCGAGACTGATAGTTCGGAGACGAGGGTTCGAAATATCAGGTTTCGTTGCCAGGCTAATGAGGGAGTGTTCTGCATCCTGGTTTAGCGGAACGACGAGGACCGGATTTGTCCTCCAAAGTGCTGCTTTACCTAGGTGCTCGACGGCCAAAGGCGCAAGCACGGCCACTTTTGCGTAATCGTCCTCCGCGTATGCCTTAAGGGCTTCGTCCATCCATGTCGAGGCCGAATTCATCAAGTTCGCCACTGCCGGATGGGTCGTGACCTCTGTGGCCGTTTGAGCTGCGTCTTGGACAGAAGGGTTCGCCATATGCGCAGTATCTCAGTATCCGGCCCGAAAATGTGAAACTACGTGCACGCTGGCTGCCAGCATTGCGCGGCGGTGCTCGTTCCATCCGCTTCGGATGGAGGTGGACCGTAGGCCCTATGTTTTATTGCAGATCGGATTCGCAGACAGCACGACGCACATGGTCACAGTTAGCGTTATCGAGCGGAAGCGCATTGTTGTGCCGAAGCCCATGGCCCCTAGGCTTCCAAACATTAGAGTCGCCTCATAGGTGCTGAGTTCTGGGTTGGCGTCGCCGCAGTCGGCATATCGGTAGTCGCGTTGGTCCGGGGCGAGATCCACCAGCGTCGTAAAGCTCCTGAAAGTGCCCGGCGACGTGCGATGGACAGCGTGTTCGAATCCCTAGGTGCCGTCGTGGCCCTCATCGAGCATGCTGACATCAAGATGCCGCCGAGCTCCGAGATTAGCGCTGTTATGCAGAACTTCGAGCGTGAATGCTTACGTTGGAACCCATGCTCCCAGCGGAGCAGGCACTTCCGAGTCAGTGTGCGGCAGGCGATGGCCCATTGTTTCGGTCCTCCTGCATCCGAAGCCTTCGACCCAGCAGCTCCAGAAAAGCCTGCTCATCCTTTCGATAGATACTGGTGGGACATTGGCACCATGTATCTGGAACATACAAGGAATTGCCTGGGCGCCTGGCTGGCAGACGAACGCCGCAACCGCCAGATGCGCGACCTTCCCCGTAGTATTGCTGGCGGTGCGACGAAGACGGCGCTGCCAGAGTTGGCCACTCTCAAAGGCCGACAGATAGCACCAATGAAGACTGAGTCGAAACTGGTTCGTGACGTTACTACCCGCCATGGACCAACTCCGATTGGAGATTCCTGAGACACAGCCGCCTAAGCCCAGCCAGCGTTCTAAATCCCAAGTCTTGTAGCGGGTCAAGGACGAAGGCCGTATCCCAAACACGACTCCGAGAACTAGTCCTGGGCGCTTGCCAATAAAGCCGATTCGTGTCCACCGGGCGACCGTAACTGGACTTGAGACGAAAATACTCGAGCAATGGGCGCCAAGAGCGGTTAGGTGGCGGCAAGCGACAACAACTCGACACCGCCCTGCTGGCCCTAGCTGGGGAGATCGAGTTAAACATCGTGAAAATGAGTGGAAGCGGGAGCGAGCACCCTGGCACTTTTGCGTGCCGGGCAACGGGTCGTTGAGTATCGACTGCTTGCCATGCGACGACGCTGACGGAGATTGCCGTGCCGAGGGCAGCGACAATCACCCCCGGATCTGCAATTGCGTTCACTTTGACAATGATTCGCATGGGGTTCGGCCTTCCCTGCTCCGTAGCTGGTTGAAACCTGTAAAACCTCACCAAGAGAGGGTCCGTGCGGGCTGGCAGCAAGACGGCCAGCGATGGCTGATTGCTGGCGCTCCTCCGCCGGCGTGTTCGTCGTGACGTTCCGCGGCGCCTTCGAGCGGTCGGCAGGTTCGCCGTACTGGTAGAAGCAGGCACGGGCTACGCCGCAAATGGAGCAACAGAACGGACGCGACCTGATGGCTCTCTAGCGGTAAAGCGGCGAACGCGTCTCGGCAGTTATGAATGGGCAAGGTCTGAGGATCGTCAGATTGCGCACCGGCACTCCAGTACAGGATGAGTGACGAAAGTAGCCTCTGAACGGCCATGGAGGCAGGCGACGCTGAGGGCTGCGACACGCGTTCCCCCTTTCGCCAGTCCTCGTCGACAGCGGAGCAGTACGGTTAGAAGCTCAGTAGAAAATTGACAGTTGGGCTAGGTCTAATGAGTGACTTATTCGGAGCATACGATGCATTTTTTTCCAATGGCTTCCGATCGGGGAAATGCGTTTACGCGAACTCGGTCAGAAGTTGTCTGATCCCGGGAACGGAGGACCGCTTCAAAGAAGCAGTATATTTCGCAAGCCAAATGGAGGCGGGTTATCATGATCCGCAGAAGTTTCGTTATGCACTAGGAGCTTTCCTTTCCGCATATGGATCGATCTCGGAAATCCTAACCAAGGAACTCGAAACCCGAAAACGTTGGACTGACTGGAAAAAACACCTAGCTAACATTCCGCAAGGTATACGAGAGAACGAGTATGGCCCCGCTCTAACGCGCGCCCGCAATATAAACATTCATCAAAAGTCGGTTTTCGATGGAAGCATTTGTGAGATGGGCATCTACCGTGGCAGGACGCACAAGCTTAGCATTGCGTCGAACATTGATTGGGACATCTCGAGTGCGGAGCTCATCGATAGGCTATGGGATTCGGAGTTCGGCAAAATGATGCTCGACAAAGAGCATTCCGCCATCGGTGAACAGTACGGGATTCGACGAACTTATCGGCTACGAAAGGTTTCGGACGAACTCCCTCCCTCAGCAAGGGAACTAGATATTTTAGAAATTGTCCGCAGGGCGCTGCTGAGAACGCACGACCTTCTGGGATTTACCCATACTATGGACGGAGAGGTGGTAGGCCTGTTGAGCGGCGAGGAGATCGCGAATTCTTTCACCTATATGCAGGTCACAATCCTGTTGGAAAGCGACGTGCGTCCCGACTTACTCCAACTCTGGAACTGGCCGGATCTGGGGAAAGAGCTTGTACCAGTGGCCAATTTCTAGTATCTAATAACCCCGGGAATTTGCCGCGAGCTGGCACGTGGTCCCGAAAGATCCGATGCCGTTCATCTCCGGCCTGCGAGGCAGCGAAAATTTCGGACTTCCGCAAACACCAGGACTCTCCCTACGGCAGAGACCTCGGGGACCTACGCGCACCCACCAGATACCAGCTGCATCCTGAAAGGCTGCTTCGATCGCGGGATTGAAGTGCATTCCGCCCCATTCGCCCGGTAGCGCGATGCGCGATTCTTTTCCCGATGGCACCAGCTGGGCGACGACAAACAAAGGTTTCACTACCCGACCCAGGCCCTCCTCGTTGCGGTTGGCGCTTCTTAGGGCGGTGATGACGTCGTAGATCACGGCGTCAACGGCGTTACGCACGACGGCCAGCTTGGGGAACTCGAACCAGGCCCTGACTGCATCAGTGGTGCGCCATTCGGCCTGGCGTTGTTCCTTTCACTCCACTGGCTCGAGGCGCTCCTTCGACGCGGAAATCCTCTAACGCAAGGAATTCATGATCGGGTCGGTATGGGCGCTCCGTCCGGCATGTGCGCGCGAAGCAATCTATCCGCCGCGTTCGATGCCGGAACTGCAATCAACCAGGCACCGGACTGTACGGCTCCACGGTTCCCATCCAGTGACGCGTGAAGGTTAGGGCCGATTCGGCTAGTCCTAGAATTGGGCTGTAAATTCGGCGGACCCCCTGCCGAGCACATAGTCCCACTCGTCGGGATCGGCAAATTCAGGTCTAGGTGCAATCTCTTCCACGACCTTAACCTGACCGGGGAATCTTGGAACTGCCAGGGCCGGAAACGCGGTCCGTGGGAGTACATAGTTATGTTTCGGGTTTTCGATGGACCCGTCTGTCAGGTACCAAGGGTCAACCGTCCCGATAACTTCAATGAGCCGGCCTTGGAGGTGAGGGCTACCAGGCTCCTTCCGGCGTGATTCCGCTGCGAATTTCAGACCCGTAACCAGGCGCCCGGTGACGGCCTTCCAGTCAATCGGGACAGCCAGGCCCCACCTTCCGGTACGTTGGAGCTCCATCAAAAGATTCGAAACGACTTCACCGAAATCTTCGTTTTCATCCCAGCTAACTTGAGAGTAGAAGCCGTTGTTGTCGGGTGAGTATGCGACGAGGTAGGGAATGTTGTCGTCCAAGGTGCACTCCGGGCGGTCGAACCGGGTGTACGCCCGGAGCTCGGCAGGTAGATCCAGCCTCAATCCGATGCGAAGTTCCCCCGCCTTTCCGGTGGCTTGAACGATGATTTCCTGATTGTGGAGGCTGTTCATGTCAACGGCCGACTTTAGGGCAGCCATCGCAGCTGTCCGAGTAAAGTCCTTCGAGAGATCAGTCAGCTTTTTGTCCTGATCACTCAACTTGTCCTGGACCCTTGAATTTATTCGCTCCTCGAGAGAGGCGAATTTCTGCTCAATATCGTCCTGAACCTCATTGCGGATGCCTTCCCTGATGCTGGCAGTTGCGTCAACAGTCGCTCTCGTCACTGAGGTTTTGACGGCTCTGCGTATCTTCGGTTCGACAAGGAGCAGGAGGCCAGCAGAGACGAGGCCAGTGCCGAAGTTAGTCAGAATGGACTGCCAGATCGACAGGTTCTGCGTGTCCTCGGGAGCGAACAGCGGACTGATGAAAAATGCTACTGCTCCGAGGATCGCCCCGCCTATGACAAGTGCGGCCATCCACCCGAAGTGAATTCGTTCTTTGGGCGTTTGCTGGGGCGACGTCGTTTGCACATGGAAACTGTACAGGGCCCTTTCCGTCGGTGGGGCATGCCAGCCACGTCCACCCAGCAATTCCCGAACACCGCTCAGGGCCGCTGCGTACATCAGGCAACATCGAGGCTCTTGGCCGAGCAGGGAATGGGCTGTCATCTACCGGTGGCCAGCAAAGTCTGAGAGGGTGTTTGGTCGGGCGCCCACGGCGAGACGCAGGGCAAAAGCCCGGCTCATCGACTGCCAAAGCTGGCGCCATACGCGTAGACAGTGCGGCACCATTGTCGTTCCTCCGGCCAGCCCCGCGAGCCCGAGCGCATGGACCGTGGTCCTGGCCCGACGGGATCTGCCTTGCATGTCGGCCACGCTCGGCGAGACGCCTTCAAGATGCGCGCGGAGGGGAGACCGGAATCGCTCAGATGATCCGTAAGGCTCAAGGAGCGTTTCCGATATGTGCTGGCGCAATGTGACCGGGGTCCAGCACCTCCGCCCCTCCCAATGGTAGACCGCCTGTTGCCGAAGCTGTTGTCGATCTCAGAGCGCTGAGATGCCCAGAAAATCAAGCTTTGTCAACAGCAAAAAGACAAAAAGCCTCTGACCTGCGGAAACACTGTGCCCGAGGTGGGACTCGAACCGGGTTCCGTGCCTTGTAAAGGCTGGAAATTTCCGAGATCATAGGCAATCGGCGCCAGTTCGGGCGGGGTAGGACTGAGTCTGAATCCGCATGTGTTGACATTGTCAACACCCTAGTTCCCTGGCAGACAGCAGTACCGACCCGGCGCCGCGCCTGGTGCGCGGCAGACTCACTGGTGTCCTCTCAGAAGGGTAGTCTCCGGGACCCTCAATCAGGCGTTACCCCACCCGCGCCCGGCTCTTCGATGCCGGCCGGGCTTCTTAGTCCGTCTTCAGCTTGCTGAGAAGCGCGGCGCGCACGGCGTGATTATCCTGCCAGAGACCCAACGAACCTGCGATCGTGTCTCCGATCCGTTCCATGGCGTCTCGGGCGGTAAGCATGTGCACCCCGTGGGACGAAATATTGAAAGCTCCAACGGAGGTGCTACGACCATGGATCATGACCATAGGGATCACCTCAACCTCGGGACCCAACAGGGAACGGTACCCGGTGGCGGCGGCGTGCATCCAGTTTGCCTTACCGCGCCCGTACCCGTCCGAGCGGACAACCAGGTCTCCGTCTCCGGACGCTTTCCATTCGTACTGGCCCCAGCGATAGAGCTTAGAGTCCAGCAGGTACACAATGTTCCCGAAGGCAACCGCGTGGTCCACGTCAGCGTCTTGGTTTCCCGGGAACTGCAGTCCGTGATACACGGCGGTCCCAGGGATTCGCAGCAGAAGTTCCAGTAGAAGGGCCGTGCTGCCCTCACCCCGCGCTCCTGCCTCAACCCTCCCCTGACCGAACTTTCCCGCAGCAGCCAGCACACCACCTGGGCTACCAAAGATGCGGCCACGAGTGGCCTGTCGGATGGCCTCCTCCCGCGCCTCGCGCACAGCACCCCCCCATGCAACGAAGATCGCAAGGAATAGTGCCACGCCCACCAGCAGGACACCCAGTGTCACGGGCGCCATCTGGTTCAGGCTCACGTGCAGAAGGACCGCCGACCAGTAAATGACCGGCATAGCCAGGACAACGGCTGCCACGACCAGCACCAGCATGAGCACGGACTTTAGTGCCGATCGCCGCTTCATCGCCCGGTATTGCGCCGTAGGGGCCGGGCGAGCCCGGCCGTGCACACGGTACCAATGCCAGGCCTCAGGCCGCACGCCGTACTGCCGCAGAGAATGCACGCCTTGGACCATACCTGTCCCCCAATAATTTCTAGCCGCGTTCCAACACGTCCGATGCTGATCCAGCGATCCTAACGCTGGATCAGCATCAAAACGACCACCAGATTGGTGAGGTGCGGGACTTCAATGCGCGAGAGCCGAGGAAAGCTGAAGATGGGAGGCCGCAGTGGCCGCACCTCCCCGTGAAACTAAGTCGTTGCCAACCGAAGAACTAGGCAGGGCCGTCTGCGTTAGAGGGGCCAGAGAGACCGGTAGTGGGAGGGTTGAAATCGAACAAATCGTGAACCTCACTCCATTCGCTGCCGAGCGGTTCTATGAGGCTTTCAGGCATAGCTGTTCCCACGTCAGCAGCATAGGCACCGACAATTTGAGGGGCCCACTCGGTGGCTGTCACGCTGACGGGTTCAGTGAACAGATCTTGGGCGACCTCCAGCGATCCGTCGGCTACCAAGCGTTCAATCAGGTGCAGGGCTTCCACGGTGGCCAGCATCTCGCTACAGACTGTCTTTGTTGCATTCAGCAGCATCTCCTCGGCACTGATGCCGGCGCCATAGGAACGGCGCAGCTCATCCTCGTGCAACAGCTGACCGTACAGCCAGGCACCGGCGACCTCCTTGTTGGTCATGCTCGGTTTGCTTCGCGGCTCAGTCGGGCGGCCGTCCGGGTAGTCCGGGTCTGCAGCCCGAAATTTTGCCCGCAACCCCTCAAGCTTCTCCTTCAAGCCTGCTGAAGACGCCGCAGACTCTCCGAGTGCGTTGAGCACTCTGTCGTAATGCACGCCATCGCTATAGAGAAAGACGGGACGCACCCGGGCGGCCGCTGACTCAACCTGCTCGGTGGGAAGTAAGGGAGCAGGGACCATAGCCACGGCACGCTCCCCGGTCTTCAGGATCTGGGTGAGACGAAAGGACATTGTCCATGCAGCGTGCTTTTCCAGAGTGTCCTTATCAGCTGCAAGGGAATGCTCCTGAACCAGCCGGGCGCGCAGCACGAACCGTGAGATTGTTTGAAGAGCAGCAACCTTCCTTGAGTCCCTCGTCATTTGTTTCTGTCAGCCTCTCTTGATCCCGCCGCAGCAAACTGGGCGGTGGACGCCCCTATAGTCTCCCGGCCGTCGTCCGCGTTTCAGTCGCGTTGAAGGTACGCCATCATCTCAGGAGTAGTCAGGAGGACACGTGGCGAGGCCGCCCTGCTCTGGATGATGATGCCGTCCAGTTCCTGGCCGGCATCCAGTAGCTTTGCGACCCACGCGGCCCGCTGCTTGTTCACATAGCCGATTTTATTCACGGGCCGCCCGGCATGGATTGCGACGGCGTTGCCGTCGTGTTCGTTGTCGGGTTCGCGGATAGCTTGGACGCGCTGGCCGTTTCGGAACTTGAAGGGCTTGTTTGGGTCTTCGTGGAAGCCCATGCCCACCACGCGGAACGCGAATATCTGAAAGTGCCGCAGGGCGAGGATCTTGTAATCAATCAACTCCCCGTCCGGCAGGGCCAGATCGAGGCCGTTGCTGGAAGGTACCAACCTAAGGGGCGGCATGCCGTCGGGGCCGGCCACCAGCTCGGTCTTGGCAGCTGCCGGTCGAACGTAGCCTGCGCGATAGCTCTTGACGCTTTGGCCTGCGGCCGCCGCCTTAGCCTTCTCCGCTTCGTAGTTTCGCACTGCCGGCGGGCGCTGAGGCTGCCCCGCGGGTTTCTCAGGCACTAGTTCCACAGTCACCCCGGGCGCGCGCGCAGGTTCCGGCATTACCGCTGACAGATTTGGCTCTAAAACCGTAGACGGTTCCGCTTGGCCGCCAAAAGCTGTCTTCAACTTGTCCCATATCCCCATAGGCTGACTGTATCGACAACGGCAGGGGGGAGGGTGTCCAAACCGCTGGAAGCGATCCTGTTTGCCGGAAACGAACCGACTCCCGCAGCCCTATTGAGCAAGATCCACTGCGGACCGACTGCATAACTACGGCGTCACAGCTGCTGTTCAGGCACTGCTAGGCATGGTGCGCGTACCCGAACGCACCCTAGCAAGAGGCTCCTGATCCCCGGCGGTCTGCCCGTCAGCGGGGCTTTTCATGGGCCGGAGCCGGAACATGTCAGCGAAGACAGCCACGGGGTTCTGGAGCGGCGGCAGGTCATCGAGCTGGTCCACGGGCCGGGAGCCGGAGCCGGCCGCAACAGGCAGTCGAGCGACCATCCAAGCAGAAAACACATTACGTGGAATCTTTAGCGCCAAGTCCTGATCAAAGAGGCGCAGTACCGGTTCATGCAAGAGCCCATAGCTGGAAGCCCGGGCATAAGGGCGCGTCGCAACAACACCTCGGAAGGCGGAAAGTCAAGCTTTGTCAACAGTAAAAGGCTAAGAAGCCTCTGACCTGCGGAAACACTGTGCCCGAGGTGGGACTCGAATTGCATTCTAGGCCTTGGAAACACTGGGAGACCGCGAAAACATGAGGAAACCGGAGCAGTCCGAGGTCAGTACAACCCGATTCGAAGCGAAAAGTGTGGACAATGTACACGCCCCGAAATCAGCCAGTTCGATCATCGCGGCCACGAGCGACACCCACATCACGGGGCTACGGTTCTTCCTTGTGCTGATAGATTTCGTCTCCCTTGAGGGCGGGACGATCACCATGATCGCGGGTGATGCCCGTGCCGGCGGCGAGTAGTTTGCGGGCCGCCATATGTTCTGCGGGCACGTTGACCGATTCCACAGCCGTCAGGACTCCGTCCCTGAAGCAGAGGACGGAGAACTTTGCTGCCGCCTGATCTCCCAGGACCAGCATGCCGTCATCGGGCCGTGGGAGCCCTGCCATCTGCAGCCGGTAGTGGGCCCTGAGTGGACCAGAACCAAGGCAACTCCGTGTAGGAGTGTTGAGCCCCAAGAATGGTGCGTGCGCCATGACGGGCCTGATCAGTGGCATTCTGGACCGACTCCAGACGCAGACGGATGAAGTCGGCATGCTGCGTGATGAGGAACAGCAACTGCTTATCGACGTGCGAGTCATTGAGGCCAGCGTCGTCCAAAAGCTGGCTGATACGCTCAGCGACCTTGACATTACTCAACAGCCTGGACGCAGCGCTGCATGCGGTCTTGTACCAGTTGGGCTTGCTCCGGTCGATGTCGTAGACCTCCAGGTAGGTCTCCACGCCATTGCCGAAGAACTCCTTGCTCACGTAGAGCTGGCAGAATTCTTCCTGCTGGAGCTTGTCGAGCGCTTTACTCTTTTCATCAGCCACAGATTCGGGTTCCTTGATATGCCCGAATTATAGCATTATTACTTTTTCGGCCGCTTCGTCTTTTTCTTCTTTGGGAGCTTTTTCCATGCTGAAGCCTCGGCGCGATTGAGCATAACCATTCCGATAATGGCTATGGCCCAGCCCACCGCCGGCACCCAGCTCTTCGCTTCGCCCTGGACAACAAGGATAAGGACCACTGCAAGTATCATGCCCCCAAACAGCGTAGATACCCCGGCGATCTGTCGGCGCGTTGTGAACTCAGCTCGGTCGTGAATGGCAGACGCGCCCTGGCCTGCAACGCGGGCGCGAACCGTTGGCACTTCGAGCGCTCCGTCCGTTATGAGCTGATATTCGATCCACTCTCCCGGATTCAAAAGGCTCGGTGTGAAGCTAATTGACTTAGATGTGTGCTCAGAGATCGCCGGATTGATATCGTCACTCGACCGGCCACTTATGAGGACCTGAAGTATGTCACTTTTGACAAAGCTCATTTTGACAGGGCCGTCGAAATCATCGCTCTTGAGCTCGATCTTTCCGGTGTTCCCCAGTTTCACTTGGCTGATGATTGGACTGGAGACATCCTTGCCGTCGTACACGACCTTGAGCGGCAGGTGCCCGCTTTTGGCACTGAGTATGGGCGTTTGGCTCATCACCTGCCATCCAAACCGCTTGGGTCGGAGCGACAACCAGTAGAAGATAAAGCCTGTTATCAACCCTGCAACGCCGATTATGTTGCCGGTTTGCTCGCCGACCCACTTCCAGAAATTATCCACCCGTCGATGCTACTAGAGGTAAGCGACAGCGTTTTCCGCAATGAACGATCTCTGCCCAGATTTGTAGGGCTGACAGCCTAGTATCTGAACCATGACCTTCACCTACACTTCCGCTGATCTGTCCGAAATGGCAGCCAGCATTCCGAACCGCGCCAGCGAAGCTGGCCTGGTTATCATTCCGGGCCTCGACATCCTAAAAGAGGCGGACGTGCTGCTGAACGGCGAGGAAGCCAACATTGACGACACCCTGAGGCTGGCCAGTCTGGTGGGAGCTCCCTTCATCACGGTCGAAGACAGCATCTACTCAGCCGAACAAACGCGTGCCGGCTACACCCAGGAACGCGGAGAGCTTCCGGCCGCGGTAGAAAAGCTGTTACGTGATGCCCAAAAGTACGATGGGTCGTTGATGATGTTGACGTTGAGCTGGGTGTCACAAGGCCTAATTTACGAATGGGTGGCCCAATCTGATTGGATTGACCCCCTTGTGACGCAGATTCGCGCCAAGCTGGATGACGCCGAGGCCGAATCGGAGGCCGAATCCGAGGAGCACCGAGAACAGTACCGCGCTGCGTACCAAGCTGCCCTTTCGGCGTTACTCAACTCGCCCAAATACCGCGGCGAGTCGATTGGGAAGCGCCGCCACCTCGTATCGTCGATTCTCGCCGAGGCGGGAGTGGAGGAAATGCCAGAGGTTTTCATGACCCGGCAGGTACAGCCTGAGGCCAACAGGATCATCGGTGAAAAGGTCTACGAGTATGAGCAGGACTTCCGGGCCCGCAAATCCGAGCTGGCCGACGAACTGAGAACCTACCCAGCCTGGCAGCGGGTCTACACCCAAATTAAGCGCAAGGCAGCTACCGCTGAGTTCCTAAAGGAAAAGGCCGACGGGTACAGACTGAGCACCGACTTGGCTGGAGAGATTAGTGAAGCTGCGGCCAACCCTGTGTATGTGTCTCGCTACTAAGCCATCGTGGGCGCGTCTCTCGGTCGGCAATAGACCACGCACACGTAGGCTGTAGGCCAGCTAACGGTCTAATCAGGGGGAAAAAATGAGTGAATCCAACGGCGGCATGGGCGATACCGCAGTGATAGAACGGACGGCAGCAGATCACCGGGTGGAGCTGAAACTACGCTTCGTCTCCCGCGACTACACCCTTCCCGAGTTGCGTCGGCGCTTCCAAGATGTTGAGGCGTTGCTGACACTGTTGCTGGCGGACAAATGGATGCTGCCGCTCTCCAATTACCGTCGCGTAACCTATTACTCCAAATCCGGCATGTATCTGCGTACTGCGAGGGGAGTTCAGACGGAGCACGCAGAGCTTCTCAAGGGCGTGGTCATTGAAAAAGTTTCACTCAGTAGCCCGTTGGAGATTTTAGCGGTCATCACCGCTTCCGCTGGAGCCGTCGCCGCTGTAGTGAAGCTCATGCCTAAAATCATCGACGTCAAGAATGATTGGAATGAGAGTCGCGTCAAGCGGGCGGACTCCAATCTGAAACTTGATGAGATCGAGTTACAGCGTAAGCTCGTGAAAATCCTCTCCACTGAAGCCGACAAGATGACGAGCGACGGATACGAAGCGGCGGGCGTCAACAACCCAACCAAGAGACTTGTGAAATCAGCTGCCCGCGCTATTGCCCAGTTAGACGATGCCGAGACCAAAGACTAAGTATGTCTGCCAGACTTTGACCAAAACTTGACCGGAAAACCTGCTGCTCGCCCGGTAAACTCAGGAGACACCGCGATGGATCTGGGGAGGTCGCCTTAGCGAGAGGCTCCCCGTGCAAGTATCACCATCTCCGACCCCCGGCATTGGCGCACTACCGGCGTTTGATTTGACGTGGTTCTGGGAGGGCCTGGGCTCTCTAGGCTGCATTGCCCTTACGGTCCTCTTCGCCGTGAT
This sequence comes from Arthrobacter sp. 9MFCol3.1, assembly GCF_000620385.1. Taxonomy (NCBI): domain Bacteria; kingdom Bacillati; phylum Actinomycetota; class Actinomycetes; order Micrococcales; family Micrococcaceae; genus Arthrobacter; species Arthrobacter sp. 9MFCol3.1. The sequence goes on from NZ_JIBJ01000003.1 coordinate 436,054, forward strand.
CATGTACAGGCGACTACGAGATGGATTTGGCTTCCACCCTGCTATTTTGGCTGGAGGCCTGGAATCACTGGGTTTCGCCATTTGGTGGGGTATTGACGGAACTAACCATCTTTGGCCCGAACTGCGGCCATATTCGGTCTACGGCGTCCTAGGCATGGTGGTCATCGGATTCTTCGTCTTTATGTTGGCCGATAACTGATAGCCTTTTTCTATGGCAACCAAAACTTACACCCGGCTTCTCGACGACCTCGACGGTTCCGACGCCGATGAAACCATCCGCTTTGGTATCGACGGGGTCACCTACGCGATTGACCTCAATTCCGGCCACGCTTCCGAACTGCGCGACTTCCTGAGTCGCTTCCAGGAAGCTGCTCGTAAAGAACGCGGCTCGACCAAGCGCCAGACAAAGTCCACCGGCGGCGTCGATACCAAAGCTGTCCGTCTCTGGGCGGCTGACAACGGTATCCAGGTCAACACTCGTGGCCGTCTCCAGGCTGACGTAGTGGAAAAGTACCTAGCGGCGCACTAACACTAAGCCGGGTCCAAAGAGGTGTCTCCAATAGCATGGAGACACCTCTTCATTTTTCAAAACCTATATGTAAGTATGCTGACCGTTGAACCAGAAGTATCGATAAGTGACCCAACCCCTGTTCCAATAGCTTCGCCACCACGGCGATACGGAGCAGTAATTTGCGCCATCTATTTCAACTGGCTGAGCTGAAAATGCAGATAGCCCGCTGGCAGTGTCGCCCGCCGAAATCCCGACACTTCCGGGCTCGCTGATGTGGATGTTTACTTCTTTAACGGTTCCACCCTTAGGGCACATGAACTGCGTCACGGTAACCTTTATGTCGTGCACGACCGGCCCTGCCGAGGCGGGCTGGGCAATGACGAGTCCAAGACCAAAAATCATGGCAAGCGCTAGTAACATCGAAATTAATCTTCTGCGCATGACGGTTCCATTCATATGTTGAGAGACCGCTTATGGTATGAGAGGAGAGCACCGCTTAGGCAGTGCTACTTCACGTCCGCTTCTCAGGACGCCCACGTTGTCGACTGCGCCTAGCACGACAGAGCAGAAGTCTCCCACTCACACGGGGGAATGTATAGAGGACTACCTTAGATCAAGCTGAGAGGTCCCATATGAGAAGCGCACCACAGACCCGCACGGATTCGTTTTGCTCCCTGATTTGACAAATTGCCCTGTACTCCCCCGTGCCTCACGCTCGAAGTATGGAGATTTCCAAGTGTGCCCTGGTATTAGGCATGGTGGCCGGCCTCATGTTCGCCGCGGTGGTGACGACCGCTACGCCCTACGCCTTTGGACTGTCGGCGGTGTCGGTGGTGCTGGTCATTGGGTTGGTGGGACTTGTTGTCGGGCCAGTTCGGCGTTGAACCGTTCGATATCCCTGAAGCACACATCGCAGACCTTGCGATGTTTAGTGGCAGCATTCCTTCCGCGCTCAAAGCCATATCCAATAATGACGCACCAGCCATAGATGCTGAACGCGATGGCCACCCTAAAAGCGTTGACTCCCAACCCACTACTGGCACCCACCGATCACCACGATGCTCGTACCTGGCGCGTTTGTAACCATTGGCGTTGGGCAAGGTGTCGGCATTGGCGTGGGAGTTGGGGGGACGGTGGGTGCGGGCTCCTGGGCAGTTACGCTGTTGGGCTGACTCACGGTGGTCGGCTGGACGACGGGAACGGCCACATGCTCGGCCGGCGCGGTCTGCGTGGCTTCTTGGAGCTTCTGGATGTCCTGCTCGTTGTCGGTGGTGCGGGCGTCGATGCTGTCGATGCGCTGGTTCAGGCCGGGTAGGTCGAGCTCGCCTGACGTTATGCCAGCAGCGCCGAACGCGGTCATGGCGGTGGCGATGAGGCCGGAGATTAGGAGGGCGCGTTTCATCGGCTTACCCTCCATGCCTGAGAGATGTAGCCACATCCCCAGAGAATAAACAGAACAAAGAGCTTCCAGTCGAACCACAGGAATGTGAGTAGACCGGCGATTGGGTAGGCGACGCTTTCAATGACGAAGAGGGAGCGTTTCATCGGATTCCTGCCTCGCGGCGCTTCTGACGGCCAAGCCACGCCTGGTGGATCGCGGCTCGAACTTGGAACAGCCGGCCATGCGCCGGACTAGTGAAGGTGCGGTTCTTGCGCTTCTTACGAAGGCCGAGACCGCGGGCGCTTGTTGGAGGAGTGGAATCTATGACTACCACGGGGTTGGGATACGTGCCCTGTCCTCGCTTACCTGCGTTGCGGTGGGTCCAGTATGTAGTTTTGTCGAACATGATGTAGTTCCTGTTTAGTTGGTAATCGCTAACGACATTCGTCGAAGTTGTTCCCGCCGCGGCAGCGATATCCGAGGCGAGCTTTGTTGCAGAGTCTGAGCTGATGGATGAGCCATTTCATTGTGCTGCCTCAACCTTTCTCTCAGCATCGCAGGCATCACACCGCTCACGGTCAGCAAAGTACTCCTTTGGATAGCCAAGCATCGGCTTCCAATCGTGCTCGCCTCCGTTCAGACAATCCGCCTTATGGGCCTCGTGTTCCCAAATGATCGAACTCGAAACCATGAAGTATTTTTCGCAGTTCGGGCATTCGCATTCTTCGGCCCGGTCCTGATCGTAGAAGGCGCCGTCGTCGTGGCTTAGATCAAAATCATGGTCGCAATACGGGCAGGTGACATCTTTCATCACTCGTTCCTTGTTTAGTAGTTTCCGCGGGCCAGCCAGTACGCATAGGCTCCTGCCCATCCCCCGTAGCGGCTGACGTAGCTGTTCATCGCGACCAGGGCGGCGATGGGGTCATTCCAAGCACCAGCCCACTTGCCGCAGGGCAGTTGCTGGCCCAAGCCGCAGGCTCCCCCGTTCGGATTCACGGCGTTGGGATTCCAGCCGCTCTCATGCTGGACGATGAAGTCCACATAGCCGAAGTTGGCTGGATCTATGCCGGCAGCGGTCATCCAATCGGCATGGGAGCTGGCGGGTAACGGGGCTGCTGTAGGTGCTGGGGTGGGACTTGGGGTTGGCTCCGGCTGCTCTGACGCAGGCGGTTCTGTGACCGGAGCCTTTATTTTGACGTTGGCTCGGCTGCTGCGACCGGTACGGCCTTGAACGCGTCATGGACGGCGGCCTGGGTCTTAGCGTTCGCCTGGTTCGCTACTTGCAGAGTGAGGTAGGAACCGATGGCCGCTCCGATGAGCAGCACGAGGATGTGGTGTTCCATCGCGGGCAGAGCTGATTTGAATTGTTGCAAAAGTGATCGCCTTGTTTATGCATGCATTATGCGCCAAGCGTTTTGAAATTGCAAACGGTTATGCAGAGGTGGTCTTTCATCGCGTCGCATTCAGAGTCGCCCACCATATAATGTGCGACGCTACGCTCGAAATCACCAATTGCCAGAGTTTTAAGTTGTAATAAGTTTTTTCTTAGCGCCTGGCACGCTCAACCGGTGCTCGGTTTTCCGCACTGTTTGACATGCCGCTACTTCGATGAGGAAACTACGAAACCCCAAAGTAGGATGTCCTCATGGATGGGGAGACAATACGCTTGATCGTCGTTGCTTGTGGAGCGATAGTTGCCGGCCTACTCGGGGCACTCATCGCCGGGGCATTCAATAGCCGCAACACACTGGCGACGATAGAGGCTGCAAGAGTGGCCGCAGAGGCGCAACGTGACGCGGATCGCGAAGTAGAACACGAGCGCTGGCTACGCGACAGAAGGGTCGAGGTGTACTCAAAGTTCCTCGAAGAGGCGCATGATTTAGGCCTGCATGTGGCATGGCTTGGAATGGGATATAGCAATGACACAAGCGAACTCGCCAAGAAGGCCAGAAACCTGTCGTTGCTGAATCTGCGTGTCCTGGCACCGACGGTCGTCCTCGACGCGGCCCAGGATGTCATGCGGTCCACGACTGCCCTCACGACTGAATTGCTTGCGATAAAGGAAAGGACGGCCTCGAGTACGGAAGCATATGACGCCGCAACCAAGAGATTCAATGAATATTTAGCGCTGCTGGAAGTGCGGATTTCGAATGACCTGGGAATAGACGTGGTTGCCTGATGGATTTCAACCCAGGCACTTGGGGCACTGTCGCTGACTGGGTGGGCGGCCTCGGCACTACCGCCGCGTTCATCGCTGCCGTAGTCGTGATTGCCAAAGATGCAAAGGTGCGTCGCATCGCCCAGGCTCGCAAGGTCGTTTACATAACCTTAGAGGGGTCGGCCTTCGAAAAGGACGAAGCCACGGGCCAAACCCGCCGGAGGAATACGATCCGATACGTTCTCAAGAATCTGAGCGATGAACCGGTATACAGCGTCCGTTTCATCGTTCGGTCCGGCCCCTATAGGGGCCTCCGATTGGGCGCAAAGGATGTCGTTCTTCCCGGCGAGGACTTTGCCTGCAAGCTAGAAGCGGACGACCCGCCCGTTGCGGTGTTTCGCGATAACTCCGACGTGAGGTGGGTTCGCAACATCAAGGGAAAGATTCATCCCATCAGCTCTATCTGGCTAACCGAGAAGGACGCTGCGTACGTGGACTGATCGCTACAGTCCTCCATGGGGCCCTTATTAGTCCTGGCCTCCCTCCATCTGCTTCTTACCCCGGCGGGAGACTTGACCCCCGCGCCGGCCGGCTTCCACAGCTTTGTCATGATCCTTGAATGGGTTGTTCTTGGAAACCTTCCCACCAAGATGCCCAATGACTTTGTAGAAATTGGGTTTACCGTTCGTTCCATCGCCGTAGCGAGCCTTGTTCGTTGCGGCGGCTTTCAATCCCCCTTCACGTGTTCCTGCCATCTATTTGTTCTCCTGAATCAGTTCTAATTGCTTCTTGGCCGGTGCTTCCGCGATGGGCTGCCTCACTCCGAAGTGCTGGCTGAACGGGAGCTTGGCCTGGTCGAGTACCCGCTTACTTGGGCGGGACAGCTTGGCCGATAGTTCGATGTGCCGGTTCCGCCCGGCCTGATCTTTGAGTACGTCGCGCGGCCCGTGTCTTGCGTGTAGGCGATGAGGCTGTGACTGTGCTGCTCCTTTAGGTCGTGGAGTAGGTAGGCCACCTCTCCCCTCTCGACTGCCAACCGGCCGAGTTCACGGTCGTCCTGGATTGCCAGCTTGAGTCTTACGGCTGCTTCTTTCACGGCTGCTTGAGCCTCGGTCAGGACGGCGAACTCTGGTAGCTCGGTCACCAGTTCCGTCCGGCGCTCCTTGATGGCCTTAAGGTCGGCCGTCGCTTGGTCTATTTCCTTTTCCAGCTCATGAATCCGATTCATCTGAGCGATGTCGAGTGACATTGTTTACTTTTCCCTCTTGATTAGTTTCGGTAGCTGCGCATTGCATCGGAGGCACAGGCTGTGTTCATTGGCTCGGCAGAAGTTGATCCGGACAGTCCAGAGATGGGGGCAGTTCATGGCTTCATCCCCTGCTCGTATGCGTTCTTTATCTGCATGTAACGCTCCGGTTCTCCCCCTTGGTCAGGGTGGTGCTTCTTCGCCAGGACCTTGAAAGCGGTCCTAACTTCCTCTGTGGTTGCACTCCTATCGACGCCTGACTATGACAGGTTTGGATGGCCCCGGTAGGACGGTTATTTCTGGCCCCACTTCGTGACTCGCCGGGCAGCTTGTGACGGTTATATGTGGCCCGCCTTCAACGTTGGATTCATCAGGGGATGGATGCGGCGGAAGGCTGGTCTGGATGGAGTCGAGAGTGGAGTTGTTCGCGCTGATCCGAAGGGATGCCCGAGTCGAGGGCCTCTCGGTCCGTGCGCTGGCGGCCCGGCACAAGGTTCACCGAAGGACGGTGCGGCAGGCTCTGGAATCAGCCTCCCCTCCGCCGCGCAAGCCAAGAGAAGCGGTGGCCCGGCGGCTGGAGCCGTTCAAAGAGGCGATCGACGCGATGCTCATCGAGGACACGACGGCGCCGCGGAAGCAGCGCCACACTGCCCGCAGGATCCTGGCCCGGCTCATTGAGGAACACGGCGCGGAGAAACTCTCGTATTCGACCGTGCGCGACCATGTGCGGGTCCGCCGGGCCCAGATCGATGAGGAGGCCGGCCGCCGGGTGGAAGTGTTTGTCCCGCAGGAGCATGCCCCGGGCGCTGAGGCTGAGGTGGACTTCGGTGAAGTTTGGGTCGTGCTGAACGGGGTGAAGACGAAGTGCCACATGTTCGTTTTCCGGCTCTCGCATTCGGGCAAGGCCATCCACCGGATCTATCCGACACAGGCGCAGGAAGCTTTCCTCGAGGGCCACATCGAAGCGTTCCAGGTCCTGGGTGGTATCCCGACGAAGCACATTCGCCATGACAATCTCACCAGCGCGGTCACCGCCGTGTTGTTCGGGCAGGGCCGGCAATGCCAGGAGAATGACGGCTGGGTGCTGTTCCGCTCGCACTACGGCTTCGACCCCTTCTACCGCCAGCCCGGCATCGCGGGAGCGCACGAGAAAGGCGGGGTCGAGGGCGAGGTGGGCTGGTTCCGCCGCAACAGGCTCTCCCCGATGCCTGTTGCTGGGTCCTTGGATGAGCTCAACGACCGGATTCGCTTATGGGAAGCCCAGGACGAGCGCCGGCGGATCAATGACAGGATCCGCACCGTCGCACAGGACTTCGCCGCCGAGCAGCCGCTTCTGGCGCCGCTGCCGGGAGAAGTCTTTGATCCGGGCCTGGTCCTGACACCACGGGTGGACAGGTCTTCGATGATCACGGTGCGGATGGTGAAGTATTCCGTCCCGGCCCGGTTCATCGGCAGGAAAGTCCGGGTGTCCCTGCGGGCGTCAGAGGTCGTGGTGTTCGATGGCCGTGCCGTGGCTGCCCGGCATCCGCGGGTTGTTGCCAAATGCGGGCAGTCCGTCCAGCTGGACCACTATTTGGAGGTCTTCAAAACCAAACCCGGCGCGCTGCCCGGTTCGACGGCGTTAGCCCGGGCGCGGGAGTCCGGGGCGTTCACCAGCGCCCATGAGGCGTTCTGGGCCGCTTCGCGCCGGGTCAATGGCGATGCGGACGGCACCCGTGAGCTGATCGATGTTCCGCTTCTCCCCCGTGTCATGGCCGCAGAAGACGTCCAGGCTGGGATCGCCGCGGCGCTGGGAGTGGGTGCTGTCAGTGCCGACGTAGTCGCCGTCGAAGCCCGCAGACACGCCTCAAAAATCCCTACGCGTGGGGCCGGTTCGGACCGTCATCCCGGTGCTCACGACGAAGTGAATGTGCAACGCGTTGTCAGCCTCACACAGCGCCGGCTCATGGATCCGGCAGTGGTCATCGCCGGGCTCCCGCCGGACGCCCGGACGTTGCCATCGGTCCGTGTCTATGACGAGTTGTTGGCCAAACGCAGCCACCCCGAAGGAACCGTGTCGAAGGAGAACATCTCATGAGCCCCACCGCAGCGGCCACCACCATCACCCCGACCCTTCGCCGGCGGCGTGGCTTGACCGAGCAGGCTGCGGTCGCTGCCGTGGACCAGGCCTGCCGGCGGCTCAGATTGCCCACGATCCGCGCGGTCCTGGACGAGGCCCTCACGGTTGCCGGGAAGGAACAACTGTCCTACCAGGGCTTCCTGGCCGAATTGTTGCTGGCTGAGTGTGATGACCGGGACCGGCGCTCCTCCATTCGCCGCGTCAAGGCCGCGAACTTTCCCCGCGACAAATGGCTCGGGGATTTCGATTTCGACGCGAACCCGAACATCAACCCGGCCACCATCCACACTCTCGCGACCGGGGACTGGATCCGCAAGGGCGCACCCCTCTGCCTCATTGGAGACTCAGGCACCGGTAAATCCCACCTGCTCATCGGCCTCGGCACCGCTGCGGCCGAGAAGGGCTACCGGGTCAGATACACCCTGGCCACCCGGCTCGTGAACGAGCTCATCGAGGCCGCGGACGAGAAGGTCCTCGCTAAGACCATCGCCCGCTATGGGCGTGTGGACCTGCTCTGCATCGACGAGCTCGGCTATATGGAACTGGACCGCCGCGGCGCTGAACTCCTCTTCCAGGTCCTCACCGAACGGGAAGAGAATTCCATTGCGATCGCTTCCAACGAGTCGTTCTCCGGATGGACCAAAACCTTCACCGACCCCCGCCTCTGCGCCGCCATCGTGGACAGGCTTACCTTCAACGGCGCCATCATCGAAACCGGCGCAAACTCCTACCGGCTCGCCCACAGCCTCAGCCGGGCAATCTCCGATAGCCAAAAGTAGGACTTGGGCGGTTGGCAGGTGTCGATGCGGCCCGTCAACAACGTCATTCAGTGGGTCTTGTCGCGAGATATCCGCTGGGTCGGCTCAGGGATTCTCAACGGGACGTTTTCGTCAAAGTCAGCCAAATCCGCCGGTAACCAAGGGACAGGTGATTAGCTGGCGGGCATGGAACCCAAGTTTGTGCGCTACGAGGCAAGCTCTCCCAACGGCCGCGGACGCCACCCAGGCATCTTCGCTCTCGCCAACGGTCTGGCAAACGATGGCAAACTCAGTGATCAGGACTGGGCTGCCTGGCGTAGCGCGAACGATCACTATAACGCCGCATACGCGGACCCTTCGACAGTAGACACAGCGATCTATGACCGTGCAATCAACCCGTCAGCACAGTCCTGGTTCAAGCGCACGGCCACGCACCTGCTGATCGGCGTGGATTTCTACACGGACCTTCTAAACCGTTATGACGTCGGCTGGCAGAGACTCTATTCGAACGATCCAGGGAGAATTCTTTACGAAGACGACGTCCAGATAGTGGTCGCGCCTCATTAGGGAATGATGCGCCAGACATCGTGGCAGCAGGCAACTGGCACCGCTCAGGGCGCCCTTGCAGCGACGAGACTTCGACGTCTGTCGGTCATAGATGTTCTTTGAATCTTTCCCATGCCGACTGACGAGTGATGTCCAGGGCCGCTCCTATTTGGGACCAGGTAATCTTTCGTTCTCGGGCGGCGCGGACCCAGATGCGAAGCTGCTCTTCGACTGTGAGGCTTACCCTGGAGATTTCGGGCAGGTGGTGGAGGATTTCCGCGTCGGACATTTGGTCCCAGACGGGCCCCATCGCCCTGGACGGACCCTCGGTGCTGGTGTCGCGCAGGATCTTCCCTGCCTCGGCGACGCACAGTTCGCAAATGGTGACTCCAGGCCCGGCTATGAGCCGGGTTTCGGAAGGCGGCGTCAACCCGCAGAAGGTGCAGGAATCGCGTGGGCGGTCATTAGACATCGATACGTTCTCCAGACAAACGAGTTGCTGCCACAAATGTCAGGAACAGCCTGACTATAGTCAGGTATGACCTTACGAATCGTGGCTTTCATCAAGAATACGGGCAACCGCAGAAGCGTTGGGGAAGAGCATCGCCGGCCGGCCAGATTAGTTATGCCTGCGGCTTTCCGAAAGTTGTTCACGGCCAGCATTGGGGACGGAATCGGCGACGACGTACTCCGCTCGATGTTGCCGGTTATCGCTGTTGCCTTTCTCGGCGGGGGGGGCTTTCCAGACCAGTGTTCTGAACGCGCTGGGCATGGCGGCATTCCTGCTGCTCGGAGTGCCGGCCGGCGTTCTCGTGGACAGGTGGTCGAAAAAATCCACATTGGTTCTGGCCAACGTTGTCCGTGCCGCCGCAGTTGTCTCTGTGCCGATCGCGTATTTCCTTGAAACGCTCAGCATCTGGCACCTCTTTATCGTCGCGGCCGTCGTCAGCGTGGCTGACGTCGTTTTCACGACGGCGCAGTCCGCCATGATGCCGACGCTGCTGAAGGGAAGCGAACTGGGAGACGGCTACGCAAAAGTACAGTCCGTGCAGAGCGGCCTGGCCATAGCCACGCCAGGAATTGTAGGTCTGATTATCAAAGTAGCGTCCGCTCCGGCCATGCTCCTCATTGCCGGCGCAGCCTACTTATTCTCAGCAGTCATGACCGGCAGACTCCCACAAGATCCGCCCTCCCGAGCAAAGACCCCGGACAAGTTCTGGTCCGAAGCACGCGACGGCCTCGGCTACACACTGAGCCATCCTTTGATACGCTCCTTGATGATCTCCGTTGCCCTGGTCAATGCCGCAAGCATGTTCGGCGCCGCTGCCAAAGTCATTTTCGCCCTCCAAATCCTGAACATCCCCATGGATCAATTCGTAATCCTGGGCGCACTTTCAGCAGCAGGGGGTCTGGTCGCTTCCATGACGGCTACCCGCACCACGCGGCGTCTCGGCGTCGGCAGAACCAAGATCGCCGCGAGCCTGGCAAGCGCCGGATTCGTCATCCTGCTCCCTGGGGCGCCTTTCCTGGGGCTGGCTCCGGTCGTGTGGATTGGTATCTCGGGATTTGGCTGGTCCTTCTTCATCATCCTGTCCGGTCTGGCGGGGGCCGGCATCATTCCCCGGCTCGTTCCGCACCACCTGATGGGGCGAGTCATGTCCACCTACCGGCTCTTCACCCTTGGGATCATGCCGGTGGCCAGTATCGGCGGGGGCGTCCTGGCACTGGCAACAGGCGTCATTCCCGTGCTTTGGATATGGGCCCTCGTTGCCGCCGCATCCGCCATCCCCATCCTTCTTTCACCCGTTCGGTCTTGGACGGAATTTCCCGAGGAACTCGGCGTCCACTCACGAGACATCCCGGAATATGCTGACCCCGTTGCGGCGCCGTAGTCCCACAGCCCCCTTCCAAGTCCGAAGGGCGCCCACGGTCAGCGCGGCTCGGTTTTCGACGGTCACCGTCTTCGCAGGGAGGGCCAGTTTCAACTGCCCCTCCGGGTCCAGAAATACTTGACACAATCAGACGCCCAGCACTTCCCACCAGGCGGCGAGCTGCATGGCTTGGCTGGTAGCCGGTAAGGCCAGAAAACCCTGGAAGGCTGCGTCGACCATGCTTTTCGCACCCCAGCGCTCTAGGCCGCGCAGCGCCTCTATCGTTTTGCGAATTGCTTGGACGTTGTCTTCGATTCGCGACCACTTGTCGCAAGGGATGCACTGCTGCTTGCCTTCGCGTTCGAAGTACACGGCAACACCCCGGTCCATAGGTTGCGGCCTCTTCGCGTAGGGCAGTCCGTCGCGCCGCAATTCCTGGTTGGAGCTAAGCACGATGTTCTTCACACCTAAGAGCCGGAGTTCTGCCATCAGTCCATCCCGCGCGGATGCAAATGAAGTGTCGAATCTGGCAGGTGCTGGACGCTTCGAGCGTGGCCAACCGTTGGGCCAAGCGAGTGGATATGCTTCGGTGTTCACGACTTGGCCTTCAGAGCGGCAATGAGCCCCTGCACATCGGACTCGTTCTCGGGCTTGTCCTTGCCGATAATCCACTGGGAGTACTCGGTGGCCTTATCGCCGGTCAGGGACTTGGCTACGAGCAGCGCCTTGAGCTCGTCCATGCTAGCGGGGTTGATGAGTCCAGGCTTGCTAGCCGGCGGCACGTAGGTCTGCACGGGCTTGGTGGTTTCAGATACGTGCGGTTTTGCCTCGCTGGGCTTCACGTTCTTGTTGTCCGGGTTCTCGATGTTGCTTTCCAGCTCATCCTTGCTCCAGAGGTCGAGAGCAACCCCGAAGCGCATAGCGGCATTGCGGAGAGCGTCACCGATGCGCTCCTTAGGGGTTTCACCGTCGCCATATCCGAGCCGTGTCACTCCCCCGATTGTCAGGCGTATCCATAGACCACCGGCATTGTCGTACTGCGGTAGGCCGCGCTCATCGAGAGCTACGGGCTCCCATGTCCATTCAGGATCTACGGTTATCAAGCGGTCAGTTACGGCGGCGTGGCCTACATAGTCCAGGTGGACAGCCGGCATACCGTGGTAGCCGCCGCACTCGGTGCATATACCTTTGGGGTTTTCCTTTTTGGTTGGCTTTGGGAGCTGTCCCACGGCCTTGGGGTCGACGGGCTTCCGTAGTTCAGCCCAAATGTCTTTTGATTCAGTTGCCATTACAGCTCCTCCGCCTTGTTACGAAGGTTCTTGGCAATCCGAGTCAGAAAGTCGCAGGTTTCATCTAGGAGCTTGCCGGCCTCTTGGCTGGCCACATGAGGAAGTTCCAGCTGTTCAATGCTGATAGCCAGCGCCACCAGTTTGTCCTTGTCGGGGGCTAGTAGAGCTCTGCGGGCGGCCTCTTCCGCCTTTGCCGCATCAGCCGCTTCAGCTGCCACTCGTTCCGCCTCGGCCCGCTCTAGCTCAAGTCGCTTCTGTCGCTCGGCTTCGATTTCAGCCTCACGAGCATCGGCTTCCTCTTTGAGTCTGATGTTCTCCTGGCGGGTGCGCTCTTGTTCCTCGGCTGCAGCTTTCTCCGCTGCAATGCGTTCCGCCTCGGCCTTGGCTTTGGCGGCCTCCTGGGCTTCGAACGCGTCCTTTGAGCTGGCAACGAGATTTTCGAAAGTATCGTCGGCCATGTCTTCCAGGCTGTAGAGGCTCACATCTGGGACGTACTTAGAAAGCTTTTCGACACGCTCGGCGTGCCGGGCGGCTTTACGCTCCGCCTGTTTGATCTCCGCGAATTTCTCCTGGTTTTCCAGGTGCTCTTCAACGGGGACGATAAGCGCCTTGATGATGTTGGCCATTCCGTCGATAGCTTTGCCCTCGCGCAGGGATTGCTCCTTTAGGGACTTCCGGGTGTTTTCGACTTCGACGCGGACGTTCTTGAGGGCGAGCCGCTTGGTGCGGGCTTCCTGCATGAGGGTGGTCTGGTTTTCCTGCGTAACTACGATGTCGGTTGCGCCGGCGGCCAGTTCCTTTGCTTTTCCGTACGCCTGGCCAAAGTTGGACAGCAGGATTTCTACTTTGGTCTGCTCTAGCCCGTTGTCTGCGCCGACTACGGCCACTTCAGTTACTTCTTGATTGAGTGGTTGTGCTTGATTCGCCTAGTTCTGTGGCTTGAGGCCACCTCCGATTATGTTGATTGACGATGCGTATTCCCGCCGGCGATCCTCTCGGACTTTGGGGAGCAGTCAGGGACATTTGCTCGCTGCTTCCGGGGCGCTCATGGTTGTCTTTGATGCTCCCGATGAGTTCGGACAGGTACGTCATCGCCTTGCGGGATTGCTCGCAGCCATGCAGGTCAGCAGAGAAGCCGCGGGCCTCGTGGCAGTAGGCGCATTTGACTTTAGATATGTTCACGGCAGCCTCCACACATCCCGTCCACCACAATCTCCCCGCAGCAGTCGCCAGGCCGCAGCAGCTCCAGGAACTCCATGTAAGCGGGTTCGTCTAGCTCGGCAGCTAGTTCTAGGGGCTTGTCGTCGTCACTGAGAAGAGTGAACTTCCATACGGCATTTTTGATATGGGTAGTGCGGATACGGTGGCCGTCTCGGCGGAGGTCAGCTATGCGGGCGGAGTAGCGCCATGCAATGGGCATGAGGTCGATGTTCAGGACGCCCTTGTCGCCGGCGGCTTCCAGCTTGTCGTAGATACGTTCAGTTTGAGTTGACATCTACTTGCCCTCCCGCAACGCCGTGGCCTGGTTGAACAGGTGGCCGAGAGCAACGATGTACTCGCGCTTAGAGAAGATTCCTGACTGGTAGTAGACCTTGGCTAATTGAACGCGCTCCCAGATGTTCATCGGTCACCTCCCGTCAGCATCACCGCCAACACGATGAGGCTCAGGAAGAATCCGGAGAGGAAGAGGAGGGGCTGCGATATTGCGGCCGCCTTCTCGCCAGGATGGGGAATTAATATAACGTAATTTGGACATTTGGTTGATCGCCTTGTTTATACTAAGCATTATCAAGCAAAATGCTTAGGCGGTCAATACTTTTATTTTGTATCTGTTGGAAATACCGAACTATCGAAGTTATGCACAGGTGGATAATGCTGGGGATTAGTAAGTCTGGCAATTACATAATGAGAGTGCTAAGCTATAAGGACACTCCCGGCACGCAGTTGGTTTGATCGCCTTACCCTCCGGGAGTTTTTTTGTGTCCTCGACACCCGGGGCCTGGAGCAGGATCGTCAGTGCCGGAGGATAGACTCGGCTTGCAAACACGACGGCTTTGAAGGGTTTCAAGTGCAGAGGGAAGAAAAGTTCGAGCGGATGTTCTTTCCGGAGTCGGTCCTGAAGGAGGCCGCAGAGTCCCTGGCGGCGGCGGTGAAAGATGAAACAGTCATCGAGTGGGAACGTGCTTCCACTAGAACCGGGAACGTCTCTTGGGACTACGACAACGATGACGAGTTCTTCGTCGATTACAGCCCAACCATTCAGTCCGGCTACATATGCGCCTATGTGTATTCCGTTGAGATCCCTGCGTACGGGCCACGCGAGACCAAGGCCAGCCTGACGGTTTCCTACGGGCATAGTATGGCCGGCTACGGTGTCACTACGATCACCACGAATGCCTCGGAACGAGCTACGCTACTGCGCCCCTTTGCCGTCTTCCGGGCTTGGGCGGATAAGAACCCTCCCCCCGTGCCTGTCATGCCCGAACTCCCGCCCCAGCCCCCACTAAAAATATTCATCGGTCACGGACGATCGCACGATTGGCGTGACCTCAAAGATGCTTTGCACGACCACCACGGTTTCGATGTGGAGGCTTTTGAAACCAAACCCCGCGCCGGCTACACCATCCCCGAAGTCATCGAGAGTATGGCTTATGGCAACGCCCTGGCTCTCCTGGTTCTCACACCCGAAGACGAGCAGCCGGACGGTACGATACGCGCCCGCGAGAGCGTCGTGCACGAGGTTGGCTACTTCCAGGGCCGCCTAGGCAGCAAACGCTCAATCCTGCTCATGAAGGAAGGCGTAAACGAATTCTCTAATGTCCACGGCATCGTCCACGTCCCCTATAAGAGCATCCGCGAAGTGGTCGGCGAGGTTCTGGCCATCATCAAGCGGGAATTCCCGCACCTGTCTAAATAGGCGAGGCCTTCCGTACTAGTTTTGATCCCCGTCTAGCGCCCGAGAGGCACCATCATGTCCGTTGAGACCACTCCCGAAGTAAAGCCTCCGCCGAGCCGCAACAAGCTGCTCATCATCATTGGAGCAGCCGTCGTCGTGTTGCTTGCCGTCATTGCTATCGCCGTCAGCTCCCAGGCCATTAGGGCGGGTCAGGAAGCCGACGCCAAGGCGAGTGCGGAAGCAAGTACCGCCGCAATGCTCAAGGCAGTCGATGAGGCTCAGAAAGTCATCGATGACCAGCGAGCTGCGGATGCCGTGGAGGCCAACACGGTGTGCGAAAAGCGATTGGTGCAGAAGCACCCTACGGCTACGGCTCAGGCCGGTAAGACGCGGTCCGCGTATAAGGCGTCCGACAACAGCTACGACACTGTAGGCGCTTACACCGACGTTCCGGCTGGTAACACCATTCCGATGCAGTTTGTCTGCTCGTCCATTAAGGGCAGCGGCACGAGCTGGACGGTATTCCTGTCGAATGACGGGCATGGGTCGAGGATTCCGTAGCGCTTGAAGACCCTTCGCGAGATGTGGGACCAGCCCACTACTAGGACTATCAAGGTTCCCAAACTGCAGACCATCTTCCTCGTGGTTCTGTTGGTGGCCGCAGCAACGGCAATAGTTTGGGTATCAATCGCCATACGGAACGAGATGCCGCGACCTCCGGCCCCGACGCCGCCCCCTGAAGGCCCGGCAGCCTGGCTCAGTGCCTGGTCCACGTTCTGGAGTGCCATCGCAGGCGGCCTTGCGGCCATCGGCACCGCCGGCGCTCTTCTGATCGCGGCCTTCAGCTACAAACACCAGGTAGATGAGAAAAACCGGCAGGCCGAGGAGCGACGGCGGCAGGCCCGGGAAATTCGGCGGGATGAAGAAAATATGCGGCGTGCACAGGCCATGCAGGTGTCCATTTTGACCCCTGCCTCCCAAGTGCACATCAACCACGTTGTCCTTCAGGTTCACAACGGAAGCACAATGCCTATCAGGAACGTCCTTCTCAGGTGCTTCAACCACTCTGGCCAAGATTCGGGCCAGAAGTTTCAGCAAGTCATCGCGGGTGGGATGACCCATGACATGTTCGAGCAAAATCGAAGGGTGCTGGACACGGTGTGGGCTAGTTTCGAAGACGCTTCCGGCCAGAAATGGAAAGTCCACGTCAACGGTGAGCTAGAAGAGCTGTGATCACCCATGCGACGTAAAACTCAGATCATTGCCAGCATTGCCATCATATTTAGTAGCATCGCCATCATCTCGTCCCTGTCGTACTTCATGCAGGGACCGACTGCCGATGCAGCGCCCAACGCAGCCGAGTGGCTAAGTGCCATCTCGACGTTCTGGGGAGTCGTGGCGACTGCCCTGGGTGTGGTTTTGACCGGCGGAGCCCTCCTGGTTGCAGCCTTGACCTACAGTCGACAGGTAGCTGATAAGCACCGTGAGCTGGAGGAAAAGCGCAGGGAGCAAGCGGGCAAAGTTATCGTTAGAGTAGAGCGGCAGCTGGACGGCAAGACCTTGGTCGACCTAAAGAATCCCACCAACTTGCCGATCTTCAAATTGAACCTGTACACGATTGGTGACGATGGGCTGGTGGTCGATAGGCAGCCACTCTCTCAGGAAGTAGTCGTGGGCGACTATGATGGCCACCTTTTCGACTCGTGCTGTCAAGTGCACAGCGCCTATGCGGAATTTACAGACAGTGGCGGAGTCGCCTGGACCCGCACTTCCAAAGGCACGCTGGTGGAGAAAGGGAAGGAGCCAGATGGCTTTGACCCTAGGGAAATGTGGCGGCCGGGTGATCCCATGCATACGTATATGACTTGGTACTGACGTGGCGCGGCTTTCGAAACCTCCTCAAGCAGAGTGGTTGAACTATGACAACTGAAGTAACTGACTGGATTAGCGCCGGAGCCAACGTAGCCGCCGCGGTTGGGACGGTGGGGGCTTTATGGGTGGGAGCAGTGACGCTTCGCCGGCAGGTGAACGACCAGCGTCGGGGACAGGCAAAGCTAGTTACGGTCGGGGTGACACGGACAAGGACGCGGCGAAAATCCGAAGACCTGTTTTATGTCCTCAACAACGGCGAGGAGCCAATATTCGGGGTCGACCTTCTGATCACCAGCCACAAGGGTTCGTCTGCATCAAGCGAGGATGTGCTGCCTCCGAAGTCCAGTATGAGTGCGGTCATTGAATCCGGAACGGTCACTGAAGCGAGGGCACAGTTCGGGGATAGCGCCGGCAATGGGTGGACCAGGTTTATCAGTGGTGAGTTATTTGAGAACCGCCATTGGGGCAGGCCACGTCTTGAGGCCCCCAAGGCCCAGTCTGAGCAAAAGAACAGGCTCGACCAGGTAGAGCAGAAAATAGCGAAAATACATCGCAACGCAGCTGAAGGCTAAGGCGTTCATTATAAGCGGCCTCCCAGCTGCGCCTTCAGCAACGAGCTGAAGTATCGTGCCGGCGCTTTGCCCGTCCGGGCTTGCTCGGCTAGATCGCTGAACTTCTGACAGCCCAGGGCATAGATGGCCTTGCAGTACCAGGCGCGGAACTCTGGGCTCGTAACGTCGCCGTAGGCTCCGAGGAGCTGGTCGACCTCATCCCTGGTCTTATGACATTCACAACTGCAATTGTCAGTTGCAGTTGAAGGTTCGGAGAACCTTTTTTCAATTGGTTGCCTACCGGCAGTATGGAGTCGGTAGTTGGGGTCTATTGGGTTTAGGGACACAGCAAACACACCTCCTTACGATGTGCATAAGGGCTTAGTTGTTGTTCTGAACCCCATGCGCGCGCTAGGAGTACTTTGATGTATTCACAGGCCGGTAGAGAGGGGCAAGGATTTCCGCTTATTCACCTTGCAACGGGTAGCAGTATGTTTTAACTCCCACTTTGTCGCCTTTCGGCTGGCCGTGGCCAAGTCATCAGTCCCTTACTTTTCAGCGCCTTATCCTCAGCCCGTTCCCAGGAAGAGGCCACAACGCCAACGTAGTCTTTTTGGATACCCTCTCTATCAACCTATGAATGTACGCCATCTCGGTCGGTGCCGGTGCCTTTTACTGGTGGACAATACCTGACAACAGAAATGATCCTATTGAGCTGTAGGCGTCTTTCTGCTACTTTGAGAGGAGAAAGAGCCAGCTGTATCCTGGTTCTTTTTTTGTTGTAGATTTACTTTATTCCCCTTGTGTATATGTTGCAATAGTCAAAATAACTATGTGGATTAGTTGGACATTATTTGTCAGAATAGCCGTATCGACAATCGCGTCGAAGTACCTACCCTCCAAACAGCAAACGTTGCGTGTCTCCACCGGGCACGCTCACTCGCCCCCGAAATGCGATGTCTGGGGCACTCCGGTCACACCTATATGGTTGACCGGATTTTTAGTTGCGCCCCATGGAGAGGAAGATATCCACCTGCTGCCGCTGGTTGGCTTCCATCTCGTCGTACAGATCAAGAAACCCACTCCGCTTCGGCTCGGGGTACTCCAGAGCTAGGAGGCGGCTAACCCGTATCTCGGTCAGTTTCACCATGGCGGTCAG
Source organism: Arthrobacter sp. 9MFCol3.1 (assembly GCF_000620385.1). NCBI lineage: Bacteria > Bacillati > Actinomycetota > Actinomycetes > Micrococcales > Micrococcaceae > Arthrobacter > Arthrobacter sp. 9MFCol3.1. The sequence continues at coordinate 454,411 of NZ_JIBJ01000003.1, forward strand.
GAGTTCGAGGGGGATGTTATCCACGTCAACCTCTCTGCGGCTTCATCGAACAGGACTACTTTGAAAAGCTCCGGCTCGTTGAGTTTGCGGATGATGTTTTCCAGGTAGCGCTTCCTGGCTTCGTCTGGAACCGTCCACAGCACTAGCGGGAACGCCCGGTCTTCCGGCCAGTGGCCTGAGTCAATCGCTTGGATGTAGCGCCGGCACTTGGCGGTCAGCTGCGTCTCCCACTCAGCCGAGCGATCTAGCTCTCCCCATAAGCTCACTCCCCCAACCTCTAGATAGAAGTCTGGTTTGAGTTGCACATGCCCCACTCGGGTATGGCACCAAGGTTCAGTCAGGAACGTCATGTCGGTAGCCCCAGCCTCCACAAGACGGACATACAGCTCTGAGATGTCCAGGGTGTGCATGTCGGGAGTCCGAGCCCTGGATGCGGCCAGTTGATACACGTACTCCACGTTCCCGCCATAGGCTCCCCACATCCTCTTTAGTACCCCTAGCTTTACTAAGCGGGTTAGGTGTCTCCTGACTCTTACTTGGGTTCCGTCGTGGGACTGTAAGAAAAACGGTGTGTGAGGTTCCGGCCTGATCCGAAAGGAGACGGCCGTGTCAGAGTCCACGACCGAGATGACAGGGGTCATGATCGATCCTGTGACGGGAGAGATCATCGATCAGAAGAAGCTTGCGGAGCGGTTGCTCACGCAGGCCAAGGAGCAGGGCGTGAGCCTGGTAGGCCCGGGCGGGCTGCTGAACCAGCTTACGAGGAATGTGCTGGAGACCGCGCTGGAAGCGGAACTGACCGAGCACCTGGGCCACGAGCATGGCCAGACGCCGATCGCAGCCAACATGCGCAACGGCACCAGGTCCAAGACCGTGCTGACCGAGATCGGCCCGGTCGAGATTGAGGTGCCCCGGGATCGGGACGGGTCTTTCGAGCCGGTGATTGTGCCCAAGCGAAAACGACGTTTGGACGGGATCGACCAAATCGTCCTCTCGCTGTCCGCCCGGGGATTGACCACCGGGGAAATCGCCGCGCACTTCGAGGAGGTCTACGGGGCCAAGGTCTCCAAAGACACCATCAGCCGCATCACGGAGGGGTAAAGATGGCTTCGTCATCTGGACTCTATTCCACGAAATCGGTCATGTCCTGAACGACCCACGAGGCGAAATGCATCTCGAATACAGCACCGAGAGGAAGCGAAACAGTGCCGCAGAAAAAGCAGCCAACAGCTTCGCGCTCGAAGTGCTTTTCGGGGAATCGGGCATAGAGGAGTTCCGAGGCCTGACTCGCGATAATGAGATAAAGCGAAAAGCAGCCGAAATCGGTATCTCGCCCGGCGTGGCTGTCCACCAGCTTCATCGACGCAGGTGGTTGGACTATAGCTTCGGTAACCGACTCTGCGTCGACATCACAGGCACTTACACCGCTTAGTTACACCCAGGACAGCTGCCAGCAACGAGCGGGCGGCTGTCCTGCCTTATGTAGTTAGTTGCCAGTCGGTCAATTTACGTCCTCGCGCCAGACCATTCATAAGATTGTCGCGTTCTGAACCGCATCAGAGTGTCGCACGCTGGACTCCCGCAGCCGGTTACCAACAAATCCGGCCAGCAGCAACGCCTCAAGAGTATGACCTATCCCCCTGTCATGGCTTCACGATAGCTTCAGGGGCACCGCAGCGGGAGCTTCATTGGAATTGCCCAGGTTGCTGTGGAGAGCTCTAAGTTGTATCACCAAGCGGTCAACGAGAGAAAGAAACATCAACCCATCGCCCTGCCACACGGCGCAGGTTCCGCGGCACGGCCACGTGACCCTCCTGGACGCCCTCACAGTTTTCCCCGAAGAAGCCTGCGCGAACTAAGCGCCTGCCGCCAGAGCCGCGGAGAACCGCCCTAGTGAGGACGAGAACAAAGAGGCGCCGTCCGCCTATGAAAATCGCTGCCCTGTAGCCGTCCCATGTGGGCTCGTCCACGCAGCCGCTGGCCAGTGTGCCCTCAGCCGGGACGGTGGCAACAGCTTTGCCGGGCCAGTTCCGCGGGCGGGCGCAGTGAAGCTGGCACGTCTTCTCTCATGCGCTCACGGTACGGCGCTTAGCGCTTCGGGAGGAAGGCGATTTTTTCCAGGTTAGTAACGTCGATTCTGATCTTCCGGGAGCCGCCCATGACTCCTTCAACGATCACATGCGCCTCGTAGAGGTCCCATGTGCGTTCGATTCCGAGCAGTTGATACAGTTCGGCTTTTAGGCCGGGGTCAACCCTGGTCGTCAGTAGGTGCCCTTTGCCGTCGCAGTTGATCCACATATATCCTCCGTCCCCGTCATCAGTGACGTTGGTGATGACTCCCCAGAACGCGCGGGTGCCGCCCTCGTGTGCTGTTTGCCCAGTCACGTCTGCGATCTTGTAGAAGTAGTCAGTTGCTCGGACTGCCGGCCCCCTGGCTGGCACGTCCAGGTACAGGGTTTCGGGCGGATAATCGGGGCGGTTCCGGAGGTTTTTGAGCAGCAGTTGCAACTTGGTGGTGTCTTGCAATGGGCCGTTGCCTGCTGCACTGTTGCCGCCGTTGCGACGGCCCCCACCGTTGCCGCCTGTTCGTGTTGGGTTGAGGGGGCCGGGCTTCCCATAGCGGATTTCCTTGTTCCCGTGCGCCGGGCCGCGGTCTGGCAAGGGTACCCCTGCGCCGTTGTTGTTTCCGGCAGGGTTCCCCAAGAAGTCGCAATCATCGTCATGGTCGTTTCCGCGCACAACACCGAAATGAGGGTTTCGCTTGGTTGCGTCGATGAACCTTGCTTTTTGCTCACAACCGCCACAGATGAAAGTCGGGCGACGCTTCTCCAGCCATTCGTCAGGATGCTTTTTAGCCTCGTCGCTGAGTTCCCTCGCGAGCCACAATGTGCTGTCTTCCACGCAGAAAGCCATATCCACTGGCTAGTCCTCCCCCAAGCTGATGTTGGGCCCATCATACTGTCAGGGCCGGGGCGTGGCCTTTTGGGTGGAAAGCGTTCTAGTGCAAACGTCGCGTCGGGTCTGCCGGTGAGTTTTGAGCACAACGGGCGTACCTCACGCGTAACTGCGGAGCCTGCCCGCTGGTTTGAGCGAATTGACTGGTGGAAGGAATTAAAGCACTACCCCGTGAAACTCCGCCGCGGATTGACGTTTAAGGCACGGCTGGGCAGGCGCGACGAACTTGTCACGTTTGACCTCGTCTGGGACCAGGATCGGGTTACCTGGCTGCTTCTCCCCTGTGCGGCCCCTAGTGCGGCTTGAATGCGCTAAGGCTCGGATGAGGGATTTGGGTTGAGTCTTCAAGGAAACAGTTGATCTGCCAGGTGCAGGGGACGCTGTTCGACCCAGCGACTGTTGCGCGGGCTGCAGTGCATCGCACTCATGGAAAATCCCGAAAAGTCAAGCTTTGTCAACAGCAAAGAGGCAGAAACCCTCTGACCTGCGGAAACACTGTGCCCGAGGTGGGACTCGAACCCACACACCTTTCGATACCGCATTTTGAGTGCGGCGCGTCTGCCAATTCCGCCACTCGGGCGCGGAGTACACCGGTGTAACAATCAGCCTGCCACAGTGCTGTGAGCAACGCGATCGCTTCCAGTGCGCGAAATTACTCTACATGCAGATAGGCTGAATTCCAGAATCGCGCCAGTGACGCCGCATCGAACCAAACCGGTCCAAGTACATTGGCGGACAAAACCTATGATGGTTGAGTTCCCGCCGTACCTTTCCAAGGAGTTCCCGTGTCAGAACAGACGGAGTCAACCCCCACTTCCCAGCCGGCGCGCCGCGTTGTCGTCGCCGAGGATGAGACCCTCATCCGCCTGGACATCATCGAGATCCTGCGGGGCGAAGGCTACGACGTCGTCGGCGAGGCAGACAACGGCGAAAAGGCCGTCCAGCTCGCCGAGGAGCTCAAGCCCGACCTGGTCCTGATGGACGTCAAGATGCCGGTCATGGACGGCATCTCGGCCGCCGAAAAGATCGTCAAGGCCCGGATCGCCCCCGTGGTCCTGCTCACCGCGTTCAGCCAGAAAGAACTCGTGGAGCGCGCCCGCGACGCCGGTGCCATGGCGTATGTGGTCAAGCCGTTCACCCCGGCGGACCTCATCCCGGCTTTGGAGATCGCGCTGTCCCGCCACGAGGAAATCAAGGCCCTCGAGAGCGAGGTGACCGACCTGCAGGAGCAGTTCGCCACCCGCAAGCTCGTGGAGCGCGCCAAGAGCCTCCTGACCACCAAGATGGGCCTGACGGAACCGGAAGCCTTCCGCTGGATCCAGAAGACCTCGATGGACCGCCGCCTCAGCATGCGCGAGGTCGCCGAAACCATCATCAACCAGGTCAACTAGCCCCCGACGGCGCCGGCCGCGCTCCGCGGCCGGAAGCCGCGGACGCGAAGCACCAAGCACCAAGCACCAAGCACCAAGCACCAAAAAGGGAGGATCCCCGCCAACCGGCGGGGATCCTCCCTTTTTGCATTCACGCTGTCAGAACTAGGCCTGGACCCGGTTCTTCTTCTTCTTTTCCGGCCACGGGCCGAGCTTGTCCTTGGCCACGGCCGCTTCGCCTTGGCTGCCGATGTCGGCGAGGTCGCCCACCTTGTGGACCTTCAGCAGGTTCGTCGAACCGGCCTTTCCGGGAGGGGAACCGGCGGCGATGACCACCAGGTCGCCGTCCTCGACGACGTCGAGTTCCAGCAGGCTGCGGTCAACCTGGGCCGTCATCTCATCGGTGTGGCCCACCATCGGGACCAAGACCGGCTGGATGCCCCACGTCAGTGCGAGCTGGTTCCAGACGTGCTCCACCGGGGTGAAGGCGAACACCGGCCGGATGGGACGCAGCCGGGAGAGGCGGCGTGCCGAGTCACCGGACTGGGTGAAGGTACAGATGTACTTCGCTTCCAGCTGGTCGGCGATCTCGACGGCGGCCCGGGTGATGGCGCCGCCGCGGGTCTTGGGCTTGGTGCCGAGCGGGGGGACGCGCTCCAGGCCGTGGACCTCAGTGGACTCGATGATCCGGGCCATGACCTTGACGGTCTCGATCGGGTACTTGCCCACGCTGGTCTCGCCGGAGAGCATCACCGCGTCGGCGCCGTCGAGCACCGCGTTGGCGCAGTCGGAAGCCTCGGCGCGCGTCGGGCGCGGGTTGTCGATCATGGACTCGAGGACCTGGGTGGCCACGATGACCGGCTTGGCCCAGCGGCGTGCCAGTTCGATGGCCCGCTTCTGCACGATCGGCACTTCCTCGAGGGGAAGTTCCACACCGAGGTCGCCACGGGCCACCATGATGGCGTCGAAGGCGTCGATGATCTCGGGGAGCTGCTCCACGGCCTGCGGCTTCTCGATCTTGGCGATGACCGGCACGCGGCGGCCTTCCTCGTCCATGATCTCGTGCACGCGGACAATGTCCGAGGCATCCCGGACGAAGGACAGGGCAACCATGTCCACGCCGCGGCGCATGGCCCAGCGCAGATCGTCCTCGTCCTTTTCGCTCAGCGCCGGCACGTTGACAGCAACGCCGGGCAGGTTGATGCCCTTGTTGTTGGAGACGTAGCCGCCGACAATCACCTGGGCGACCACCTTGACGTCGTCGACGTCGATCGCGCGGAGGGCGACCTTGCCGTCGTCGATCAGCAGGGCATCGCCCGGGTTGACGTCCTCGGTCAGGCTCTTGAGGGTCGTGGAGCAAATGTCCTTGGTGCCGGGAACGTCCTCGGTGGTGATCGTGAACGTGTCGCCGACCTCCAGGAGGTGGGGGCCGTCGACGAAGCGGCCGAGGCGGATCTTCGGGCCCTGCAGGTCGGCCATGATGGCCACGGCCTTGCCGAGCTGTCCCGCAGCCTTGCGGACGTTCACGTAGGTGTTGTCGTGCACGGAGTAATCGCCGTGGCTCATGTTCATGCGTGCCACGTCAACGCCGGCTTCCAGCACGGCCAGCGTGTTGTCAAAGCTTGCGATTGCCGGTCCGAAAGTGGCCACGATTTTAGCGCGTCTCATATACCTACCCTACTGGTGTGTTGCATGGATAAAGTTGAAGTGCGGATGAATCCCGGAGGTCCTGTGGGACTACGGGGGTGGGACTACAGAACAGCCATCGCACGGTCGGTCGGCGCCACGGGTGCCGGCAGAATGGTGCTGCCCATCAGGAACTTGTCCACCGCGGCCGCGCAGGCGCGCCCTTCGGCGATGGCCCAAACGATGAGGGACTGGCCGCGGCCGGCGTCGCCCGCGACGAAGATGCCTTCAGTGTTGGTCATGTAGTAACCGTCCCGTGCCACGTTGCCGCGGCCGTCAAAGTCGGCCTGGACCTGGTCCGTGATCCCTGCCGGCTCGGCGCCAGTGAAGCCCAGGGACAGGAAGACGAGGTCCGCCGGAATGACCCGCTCGGTGCCGGCCTTCGGAAGGCGCAAGCCCCCGACGAATTCCGTCTCCGCGACCTTGACGCCGGTGAGTTTGCCGTTTTCCCCGACGAACTCCACGGTGGAGGCGAGGTAGGTGCGTTCGCCGCCTTCCTCGTGCGCGCTGGCGACCTCGAACAGGGTGGGGAACGTCGGCCACGGCTGGTGGCCGGCCCGCTCGATGGGCGGCTGCTTGCCGATCGCCAGGGTGGTCACGGACGCGGCCTGGTGCCGGTGCGCGGTGCCGAGGCAGTCGGCGCCGGTGTCGCCGCCGCCGAGGATGACGACGTGCTTGCCCGCGGCGTTGATCTGGTTCTCCACGGTCTCCCCCGCCACCACCCGGTTGGCCGGCACGAGGTAGTCCATGGCGTAGTGGACGCCGTCGAGCTCGCGGCCCGGGATCGGCAGGTCACGCGGGACGGTGGCCCCGGTGGCGATGACGACGGCGTCGTACCGGCGGCGCAGCTGCTCCCATGTCACGTCGGTGCCGACGGCCACCCCGGTGCGGAACCGGGTGCCTTCGGCCTTCATCTGCTCCAGCCGGCGGTCCACCTGCTCTTTTTCCATCTTGAAGTCGGGGATCCCGTAGCGCAGGAGGCCGCCGATCTTGTCGTCGCGCTCGTACACGGCCACTGTGTGGCCCACCCGGGTCAGCTGCTGGGCGACGGCGAGCCCGGCGGGGCCGGAACCGACGACGGCGACCGTCTTGCCGGTCAGGCGTGCCGGCGGCAGCGGGTTGACCCAGCCGTTCTCGAAGGCCTGGTCCACGATCGATACCTCGACCTGCTTGATGGTCACGGCGGGCTGGTTGATGCCCAGCACGCAGGACGCCTCGCAGGGGGCAGGGCACAGTCGGCCGGTGAACTCGGGGAAGTTGTTGGTGGCGTGCAGCCGCTCCATCGCTTCCTCGCCCTTGTCCCGCCAGACGAGGTCGTTCCATTCCGGAATGAGGTTGCCCAGCGGGCAGCCCTGGTGGCAGAACGGGACGCCGCAGTCCATGCAGCGGCCGGCCTGGGCCTTCAGGACACCCTTTTCCTGGGCCTCGTAGACCTCTTTCCAGTCCATGATGCGGACCGGAACGGGACGGCGCGGCTGGGTTTCACGCTGACGTACTTTCAGAAATCCGCGTGGATCAGCCACCGGTCACCTCCAGGATTCGAGACCAAACTTCTTCGCCGTCGGGGTCCAGGCCCTCTTCGATGGCGTCAAGACGGGTTTGCAGGACGGCCGCGTAGTCGCGCGGCAGCACCTTGGTTATGCGGGCTGCGGTGTCATCGAAGTTCTCGAGGAGCCGCGCCGCGAGCAGCGACTCGGTTTCCTCGAGGTGCTTGACGAGCAGCCCGTGGACGATGTCGCGGTCCTCGGCGTCGAGCTCGCGCAGCTGCAGCTCGCCTGACTCGAGGGCCTGCTTGTTGACGCGCTCGGTCTGCAGGTCCAGCACGTAGGCCGTGCCCCCGGACATGCCGGCGCCGAAGTTGCGTCCGGTGCGGCCGATGATGAGCGTCTGGCCGCCGGTCATGTACTCGCAGCCGTGGTCGCCGATGCCTTCGACCACCGCGGTGGCGCCGGAGTTGCGGACCAGGAAGCGTTCGCCCACCTGGCCGCGGAGGAACATCTCACCGCTCGTGGCGCCGTAGCCGATCACGTTGCCGGCGATCACGTTGCGCTCGGCCGGGAACACGTTGGTGCGGTCCGGCCGGACGATGATGCGGCCGCCGGAGAGTCCCTTGCCGACGTAGTCGTTGGAGTCGCCGAACATGCGCAGCGTGATGCCGGCCGGCAAGAACGCCCCGAGCGACTGGCCCGCGGTGCCATTGAGCGTGATGTCAATGGTGTCCGTGGCCAGGACGTCGGTGCTGAAGGTCTTCGTCACGACATGCCCGAGCATGGTGCCGACGGAGCGGTCCGTGTTGATGACGTTGACGGAGATCTTCACCGGCGTGCGGTCGCTCAGCGCCTCGGCCGCCATGGCGATCAGGCGCTGGTCGAAGTGCTTGTCGAGTTCGTGGTTCTGGCCGGTGAGGTTGCGCAGCGGCGCGTCGTTGTCGAACTCGAGCCCGTGCAGGATCGGGTCCAGGTCCAGCCCTTCGGCCTTCCAGTGGTTGATCGCGTCGCGGGAGTCGAGCATCTCGGCGTGGCCGATCGCCTCCTCGATGCTGCGGAAACCCAGTTCGGCGAGGATTTCGCGGACTTCCTCGGCAAGGAATTCGAAGAAGTTCACCACGAACTCGGGCTTGCCGTTGAACCGGGAGCGCAGCTCGGGGTTCTGGGTCGCGACGCCCACCGGGCAGGTGTCCAGGTGGCAGACGCGCATCATGATGCAGCCGGAGACCACCAGCGGGGCGGTCGCGAAGCCAAACTCCTCGCCGCCGAGCAGCGCGGCGATCACGACGTCGCGGCCGGTCTTGAGCTGGCCGTCGACCTGCACCACCACACGGTCGCGCAGGCCGTTGAGCATGAGCGTCTGCTGCGTCTCGGCGAGGCCGAGTTCCCACGGGACACCGGCGTGCTTGAGCGAGTTCAGCGGCGAGGCGCCGGTCCCGCCGTCGTGCCCGGAAACGAGCACGACGTCGGCCTTGGCCTTGGTGACGCCGGCCGCCACGGTGCCGATCCCGACCTCGGAGACGAGCTTGACGTGCACCCGGGCCGAGGGGTTGGCGCGCTTGGCGTCGTAGATCAGCTGCGCGAGGTCCTCGATGGAGTAGATGTCGTGGTGCGGGGGCGGCGAAATGAGGCCGACGCCGGGGGTCGAGTGCCGCGTCCGGGCCACCCAGGGGTAGACCTTCTGCGCCATTAGCTGGCCGCCTTCACCGGGCTTGGCACCCTGGGCCATCTTGATCTGGATGTCGTCCGCGTTGGACAGGTACAGGCTGGTGACGCCGAAGCGGCCGGAGGCGATCTGCTTGACCGCGGAGCGGCGGGTGGGATCGAGAAGCCGGTCCACGTCCTCGCCGCCTTCACCGGTGTTGGACTTGCCGCCCAGCCGGTTCATGGCGATCGCCAGGGTCTCGTGGGCTTCCTTGGAGATGGAGCCGTAGCTCATGGCGCCGGTGGAGAACCGCTTGACGATGCTGGAAACCGGTTCCACTTCCTCGAGCGGCACCGCGGGACGCGAACCTGCCTTGAACTTCAGCAGACCGCGCAGGGTCATGAGGTTCTCGGACTGGTCGTCAACGCCGCGGGTGTAAGCCTTGAAGATGTCGTAGCGGCGTTCACGCGTGGCGTGCTGGAGCCGGAAGACGGTCTCGGGGTTGAACAGGTGGGGTTCGCCGTCACGGCGCCACTGGTATTCGCCGCCGCCGAGCAGGGGCTGGTGCGGCAGTTCGATGCCGTTCTCGGGGTAGGCCATCCGGTGCCGTGCCAGGACTTCGGCGGCAATGACGTCGAGGCCGACGCCGCCGAGCTGGGAGTGCGTGCCGGAGAAGTACTCGTCCACGAGGTCCTGGCCGAGGCCGAGCGCTTCGAAGGTCTGGGCCCCGGTGTAGGAGGCGACGGTGGAGATGCCCATCTTGGACATGATCTTCAGGACGCCCTTGCCGAGGCCCTTGATCAGGTTGTAGACGCCGTCCTGCGGGGTGACCCCCACGACGTCGCCGGAGGCGATGAGCTGCTCCACGGATTCCATGGCCAGGTACGGGTTCACGGCGGAAGCGCCGTAGCCGATCAGCACGGCGACGTGGTGGGTCTCGCGGACGTCGCCGGCCTCCACCACGAGGGCGGTCTTGGTGCGGTTGGCGCTGCGCAGCAGGTGGTGGTGGACGGCGCTGACCAGCAGCAGGGACGGGATCGGGGCCCACTGGGCGTTCGAGTCGCGGTCCGAGAGCACCACGTACTGGACGCCGCGGTTGATGGCGCCGGAGACCTGTTCGCAGATTTCGGTGAGCCGGGCCCGGAGCGAGTTCTCGCCGCCTTCGGGGCGGTAGAGTCCGCGGACCTTCATGGCGACCTTGCCGCCGTCGGCGCTCTCGATGTTCGCGATCTTGGCGAGCTGGTCGTTGTTGATCACCGGGAACGGCAGCGAGACCTGCGGCTGCCGGACCTGCTTGGTGTCCAGCAGGTTGCCGTTCGGGCCGATTGCGCACGTCAGGGACGTGACGAGCTCTTCACGGATGGCGTCCAGGGGCGGGTTGGTGACCTGCGCGAAGGACTGCACGAAGTAGTCGAAGAGCAGCCGCGGGCGCTTGGACAGCACGGCCACCGGGGTGTCCGAGCCCATGGCACCGAGCGGTTCGGCGCCGGTGCGGGCCATCGGGCCCAGCAGGATCTTCAGTTCCTCGGTGGTGTAGCCGAAAGTGCGCTGGCGGATGTTGACCGACGCGGCGGTGTGCACGACGTGCTCGCGTTCGGGCAGGTTCTTGAGGTCGATCAGGTTGTCCTTGACCCATTCGGCCCAGGGGTTCGCGGCGGCGACCTCGGCCTTAACCTCGGCATCGTCGATGATCCGGCCGGCCCCGGTGTCCACCAGGAACATCTTGCCCGGCGAGACGCGGCCCTTCTTGACCACCTTGGAGGGTTCGACGTCGATCACGCCGACTTCGGAGGCGAAGACGATCAGGCCGTCCTCGGTGATCCAGTACCGGCCCGGGCGCAGCCCGTTGCGGTCCAGCGTGGCACCGACCAGGTTGCCGTCCGTGAAGGAGACGGCCGCCGGGCCGTCCCACGGCTCCATCAGCATCGAGTGGTATTCGTAGAAGGCGCGGCGGGCCGGATCCATGGTGGCGTGGTTTTCCCAGGCCTCCGGGATCATCATCATGATCGAGTGCGTGATGGGCCGGCCGGAGAGCCAGAGCAGCTCGGCCACCTCGTCGAAGGAGGCCGAGTCCGAGGCGCCCGGGGTGCAGATCGGGAACAGCTCTTCGGGTGAGTCCCCCAGCAGCGGGCTGGAGAGCTGGGACTGCCGGGCCCGCATCCAGTTGCGGTTGCCCTTGACCGTGTTGATCTCGCCGTTGTGCGCGATGGTGCGGAACGGCTGGGCCAGCGGCCAGGACGGGAACGTGTTGGTGGAGAAGCGCGAGTGGACGATCGCGAGCTTGGTCTTGAAGCGCTTGTCCGACAGGTCCGGGTAGAACGGCTCGAGCTGCGCGGTGGTGAGCATGCCCTTGTAGACGATGGTCCGGGAGGAGAGCGACGGGAAGTACACCCCGAACTTGTTCTGGGCGCGCTTGCGGATCCGCCAGGCGCGGGAATCGAGCTCGTTGCGCTCGAGGGTTTCCCCGGTGCTGGAGGCGAAGAAGGGCTGCGAGAAGTACGGCATGCAGGCCCGGGCCATGGCCCCGACCAGGTCGGCCACGATCGGGACTTCGCGCCAGCCCAGGACGGTCAGGCCCTCGTCCGCGGCGAGGCCTTCGATGCCGGCGCGGGCGGCGTCGGATTCGCGCTGCTCGGCGGGCAGGAACGCGGTTCCCACGATGTACTGGCCGGGGGCCGGGAGCTCGAAGTCCGTGACTGCGCGGAAGAATTCGTCCGGCACCTGCATCAGGAGTCCGGCGCCGTCGCCGGTACCTTCATCGGCGCCCACGGCACCGCGGTGCTCGAGGTTGCGCAGGGCGGTCAGGGCGGCGTCGACGATGTCGTAGCCAGGCTCACCGCGGAGCGTGGCGATGATGGCCAGGCCGCAGGCGTCCTTCTCGTTCTCCGGGTTGTAGAGTCCGGCAGCGGCCGGAATCGCCGCGAAGCGGGTGAAGGGTGACGCGGCAGCCGAGGGCTGGTCCGGATCGGACCAGCTGGGGCCGTGAAGAGTTTGGGTCATTGGAGACGTCCTTCCTCCTGATCGTGCGTATGGGAGGGACAACATTGGCCCCACTCGGCACGCCGGTGTGTGACGGGCGCAACAGAGTGTTTTTCTAACTGGAATTGTAGGCCAGCCCGGCCTCCTGTACTAACAGTTACGCAGGTGCTGGCCCGGGCTTGCATGGACAGCTTCGATCTGCTGTCCATGGCAAGCCCTCTTGCCACGACGCTGTGGAGTCGGGTCCGGTGAGCGGTGGCTCCGGTCAACCCGAAGTGCCGGCGCTGAGCTACTTGGTGCCCTCAGCCTCCGGCGCGGTTCCAGTTCCCTGGCGGCCGGAAACTCCGGCTGCCGGAGCTCCGTTGGCGGGCGCGGTGCCGCCCGTGGAGTCCTTGTCCGCATCCTCGGATGCGCGAACTGGTCCGCTTTGGTTATTCCGGAGATTAGCACGGGATTCACTATCTGAGACAGCGGCGTCCGAATGGCGGATGGTTGCCGCGTCTGCGGGAACGGTGGCGCGGTCGTCGTCGGTGGCGTCAGCGTCCGGCTTTGACACTGCCGTCTTTTCCTCCGCCGTCGTCGTCTCCGCCGGCGTAACCTCCGCGGGCTGGGCTTGCGCCGGTGCGCGGCCGGGGAGGAACGGGGTGTCCGGTTCGGTGCGCTTGCGCAGTCCGAGGAGGATGAAGGCGAGCAGGGCCCCGGCGAACACGATGATGCTGGTCCAGACATTGAGCCTGGTGGTGAGCCCGAAGAGGGTGATCTGTTCGGCGTCGTCGATCCGCATGGCCTCGATCCAGACGCGGCCCAGGGTGTAGTACATGGCGTAGAGGCAGAAGAGGCGGCCGCGGCGGAAGCTGAATTTGCGGTCCAGGGCCAGCAGGATCAGCACGCCGGCCAGGTTCCACAGCGACTCGTAGAGGAACGTCGGGTGGAAGAGCGTCTCCGCCGGCATGCCGGCGGGGAAGTTCGGGTTGTTGGGATCGATCTGCAGCCCCCACGGAAGCGTGGTGGGGCCGCCGAAGAGCTCCTGGTTGAAGTAGTTGCCCCACCGGCCGATCGCCTGGGCCAGCAGCAGCCCGGGGGCCGCGGCGTCCATGAAGGCGCTCAGCTTCACCCCGGCGCGCCGGCACCCGATCCAGGCGCCCACGGCGCCGAGCACAACGGCGCCCCAGATGCCCAGGCCGCCGCGCTGGATCTGCGGAATCAGGGACAGGTCCCCTGTGCCGTCGAATCCGGGGCCGAAGTAGGCGTCCGGAGAGGAGAACACGTGGTAGAGCCGTCCGCCGATGATGCCGAACGGGATGGCCCAGATGGCGATGTCCCAGACGCTGCCCTCGGGGGCGCCGCGGCGTGCCCAGCGGACCGAGGTCAGCCACAGGCCGGCAATAATGCCGGCGAGGATGCACAGGGCGTAGGCGTGGATGCGCAGGGACCCCCACGGCAGCGGGATGTCGAATCCGGACCAGCTGGGGCTCGGAATGCTCGCGGGAATCATCGCCGCCGCGTGGAGGACTGACTGCATTGCTTACGCTTCTTCCTTGGTAAGGCCGGTGCTGAGGTCTTTCGTCAAGGAGGCTACCGCATCCACGCCGCCGTCCCGGATGGCCGCGACGAGGGCGGTGCCGACAATCACGCCGTCGGCGTACTCGGCGATCTCGCGGACGTGGCTGGCGGTGGAGACGCCGAGGCCCACGCAGACGCGTTCGGCGCCCGCGGCGTGCGCGGCGGCGACGACGTCCTTGGCCGCGGAGCTGACCGAGGTCCGGGCGCCGGTGACGCCCATGATGGACACGGCGTAGACGAAGCCGCGGCTCGCGTCGACCGTGCGCTTCATGCGTTCCGGCGAGGACGAGGGAGCCACGAGGAACACCCGGTCCAGGCCGTACTTGTCCGAGGCTGCCATCCATTCGGCGGCCTCGTCCGGAATGAGGTCCGGCGTGATGAGCCCGGCTCCCCCGGCCTCGGCCAGGCGGCGGGAGAACTCGTCCACGCCCATCCGCACCACGGGGTTCCAGTAGGTCATGACCAGCACGGCGGCGTCGGTCTTGCTCGTGATGCCGCGGACGACGTCGAAGACCTCCCGGACGTGGAAACCCTTCGCAAGGGCCTCCGTCGTGGCAGCCTGGATGACCTGGCCGTCCATGACCGGGTCCGAGTACGGGATGCCGATCTCGATGAGGTCGGCGCCGTTCTCGGCCAGGGCGACGCCGGCGGCAATGGTGTCTTCAACGCTTGGGTAGCCAGCGGGCAGGTAGCCGATCAGGGCCGCCCGGCCCTGGGCGCGGGCGCGGTCAATGGCCGCGGCCGACTTGCTGGCGTGCTGCGCGGTGTTCTGGTTGCCGTCCTGGCTGGTGCTCACAGCTGTTCCCCCTCTTTGGCGATTTCGGCTTCGGGCGAGTCCTTGTCCAGCAGGTCAAACCACTCCGCGGCTGTGGCCACGTCCTTGTCGCCGCGGCCGGAGAGGTTCACGATCACGATCTTGTCTGACGCATCACCCTCCGCGGCGAGCCGCTGCCCCACCTTGATGGCGCCGGCGAGGGCGTGGGCGGATTCGATGGCGGGGATGATGCCCTCGGTGCGGCACAGGAGGCGGAAGGCCTCCATGGCTTCGCTGTCCGTGATGGGCTCGTAGCCGACCCGGCCAATGTCGGCGAGGTAGGAATGTTCGGGGCCGACGCCCGGGTAGTCCAGGCCCGCGGAGATGGAGTGCGACTCGATGGTCTGGCCGTCGTCGTCCTGCATGAGGTAGGAACGCGCGCCGTGCAGCACACCGGGTTTGCCGAGGGTGATGGTCGCCGCGTGGCGTCCGGTTTCGACGCCCTCGCCGCCGGCCTCGAAGCCGAAGATCTTGACCGAGGGGTCATCGAGGAAGCCGTGGAAGATGCCGATCGCGTTGGAGCCTCCGCCGATGCAGGCACAGACGGCATCCGGCAGCCGGCCCGTCTGCTCCAGGATCTGGGCGCGGGCTTCCTCGCCGATCACTTCGTGGAAGTAGCGGACCATCGCCGGGAACGGGTGCGCGCCGGCGGCGGTGCCCAGCAGGTAGTGCGTGTTGCCCACGTTCGCCACCCAGTCGCGCAGGGCCTCGTTGATGGCGTCCTTGAGCGTCTGGGATCCGTTCGTCACCGGGATGACGGTGGCGCCGAGGAGCTCCATCCGGGCCACGTTGAGGGACTGCCTGCGGCAGTCCTCGGCGCCCATGTAGACCACGCATTCCAGTCCCAGCAGGGCTGCCGCCGTGGCGCTGGCAACACCGTGCTGGCCGGCGCCGGTTTCGGCAATGACGCGGGTTTTGCCCATCCGCTTGGCCAGCAGCGCCTGGCCCAGGACGTTGTTGATCTTGTGCGAGCCGGTGTGGTTGAGGTCTTCGCGCTTGAGGAAGATCCGCACCCCGCCGGCGTGCTCGGCGAAGCGCTTGGCCTCGGTCAGCAGGGAGGGCCGGCCCGAGTAGTTCTTGTTCAGCTCGGCGATCTGGGCCGTGAACTCGGGGTCGGCCTTGGCCTTCTCGAAGGTGTCCTCGAGCTCGTCCAGGGCTGCGATGAGCGACTCCGGCATCCACCGGCCGCCGTAGTTCCCGAAGTAGGGCCCCGGGGCGTGGCGCAGGGACGGTTCGCCCTGCGCGGGATGCTCCCCGGGGCGGCCGCCCTGCAGGAACGCGTCCACGGCACTTTCGTCAGAGCCGGCTGCTGGCGCATCGACCATCAGTCTCACCATCCTGTTCCACTGCTAGCTTTGGGGATCTGCAGATGAGATCCGCTCATTGGTCCGGGCAAAATTGCGGGCCCGGTACCGCTCACGGTCCGGACGGAGGCGCCAGGACCGGCCGGCCTCAGGCGCGGGCGGCGATTGCCGTCGCGCCGGCAGCCATGAATTCGGCGATCCGCTCGCGGGGCGTCGCGTCACTGACCAGCGCCTCGCCGACCAGGACCGCGTTGGCGCCGCGGGCCGCGTAGTGCTTGACGTCCTCGACGTCGCGCACACCGGATTCGGCGACCACGAGCGCACCGGCGGGAATGCCGCCGGCCAGCTCCGCGAACACGGAACGGTCGACGTCGAGCGTCTTGAGGTTGCGCACGTTGACGCCGATGATCCGGGCCTCCGCGGCTACAGCGCGCTCGATTTCCTCGGCGGTATGGGTCTCGACCAGCACGTTCATGCCGAGCTCGCGGCTGAGGGCCGTAAACTCACGCAGCTGGGCGTCCGAGAGCGAGGCCACAATCAGCAGGATCAGGTCGGCGCCGTGGGCCCGGGCCTCCCAGATCTGGTACTCGTCAACCATGAAGTCCTTGCGCAGCAGCGGAATGTCCACTGCGGCCCGGACGGCGTCGAGGTCGGCCAGGGAGCCGCCGAAGCGGCGCTCCTCGGTCAGGACGCTGATCACAGCGGCGCCGCCGTCGGCGTATTGCGCGGCGAGGGACGCGGGATCGGCGATGTCCGCGAGCGGGCCCTTGGACGGGCTGCGGCGCTTGACCTCGGCAATCACCTTGAGCTGGTCCCTGGTGCTTGAGGTCCCGCCCAGGGCGGCCCAGGCGTCACGGGCGGGCGCCGCCGCGGCGGCACGTTCCTTCAGCTCCGCGAGCGTGACCAGACGCTGGCGCGCCTGCATATCCTCCCTGACACCGGCGTTGATGTCGTCGAGAACGCTCACGCTCAGTGGCCGGAGTTCTTCAGCTTGCTGCCGCCGACGCCGTAGCCGGCCTTGCGCATTGCCCAGCCGGCCAGCAGGCCGATCACCATAACCGCCGCGCCCGCAACAAAGATCGGGGTGTTGGCGATGACGAAGGCGATGGACGCAATGAGGGCGCCGATCAACATCACGATCACGCAGGTCCACGCGGCCGGGCTGTTGCCGTGACCCGGCGCTTCGCTGTGGTCGACGTCGTCGTAGACGCCCTTCGGCGCAGCGGACGTGGATGCGGAAACAGTGGCTTTGCTCATTGAAATCTCCTCAGGATGAATACTGCTTACATTCTGCCATTTTTTGGCGGTGTTATTTGGCCGCGCTGCCAGTCGCGTGGCTCCCCGCGCCCGTCATCGGCTCAGGTGGGGTCGTCACCGCGGGACAACCGGTCCCAGCTGTCAATCTCGTCCGCGGCGGCGGCCGGCGCATTACCGCCTGCCGCAGTCCCGCCGGGGGCGGCCGCGGTGGAGGCCGCGTCATATTTGGTGCGGCTCTTCCAGTAGCGGCCGGCCGGCACGATCGCGAGGGCGCTGAGGCCCAGCAGGGCACCGGCGACGACGGCGAGGACGGGGAACACTGTGACGTCCACCTGCACGCTGCTGCCGCTGATCCCGGTGGCGGCCGCAATCGATCCCTGCGCCGCGGCCAGCGGGTCCGCCAGCACGACGGCTGCCGCGGCGACGATGCCCGCGGCCGCGAGGAGGATGATCGCCGTGATGACCCAGCGGGCCACGCGGCCGGCGATGGAGGCCGCGAGTCCGCCGGCGAGGGCCACAAGCGCCAGCGCCGTCACAGTGGTCGCGGCCTTGCTGCCCTGGACCTGCAGGCCGTCCTGGCTGGCCACGGCTGCGCCGAGCTGCGTGGGGTCAAGGTGCACGGTGAGCCAGGTCTGGGTGGTGGTCCCGAACACGGCAAGGGCCAAGGCGGCGATCACCAGGACCAGGGTGGACTTGCGGGCCCAGCCCGGGACGGCGGATCCCTTGGCGCTTTTCACAGTGGCCTTCACGGTGTTCGAGGCGGAGGCTTCCGGCTCCCCCATCAGGACTCCGCTCCGGCGTCGGGCGCTGAGTCGGTGACTGCATCAGCGTTGATGTTGTGCAGCGACCTGGCGGTGTGCACGGCGCGCAGCGGGGCGGCGGCCTTGTTCACGGTTTCCTGGGCCTCGGTCGGGTTCACCGAATCTGCGACGATCCCGCCGCCGGCCTGGACGTACGCGCGTCCTTCCCGGAGCAGGGCCGACCGGATGGCGATCGCCATGTCCATATCCCCGGCGAAGTCCAGGTACCCCACCACGCCGCCGTAGATGCCGCGCCGGTGCGGTTCAAGTTCGTCCAGCAGGCGCAGTGCCCGCGGCTTCGGGGCACCGGAGAGGGTGCCGGCCGGGAACGTGGCCTTGAGGACGTCGTAGGCCTTGGCGGCCGGGGCGAGTTCTCCAACCACGGTGGATACCAGGTGCATGATGTGGCTGAAGCGCTCCACTTCCATGAATTGGGTGACGTCGACGGATCCTGCCACGCAGACCTTGGAGAGGTCGTTGCGGGACAGGTCGACCAGCATCAGGTGCTCGGCGCGTTCCTTTTCGTCCGCCAGCAGTTCCTCGGCCAGGGCCTTGTCCGCCTCCACCGTCTTGCCGCGCGGGCGTGAGCCGGCGATGGGGTGGGTGATGACCTCGTGTCCGGTCACCGTGACGAGGGCCTCCGGCGAGGAGCCGACGATCGTGTATTCGCGGCCGGCGGCGTCCTCGAAGCTGAAGAGGTACATGTAGGGACTCGGGTTGGTGTTCCGCAGGACCCGGTACACGTCGAGGGGGTCGGCGCCGCATTCCATTTCGAAGCGGCGGGAGATCACCACCTGGAAGACCTCGCCGTCCACGATCGCCTCCTTGCCGCGGTCCAGAGCGGCCAGGTACTCGGTTTCGTCCCAGCGTTCCTGCACGCTCGACGCGAAGTCCAGGGCGGCCGTTTCCAGCACGGAGACGGGCTGTTCCACGGGGCGGCTGATCTTTTCGAGCAGGGCTTTGACGCGGGCGACGGCGTCATGCCAGGCGTCGTCGACCCGTTCGGTGCTGTTGTCGAAGTTGATGGCGTTGGCGATCAGCAGGACGGTGCCGTCCATGTTGTCGTGGACCGCCATGTCCGTGACCAGGTTGAGGGCCATTTCCGGCAGTTGGAGGTCGTCCTCCGGCGGGCTGGTCAGTTTCTCCCAGTGCCGGACGGTTTCCCAGCCCAGGAACCCGACCAGGCCGGAGGTGAACGGCGGGAGGCCGTCGAAGCGCTCGGTGCGCAGCGCGGCGACGGTGTCGCGGATGGCGTCCACGGGGTTGCCGTCCAGGGGCACACCGACAGGGGGCTCGCCCAGCCAGTGCGCGCTGCCGTCCTTGGTGGTCAGTGTGGCACGGGAGCGGGAGCCGATGAAGGAGTAGCGGGACCAGGCGCCTCCGACGGCCGCCGATTCCATCAGGAACGTTCCGGGCTGGCCGTGGGCGAGCTTGCGGTAGAGCCCGATCGGGGTTTCGGCGTCAGCCAGCACCTTGAGCCGGACGGGGATGACTCGGCTGTGGCCTGCGAGTTCGCGGAACTCTTCGAGGCCGGGGCTGATGATTCCAAGGTCCTGCATGGCTGTGCTTTCCGCCTGTTCTTTAGGTGGACCTGTCACCGGATCCGGTCGAGGGATCCTGCCTGGGGTCCGGTTCGTGAAGCTTTGGAAGCGCCGGGGCGCTCTGCCTGTTTGCTCTGCCTGTTTGCCGGGGGCGCCTAGCCTCCGTGGCCGACGACGGCGTCGAGCTCGCGGCCGTCGAAGCAGGTCCGGGTTCCGGTGTGGCACGCCGCGCCTACCTGGTCGACCCGGACCAGCAGCGCATCGCCGTCGCAGTCCATCGCGAGCGACTTGACCCATTGCACGTGCCCTGAAGTGTCTCCCTTGCGCCAATACTCCTGGCGCGAGCGCGAATAGAACGTCACGCGTCCGCTGGTCAGGGTGCGGTGCAGCGCCTCGTCGTCCATCCAGCCCAGCATCAGCACCTCGTGGGTGTCGAATTGCTGGACGATGGCGGCCACCAGGCCGGCGCTGTCGCGCTTGAGCGCGTCCGCCAGGCCGGCCGGAAGGGGGCTGCCGCTGACGGGGCTGCTATCGACGGCGCTGCCGTTGATGGCGCTGCCGTTGATGGGGCTGGGGGCGGAGGCGGGCTGCTCAGACATCAGATCAAGTCTAGTGCCTTCGGGCCGGTCGCCGGCCTGCGGGCAGGTCCCGCCGCTTAACACTGGGTCGCCTATCGGGCCGCCCGCGGCGGTCCGGCACCGGATGGTGCCGCCAGGCGCGGTTGCGGCGGCGATTCCTGTGCCCACGTACGGCCGTCTCGTGCTAGTTTCACAAGTGATGCATTTCGTCGAACCGTCCCGAGAAGTCCTGGCCGAAACCCTGCTGGCGGCCGGCCCTGATGCCGCCACGCTCTGCACAGGTTGGCTCACCCGCGACCTTGCCGCGCACTTGTACCTGCGCGAGCGGAAAATCGCCGTCGGACTGGGCCTGCTGATCAAGCGCCTGTCCAAGGCCTCGGACCAGGCGACGGCCGAACTGGCGGGCACGTTGAAGACCACCGAGGACTACGCCAAGCTGGTTAACGACTTCCGGTCAGGTCCCCCGGCGCTGTCCCCGCTGCGGATCAAGGCCCTGGACGAAAGCTCAAACCTGATCGAGTACTTCGTTCACACCGAGGACGTCCGCCGCGCCGTGGACCGCTGGGCCCCGCGGGCCTTGGACCAGGCCTACTCGGACGCGCTGTGGGCTGAGCTCGTCAAGCGCGCCGCGATCCTGTACCGCGGCGTGGACCTGGGCATTGTGCTGGTGAGCCCCTCGGGCCCGCGGCACGTCGCCAAACGCGCCCCTGTGTCCGTGGCCATCGTCGGCGAACCGGGCGAGCTGCTCATGCACGCCCACGGCCGCACCCGCCACGCCCTCGTGACCTTCGAAGGCCAGCCGGACGCCGTCGCGCTCCTGCAGTCCGCCGAAGTCGGACTCTAACTCCCCCAACAAAGCAACGCGGGGTCACTTACCGCCCATAATCCCCTCCGGGACGGGCGCTAAGTGACCCCGCGTTGGTTTAAGGCGGGTGGTGGGGACTAGCGGACTTCGAAGCCTGCGTCCCGGATCGCGGCCTTGACCTGCGCAATCATGTCCAGCGGGCCGAAGTGGAAGACCGAGGCCGCGAGGACGGCGTCGGCGCCTGCTGCCACGGCCGGCGGGAAGTGCTCCGGCTTGCCGGCGCCGCCGGAGGCGATGAGCGGGACCTTGACCCCCGCCCGCGCCAGGCGGATGAGCTCCAGGTCGAAGCCGTCCTTGGTGCCGTCGGCGTCGATCGAGTTCAGCAGGATTTCGCCCACTCCCCGGTCGGCCGCCTCCCGCGCCCAGGCGATCGCGTCGATTCCGGTCCCCTGCCGTCCGCCGTGCGTGGTGACTTCGAAGCCTGACGGCGTGGGCTGCGAGCCCGGACGGGTGCGCCTCGCGTCGAGGGAGAGCACCAGGACCTGGGAACCGAAGTGCCGGGTGATCTCGTCGATCACGTCCGGCCGGGCCACGGCTGCGGTGTTGATCGCGGCCTTGTCCGCGCCGCAGCGCAGGAGCTTGTCCACCTCGGCCACGCCGCGGACGCCGCCGCCGACCGTCAGCGGGATGAAGACTTCCTCGGCGGTGCGGCGGACGACGTCGAACGTGGTCTCCCGGTTGCCGGAGGACGCCGTGACGTCAAGGAACGTCAGCTCGTCGGCGCCGCTGTTGTCGTACCGGTGCGCCAGTTCCACCGGGTCCCCGGCGTCGCGGAGGCCCTCAAAGTTGATGCCCTTGACCACGCGGCCGGCATCGACGTCGAGGCACGGGATGACGCGCACGGCAACAGTCATGACTTCTCCTAGGTAGTGACGGAGGTTTATTGACGGAGGGGAATTGCGGGTGGAACTCGGCGGGCGTGGCGCCTAGATGCGGCAGGCGTGGATGCTGCTGACCAGGATGGCGCGGGCGCCGAGGTCGTAAAGCTCGTCCATGATCCGGTTGGTTTCCCGCTTGGGCACCATCGAGCGGACGGCCACCCAGTCCGAATCGCGCAGCGGCGACACGGTGGGCGACTCCAGGCCCGGGGTGAGCCCGGCGGCCTGCTCCACGAGCTCCTTGCGGATGTCGTAGTCCATCATCACGTACTGCCGGGCCACCAGGACGCCCTGGAGCCGGCGGATCAACACTTCCGTTGCCGGGTTCTGCTCGCCCTTGCGGCCGATCAGCACCGACTCGGAATTCAGGATCGGCTCGCCGAAGATTTCCATGCCGGCGGCCTTGAGCGTGGTGCCGGTCTCGACGACGTCGGCAATCGCGTCCGCGACGCCGAGGCGGACGGAGGATTCCACGGCGCCGTCGAGGCGGACCACCTTGGCCTTGATGCCGCGCTCGGCCAGGTAGCCGCGCAGCAGCCCGTCGTAGCTCGTGGCGAGGCGCTTGCCCTCAAGCTGGTCGATCGTGGTGAAATCGCCCACCGGGCCGGCGAAGCGGAAGGTGGAAGCGGCGAAGCCCAGCGGCAGCAGCTCCTCGGCCTCGACCTCGGCGTCGAGCAGGAGGTCGCGGCCGGTGATGCCGACGTCGAGCGTTCCCTGGCCGACATACACGGCAATGTCGCGCGGGCGCAGGAAGAAGAACTCAATGTCGTTGTCCGGGTCCACCATGACAAGCTCGCGGGTGTCGCGGCGCTGGCGGTAGCCGGCCTCGGCAAGCATGGCCGAGGCGGCTTCGGACAGGGATCCCTTGTTCGGGACGGCAACTCTAAGCATGGGAAAAAGTCTCTCTTGGGTTTGGAAGTCTCTGTTGGGGCACATCGGCCACGCAGTGCACGGGATCCGCCAGCCAGGTCATGGCGGTGTCCGGTGCGGGCGCGGCTACAGATGCTTGTAGACGTCTTCCAGGGTGAGTCCTTTGGCGAGCATCAGAACCTGCAGGTGGTACAGCAGCTGGGAAATTTCCTCGGCGGCGGCCTCATCGGATTCATACTCGGCAGCCATCCAAACCTCGGCTGCTTCCTCCACGACCTTCTTGCCGATGCCGTGGACTCCGGAATCCAGTTCGGCGACGGTGCGGGAGCCCTCCGGGCGGACGGCTGCCTTTTCACTCAGTTCTGCGAACAGCGACTCGAAATTCTTCACGCCCCCAAGCCTACTTGCTTCCGGCGCGGGAACGCCCGCCGGGGCGTTGCATGACGGCGAAGGTGTGAGGCAATACATATCCAGCACAGCGATCACGGTAAATACTGTCAATACGGTCAATACGGTCGATACGGTCAACACAGCCGGCGCGGGCGGCCAGGGTGGAGCCCGCGCCGGCAAAAGCTGCAGCGTGGCGGCTCAGCCGAACTGCTGGAGCGTCACTGCCGTGGCCAGGGCGGCGGTAACGGCCTCGTGCCCCTTGTCCTCGGTGGATCCGGGCAGGCCGGCCCGGTCGATCCCCTGCTGCTCGGTGTCGCACGTCAGCACGCCGAAGCCCACGGGGACGCCGGTGCGGACGCTGACCTCGGTCAGGCCCAGGGTGGCCGCCTCGCAGACATATTCGAAGTGCGGAGTGCCGCCCCGGATGACGACGCCGAGCGCCACGACGGCGTCGAAGTGCGGTGCCAGCCGGGCGGCCGCGACCGGGAGCTCAAATGTGCCCGGTACGCGCAGGACGGTCGGCTCATTGATGCCGGCGTCCTTGGCGGCGCGCAGGGCGCCGTCGAGGAGGCCGTCCATGATCTGGGTGTGCCAGCTCGCGGCCACAATGGCCAGTTTGAGCCGTGAGGTTTCCTCGGGCTTGAAGGTGCTGAGGTCGATCTGGGGGGCGCCGTGGCCGCTCATAGGGTATTCCTTGCTGTTGTGTCTGGTGGTTGTGCTGCTGCCCGGTCAGTCCTGGTCGTGCTCGAATCCGGACATGCCCACGGCCGGAGCGGGTTCAACGTCCAGGACCAGGCGGTGGTCCATCCGGTCCTTCTTCGTCTGCAGGTAGCGGATGTTCTGCTCCCGGGAGGGGACCTCCGTGGGGACCATCTCCACTACCTTGACGCCTGCCTGCGCGAGCCGGTCCTGCTTGTCCGGGTTGTTGCTCAGCAGCCGGATCTCGTGGAGACCCATTTCCGCGAGGATCTGGGCCGCGGCCTTGTAGCAGCGCGCGTCGACCGGCAGCCCGAGCTGCTCGTTGGCCTCCACGGTGTCAAACCCGGCCTCCTGCAGCGCGTAGGCCTTCATCTTGTTCGCCAGGCCGATCCCGCGGCCCTCCTGGCCGCGCAGGTACAGCAGGGTGCCGCCGAGTTCGTTGATCAGTTCGAGGGCATAGGCCAACTGCTCGCCGCAGTCGCAGCGGTAAGAGCCAAACACATCGCCTGTCAGGCACTCCGAATGGAGGCGGACCAGCGGCGCCTGCCCGTCAACCGGGGCCATCGGTGAACTGACCGCCAGGTGTTCCGCGCCGGTGGCCAGGTCGGTCCAGGCCTGAGCCACGAAATCGCCAAAGGCGGTGGGCAGCTGGACAATGGGTCCTGCGCTGACCGGATGCGGCTGACGGGCCATGTCCGTCTCTTCTTGGGTCTCCGAAGTCGTCACTATTTCTCCTCCATCAGACAGGATCCGCTGTGTGGCTGCCGTGCTGTCCCGCTTCAAGGTACGCCACCAGATCCGCAATCGAAATCAGGGGGCAGCCATGCTCGATGGCGAAGCCTCGCAATCCGTCCAGCCGCATCATTTCTCCGTTGTCGTACACGAGCTCTGCAATCACGCCCACGGGCTCCAGGCCCGCCAGCCGGCACAGGTCCACGGCCGCCTCGGTGTGGCCGGGACGTTCCCGCACTCCCCCCTTAACGGCGCGGAGGGGAAAAACATGCCCGGGGCGGGTCAACGAATTTGGCCGGCTTTGCGGGTCGGCCAGGATCCGGGCTGTCAGGGCGCGGTCCGTGGCGGAAATTCCGGTGCTGACACCCACGGCGGCGTCGCAGGACACGGTGTAGGCGGTGCCCTTGGCGTCTTCGTTGATTGCCACCATCGGCGGCAGCGCCAGGGCGTCGGCCCGGTCCGCGTCGAGCGGCACGCAGATCACTCCGGAGCTGTAGCGGACTGTCCAGCCCATCAGCGCCGGGGTGGCGTGCTCGGCGGCGAAAATGATGTCGCCTTCGTTCTCGCGGTCCTCGTTGTCCACCACCAGGACGGGGCGCCCGGCTGCCATGGCGCTGATGGCGTCCTCGATCGGATCGAGGCCAGCACGCCCGGTGCCGGTGCCGGCAGCGGCGGCGGCGGGGAGCACGTCGGCCAGGTCGTGGCCGGGCTGGTCCTTGACCCGGCTCATTTCGCAGGCCCGTCCGTGCGGGCGGCTTCTCCGGCGGAACCTTCGGCCGCCCGGTGCGCGGCGGGCGACGTACCGCCGGCAAAGGACAGCAGGCGTTCGGTGTACTTCGCCAGGACATCGACCTCGAGGTTTACGTGGCTGCCGAGCGTTTTTTGGCCCAGGCCGGTCTCGGCCAGGGTGGTGGGGATCAGCCCCACTTCAAACCAGGGCGCCGGGTCGTTGGCCGGGCTGACTGTCGTGACGGTGAGGGAGACGCCGTCGACGGCGATGGATCCCTTTTCGGCGATGTACCGGGCCAGCCCGGCCGGCACCGAGAACCGGAGCCGGTCCCAGTTGCCAAGCCCTTCACGCTCCACGAGCTGGCCGACGCCGTCGACATGTCCCTGCACCACGTGGCCGTCCAGCCGTCCCCCTGCGGGGACGCAGCGTTCCAGGTTGACGGGATCGCCCGCAGTGAGTTCTCCGATGGTGCTGCGGTTGAGGGTCTCCCCCATGACGTCGACGCTGAAGTCCCTGCCGTCGATCTGCGTGGCGGTGAGGCAGACGCCGTTGACCGCAATGGAACCACCCAGGGCGAGGCCGTCCGTGGTGCCGGGCGCGTGGAGCCGAACGGTGGCGCTGCTGTCCCCGTTGCGTTCAACGGACAGCACCTTCCCCTGCTCGGCGATAATTCCGGTAAACATCAATTGCCTCCTGCGGCGGTGTCCGCGCCGGTGCGGCGCGGGGTTGTATCGGATGAAGTAGGGATGGTGGCCGGGGCAGCCGGGCGAAGATGCAGCCGGAGGTCGCGGCCGAGGACCTGGACGGCGCCGCCGGATGCCGGGTCCCATTCCCAGTGCTGGGCATCGGCCAAGGTAGTGATGCCGAGGTCGTCCAGGGCGGCGGTGCCGGAGCCAAGCAGTGTCGGCGCCAGGTAGACGATGAGTTCGTCGACCAGGCCGGCGGCCAGGAAAGCGCTCAGGATCCGGGAGCCGCCCTCCACCATGAGGTGCCGGACGCCGTGTGCGAACAGCGCGTCCAGGGCCTCGCGCGGGTCGCGGGTGGCCAGGTGCAGGACGTTGCCGTCGGCTCCGTGGATGGCGGCGTCGTCGGGAATGCCCCGGTACCCCATGACGGCGCGCAGCGGCTGTTTGCCGGCCGGTTCGCCCGCGGTGTTCCGGGCGGTGAGCCGGGGGTTGTCGATCAGGACCGTCTGGGTGCCCACCAGGATGGCGTCAATCCGGCCGCGCAGGGCGTGGTTGTCCGCGAGCGATTCCGGGCTGGAGATCCACTGGCTGGTGCCGTCGCTGGCGGCGATGCGGCTGTCGAGGGTCTGGGCGATATGCAGGGTGACGAAGGGCCGTTTGGCGGCGACGGCGTCGAACCAGCGGCGGTTCAGGTCCAGCGCCGCATCGGCTGCCAGCCCGGAGCGGACGCGGACGCCCGCGGCGCGGAGCGTCACGGCGCCACCGGCGGCCGGGTCGTGGGGATCGTCGACGGCGTAGATGACGTCGGTGATGCCGGCGTCGATGATCGCCTGCGCGCAGGGCCCGGTGCGCCCGCAGTGGTTGCAGGGCTCCAGCGTCACGACGATCGCCGCGCCGCGGAGGTCCCGGCCCGCCGCCTTCGCCTGGCCGATCGCGTCAGCCTCGGCATGGGGAGTCCCGGCTCCGCGGTGGTATCCGGTGGCGAGGTGCGTCCCGTCGGCCCCGACGACGACGGCTCCCACGAGCGGGTTGGCGCCCCGCGGGCCCTGCGCCGCGGCGGCCAGGGCGGTCTGCATCGCAGCGTTTTCAGCTGCGCTGAACGGGGCGTCGTCGAACGTGGCCGCGCTGAACGGATCAGCGCTGAACGAAGCGGTGCCGCGCGGGGCCGCGCTGGATGCGGCGTTCACACGGGCGCTGTTGGGGGCGCTCACCTGGCCACCAGCGAGTCAAGGGATGCGGTTTCGACCGTGGCCGGCCGGTTCGCCAGCTTCGAGGCACGCCACCAGACAAAGAACCCGGTCAGGGTAAAGAAGCCGTAGAAGAGGTACATGACGGCGCTGGCGTAGTAGCCCGCGCTGAACAGCAGTGGCACACCGACGATGTCCACCGCCACCCAGATGAGCCAGAACTCCGTCCAGCCGCGCGCCATCCCGTAGGTCGCCAGCAGCGAGCCCATGAACGTCCAGGCGTCGGCCCAGACCGGCGGGTAGGACCCGAGGGAGTCGAAGACCGGGGTAAGCGCCGCGGTGCCGGCCACGAGGCTGAGGGCCAGAATCACCCGGGTCCGGTTGCTGGCCCAGCGCGGCGCGAGGACCGCCCCGCTGCTGGCGGGCTGCCTGCCCTGCTGCCAGCGGTACCAGCCGTAGACGGCGACGCCGATGAACATGACCTGGCGTCCGGCCTGGCCCCACAGCGTGGCGGGCGTGGCGGAACCGAAGACGTTGCCCAGGAAGACCGTCAGGAGCAGTAAGTTGCCGGCGATGCCGACGGGCCATGCCCAGACCCGGCGGCGCATGCCGCCAAAGGCGCTGGCGAGGCCAAAGATGTTGCCTAGCACTTCACGAAGAATCAGGACAGATCCGCCTACCGGGATCTGCGCTTCGAAGAGCCATCGCAAGGGGTCCATGCGTGTGTCGTTCCTTCCCTCAAGAACCGCGATGGCTCCGGGGGTCTACGACAGCGCAATTATGCGGCGCCGTGGGGGCGCCGCAGTAACAGCTGTACGTGCTTCTCTCATCCAGACTTTAACTGTCGGTACCGGAATTTCACCGGTTCAACCGTTTGCCGGCATCCTTCCCGAAGGAAGGCGCTGGCGCGCGGGTCGCGGACTGTCACCGCCGGTTCGGACTTACACCGACCCCGGAGCACGTATGTGTGTTTGTTATTCTGACACAACTGCGGGCCTGCCCGGGCTATTCCCCGGACGCCGATGTTACGCCCGGCGTCATCTTCGCAGCAGTTTCCTGCCGGGTGCACTGCCGGATTCGCTGCCGGGACCGGCGCGTCAGCGGGACCCGGCCGCCCGGAGCCTTTCGACAGCTTCCGCCGGATCCGCGGCGCCGTAGACGGCTGACCCCGCAACAAAGACGTTCGCCCCCGCCTCTGCGGCGCGCACGATCGTGTCCTCGGTGATGCCGCCGTCCACCTGCAGTGCCACTGAAGCGCCGGAACCGTCAATGGCTGCCCGGGCCCGTCGGATTTTGGGCAGCGTCAGGTCCAGGAAGGACTGCCCGCCGAAGCCGGGCTCCACCGTCATGATCAAGAGCAGGTCCAGTTCCGGCAGCATGTCCAGATAGGGCTCCACGGCGGTCCCCGGACGCAGCGCCATGCCGGCTTTGGCCCCGCGGGCGCGCAGTTCCCGCGCCAATTTGATCGGCGCGATCGAGGCTTCCGCGTGGAACGTCACCGAGGCCACCCCGGCGTCGGCGAAGCCCGGCGCCCAGCGGTCCGCGTCGGCGATCATCAGGTGTGCGTCCAGCGGCACCGGGCTGACGGCCTGGATGCGCTGCACCACGGGCAGCCCGATGGTCAGGTTGGGCACGAAGTGGTTGTCCATGACGTCCACATGCACCGCATCGGCATTGCTGATACGGCGCAGTTCGGCCTCAAGGTTGACGAAGTCAGCCGAAAGGATGCTCGGGTTGATGCAGCACTGGGCCATGGATTTCCTTCTCGTTCGTACTTAGCTGGATCGTTCTTAGCTGGCAGTGCCCCAGTATCAGCGAAACTCAGGCCAACTTGCGAATCAGCGCCAGGAACATGGCGTCCGTCTGGTGCACGTGCGGCCAGAGCTGGGCGGTGAGCTCGTGCCCGGCCTCGAGGTGGCCGGTGAGACTGACGCTGTCCAGCACGGCGCCGGCGTCGAGGAGTTCGAGGTCCTCGCGCTTGCGCAGGGCATCACTGACGACGGCGGTGGTCTCTGCCGGGTGCGGCGAACATGTCACGTACGCCACCACGCCGCCGGGCTTGACGGCGTCGATCGCGGAGTTGAGCAGCTGGCGCTGCAGCGGGCCAAGGTCCACGAGGTCCTTGGGCGTGCGCCGCCAGCGCGACTCCGGGCGCCGGCGCAGGGCCCCCAGGCCGGTGCACGGGACATCGACCAGGACACGGTCGAAGGACTCCGGCTGCTCGGCGCCGATGTCCCGGCCGTCCCCGGTCCTGACCTCCCAGGCCTCCCGCGGGACCGCGGACAGGGCCTGGCGCACGAGTTTGGCCCGGTGCGCGGCGGATTCGTTGGCCAGCAGGTGGGCGCCCCGCTGCCGGGCCAGGGCGCCGAGCAGGGCGGCCTTGCCGCCGGGTCCGGCACAGAGATCCAGCCAGCGCTCCCCCGCGTCTCCGCTGTCCGTCCCGGCTTCGGCGCCGGGGGCCGTGCCGGGGTTTGTGCCGAGATCGACGGCGGCCATGGCGCGGGCCACGAGCTGCGAGCCGACGTCCTGGACGCGGGTGCTTCCGTCACGGACCGAGGCGAGCCGGCCAAGGTCCCCGCCGCTGGAGAGCGCGGATCCCTCGACGAGCTCACCCGGGGTGGCTCCGCTTTCCAGGGCCTCGTCCAGGCTGCCCACGCCCGGCAGTGCCACGAGGTTCACCACGGGCGCGGCGTTGTCCGCTTCGAGCAGCGCGTCAATCTCAGCAGCCGGCCGGCCGTGGACTACGAGCGACTGGCGGAGCGCGCGGACGATCCATTCAGGGTGGGCGTAACGGATGGACGCGATCCGGGTGGCATCGGTCTCGGTGCTGAGCAGCAGGTCGAGCCACTCATCGAGGGTGCGGGCGGAGACTTTGCGCAGGACGGCGTTGATCAGTGCCGAGGGCCCGGCCCCGATCACGGCGCGGGCCAGGCCCACCGTCTGGTCCAGGGCGGCGTGGGCGGGCACGCGCATGGCGAGCAACTGGTGCACCCCGATCCGCAGGGCATCGAGGATCGCGGGATCCAGTTCGTCCAGCGGCCGGTCCACGCACCGGGCGAGGATGGCGTCATACGTGCCCTGGCCGCGGAGGGCGCCGTAGCTGAGCTCGGTGGCGAAACCGGCGTCGCGCTTGTCCAGCCCGTGGTGCCGGATCCGGGCCGGGAGCACCAGGTTCGCGTAGGCGTCCTCGGCGGCCACGGCTCGGAGGACCTCAAAGGCAACCAGCCGGGCCGGGTCGGCGCGGCGGGTCCGCTGGGACGGGGCGCTCTCGGTGAAGCCGCGCTGCGGCCCGCGGTTGCGTTCCCGGCCCTGGGCATTCCGCCGGCTGCCGCCCCCGGCGCCCTGGCCACTGCCTCGGCTGCTGCCGCTGGTCCCGGAACCGCTCATTCGAATACCACGCTTTCAAGTGTTGCCTGCCCACGCGCCCAATCAGCGGCGGCCATCATTTTCTTGCCCGCGGGCTGGACCCGCGTCAATTCCACCGGGTGCGATCCCGTACCGACGAGGACCCGTTTCCCGTCCATGGCCAGCTGTCCGGGCCGGAGCGCGGCTGAATCCGCGGCCGGCAGGACCGGTTCCAGTTTGATCCGCTGGCCCTCCAGCAGGGTCCAGGCGCCCGGCTCCGGGGTGACCCCGCGGGCGCGGCGGCCGATCGCGAGTGCGGGCTGCTGCCAGTCGAGCCGGCCGTCCTCGAGGCTGAGCTTCGGTGCCAGGCTGACGTCGCCCTGCTGCGGCAGCGCGACGGCGTTGCCGGCGTCGATCGCGGACAGGGTCTGGGCCAGCAGGACCGCGCCGCTGTGGGAGAGCCGTTCGAGCAGTGCCCCGGCGGTATCGGCGGGGTGCACGGACTCGGTGAGGGTTCCGAAGACCGGGCCGGTGTCCAGCCCCTCCTCCAGGCGGAAGGTGACGGCACCGGTGACGTCGTCGCCGGCGATGACGGCGCGCTGCACGGGGGCCGCGCCGCGCCAGGCCGGCAGCAGCGAGAAATGCAGGTTCACCCAGCCGTGGCGGGGAACAGCGAGGGCCGCAGGGGGAATCAGCCCGCCGTAGGCCACGATCGCCGCGACGTCCGGTGCTGCGGCGGCAATGCGGGCGGTGACCCCGGCATCGACTTTGGCGGCGTGGATGATCTCAATGCCGAGCTCTGCGGCCCTGGCGGCCACGGGCGACGGCGTCAGGACGCGTTTGCGTCCCAGCGGTGCGTCCGGGCGGGTGAGGACAGCGACGACGTCGAACCCGGCGCCAACAAGGGCGTCGAGGGACGGCACGGCGACGGCAGGGGTCCCCGCGAAGAGAACCCTCACGGGGTGATTCCGAAGCTGGACCCGCCAAAGCTCGTCCCGACGCTCTTCGCGCGCTTGGTGGTTGTCTGTTCCGTGATGGCGTCGTAGTTGGCATTGCGGATGGCGCGCAGGGCGGCCTTACGGTCCTCGCCCTCGAGCCGGTCTGTGTAGAGGATCCCGTCCAGGTGGTCGGTCTCGTGCTGGAAGCAGCGCGCCAGCATGTCCTCGCCCTCGACGGTGACGGGGTTGCCCTGCAGGTCCACGCCGGTCACCCGGGTATGGCGGTAGCGGCGGACGGGGAAGCCCAGGCCCGGGATCGACAGGCATCCCTCGACCTGGTCCGGCTGGAAGTCTTCGCTGTTTTCCAGCACGGGGTTGACGATATGGCCCTCGACGCCGCCGATCCGGTAGGTGAAGACGCGCAGGCTCACACCGACCTGGGGCGCGGCCAGGCCGGCGCCCTCGACATCCTCCATGGTTTCGGTCATGTCGGCGACGAGCTTTGCCAGTTCAGGCCCGAATTCCGTCACGGGATCGGCGACTGTGCGCAGCACAGGATCCCCGATGATGCGGATATTCAAAATGGCCATGTGCAATCTGTCCTCACGGTGGGCGGCTAGGGATCCAGTCCAGTTTAGTTGCAGCTGCCCGGCTTCCGTCCGGGCTTCCGTTCAGCGCTTCTGTTCAGCGCTTCACCGGCGGCGCCAGCGGGAGCAGTGCTGCTCCGGCGGTCGCCGTGTCGGCGGACATTTCCCACACGCGGCGCAGCGCACAGAATTTCCACCAGTGGTGCTTCAGGACCTCGGGGTTGGCCCGCTGCGGACGGACCTCGGTCTCGCCGACCGCCACGGCCAGGAGGATCGGGGACTCGCCGTGCTGCCAGGGCTCCCATTCCCCCGCCACGGGATCCACGAGGCTTTCCTCCGCCTTCATGCCCGCCACGAGCTGCATGACCACTTTGTCATCCAGGGGTTTGACGGTGCCGTCCCGGCTGGTGCCCTTGGTCTTGTAGTCGATCAGACAGGTCCTGCCGTTGATCCGTGCCACGAGGTCCAGGGTGCCGGCATAGCCGACCGTCTTGTTCCACACCGTAATTTCCGGGGCGATGGGTTCAACGTCGAAGAGCTCCCACCATTCGTCGAAGCGTGCCGCGAAGGCTTCCTCCCCGTTGGCGGCCAGGGCCTCCCGTGTTTCCTTCATCTGGTGCGGCCGGCCGAGCGCGCGCAGCGCAACCTGCTCGCAGTAGTTGTGGACCCGGTCGCCGCGCTTGGCGGCATCGTCCCGGTACGACTCCGCCGCCCTGGCTGCCCGGCTGACCGCCTGGCGCAGTTTGGCCGGGCTCCCCAGGATGCCGGGGAGCTCGGGATCCTGGGCCAGGCTGTTCGCACCCATATACCCGAACCAGCCATCCAGGCCGTGTGGCTGCTGGCCGATCACCGTGGTGATGGAAGGAACGGAGAACTGTGCGGACGTGGAACGGGCGTACATGCGGCCATAGTCCGTGGCGTGGGCGAGGAGTGGAGCGGTCATATGAAGACTCTTTCACGGGGGTCAGACAACGATGAAAAGCAAAATGGCCCGCCCCGCTGAGTCAGCGGAACAGACCATTTCGTTAGTGGGCGATACTGGGTTCGAACCAGTGACCTCTTCGGTGTGAACGAAGCGCGCTACCACTGCGCCAATCGCCCTAACGACATTGAATGCTAGCCCACCCGGGCGGATTTTAGAAATCGGCCCGGCGAACCCGGCCGCGCCGCGGATCCGTGGCCAACGCTCCCCCGCAACAGGCCCGTGCGCGGGTACTGTCCAGCAATCCTCCACGGGCACCCACTCCTCCCAGGCAGTGGTCCCGGGAATAGCCCCAGCACCGCCTCGGGCCACCGCTTGAGACCGCCGCTAATTACAGCGCTGTAATTAGCAAAATCCCCTAGAACTCAGGGAAGCAGGGCCATGGAACATGGGTAGACGCGCCTCGATTTGTAGATTCCCAGAACCTCCTATAGAGTTCTTACTCGTTGGAACGCGAGGAAATGCCGAATGCGGCAAGGAAATGCACACCAACAATGCGGACGTAGCTCAGCTGGTAGAGCACCACCTTGCCAAGGTGGATGTCGCGAGTTCGAATCTCGTCGTCCGCTCGCAGGACACTGTCACGGCAAAGGTTCTTCGGAATCCTGTCTACACGGTGGGTTGGCCGAGAGGCGAGGCAGCGGCCTGCAAAGCCGTATACACGGGTTCGAATCCCGTACCCACCTCGGTGAAAACCCTGGTTTCCGGTTTCGATCGGATGCAAGGGGCGATTGGCGCAGCGGTAGCGCGCTTCCCTGACACGGAAGAGGTCACTGGTTCGATCCCAGTATCGCCCACTAAAGC
Source organism: Arthrobacter sp. 9MFCol3.1 (assembly GCF_000620385.1). Lineage (NCBI taxonomy): Bacteria > Bacillati > Actinomycetota > Actinomycetes > Micrococcales > Micrococcaceae > Arthrobacter > Arthrobacter sp. 9MFCol3.1. Next base: position 488,083 of record NZ_JIBJ01000003.1, read on the forward strand.
AAGGCAACTTGCTTGATGCAGTACCACCGGCCCAGCCGGCATGGACTAAATGCGGACGTAGCTCAGCTGGTAGAGCACCACCTTGCCAAGGTGGATGTCGCGAGTTCGAATCTCGTCGTCCGCTCTCTTCATTACAACTCCACTCCGGATCCTTCCGGTTGCGGGCGATTGGCGCAGCGGTAGCGCGCTTCCCTGACACGGAAGAGGTCACTGGTTCGATCCCAGTATCGCCCACCACAAGAGCAGCTCCCCGGAGCTGCTCTTTTTTGTGTGCTTCTTTTGTGTACTTCTTTGTGCGGTTCGTTTTTATGTATTTCGTTCGTGCACTGCGGATTGGGGTACTCCGGGCCCTTTTACCCTGTGCACCTGGCCTTCCACCTTTTATCCTCTGGGCGGACACCCTTGGCACCCCCGCCGCCTCCCGCTAGGGTAGAGAGCGCTAGGAGCGATCTGGCTCCGCGACCGAAGGGAGGTGCCCGTGGGTTTACTTGACGATCTAAAGGGCAAGGCTCAGCAAGTTATTGGTGGCAACGAAGAAGCCATCAAGGACGGCATCGAAAAGGCAGGCGACTTCGTCGACTCCAAGACCGGCGGAAAGCACGCCGACAAGATCGATGCCGTGCAGCGTGGCGCTTCCGACTTCGTGGACAAGGCGAACGACCGGCCGAACCCGGCCCCGGTCGCCGATCAGACTCCCGCAGCCGGTGAGCCCCCCGTAGCCGGGGAACCCCGCCAGCCAGGCCTCTGACCCAGATCCGTCAGCGAGGTGCCGGTCCCGCCGAGAGGCGGCGCCGGCACCTCCGGCATTTAACGACGTTGGAGGCAGTCGGCGCTAGGACGGTTCGTGGTTTTGGCCCTCGCGGGCCAGCGCGGTGAGCCTGGAGACGGCGCGGAAGTACTTCTTCATGTACCCGCCGGTCATCATTTCCTCGGTGAACAGCTGGTCGAACGGCACACCGCTGGCAAGGATGGGCACGTCCTTGTCGTACAACCGGTCCGCCAGCACCACAAAGCGCAGCGCAACGGCCTGCTCGGTAATCGTGTGCACGTTCTTCCAGACGACGCCCTCGATCCCCTCCAGCAGCTGGCGGTAGCGGCTCGGGTGCACGCCGGCCAGGTGGTTGATCAGCGTGCTGAACTCGTCGCGGGCAACGGTCTTGCCGTCGAACTCGGCATGCATCTGGTGGGTCAGGTCATCATTGCGCAGCGGCGCGGGCGCGGCCGGGAGGCCGCGGTGGCGGAAGTCCTCGCCGTCGATCCGCACGACGTCGAACTGGTCCGCCAGCACCTGGATTTCGCGGGCGAAGTCGACGGCGGCGAAGCGCCCGTCCCCGAGCGACCCCGGCAGCGTGTTCGACGTGGCGGCAAGCTTCACGCCGGCGTCAGCGAGTTCACGCATGAGCCGGGACATGAGCACGGTGTCGCCCGGATCATCGAGCTCAAATTCATCGATGCAGACCAGCTTGTAGTGGCTCAGGGCCTCGACGGTCTTGCGGAAGGACAGCGCACCGACGAGGTTGGTGTATTCGACGAACGTGCCGAAGGCCTTGGGTCCGGGGGCGGCGTGCCACAGCGAAGCCAGCAGGTGGGTCTTGCCCACGCCGAATCCGCCGTCGAGGTAGATCCCGGCCCGGGACGTGTCCTTCTTGCCGAAGAGCCGCTTGAACAGGCCGTCGCCGTCGCGTGCGCCCACGCCCGCCGCAAAATGCTGCAGGGCATGGACCGCATGGGCCTGGCTGGGCTGGGCGGGATCGGGCCGGTAGCTGGCAAACGACACCTCGCCGAACCGCGGCGACGGATAGAACCCATTGAGGAGTTCATCCACGGAAACTGCCGGTGTGCGGGCGGCGAGCTGTTCGATCTGTACCAAGGTGGTCCGTTCTGCTGGTCTCTTGTCCCCAGCAAGAATACCGGCAAAGCCTGCCGGGCCCGCCTGCGCCCGTGCGGACCCGCGGCCGGCGTGAGGAAGACCACATTTCCCCGTGTGAACCCGGTGGAGCATTCCCGCCGGCCCGTGACTAGTGTTGTAACAGGCCCGGCGCCGCGCACCCTTTCCGCGCCCGGCCTCCTGACCGTTCCAGTGAAAGGCCATCGCAATGTCCTACCCCGTTGAGCAGAACGAGAAATTTGCCGCCTACGCCCACCCCGACCGCCTGGTGTCCACCGAGTGGTTGGCCACGGCGATCGAGGACGGGGCCCTCGACGGCGGCAATCTCGTGGTGGTCGAATCCGATGAGGACGTCCTGCTGTACGAGACCGGCCACATCCCCGGCGCCGTGAAAATCGACTGGCACACGGACCTCAACGACGAGGTGACCCGCGACTATGTCGACGGCGAGGCCTTCGCCGCGCTGGCCGCGGCCAAGGGCATTTCACGGGACAGCACGGTGGTCATTTACGGCGACAAGTCGAACTGGTGGGCCGCCTACGCCCTGTGGGTGTTCACGCTCTTCGGCCACGAGGACGTCCGGCTCCTGGACGGCGGCCGGGACAAGTGGATCGCGGAAGGCCGGGCGCTCTCCACCGTCACGACCGTCGCCACCCCCGCCGACTACCCCGTCGTGGAGCGGGACGACGCCCCGATCCGCGCCTTCAAGGATGACGTCCTGGCGCACTTCGGCAAGCCGCTGATCGACGTCCGCTCGACCGAGGAGTACACCGGCCAGCGCACCCACATGCCCGCCTACCCGGAAGAGGGCGCGCTGCGTGGCGGCCACATCCCCACGGCGGCCTCCATCCCCTGGGCCCGCGCGGCGGCCGGCGACGGCACCTACCGGAACCGCGGCGAGCTCGAGGCCCTCTACCTCGGCGAGGCCGGGCTGAACGAAGGCGACGACGTCGTGGCGTACTGCCGGATCGGCGAGCGGTCCAGCCACACCTGGTTTGCGCTGAAGTACCTGCTGGGCTTCGAAACCGTCCGGAACTACGACGGCTCCTGGACCGAATGGGGCAACGCCGTGCGCGTCCCGATCGTCAAGGGCGCCGAGCGCGGCGCGGTTCCGGCCGGCCGTTAGCCGCGGGCACCATGGAGCGGGACCGGACGCGACAGGGACACAATCGGCGCGCGTGCGTAAGCTGGGAATGATGAATACTTCAGCCCTCCCCGCCGCGCTGGCGGACATTGTCGACGATTTCCAAGCCCTGACCGAAGCAGAGCGGCTGCAGCTGCTCCTCGAGTTCTCGCAGGGGCTTCCCGAACTGCCGGAGCGGCTCCGGGACCACCCGGAGCTGCTCGAGCAGGTCGTGGAGTGCCAGACGCCGCTGTTCCTCACCGTCGAGACCGAACAGGCCGACGGCGCCGCTGCCGAGCGCGTCCGGCTCTACTTCAAGGCACCCAAGGAGGCCCCGACCACCCGCGGGTTTGCCGGAGTGCTCCACGAAGGACTCGACGGCCTCAGCGCCGCGGAAATCCTGGCCGTCCCGGACGACATGCCCGAACTGTTGGGCCTCACCCGGGCCATCACCCCGCTGCGCATGCGCGGAATGACCGCCATGCTCGGCCGGATCAAGCGCAAGGTCGTCGCGTCCGAAAACCGGCGGCAGCCGGCACAGTCCTGATCTCCGGCCCCACAACAGGCAGCCGACATGGCCCGCAAGCACGCGTCGCAGGGAACCCCGGCCACCGCAGCACTCGCGGCCGCCGGGGTTCCCTTTGTCGCCCACCCCTACACCCATGACCCCGCGGCGGCCAGCTACGGCCTGGAAGCGGCGGAAGTGCTCGGCGTCGACCCTGCCCGGGTCTTCAAGACCCTGATGGTCGACGTCGACGGCCGGCTCGCCGTCGGCGTCGTGCCCGTGAGCGGCAACCTTGACCTCAAGGCGATGGCCGCGGCCTTGGGCGGCAAGAAGGCAGAGATGGCCGACCCTGCCGCGGCGCAGCGGCGGACCGGATACGTGCTCGGCGGCATCTCACCGCTCGGCCAGCGCCAGGCCTCCCCCACCGTGGTGGATGACAGCGCACTGGCGCTGGAGACCATCCTCGTGTCGGGCGGACGGCGCGGCCTGGACATCGAGCTGGATCCGGCCGAGCTCATTCGGCTCACGGCCGCCCGCACCGCAAGAATCGGGACCCGGCGCGACTGACCGGCGTCCTCGCCGAGACGAAACACTGCCGTGAACTATCAGTGAACTGTCAGTCCGCCGCGGCGTTCCCGGCCGCCGGCTCCTGGTCGCCGGGGTTGGCGCGGGGCGCCAGCTGCTGCCGGAGCCAGGCCGAGACCTGACGCTCCCAGCGCTCCGGGTCCACGTTCCATTCCTTGGTATGCAGGGCCCTGTCGAAGGGCTCGAAGGTGACCATCTCGGGGTTTTTCTCGGCCAGCGCCGCGGAGGGCCCGTAGGGTACGTATTCGTCGTCCACGCTGTGCACAATGAGGGTCGGCGTCCTCAGCTCCACGGCCCGCGAGACCCAGTCCATCGCTTTGAGGTCGACGGGCGCGGCGAGCCCGGTCAGCCGCCGGCCCAAGCGGTGGCTGAGCATCAGTTGCCCGTAGCGGCCCACGGAGGACGGGATCCGGTTCAGCTCCGCATGGTGGGCCAGCACGTCGACCCAGTTGATCACCGGCGCGTCCAGGACCATGGCCCGGATCAGGTGGCGGTGCCGGGACAGGTCAGCCGCCTGGAGGCAGATCGCGCCGCCCATCGACCAGCCGAACAAAACCACCTCGCGGGCGCCCTGCTGCACGGCGTAGCCGATGGCGGCCTCGACGTCGCGCCATTCGGTGGAGCCCAGGCCGTAGCGCCCGTCGCCGGCTGACGGGGCCAGGCCGTCGTTTCGGTAGGAGATCAGCAGGCTGGACATGCCCAGTTCGCTGGCGGTCCGGACGGCCCGCAGCCCCTCCTGCCGGGTGGCCCCGCGCCCGTGCACCATGATCGCCCAGACATCCCGGGCCACATCCTCCGCCGCGGCCGGCACGGCGCGGACGAGCCAGGCCGGCGCGGTCCCGGCGTCGACGTCGATCAGCACGTCCTCCACCGGAAGCCCCAGCGCGGCCGGATCCGGATAGGCCGCACCGCTCCACCAGCCCCGCCGGGCGGTGGCCATGTCCCCGCTGTAGACGTGCTCGACCTCGCGCAGCACGGTGCGTTCGGCCGGCGAGTAGGACAGGATCCGGCCGATCCGCGCATGCCCGCGGCCGCCGTCGAAGAAGAACCCGTACACTCCGTCCACCGTGGCGTCCGGCGTGGCGGCGAAAATGACCCGCAGCGCCCGCCCCTCGCGGATGACGGCCAGCACCTCCTGGTCCTCCGCCCGGAACCGGGCCGGGGTGATGACGCGGCGGGCGAAGTAGAGGGCGAGGGCGGAGGAGCCGGCGGCGAGCACGCCCGCGGCGGCGCTGCCGCCGATGATGCCGCCCAACGCCCACTTGGCGCTGCCGGACGTCGCGGCGCCGGGGGCTGCAGCAACGGGCACTGCTGCTCCGCGGGCAACGGTCCGGCGGGCAGCGGTCTGGCGGAGGTCCCGGCGGAGGTCCGGGCTGAGGCGCAAGGAGGATGCCATGGCACCATTCTTACCGAAGCGCAGCCCAACCATGGCATTCGCCGGGTTTCAGGCGCACGGCCGGGCCGGCACAGACACGCCGGGGCCGGGTGGGACACAACCATGCAGGTCAAGACGAGCGCGACTAGGCTGGGGTCATGAGTGATCCAATCGTCATTTTGACAGAAGAGCCCCTCGGTGCGGATGACCGCGTCAATATCGAAACCCTGGTTGCCGGCGGTGATGCGCCCCTGCTGATCCTGGTGCCGGCCAACACCGAGCGGCACCTGGTCGTGGATTTCCTGGAAAACCTTTCCATGCTTGAAATCGCCAAGGCCTTCCGTGAACTGACGGCACACTCCGATCCCGCCGTGGAGCGGGCCGAAGCAGCCGACACCCTGGCGGCCTCGCTGGCCGCGCTGGCCGGCCTGGGCGGCGGGGTCTCAGGCGAAGTTGTCGAGGGCAAGGCCGTTGACGGCCTGGTTGCCAAGGTCAAGGAACTCAGCGCCGGACAGGCCGTGGTCATCACCCGCCCGCACGCCGTGGCTGACACGTTCCACACCGACTGGGCCACCAAAGCACAGGACAAGCTGGGGCTGCCCGTCCTGCATCTGTACGCCGGTTCGGGATTTATCGGGGACTCCTGAGCGTTATTGAGGCTATGAGCATCTTTAACAGGCCCAAATCCGTGCCCGCCACCGAACCAGCGACCGAACCCGCAGCCGACCCCGCCGCCACGGCGTTTGACCAGATGCCGGCCGGGACGCCGGCCGAAAAACCTGTCGAAAAGACGGATGCCCAGTGGCGCGAGGAACTGACTCCGGAGGAGTACCGCGTGCTCCGTCAGGCCGGCACCGAGCGGCCGTACACCGGCGAATACTGGGACACCCACACCCGGGGTGTCTACAAGTGCCGGGCCTGCGGCACCGAACTCTTCACCAGCAACGAAAAGTTCGACTCGCACTGCGGCTGGCCGTCGTTCTGGGCGCCGCTCGCCGAGGGCACCGTGCGCTACATCCATGACCGCACCATGGGCATGGACCGCGTGGAAGTCCGCTGCGCTACGTGCGATTCCCACTTGGGGCATGTGTTCGACGGCGAGGGCTACGGCACTCCCACCGACCAGCGCTACTGCATCAACTCGGTGTCCCTGAAGCTCGTTCCCGCGGACGACGCCGGGCAGTAGCCGGCAGCCCTGCCTCTCCTTCCGCTGGGACGGCCTTTCAGAATCACTTGCCACAGACTTTCTTATGCTCAAGGCAATTTTGCATTAGAGTCTCTGCTTGCTTGCTACGCTCGATCTAGATCCAGCGACACGCTCCACAGCAAACAGAAAGGCGACCGTCGACGATGACCACGACCGCTCTTACCGCCCCCGCCCCGATCACCGCCGGCAACCAGGAATGGCTGCGGCTCAAGGCTGCCGCCACCGCCCTGCGCGCCCTCCAGGTCCAGGACGGATCCGTGCCGGATGCCGAAGCCCACGAAGCCGCGGCGGACTACGTAGACACCATCACCGCGGCGGTCGCGGCCCTGGCCCCGTCCTTCCCCCATGACGCGAACTACCTGGACCTGCTGGTCACCGACTTCGGCCGCTGGGCAGCCGGCGGCTTTGGCGTCCCGGACTTCCTGGATTCCCTGCAGGCCTTCCAGCCCCAGCAGCACCGGGTCAACGGACTCCAGCACCTGGTCGTGTTCCCCATGTACACCCAGAACGGCAGCAGCAGCCGCCTCGTCGAGGCAGTGCTGATCGAGGTCATCTGGCCCGAGTTCATCGGCGGCCTGGAAACGGGCGAATACTCCAACAAGCTCTTCGTCCCGATCCGGTTCCTCGACTTCACCGCGGGCTACGACACCAACTCCGCCGTTCTCTTCCCCGAGACCGTCGCCGTCCGCGAGACCCCGACGTTCACGTGGGGCGCGATCTTCGCCGACCGCGAGGCAGCCCGCTTCCGCCGCGTCCTGCGCGCCGCCGCCGAGATCACCTCCCTGCAGCTGCCCGACGACGCCGCCGCACTGCTGGAGGACCAGGAGCTGACACAGGAAACGTTCGTCATGTGGGACCTGATCCACGACCGCACCCACATGCGCGGGGACCTGCCCTTCGACCCGTTCATGATCAAGCAGCGCATGCCGTTCTTCCTCTACTCGCTGGAGGAGCTGCGCTGTGACCTCACCGCCTTCCGCGAATCGGTGAAGATCGAGAAGGACGAGGACGCTGACCCGGAGGCCCGCCGGCACGCCAAGCTGGTCCAGTACGCCGTGATCTTCGACCGCATCTTCCGCTTCGCGATCACCGGCACGCGCGTGCGCAACTATGACGGCCTTGGCGGCCAGCTGCTCTTCGCCTGGATGCACCAGCACCACGTCCTGCACTGGACCGACAGCAAACTCAGCATCGACTGGGACGAGGCTGCCGGCGTCGTGGTTGAACTCGGTGCCAAGATCGAGGAACTGTACTGGCGCTCGATCGACCGCCCCAAGATGGCCCACTGGCTCGCCGCCTATGAGCTCATCTCCGGTACGGTCACGCCCAACCCGGCCTCGGTCTGGGCCAAGGGTCCGGACGCCCTGCCCCTGGACGGTCCGCCCCGCGGCCTCACGGACCAGGTCCTCGACGACGAGTTCCCGCTCTCCATGTTCTACGAGGCGCTGGAGAAGAAGATGCGCCCCGTCATCGAATCCACGGCCGGCATCACAGGGTCCTCAGATACCGGCGAAGCTGACGCCACCCGGGCCCTGAACGCCGGATGAGCGCCGGACGCACTTTGAACGTGCTGGTCACGGGGGGCAGCGGGCCGTCGGGAATCGCGACGGCCCGCGCCCTGCGCGACGCCGGCCACAGGGTCTTCACGGTCGGCTCGGATGCCGCGCGCATCGAGGCAGCGGCCGCTGAGGCCGGCCACGGCGTCACGCCGCTCGTGTGCAACCTCGCCAGCCTGGCCGACGTCCGCGCCTTGCGGGAACGCATTGCCGGCCTGGCCGGACGCGTCGACGGCGTGGTCCACCTGGTGGGCGGCTGGCGCGGCGCGAAAGGCATCACGGACCAGAGCGACGACGACTGGGACTTCCTGGAACGCAACGCCGTCACGACACTGCGGAACGTCACCCGCGTCTTCTTCGACGACCTCGCTGCCTCTGACGCCGGACGCTTCGCCATGGTGTCCTCCACGGCCGTGAGCGCCCCGACGGCGGCCGGGGCGAGCTACGCCGCGGCCAAGGCTGCCGCCGAGGCCTGGACCCTGGCGGTCGCGGACGGCTTCCGCCGGGCCCACGCCGCGACCGCCGGCACCGGCACTCCCGGACAGAACAGCGCCGCGCCGCGCGGCGCCGCCGTCATCTTCGTGGTCAAAGCCCTCGTCAACGCGGAAATGCGCGCCAAGGCCCCGGACCGCAAGTTCCCGGGCTTCACGGACGTGGCTGACCTGGCCGCGGCCGCAGCCGGACTCTTCAGCGCTCCTGCCGGCGACCTGAACGGCCAGCGGCTGCTGCTCAGCCACTGACCTGGCCCAGCGGCTGCAGCCCAGCATCTGCGGCCCGGATCCAGCGCCCCGGGCTTAGCCCCGGCGGCCCGACCTCTTAGACTGAAAGCGTGAGCAAAACGATGACCAGCACAGTTGAAACTGTCCCTGCCGGCACTGCGGTGCGGCTCCACGATCCCTCCGTCCGCGGCTTCGCCTCGGACAACTATTCCGGCGTGCACCCGGAGGTTCTCGCTGCCCTGGCCGCCGCCAACGAAGGCCACCAGGTTTCCTACGGCGAAGACGACTACACCACGCGCCTGCAGCAGCTGATGGAAGAGCACTTCGGTGAAGGCATCGAGTGCTTCCCGGTGTTCAACGGCACGGGAGCCAACGTCCTGTCCCTGCAGTCGCTGCTCCCGCGCTGGGGTGCGGTCATTTGCGCCTCCACCGCCCACATCAACATGGACGAAAACGGTGCGCCGGAGCGGATCGGCGGCATCAAGCTGCTGCAGGTCCCCACCACCGACGGCAAGCTCACCCCCGCACTGATCGACCAGGAAGCCTGGGGCTGGGGCGATGAGCACCGTGCCCAGCCGCTGGCTGTGTCCATCACCCAGACCACCGAGCTTGGCACCTGCTACACGCCGGAGGAGGTCCGGGCCATCGCTGAGCATGTCCACGCAAAGGGCATGAAGCTGCACATGGACGGCGCCCGGCTGGCCAACGCCGCCGCCCACCTGGGCGTCCCGCTGCGGGCCTTTACCCGCGACGCCGGCGTGGACATCCTCTCCTTCGGCGGCACGAAGAACGGCCTGCTGTTCGGCGAGGTTGTGGTCGCCCTGAACCCGGAGGCCGCACACGGCCTGGTCTACCTGCGCAAGATGAACATGCAGCTTGCCTCCAAGATGCGGTTCATGTCCGCCCAGTTCATTGCCCTCCTCGAGGGTGACCTGTGGTTGCGCTCGGCCTCCCACGCCAATGCCATGGCCGCCCGGCTGCGCGCCGGCGTCGAGGCGATCCCCGGCGTCGAACTGACCCAGAAGACCGAGTCCAACGGCGTCTTCGCCGTCCTGCCGGCCGGTGTTGCGGACCGGCTGCGCAAGTCCTTCCGCTTCTACGACTGGAACGAGGCGGCCCGCGAGGTCCGCTGGATGTGCTCCTTCGACACCACCGAGGATGACGTTGATTCCTTCATTGCGGCCATCAAGCGCGAGCTCGCCGCTGCCTGAGCCGTGCACGGCTTCCCCTGCCCGGCGGCGAGCCTGCCGGGCAGGGCTCCGGCCGTTGCATAACCTTCCAAGGTGAGCTCCCTCGATCAGGTTCCGGCAGATTTCCTCTTCGCCCTGGGGACCCTTCGGCAGGCACGGTGCCGCAGCGAGCTGCACCTGGACGAAATTCCGGCCCCGTCCAGGCTGGCGCCGTTCGCGGTGGCCCTGGGCGCGGAAGTGATCGGCCCGGGCGAATCCCCCGCCGGCGGACCGGTCCACGGCCCGGCCGCCGCGGCCCTGGCACGGGCGACCGGCAGCGACGACGTCGAGCTGGCCACCGGGCGCTTCATTCTGCTCCACGATCCCGACGGCTCTGCCGTGTGGGACGGGGAATTCCGGATCGTCACCTACATCCGTGCCCAGCTGGAACCCGAGATGGGCAACGACGAACTCCTGGGGTCCGTGGCGTGGACCTGGCTGGTCGAAGCGCTGGAGAACCATCAGGCTCCGTACCGCTCCGCCGGCGGCACCGCCACCCGGGTGCTCTCGGAGAGCTTTGGAACGTTGTCGGACCGGCCGAATTCAATCGACATTGAGCTCCGGGCCTCCTGGACCCCGGCCACCCCGGACATCACCTCGCACCTGGAGGCGTGGTCGGACATGGTCTGCACCTTCGCCGGACTGCCGCCCCTGCCCGAGGGCGTGACGGCCCTTCCCCGCCGCCCCCGCGGACACGCATGAGGCGGCTGTTCGGCCGCGGTCACGGCCTTATACGCCATGTTGTCGGTAAACTGTAGAGACCATGACCCCTCAGAATCCGGAAACCAGCACGGCCGGCGCCAATCGCACTACGGCCGAGGCTGCTGACACCACAGCCCACATCACCGTGGAAGGCTTCGACAGCCTGGTCCCTGAAGTGATCGACCTCGACATTCCCCGCGACGGCGTGCCGCTGGTCATTGAAACCCAGTCCGGACTCGAACGTTGCGCCGCGGCTCTCGCGGCCGGCCACGGCCCTGCGGGCGTCGATGCGGAGCGGGCCTCGGGCTTCCGCTACGGCCAGCGCGCCTTCCTGGTCCAGATCCGGCGCGAAGGCTCAGGGACCTGGCTGATCGATCCCGAACCTTTCGGGGACCTCAGCATCATCAATGACGCTTTGCGCGGCGTCGAATGGATCCTGCACGCCGCGAGCCAGGATCTGCCCTGCCTGTCCGAACTCGGCATGTGGCCGGACAAACTCTTCGACACCGAGCTCGCCGCCCGCCTGGCCGGGCTGCCCCGGGTGGGCCTTGCCGCCGTCATCGAACAACTCCTGGGCTTCGGCCTGGCGAAGGAACACTCCGCCGCCGACTGGTCCACCCGACCCCTGCCGGAACCGTGGCTGCGCTATGCCGCGCTCGACGTCGAAGTCCTGACCGAGCTGCGCGAGGAACTGATTGAGCTCCTCGTGGCGGACGAAAAGCTGGAATACGCCGAGCAGGAATTTGCCGCCATCCTCGAGGCCGGACAGGCCCCGCCGCGCGTTGATCCGTGGCGCAAGACGTCCGGACTGCACCAGATCCGGGACCGCCGCCAACTGGCCGCAGTCCGGGAGCTGTGGCTGGAACGCGATTCACTGGCCCAGAAGCGTGACGTCGCCCCCGGCCGGCTGATCCCCGACTCCGCGCTCGTCGCCGCCGCCAAGGCGATGCCCTCCACGGTTCCCCAGCTTCTGGGCACCAAAGGCTTCCACGGCCGCGCCGCGCAGCGGGAAGCCCCCCGCTGGCTGCGCTGCATCGGTGTGGCCCGGGCCCTGGAGGACCTGCCGCCCCTGCACCTGCCCACCAACGCTCCCCCGCCCCCGCGCGTCTGGGCGGACCGGGACCCGGAGGCGGCCGCCAGGCTGGCCACGGCCCGTCCGAAGCTCCAGGCCAAGGCCGAGGAGTTGAACCTGCCGGTGGAAAACCTGCTGACCCCGGACTATCTTCGGCGGGTCGCCTGGCGTCCACCGGCAGAGTGCAGCGAGGAAGGCGTGGCCGAGGAACTGGCGAACCTCGGAGCGCGCCAGTGGCAGATCGAAATCACGGCCCCGCTCATTGCCGAGGCCTTCCTGCACCCCGAGCCGCTGCCCGCGAAGGAGCCCAAGGCCGCCGCGGAGGCGCCGTCGGGTTCCACGGCCTAGCAGGTCTTTTTCGGGGCTGCCCAATTCCTCCTTGCCAGCTATGTTACTGGCGAGTAACATGATGCATGATGTCGTTCGGACCCTCCCGCCTGTGGCAACCCCTGCCCAGGGCTTATTGCCGCTAGCGCGGGTCCGGCACCATGTCTCAATGAGGAGTACGCCGTGAGCCAAGCCCGCACCAGCGGAAAACCCAGCAGCGCAAACCCGAGCACCGGAAGAAGCAGGACCGTGCGCGACGTCGTCTTTGTCGACGGCGTCCGCACCCCGTTCGGCCGCGCAGGCGAAAAGGGCATCTACGCCGGCACCCGCGCCGACGACCTTGTGGTCAAGTGCATCCGCGAACTGATGCGCCGCAACCCCTCGCTTCCGGCGGACCGGATTGACGAGGTCGCGATCGCCGCCACCACCCAGACGGGCGACCAGGGCCTGACCATCGGCCGCACCGCTGCCCTGCTGGCCGGGCTCCCCCGCACCGTGCCCGGCTTCGCGATCGACCGCATGTGCGCCGGCGCCATGACCGCCGTCACCACGACGGCGAGCGGCATCGGCTTCGGCGCGTACGACGTCGTGATCGCCGGCGGCGTGGAACACATGGGCAACCACCCGATGGGCGCCGGCGCGGACCCCAATCCGCGCTTCATGTCCGAACGGATCGTGGACCCCGCCGCGCTGAACATGGGGAACACGGCCGAGAACCTGCACGACCGCTTCCCGGCCATCACTAAGGACCGCACCGACGCCTACGCCGTCGCCTCGCAGGACAAACTCGCCGCAGCCTACGCCAACGGCCAGATCCAGCCCGACCTCGTGCCCGTCGCCACCATGAAGCCGGGCCGGGGCTGGACGGTCAACACCGTGGACGAACCCCCGCGCCCCGGAACCTCACTCGGGGACCTGGCCACGCTCAAGACGCCGTTCCGCGCCCACGGCCGGGTCACGGCGGGCAACGCCGCGGGCCTGAACGACGGCGCAACCGCAGCTCTGCTGGCCTCCTCCGATGCCGCCGAGGAACTCGGGCTGCCGGTCAGGATGCGCCTGGTGAGCTATGCCTTCGCCGGCGTGGAACCTGAGGTCATGGGCATCGGCCCGGTCCCGGCGACCGAGAAGGCGCTCAAGAACGCCGGACTCGGCATCGGGGACATCGGCCTGTTCGAAATCAATGAGGCCTTCGCCGTCCAGGTCCTGAGCTTCCTGGACCACTTCGGGATCGCCGACGACGACCCCCGGGTCAACCGCTATGGCGGCGCGATCGCCGTCGGGCACCCGCTGGCGTCCTCGGGGGTCAGGCTGATGAACCAGCTGGCCCGGCAGTTCGAGGAGGACCCCTCGGTCCGCTTTGGCATGACCACCATGTGCATCGGCCTGGGCATGGGCGCCACCGTAATCTGGGAGAACCCGCATCACGCGGATTACGGCACCGAAGCACCCGCCGCAGCACAGCAGGCAGAGACCACGACCACCGAGACTGGAGCCACAGCATGAGCGTCGCTGATTTCCGCAAGCTTGCCGACCTCTTCCCCAACGAGACGGTCACCCACTCCTATGTCCAGGACATCGAACTACCCGCCGTAGGTGGGAAGACTGCTGACGGCAAAAGCCCCGGCACCTTCGCGCTGGTCACCCTCGACAACGATCTGGACCACTCCAAGCCCACCACGCTCGGACCCAACACGCTGATCGAACTCGGCACGGTCCTGGAAGGGCTGAAGGAACGCGCTGCCCGCGGCGAGATTGTCGGCGTCGGCGTCACCGGCAAGCCGTACTTCCTCGTGGCCGGCGCCGACCTGTCCACGGTCAAGTCCGTCAGCGGACGTGAACAGGGCCTGTGGATGGCCCAGCTGGGCCACGAGGTCTACTCCACTCTGGCGAACCTGGGCGTGCCGAGCTTCGCGTTCATCAACGGCCTGGCCCTAGGCGGCGGCCTGGAGATCGCGCTGCAGTCCACCTACCGCACGGTTTCCACCGGCGCCGGCGCACTGGCCCTTCCCGAGGCGTTTATCGGACTCATCCCGGGCTGGGGCGGGGTCTACATCCTGCCGCGGCTGATCGGGCCGGAGAACGCCCTCAAAGTCATGATCGAAAACCCGCTGAGCAACAACCGCACGCTGACCGGGCCGCAGGCCTACCAGCTGGGCATGGCGGACGCGATGTTCGAGCCGGCCGACTTTGTGGAACAGTCGCTGGCCTGGGCCGCGAAAGTCATTGCCGGTGCCGTGGCGCCGGAGCGGGCGAACGCCGTGGACCCGTCCGCTCCGGAGGTCGCCGCCCGCTGGGCGGCCGCCGTCGCCAAGGGCCGGGCGTTCGTGGAGGCCAAGACCTCCAACGCTTCCCCGGCGCCCGCCAAGGTCCTGGACGTCATGGAGGCCAACCGCACCCTGACCCAGGCGCAGTCCGCTGAGCTCGAATGCGAGACGCTGGCGGACCTGATGCAGACCGACGAGTTCCGCTCCACCGTCTACGCCTTCCTGGACCTCGTGCAGCGGCGCTCCAAGCGCCCCGCCGGCGCCCCGGACCGCAAGCTCGCCCGGCCTGTCACGAAGATCGGCGTCGTGGGCGCCGGGCTGATGGCGAGCCAGCTGGCCCTGCTCTTCGCCCGCCAGCTCAAGGTTCCGGTGGTGCTCACGGACATTGACCAGGCCCGCGTGGACAAGGGCGTGGGCTACGTCCACGCCGAGGTGGACAAACTGCTGGCGAAGGGCAGGATCAGCCCCGACGCCGCCAACCGCACCCGCGCGCTGGTCACGGGATCCGTTTCCAAGGAGGCCTTCGCCGACGCCGACTTCGTCATTGAGGCCGTCTTTGAGGAACTCAACGTCAAGAAGCAGGTCTTCAAGGAAGTCGAGGCGATCGTCTCGGACGAGTGCATCCTCGCGACCAACACGTCCTCGCTGTCCGTCACGGCGATGGCGGCGGACCTTGAGCACCCGGAGCGCCTGGTCGGCTTCCACTTCTTCAACCCGGTGGCCGTGATGCCGCTGCTGGAGATCGTGCGGGCACCGAAGACGGACGACGCCGTGCTGGCCACCGCGTTCGAGCTCGCCAAGGGGCTCAAGAAGTCCGCCGTGCTGGTCAAAGACGCCAGGGCGTTTGTGGTCAACCGCGTCCTGCTGCGCCTCATGGGCGAAGTCACCGCGGCTTTCGACGAGGGCACACCCGCGGACGTGGCAGACAACGCGCTGCGGCCGATGGGCCTGCCCATGACGCCGTTTGTGCTCGGCGCCATGGTGGGCCTTCCCGTGGCGCAGCACGTCCAGGAATCGCTGCACGCGGCGTTCGGGGACCGCTTCAGGGTTTCAGAGAACCTGCAGGCGCTGATCGACAACGGTGTGAAGTCCATTTGGGCCGTTCAGAATGGGGCACCCGTGCCGGGTCCGGACGGCAAGCCGTTCATCCCGGCCGAAACGCTGGCGTTGATGACCTTCGGCAGCAGCCCGTCCACCGGCGAGGAGGTGCTGCGCCGGACGCAGGACGCGCTGGCGGAGGAAATCGGACTCATGCTCGAGGAGGGCGTCGTGGCCGGCCCCGAGGACATTGACCTCTGCATGATCCTCGGCGCGGGCTGGCCGATGTTCCTGGGCGGTATCACCCCGTATCTGGACCGGGTGGGCGCCTCGGAGCGGGTCAACGGGAAGAAGTTCCTGGCCCCCGGCGTGGCCTCAGAACCGGTCTAAAGCACTTCACCCGCTCCTGCTTTGTGTTGGCGTCGCCGCCCGGACTTTGGTCCGGGCGGCGGCGCTGCTTTCGTGAGGGCCGGTCCATGCCGTGGCGCCATGGCACTGTTAGCCCCCGCAGATCATCCGCACGTTGCCGTCGGGGTCCTTGAAGTTAAGCCACCGGCTGTCCCGGATCTCCGTGACCTCCGGGCCCATGGCCTGCAGGTGGACGCGGGCAGCCTCGCGCCCACCCCGCTGCCCCGTCAGACGTCCCGCAGGCTCCCGCCGCTGAGTTCCAGGACGCGGTGCGCGTTCCTCCGTGCGTACCCCAGGTCATGGGTGACCATGACGACGGCGGCGCCCCGCGCGGCGGCGCGGCCGACGGCGCCCTGCAGCGCCTCGAGCCCGTGCCGGTCCAGCCCGACGGTCGGCTCGTCCAGGGCCAACACTGCAGGTTCGCGGGCAAGGACCGTGGCCAGGGCGAGCAACCGCTGCTGGGAGGCGGACAGTTCAGCGGGGTGTGCCTCCTCGGTACCGGACAGGCCCACCTCGGCCAGCGCCGCCCGGGACCTGGCCTCGGCGCCGGCTTTCCCGAACAGCTGCCGGAGTCCGAATGCCGCTTCCCGCAGGACAGTCCGTTCGAAGAGCTGGTCCCGGGGGTGCTGGAACAACAGGCCCATGGAGGCCGCGACTTTTCCCACCGGCACGCCGGCAATGCTGCGGCCGCAGACCAGCACGTCCCCTTCCGTGGGCCGGAGCAGCCCGTTGAAATGGCGCAGCAGTGTCGATTTGCCGGCGCCGTTGGGCCCGGTCACGGCGATGATCCCGCCCGGGCGCACAGCGAAGTCCACGTCCCGGAGGACCCGGTCCTGCGCACCGGTCCCGGGCAGCCGCGGGTCCCGGGCGTAGCCGAACCCAACCCCGCGCAGTTCCAGCGATGCCGGCCCGGGACCGGGCGCCGCCGCAAGCACCGGACGGGGCCGGCGGACTCCGGCGGCAACGCCGGACCCAGCGGACCCCACGGCGCCCGACCCAATGCCGCCGGGCCCAACAACGCTGGACTCGACACCGCGCGGCCCGTGTACCCCAACCACTCCAGCGCGCTCCAGTTCGGCCGAACCGGCCAGCTGCGCGGGCGTCCCGGCCGCGGTGACCGTCCCGCCGTCGAGCGTCGGCTGGGCGTCTAGGATCGTCCAGTGCGTGGCTTCCCCGGCGAGCCGGTCCGCCGCCTGGCTCAGCAGGACGACACCGGTCCCGGCGGCGCGGAGGCTGCGGACCAGGTCCTCGACTTGCGCAGCTCCGGCCGCGTCCAGCGATGCCAGCGGCTCGTCCAGGATGAGCACGTCCGGTTCCGTGATGACGGCGGAGCCCACGGCGAGCCGGCGCAACTCGCCTCCCGATAGCGTGGCCGGGTCCCGGTCCAGCAGGCGCGAGAGTCCCGTGCGGGCGGCGGTGCGCTCCACCGCGCGGAGCATGTCCTCCCGGGCCGTCGCGCGGTTTTCCAGGCCGAAGGCCAGCTCCTCCGCGACTGTGGCGCGCACCGAGGAGAGCATCGCCGCGGCGTCCTGCGGAACGAAGGCCACGCGGCGGGACCACTCGGCGGGGTTGATCCGGGGGTCGTCGGGCACGCCGCGGAAGTCCAGCACGGTGCCGCCGAGCTCCAGGCTGCCGCGGAATTGTCCGGCGTGACCGGCCCGGAGCCAACCGGCCAATAGTTTGCCCAGCGTGGATTTTCCGCTCCCGGAGCCGCCCAGGACGGCGGTCAGGGAACCCGGCGTGACGGAGAGCGCGGTGTCCCTTAGCACCGGGGTGTCCTCGCCGTGGAACGTGAACGCCTCGATCCGGATCTGCAGCGCGGTTCGGGTGGTGGCCGTCATGACGGCACCCCGGCCGGCCAGGAGGCCACGATCCGTCCGGCGACAGCGGCCGCCGCGAGCACGAGCGCGGCAGCCCGGAAGAGCCGCTGGGCGGGCGGGTCGGCGACTTCGCGGTAGCTGGTGCGGGGTCCCGGGCTGCCGAAGCCGCGGGCGTCGAGCGCCTGGGCGCGGCTGCCGGCGTCGTCGATCAGGGCGAGGACCAGCGGCACCATCTGCAGGCGGAGGGCGCCGAGGCGTGACAGCAGGCCGCGTCCGACCACCATCCCGCGGGTCTCCTGGGCCTGCCGGATCCGGTCCAGGCGGCCCGCGACGGCGGGCAGGAGGGTGAGCGTGGAGGCCAGGACGAAGCCGAACTGCGGTGGAATCCTGCGCCCGGCGAGGGCCGAGACGAGGTCGGGGACGCTCACGGTGAAGGAAAAGAGCAGGAATACCAGCACGCAGGCCGTGGTCCTCGTTCCGAGCTCCAGCGCGAAGCCCAGGCCCTCGGCCGTGACCCTGGCCGGGCCCCACTGGGCCAGCACGGTCTGGCCTTCAGGGAAAAAGAGGCCGTGCAGCACCAGCAGGGACAGGCACAGGGGCGTCAGGATCACCGCTCCTGCGGTCAGGACACGTCCCGCGACGCCGCGGCGCGCGGCAAGGGCCACCGCGCCGAGGGCCACGGCGACAGACAGCGGCCAGTACGCGGCCGCCGTCGTGACGACGGCAGCGCACGCGGCGAGGGTCAGCGTGGTGAAGGGGTGCAGCCGCTGTTTCATGGTCGCTGTGTCAGAGTCGCTGTGTCAGAGCGTCGCAGTGTCAGGGTGTCCCGGCCGCCGCGGGGCTCAGGCGTCCGCTGCCGGGGCCTTGCCGGCGAGCACCCGGTAGCGCCGCACGAAGGGGAACTGGAAGGTGGTGCGACGGGGCAGCGCGTAGGCGAGCAGCGCCGCGATAGTGAAGACGATCGCCTTGTCCATGGGGTCGGAAATCAGCGCCTGCTTGGTGATGGCGGCCAGGAGGGTGTCCCCCATGGCGCGGAAGGCGCTGACGATCGCCCCGGTACCCAGACCCGACGTGCCGCCAAAGACGAACGCGGCGATCGGGGCGGAGACGACGCCGGCCAGGATGCCGGTGACGAAGCCGGCGACGGGGGCGAGGTAGAAGCGGCGGAACAGGCCGCCGCGGGCGGCCATGCCGGCGAGGAAGCCGATGAGGGCGGCACCGGCGGCGAACGGCAGGACAGTGGGGTTGAAGAAGGACCAGACGATGCTGCTCAGCGCACCCGTGGCGGCGCCGGCGGCCGGCCCGGCGAGGATGGCGATCAGGACGGTGCCGATCGCGTCGATGTAGAACGGCAGGCCCGTGCTGCCCATCAGCTGTCCAAGGACGACGTTCAGGACCAGGGCCACCGGGATCAGGACCACGGTGGAGGTGGGCAGCGCCGGCAGGACGGCCACAATCAGCAGCACAGCACCGAGCAGGAAGCCGCCGAGGGCGACGAGGGCCGAGAAACTTGCCGGGCCGTTGGCAATGTCCGCGGGCTGGGTCAGCACCAAGAAGACGTACGTGGCGGCGATCGCGGCGGCGCCGGCGATTTCGAGCAGGCGGCGCCTGCGGCCGGCCGCCTGTCCAGGGGCAGTGATGGTCAGGGCTGGCTGTGACATGGGGGGTGTTCCTTTGGCTGGGTGCAACAAGTTCCGCCTCATGTCACCTCGGCGCAGCTACCATCCTAGCGAGCGGCGACCATTCTAGCGATCTGCAGGCCCGCCCGGGCGCTCCCCGCCTCGGCTCGGCAAGGATGTCCGGTTTCAGCCCGTCGGCGCCCGGGGTCCCACGGCGTGCGCGAGGGCGCCGACCGAGGAAATCAATTCGTCGAAGCAGTGCCCGGGGTTGTTGTCGAAGACAATCCTGGCGTTCGGCGCCAGCCCCCACAGCCCGCGGAAATCGGCCACCGTGGTGCCGATCAGCAGCGGGGACTCGGTTTCGACGTCGACCGTGGCCAGCCGGGTGGCGAACGGTGTGCGCCCCGCGGCGGCGCAGGCCGCGAAGGCGTCGTGCACGTGCGCCACATAGCCCTGGTCATAGAGCCGGTGAAATTCCATGTAGAAGCGCAGGGCATCGGACAAGCAGGCGACGAGGGGGTTCCCGGACTGGCTGCGCTGGCCTTCGGGCTGCTCCGGGAGGACGAGTTCGGGCTCCGGAGCGCCGGCGGCCTCGCCGAGGCGGCGCAGGTGCTCCGGGTGCATCTCGATCCGCTCGGTCATTTCCAAGGAACACAGGATCGGCAGCTTGTCCTCGGGCAGGCCCCGGTAGGCGGCAAACACCTCCTTGGCGGCATGCGGGTCCACCGAAGTATTCCATTCGGCCGTCGGGGTGGTGTTCCCCTGGTAGTAGAAGCTGCCGCCCATGATCACGAGTCCCTTCAGCAGCCGGGGAAGTTCCGGTTCCCGGCGCAGGGCAAGGGCGAAGTTGGTCAGCGGTCCGGTGATCAGGCCGGTGAGCTCCCCCGGGTGCGCCCGCACCTCGTCCACCCAGACGTCGACGGCGTGCCGTGCCGAGATCTGCTGGTGCGGCGGCGGCAGTTCGGCGTAGCCGATGCCCTGCGGCCCGTGGGTCTCCTCGGTGGTGACCAGCGGGATCTCCAGCGGGACCTCGGCGCCGATGGCCACCTCGATGCCCTCGCGGCCGCAGAGCTCCAGCAGGGCCAGGTTGTTCAGCGCCACCTGCCGGGCGCCCACGTTCCCGGCGGTGCATGTGATCGCCTGGACGTGGACCTCGGGCCGGGACAGCAGGTAGACCAGGGCCAGGGCGTCGTCGATTCCGGTGTCGACGTCCATGAGGATCGCATGCGTGACGGCAGGGCCGGCCGCGGGCTCGCCCCCGGCGCCGTTCAGATCCGCACCATTCAGGCCCGGACCGTTCAGAACAGCGCCACCTTGGGCGTGCGCGGGAAGAGGTCGTCCAGCTCGGCGAGGTCGGCATGGCTGGGTTTCCAGGCCACGGCGGCGGCATTCTGGCGCACCTGCTCCGGCGTGGTGGCGCCGGCGATGACGCTGCTGACGGACGGCTGGGCGGCAAGCCAGGAGAACGCCACCTGGACTTCGTTGAGCCCGCGGTCGGCGGCGAACTTGCCGAAGGCACCCAGCTGTTCCCAGTCGGCGTCGTGGACCAGGTTGGTGCGGGTGTGGCTGAGCCGGCTTCCCTCGGGGGCGTGGCCGGCGGAGTATTTGCCGGTGAGCAGGCCGTTGGCGAGCGGGAAGTACGGCAGGACGCCCAGGCCGTAGGCCTCGGCCGCCGGGGTCACCTCGAGCTCGGCGCGCCGGTCCAGCAGGTTGTAGTGGTTCTGGCTGGAGATGAAGCGGGCTCCCCCGCGGGCGCGCGCCACGTACTCGGCCTCGGCGATCTGCCAGCCGGCCCGGTTGGAGTGGCCGATGTAGCGGACCTTGCCGCTGGTGACGAGGTCGTCGAGGGCCGAGAGCGTCTCGTCGATGGGCGTGAGCGGGTCCGGGGTGTGGAACTGGTAGAGGTCGATCCAGTCCGTGCCGAGCCGGCGCAGCGAGGCCTCCGCCGCCTTGATGATGTAGCGGCGTGATCCGCGCGCACCGAAGTCCTCGCCGTTGGTTCCGCGCATATCCATGCCGAACTTCGTGCCGATGACCGCGTCGCCGCGGCGGGCACCGAGGGCTTTGCCGAGCATTGACTCGCTGAGGCCGGGCTCGCGGCCGTAGGCGTCCGCGACGTCAAAGAAGGTGATCCCGGTGTCGAGCGCCGCATGCACGACGGCGTCGGTGCCTTCCTGCGATTCAGTCACGGTCCCGGACCGGCCCAGGTTGTTGCAGCCAAGTCCCACGACAGAGACGGACAGTCCGGAATTTCCAACGCGGCGGTATTCAGTCATGGTTTTAGCCTATATTGCCCCGGCGGGTGTCCCGGCCAGGCCGCCGCGGGCGGCGGAGCGGGACCGCCTCTACCCTGCCGGCAGCTTCAGTCCGTGCTCGTCCATGGCGTCCTGGAGCTGTGCGAGGGTGCGGGGGCAGACGCCCGGCATCCCGGCGAGCCGGCGCCGGCCAAGCTGCACGAGGTGTTCGAGGGTTTCGACCCCCGCGTGCGCGAGCGATTTCCGCGCCGGCGCCGCGAGTCCCGCGGGCAGCGGGGTGCAGCCTGGTTTCGAGGGTTTGCGCGTCATTGCGTTGCCTTTCAGTCCGTGCCCCCAAACTGGTGTGAGCCGTGCCCGGCTCCTTGCCCGTGCTGCTTAAAGCGTGAAGCTGTTTGCCGGCTTCGGCGAGTGCTTGAGCTTGAAAGTATCCTCGCCAAACGGCGCGGCGCCAATGCTCAGTTTTGTGAAGTCGAGGTCTTCGCCGCGGATGCAGACCTTGATGGCGTTGACCGTCTTATTCACGTCCGGGGTGAGGCAGAAGATGTTGAGCCGGGCGTCGGAAAATTCGCTGCGGTCCACGATCCCCAGGCCCCGCCAGGCCAGATGGCTGATCAGGGCGTCTTTGGCTTTTTCCTCGAGGTACCGGTCGCGGCTGGTCCCCTCCTTGGTCTTCAGCGCGTACTGGGCCACGACCCAGGACTGCTCCTCCGCCGGAATTTCGGCGTAGCCGTCCTCGGCGCACTGCACCGCGAAGGCGTCCATGAGGCGCTCCGCTGCCTCGGCGTCCGCGACGTCGGTCTCGTCCGTCTTGCTCTGGTGCCCGACGACGCCGTGGTTCATCACGAACTGGCTGTAGTCCTCATCAAACCAGGCCTCCCTAAAGTGCAGGGTGCCCTCTTCGTCACGCTTGTAAACTCGGATAATTCCACTCATATGCCAGTTCCTTCCTGGGCCGTCCGGCGCCGGATTCAGTGGCGCCCCACGGGTAGTGCTCAACGGATGTGCTGGCTACAGCAGCGGGATGCTGCCCGTGCTGGGGTGTTCCTGGCCGGGCAAGGGGCGCGCAAACGGCACCTTGGTGCCCAGGACCTGGGCGACGACGTCGTGCGTGATCTGCTGGGCGGTCAGGCCGACCCGTTCGAGCACCTGGCTGCGCGTGCCGTGATCGAGGAACTCGACCGGGAGGCCGACCTCGTTGAGGGCGGTGTCCACGCCCGCGGCACGCATCTCCTGGCGGATCCGGGAGCCGACGCCGCCGGCCCGCACTCCGTCCTCGATACAAATGACCAGGCGGTGGCGCGCGGCGAGATCGATGATGGACTGCCGGACCGGGAGGACCCAGCGGGGATCCACCACCGTGGAGCTGATGCCCTGGGCACCGAGCCGGCTCGAGACGTCCAGCGCGAGTTCTGACATGGCGCCCACGCTGACGATCAGGACGTCGTTCTCGTTCGAGCCCGCGGGCCGGCGGGCCAGCACGTCCACGCCGTCTTCCAGGCGTTCGACCGCATCGACTTCGGGGCCGACGTTGCCCTTGGAGTAGCGGAGCACGCTCGGGGCGTCTTCAATGGCTACAGCCTCACGCAGTTCCTCCCGCAGCCGGGTGGCGTCGCGCGGCGCCGCGAGGTGCAGCCCGGGGACGATCTGGACCATGGCCATGTCCCACATGCCGTGATGGCTTGCGCCGTCGGGACCGGTGACACCGGCCCGGTCCAGCACGATCGTGACGCCGGCTTTGTGCAGGGCCACATCCATCAGCAACTGGTCGAAGGCACGGTTCAGGAACGTCGCGTAGACCGCGACCACCGGGTGCAGTCCCCCGAACGCCATGCCGGCAGCCGAGGTGAGGGCGTGCTGCTCGGCGATGCCGACGTCGAACACGCGCTCCGGGTGCCGGGCAGCGAACTTGTGCAGCCCGACCGGAATCAGCATGGCACCGGTAATCCCGACAATGTCCTGGCGCTCGTCGGCGATGTCGGCGATCTCGTCGGCGAACACCGCGGTCCAGGACTTCGCGCCACCGGCCTCGGTGGGTGCGCCGGTCTCCGGATCGATGATCCCCACGGCATGGAACTGGTCCGCCTCATGGGCACGTGCCGGGGCGTAGCCGTGGCCCTTTTCCGTCATGGCGTGCACGATCACGGGGCCGGCATAGTTCTTGGCGGTGGACAGGGCGTTTTCCATGGCCTGGAGGTCGTGGCCGTCCACGGGACCGATGTACTTCATGCCGAGGTCCTCGAACATGCCCTGCGGGGCCCACCAGTCCTTGATGCCCTTCTTCATGGCGTGCAGGCTCTTGTAGGTGAACTGCCCCGCGGGGCCGCCGTTCTGCAGTTTGCGCTTCCACCACTCGAGCGTGCCTTCATAGGAGGGGGCGGCCCGGAGGGAATCGATCGTGGGGCGCAGGGACGCGAGGTAGTCGGCGAACCCGCCAACTGTCGGGGCGTAGGAGCGGCCGTTGTCGTTGACCACAATCACGACACGGCGCTTCTTGTCCGCCGCGATGTTGTTGATGGCCTCCCAGGCCATGCCGCCGGTCAGGGCGCCGTCGCCCACCACCGCGACGACGAAGCGGTCGCCGTCGCCGGTCAGCTGGCGGGCGCGCGAGATGCCGTCGGCCCAGGACAGCGAGGAGGACGCGTGCGAGCTTTCGACGATGTCGTGCTCGGATTCGCCGCGGTCCGGGTAGCCGGACATGCCGCCCTGCTGGCGAAGCGTGCTGAAATCCTGCCGTCCGGTGAGGAGCTTGTGCACGTAGGACTGGTGCCCTGTGTCAAAGACAATGCTGTCGCGGGGGGAATCGAAGATCCGGTGCACCGCGATGGTGAGCTCGACGACGCCGAGGTTCGGGCCCAGGTGCCCTCCCGTCCGGGAGACGTTGCCGATCAGGAAATCCCTGACCTCGGCTGCCAGCTGATCCAGCTGCGCCCCGGACAACTTACTCAGGTCCTGCGGATTCCGGATGGTGTCCAAGATTCCCAACGGCCCCTCCTTCGGGTGGTAGACATGCCTTTTAACTCTAACGCCTCCGGGCGGGCCGCCGCGCCGGAGGCCTGCACCGCCCCTGATCCAGCGCCCGCCCCCGGAAACGCAACGGCCCCGGCCGGTCAGTGACCGGCCGGGGCCGTTGCATGCGTTACCGGAACCTGCCCGGCAGCTCCGCTAGTGCGCGGAGATCTGGCGCAGGACGTACTGCAGGATCCCGCCGTTGCGGTAGTAGTCCGCCTCGCCCGGGGTGTCGATGCGCAACACGGCGTCGAAGGACGTGACGGAACCGTCTTCGGCGGTGGCCGTGACCTTGAGGGTCTTCGGCGTCGTGCCTTCGTTCAGGGCAGTGACGCCCTCAACTGCGTAGGTTTCCGTACCGGTCAGGCCCAGGCTGGCGGCGTTCTGGCCGGCCGGGTACTGCAGCGGCAGGACACCCATGCCGATCAGGTTGGAGCGGTGGATGCGCTCGTAGCTCTCGGCCACGACAGCCTTGACGCCCAGCAGCGCTGTGCCCTTGGCGGCCCAGTCACGGGACGAACCGGAGCCGTACTCCTTGCCTGCCAGGACCACCAGCGGGGTGCCGGCGGCCTGGTAGTTCTGCGCGGCGTCGTAGACGTAGGCCTGCGGGCCGTCAGCCTGGCTGAAGTCGCGGGTAAAGCCGCCCTCCACGCCGTCCAGGAGCTGGTTCTTGATGCGGATGTTCGCGAACGTGCCGCGGATCATGACCTCGTGGTTGCCACGGCGTGAGCCGTAGGAGTTGAAGTCCTTGCGCTCCACACCGTTGGCCAGCAGGTACTGTCCGGCCGGGGTGTCCGACTTGAAGGAACCGGCCGGGGAGATGTGGTCCGTGGTGACGGAGTCGCCGAGCTTGAGCAGCACGCGCGCACCGGTGATGTCCTGGACCGGCTCCGGCTGGGCCTTCATGCCCTCGAAGTACGGGGGCTTGCGGACGTACGTGGACTTCTCGTCCCAGGCGAAGGTGTCGCCGGCGGGGGTGTCGAGCGCCTTCCAGCGATCGTCGCCCTCAAAGACGCCTTCGTAGCCGCGGGCGAACATTTCCTTGTCGATCGAGGAGTCGATGACTTCCTGGACCTCGACCGGGTTCGGCCAGATGTCCTTCAGGAAGACGTCGTTGCCGGCCTCGTCCTGGCCCAGGGCATCGTTGTCGAAGTCGAAGTCCATGGAACCGGCCAGGGCGTAGGCGATGACCAGCGGCGGGGAGGCCAGGTAGTTCATCTTCACGTCCGGGTTGATCCGGCCTTCGAAGTTACGGTTGCCGGAGAGCACCGCGGTGACGGAGAGGTCGTTGGCCTGGATGGCCTCGGAGATCTCGGCGTCAAGCGGACCGGAGTTGCCGATGCATGTGGCGCAGCCGTAGCCCACGATGTAGAAGCCGAGCTTCTCCAGGTACGGGGTCAGGCCCGACTTGTTGTAGTAGTCGGTGACCACCTTGGAACCGGGAGCCACGGAGGTCTTGACCCACGGCTTGGACGTCAGGCCTTTGTCGACGGCGTTGCGGGCCAGCAGTGCGGCGGCCAGCATCACGGACGGGTTGGACGTGTTGGTGCAGGAGGTGATCGAGGCGATCGACACCGCGCCGTGGTCGAGTTCGAACTCGCGTCCGTCCGCGGTCTTGACGCTGACCTTGTTGGACGGGCGGCCGTTGGACTTCGGGCCGTGCGCGTGCGGGGCCACGTCGCTCAGGTGCGACGACGAGGCGGTGAAGGAGGGCGAGTCCGAAGCCGGGAAGCTTTCGTCGATCGCTTCGTCCAGGCTTCCGCCGGCCAGGTCTTCCTTCACGTAGTTGCGCAGGTCCTCGCGGAACTGGGCCTTGGACTCGGTGAGGATGATGCGGTCCTGCGGGCGCTTCGGGCCGGAGATCGACGGAACAACCGTGGACAGGTCCAGCTCGAGGTACTCGGAGAACTTGATCTCGCGGGAGGGGTCGTGCCAAAGGCCCTGTTCCTTCGCGTACGACTCCACGAGGGCGACGTTCTCGTCGGACCGGCCGGTGAGGCGCAGGTAGTCGAGTGTGACGTCGTCGATCGGGAACATCGCGGCGGTGGAGCCGAACTCCGGGCTCATGTTGCCGATCGTTGCACGGTTGGCCAGCGGCACAGCCGCGACGCCTTCACCGTAGAACTCGACGAACTTGCCGACCACCCCGTGCTGGCGCAGCTGCTCGGTGATGGTCAGGACGACGTCGGTGGCGGTGGCGCCGGCCGGGATGGAGCCGGTGAGCTTGAAGCCCACGACGCGCGGGATGAGCATGGACACGGGCTGGCCGAGCATGGCAGCCTCGGCCTCGATGCCGCCGACGCCCCAGCCCAGCACGCCCAGGCCGTTGACCATGGTGGTGTGCGAGTCGGTGCCGACGCAGGTGTCCGGGTAAGCGCGCACAACGCCGTCGACTTCACGGGTCATGACAGTGCGGGCCAGGTACTCGATGTTGACCTGGTGCACAATGCCGGTGCCCGGCGGGACGACCTTGAAGTCGTCAAATGCAGTCTGGCCCCAGCGCAGGAACTGGTAACGCTCACCGTTGCGCTGGTATTCGATCTCCATGTTGCGCTCCAGTGCGCCGGAGTTACCGAAAGCGTCAATCTGGACCGAGTGGTCAATGACCATTTCGGCCGGCGCCAGCGGGTTGACCCGCTTGGGGTCTCCGCCGAGCTCCTTGACGGCCTCACGCATGGTGGCGAGGTCAACGACGCACGGCACGCCGGTGAAGTCCTGCATGATCACGCGCGCCGGCGTGAACTGGATCTCAGTGTCGGGCTCGGCGCTGGGATCCCAGCCTGCAAGCGCACGGACGTGGTCGGCCGTGATGTTGGCACCGTCCTCGGTCCTCAACAGGTTTTCAAGCAATACCTTGAGGCTGAACGGAAGGTTTTCTGCACCTTCGACGGAGTTCAACCGGAAAATTTCATATTCGGATCCGGCTACATTAAGTTTGCCTTTTGAACCGAAGCTGTCCACAATGCTCATCGCAGGACTCCTCTCGCAACAGTTTCATCTTTGTCGCGCCGCTGGACCCTTGCTAGTTAGGTCGGCCTAACTAATACAGGCATCAGTACATCAAGGTACGCAATGCAGGTAAGAAACACAGGGAACGGCCGTTAATTTAACGCCAATGGTTAATTAACGCCAATGGTCAATTAGTGGTCCATTAACCATTGGTGGAGCGCGACGACGGACTACTACGCCCATCCTAGTGGCATCACGGTTGGGGAGTCAGTAACGCCACAGTCTCCATGTGGTGGGTGTGCGGGTACAGGTCGAAGGCGCGCAGCCCGGCCATGCCCCAGCCGCCCTGCCGGAAATAGCCCAGGTCGCGGGCGAACGACGCCGGATCGCAGGAGACGTAGGCGACGGCCCGGGGACCGGCGTCGATCAGCTGCTTGACTACCGCCTTGCCGGCACCCGCACGCGGCGGGTCCAGGATCAGGGCGTCGAAGCTGCGGGGTTTTTGCCGCAGCACCCGCTCCACGCGGCCCTGGACGATCTCCACCTGGGCGGCGTCGTGCAGGTTCTTGCGTGCATCGCGGCTGGTTCCGGGCGCTCCCTCGACCGAGAGCACGGATCCGGTCACCCCCACGGCATCGGCCAGCGGTGCCGTGAACAGCCCGGCCCCGGCGTACAGGTCCGCCACCACCGAGCCCGGCGCGAGGTAGCCGCCGTCGTGCAGGAAGCCGGTGACGGCGCCGACGAGCGTCTCCGGGGCATCCCGGTGGATTTGCCAGAAACCGTCGCCGGTGACCCGGTAGTCGTGGCCCGCGGCCGACTCCTGGACGTAGGTGCGGCCGCGCAGCTGCAGCACCTCTCCGGTGGCCGGGTCCAGGCTGGCCACCGAGACGTCGTCGGACAGCTGGGCCAGGATGCCGCTGAGCCGCTTGGACCGGGTTCCCGGGGCGGGCACCAGCAGCACCAGCGGCCGGGAGCCGTTCGCCGGGGCGGCAACCTCGACCCGGTCGATGCCCTGCAGGTCGATGTCCCAGAGCCGGAGCGCGTTGATTCCGTCCACGGCCAGCGGCATGTCCCGCACGGGCAGGATGGCATCGGAGCGGTGGGCGTGCATGCCGAGCTTGCCGGCGGGCGTCACGGCGAAGCCGGCGCGCGTGCGCCAGCCCAGGCCGGACGCGGCCGGCTCCCCCGCACTGCCGGCGCCCGCGGCCGCGCCGACGGCCTCGACTGTGATCTGTCCTGCGGGCGCAAGTTCGACGCCGGCCAGCCGCTTGAGCTGTTCAGCCAGGACGTCGGCCTTGAGGCTGCGCTGGCGGGCCAGGGATATGTGGCCGAGTTCGGCGCCGCCGACGGGCGGGTGCCGGTGCGACCAGGAGCGCGCGGAATCGGCGAGGTCCCAGAAGTGCGGCACCCGGTCCGGGGAGGGCTCCAGGACCTCCACCACATCGGCGCGCCAGAATTTCGCGGCCGGGCCGTCGTCGGTGAGCCGGACGCGGACCTTTTCGCCGGGAATCCCGTGCCGGACGAAGATGACGCGTCCCTCGTGCCGGGCCACGCAGTGCCCGCCGTGCGCGACGGGTCCGACGTCGACGACGAGATCGGTGTGGGTATGCGTCCGGGTGTCGGGGGTCATTGGATATCCTGCAGGTTCTTGGCTTCTTCGGACGATTTCAGCTGCCACGGCACACTGGCCACCATGACACCGGGCTCGAAGTGCAGCCGGGTCTTGATGCGCAGCGCGGTCTGGTTGTGGACCAGCTGCTCCCACCATTTGCCCACGACATACTCCGGGATGTACACCACGATCAGGTCGCGGGGCGAATCCCGGCGCATGCTCTTGATGTACTCCATGATCGGGGTCACCGTTTCACGGAAAGGGCTGGCCAGAACGGTCAGCGGCACCGGGATTTCGAGCTTCTCCCAGTCCGCCACAGTCGCCTCGGTCTCCTCCGCACTGATGTCCACCGTGATGGCGTCCAGCCGCGAGGGGCGTGAGGCCCGGGCGTAGGCGAGGGCGCGCAGGACCGGTTTGCGCACGTGCGAGACGAGCAGCACGGCGTGTACACGGGTGGGCAGGGCGCGCGGCGAGGAGTCCTCGTCGACGGCGAGTTCCTTGGCCACGTTGTCATAGTGCGCCCGGATGCTCCACATGATCAGGAACAACACGAACATGGCCAACAGCGCGATCCAGGCGCCCTGGGAGAACTTGGTGATGAGGACGATGATCAGCACCAGTGCGGTCATGCAAAAGCCCACCGTGTTGATGGTCCGGGACTTGATGATGCGCAACCGCACGGCGGGGTCCTTGGACAGTTTCAGTTCCCTGCCCCAGTGCCGGATCATGCCCAGCTGGCTCATCGTGAAGGAGATGAAGACGCCCACGATGTAGAGCTGGATGAGCTTTGTGACGTCGGCGTTGAAGGCGAGGATCAGCACGATGGCGCCGGCCGCGAGGGCCAGGACGCCGTTGCTGAAGGCCAGCCGGTCGCCACGCGTGCGCAGCTGGCGCGGCAGGTAGCCGTCCTGCGCCAGGATCGAGCCGAGAACCGGGAAGCCGTTGAACGCCGTGTTGGAGGCGAACACGAGGATGACGCCGGTGGCGGCCACCACGATGT
Organism: Arthrobacter sp. 9MFCol3.1; assembly: GCF_000620385.1. Lineage (NCBI taxonomy): Bacteria > Bacillati > Actinomycetota > Actinomycetes > Micrococcales > Micrococcaceae > Arthrobacter > Arthrobacter sp. 9MFCol3.1. Next base: position 518,342 of record NZ_JIBJ01000003.1, read on the forward strand.
AGAACGGGATGGAGCCCTCGCCGAAGACGGTCTGTGCGATCTGGCTGATGGCCGGATTCTGGATGTAGCCCTCCTCCAACGGTTTGCCGTTCAGGAGGAATTCGGTCGCCGGGTCCAGGACGATGTGGACCTGGGTGGCGTTGGCCAGGTAGATGATGCCCGCGAGCATGGCGGAGGCAATCACGCCGAGCAGCAGCAGTGTGGTGGCAGCGTTCTTGCTCTTGGGCTTCTGGAAGTTGGGCACACCGTTGCTGATGGCCTCGACGCCGGTCAGGGCAGCCGCGCCCGAGGAGAACGCACGCAGCAGCAGGAACGCGCCGGCCAGGCCGACAAGTCCCTCGTCGAAGCCCGGCTCCGGCACAATTTCGAATGCCGCCGAGGGTGCCTGCCCCAGCTGGCCGGTGGCGGCCTGGAAGATCCCGACCGCGGTCATGCCCAGGATGGAGGCCATGAAGATGTAGGTCGGGACGGCGAAGACGCTGCCGGCCTCCTTGATGCCGCGCAGGTTCACGAGTGCCAGGATGATGACCCCGATCGTGGCAATCGCCGCCTGCTGTCCGTGTAGGGAGGGCACGGCGGTGGTCAGGTACGTCGCGGCCGAGGACATGGACACGGCCACGGTCAGCACATAGTCGACCAGCAGTGCCGAGGCCACGGTGAGGCCGGCATACTTGCCCAGGTTGACGTTGGCGATCTCGTAGTCGCCGCCGCCGGAGGGGTAGGCGTGGACGTTTTGGCGGTAAGAGGCCACCACGGTCAGGAGCACCACCATCACGGCGAGGCCCACCAGGGGCGAGATGGCCACCGCACTCACGCCGGCCAGGGCCAGAGTCAGCAGGATTTCGTCGGGCGCATAGGCCACGGAGGACAGCGCGTCCGAGGCGAAAATGGGCAGCGCGATCCGCTTCGGCAAGAGTGTGTGGGCCAGACGGTCGTTCCGGAAGGGCTTGCCTACCAGCACCCGCTTCACGGCATTGAAAATTGTCAGCACCACACAAAGCTAGTCTGATTCGGACGCGATGTCATGACGGTGAAGCCGGCGTACACAAGGCCGTGAGCCGGCGCCCCGTGGCCGTGGCCTTCCGGGACCGCGTGGCCGGTAGAGTTTTACGCAGTATCAGACGCAGAACCAAGAGGAGGCCCATGTGGCGCACTTCGTGATCATGGGTTGTGGCCGTGTCGGGGCGACCCTGGCACACACGCTCGAGGACGCCGGGCATTCGGTGGCCATCATCGACCAGGATGACCGTGCCTTCCGGCGGCTCCGCACAGGTTTTTCCGGACGGAAGGTCACGGGGGTCGGGTTTGACCGCGAGACGATGAAGCGCGCCGGCGTCGAGGAAGCCTATGCCTTCGCGGCCGTTTCCAGCGGCGACAACTCCAACATCCTCGCCACCCGGGTGGCGCGGGAGACCTTCCACGTTCCGCATGTGGTGGCCAGGATCTATGACCCGGGCCGCGCCGAAATCTACCAGCGCCTCGGCATTCCCACGGTCGCCGCAGTCCGCTGGAGCGCCGACCAGGTGCTGCGCCGCATCCTGCCCGAACAGCACATTGCCGGTGACTTCCGGGAACCCTCGGGCCGGCTGGTCCTCGCGGAGGTTGACCTCAACCCCGACTGGATCGGGCACCCGATCTCCTCGATCGAGAAGGCGGCCGGCATCCGGATCGCGTATCTGACCCGGTTCGGCGAGGGCATGCTGCCCGCTGCCGCCACGTCCTATCAGGACGGCGATACTGTCCACGCCATGCTGAACGTGGAGCGGAGCTCCGAGATCGGCCACATTCTCGCCAAATCCCCCGCCAAGGAGTCCTAAGTGAAAGTCGTCATCGTCGGTGCCGGAAGCGTCGGGTCCTCAATCGCCCGCGAGCTGCTGGCCCACAAGCACGAAATCCTGCTGATCGACGAGAAGCCGGAGGTCATCGGCCGGAGCGGGCTGCGCGGCGCCCACTGGCTGGTCGGTGACGCCTGCGAGCTGAGCACGCTGCAGGACGCCAAACTCGAGGACGCCGACGTCGTGGTCTCCGCCACCGGTGACGACAAGGTCAACCTTGTGGTCTCGCTGCTGGCCAAGACGGAATTCGGCGTCGGGCGTACCGTCGGCCGGGTCAACAACCCCAAGAACGACTGGATGTTCGACGACTCCTGGGGCGTCGACGTCGCGGTCAACACCCCGCAGCTGATGACCGCCCTGGTGGAGGAGGCGGTGGAAATCGGTGACCTGGTCCGGCTGCTGACGCTGCAGACCGGGGTGTCCTCGCTGGTGGAGTTCACGGTCCCGCACGACTCGCACGTGATCGGGCTGACCGTGGGCGATGTCCAGTGGCCCGAGGACGCCACCCTCGTCGCGATCCTGCGGGACCAGGCGCCCATCACACCGAGCCGCGACGACGTGATCGACGGCGGCGACGAGCTGTTCTTTGTCACCACGATCGCGGCCGAGGACGACCTCCGCGCCCTGCTGGCACCCGAATCCCCGCTGGAGGAACAGCATCCGGTGACCTCGGACCAGCACGGCCACGGCACCCAGCCGGCCGGGGACGACGGCTTCGACGGCTGATCCCCTTGCTGACCTAAAGATGCGCTGTCACTAATGGCCGTTCCCGGGCTTGGGAACGGCCATTACTGATAGCGCATTTATGGGTCAGTTGGCCTCTGGGGCCGCTGTGGGCACCGGGGCTGGCCGAGTGATCAGCCAGGCAATCCAGATGCCGAGGATATACAGCGGGGCGCCCATGAGGAGCCTGGTGGTGGCGAGGGCGGCGAGGCCCTGCTCCCCCATGAAGTAGAGCGGTACCTGCACCACGAGCCGCAGGACCAGGACGGCGACGATCACCCACGTGCCGATGCTGTATGCCCTGATCCGCTTCGGGTCCTTGCGCCATTCCAAGCCCTCGTTGCGGATGAAGCCGAAGAGCAGTCCGGCGATCGGCCAGCGCACGGCCACGGAGATCGACATTGCCACGATGTAGCCGACGTTGGTGAAGAACCCCAGGACGTAGAAGTTCTCTGCTTTGCCGGTCGACGTGGCCAGCCAGGCAGAGAGTCCGACGCCGATGAAGCCCGCCAGTGCCTGCGTCAGCGGTTTGCGCTGGACCAGCCGCGCCACAGTGAAGATGGCGGCCACCGCCAGGGAAGCTGTGACGGCCATCGCCAGGTTTTCCCGGTCGATGGTGAACGCAATCAGGAAGACCAGGCCGGGCAGGATACTTTCGGCGATGCCCTGGATGCCGCCGGCGCTCTTAAGTACGTCGATGTTGCCGTTGCTCGACCGGTGCAGGCCGGCCTTGGCCGCATAGTCCCCGGCCAACTGGGCAACGGTGGGCTGGGACGCCGCGGGATCGGCGGCCGTCGGCCCGGCGGCTGTTGGCTGGGAAGTCACCGGCGCGGCAATGTCCCGGCCGCCGTCGGCGGTTTCCCCCGGTTCCTGCCGGCCGATGTCTTGCTGAGGCCGGTCCGGGCGGGCCCGCTCGGGGTGTTCGGGCAGGGTCATTGCTCCTCCTGGCGGGAGAGTATTTCGTAGCGGGGGTTGAAGATCGTCGGCAGCCCGTCGCGCATGGTTACCATGCCCTCGAGGCGGAGCTCCGTTCCGGCGTCGACACCGGGGATCCGGCGCCGGCCCAGCCATACGACGCGCAGCCGCTCCTTGGGACCGGCCGGCCGCTGGCGCTGAGCGCCGGGGCGCACCCGGTGTGTGGATACCCCGTTGGCCGGCAGGCTGCTCGCCGCTCCTGCGCCTGAGCCGGCCTTGGCACCAAGGCCCGGGAACCGGCTGACGGGCGCGGGTGCGTCGTGATCGATCAGGATCGCAATGAAGGAGGCCACCTGGTTGGCGGGCACGTACGTCACGGACTCGATGAAGCCGTGGCACAGCACCCGCCCGCGGTCCGGCAAGTCCCGGACGGACATGGCGGCGGTGGCTTTCCTGCCGGCGGCATCAGCCAATCTGGGTTATCTCCGGTCCGCGTTCGGGCTGTTCGAATTCGGGGGCCGCCTGCGGCGACGGTGCAGCGGCGGTGTCCTTGGGCAGTCGCAGCTGCAGCAAGTCACGCGGCGGCATGGGGTTCTCGCCACGGACCACCACGATCTTCCGGAAGAGCCCCTCCAGCCCGGCCGCCGCGTCGCGGTCAAGGGCCGCCTCGCCGCCGAATACCCCGCGGAGGAACCAGCGCGGACCGTCGACGCCGATGAAGCGGGCCACGCGGTACCCCTGGCTGCCGTCTGCGCCGCCGGCGGGAAGCTTCGCCACGAGCTCGACGCCGAAGCTGCCTTCGACCTCCTCGACCTGGCCGCCCTGGCTGCCGACCGACTGGCCGATTTGCTCACGGATTTCATCCCACAGGCCCTCGGAGCGGGGGGCGGCGAAGGCCTGCAGCTGAAGGCTCGAGCCCTCCAGGTCCATGGTGACGGCGACGACGCGCTGGCTCGCCTCTTCGACCTCCAAGCGGAGCTGGAGTCCCTCGCGGGGCGCGATCAACAGCGCGCCGAGGTCCACATACCCGTCCTGGTCCTCGATTTCCGAGACGTCGAAGGGCCCGGTCGCGGCCCGGCCAGCGGTTTCGGCAACGTTCCCGGCCGGCGTCGCAGCGGCGTCACTGGCAGCTTCCGTGGCTTCGCCCGGCTCTGCTGGCTGCTGCTGTTTGGCTTTCCTGCCGCGCCCAAAAACCATGGGGTGTCTCCTTCAGTTGTGGTCCTGTACCGCCGCCCGGCGCCGTCCTGGCGCCTGTCCGCGTGGCCGCCCGCTACCCCGCGGCCGGTTCGTTGTTCCCTGCATCATTTCCTGCATCGCTGATCATTTCCCAGCGCCTGTGTTGCTGTCATGCCCGTGTTGCTTCAATGCCTATGTTGCTTCAATGCCTATGTTGCTTCAGTGTCTATGTGCTGCAGTGCCTGTGTGCTTCGGCGCCGATGCGCCGCAGTGCCTGCGGCACTGCAGAAACGCAGTTGGCTCCCGAGGCCTTGCCGGGGCCTGCGCTCAGGCCGGTCCGCCGAAACCGCCGGTGGAGCCGAAGCCTCCCCCGCCGCGGACGGAGCCGTCGAGCTCCTCGACCGGGAGGAACCTGGCGTACTCCACGCGCTGAATGACCATTTGTGCAATTCTATCGCCGCGGCGGAGCTCGATCGTCTCGTGCCGGTCCGTATTGAGCAGTGTCACCGCGATTTCCCCGCGGTAACCGGCGTCCACGGTCCCGGGGGCGTTCACCACCGTGAGTCCGTGCTTGGTGGCGAGGCCGGACCGGGGGTGGATCAGCGCAACGAAACCATCCGGCAGCGCAATCGAGACGCCGGTCGGGACGAGGCGGCGCTCCCCCGGCGCGAGGACAACGTCCTCCCGGGCGCGAAGGTCGGCGCCGGCGTCGCCCGGGTGCGCATACGACGGCGGCTCGAGCCCGTCGTCGAGCATTTTCAGCTGTACCGTCAAGGTGGGCGTTCCGTAGGCTGCGTCGCTTGCCGTGGAGGCGGCACTGGCGACGGCGGTGTTTTCTTCAGTCACAGTCCCTCACTCTAACGCCCGCGAGGAACATCGTCCTAGCCGCTGCCGGCCTGCCCGCGCACGGCGCCCGCGGGACTGGAGCCGGGTTGAGGCGGGTTGATCCGGGGCTGGAGCCGGGCGGGGGCCGAGGTGAAATAGGCCGGGAAAGATGAAAAGCTGTGCTTATGCCCGAATCCAGCGCAGCCGCGCCTGCCCCTAAGAGCGCCCCGAGCGACTCCACTGTCCTTTACTCCGAGAAGCTTTGGCCGAACTTCTGGATCTGGCTGGTCTCGGCAGGGTTCTCCAGCGCCGGGATCCTCATGCTGGCCCCCATCAGCATCTGGGCCGGCATTACGGCAGCAATCGTTCTCTTCATCATCATCTCCGTGCTGCTGGTCCTGTCCACGCCGTCAATTGCTGTCACGAGGACCACCCTGAAGGTGGGCAGGGCCACCATTGAACGCGGGTTCCTGGGCAAGGCCACAGCGTTCCGGGGCAAGGAAGCGACCGCGGAACGCGGCACCCGGCTCAACGGGCTGGCGTTCCTGTGCATCCGCGGCTGGGTGGATCCGGTGGTCCGGATCGAGATCGAGGACCCCTCGGACCGCACCCCCTACTGGCTCACGTCCACCCGCCACCCCGAACAGCTGATCGCCGCGCTCAACGCCTAGTTCAGGCCGTCTCCGCCACGGTTCCTGCGCGGCTTCCAGCCACGGTTCCTGCGCGCCGCCAGGCGCGCAGGGGTCCCAAATGCGTGACCGGGACCCGGGCTCCCGGTCTCAGCTGCCGCGTCCCTAGCCCTCGCAATCCTTGCAATACTTGAGGCCGTCCTTTTCGCGGGCAATCTGCGAACGGTGGCGGACGAGGAAGCAGGAGGCACACGTGAATTCGTCTGCCTGGGCGGGCAGGACCCGGACCAGCAGTTCCTCCCCGGACAGGTCTGCGCCGGGAAGTTCGTAGCCTTCGGCGAGGTCGGACTCATCTTCATCCACCACAGCGGAAGGCTTCTCCGTACGCCGCGCCTTCAGAGCCTCAATCGAATCCTCACTGAGGTCTTCTTCGGTCTTACGCGGCGCATCGTAATCAGTCGCCATTATTTGTTGCTCACACTCCGCATTCGTTCGATTGATTCGCCGTTCCAGGATGGCCCGCCGGGATGGTAACCCTGGGCTCCGGGAGCGGTTCACCGTTGTAACGCCGGACATGCGGTTTTTGTGCCCGGTGTCGGGTCATTTTTGCTTAAGCGCCCACCGAATGCCAGAGCCCACTGGTCCCCTCCCCCCGATCTCTCCCGCAGACCCGCAAAAACCGGCGGAAAGTCGCGGAAAGTCGCGGAAAATCACGGCGCGCCAGCCGTCCTAACCCGAAATGCGTCCCGCTGGTGGCAGAGTTTCGATTGTTAGTAATGCCAGGGTGGAGGATTTGTATGCAGGATCTACGGCTTGTAGGCGTCCACGACGACGGAGAGCATCTCCTGTTGAGTGGCACCGGCGGCGAGATGTTCCAGCTGCCGATCGATGAAGCACTTCGGGTGGCAGCCAGCCGGACGTCGGCGAAGACCGCGTCCAGCGCGGCCGCACCCCCTATTGCCATGTCACCGCGCGATATCCAGACCAGGATTCGCAACGGGGCCACCGCCGCCGAAGTGGCGGAACTGTCCGGAATTCCGCTGGAGAAAGTCCAGCGCTACGAGGGCCCGGTCCTGGCCGAACGCGAGTACATCGCCCAGCAGGCCCGCAAGGTGGAGGTCGCCTCCCCTGCCCCGGGCCACGACGCCTACCGGTCCGTGTTCGGTGAAAACCCGGCGTCCCTCAGCGACATGGTCGAACACCGGCTCAGGGCGTACGGCGTTGAACCCTCAACACTGGAGTGGGATTCCTGGCGCCGTCCCGACGGCAGCTGGAACGTGGTGGCCCGCTTTGAGCCCAAGCCCGGCGGACCGGCCGGAATCGGCGAGGAGCCGCCGGCCCTGTGGACCTTCCACCCCGCCCGGAAGACTTTGCAAAACGCCAACCGCTGGGCCCAGCAGCTGAGCGAACTTGAGCCGCTCGAAGGCCCCGTGCCGACGCGGCGCCTCACGGCCGTCTCCGACCGGCCCTTCGACTTTGAGACCGATGCCGAGGCTGCGGCCCGCACAGCGACCGGCCAGCACAGCATTATTCACCAGATGCTGCTCCAGCAGGACAGGATCCACCAGGAACAGGACGCCGACGGGCTGCTGGACATGCTGCGTTCCCGCCGCGGCCAGCGGATCGGCGTGGACGAGGACGCGGACGACGCCCTCGCCACGCTCCTGACCACCGGGGTCCCCGCGGCCCACCCCCGCCCGTCGGAGGTGCCGGACGCAACCGAAGTTCCGCAAGCAGCGGAACCGGAAGCCACCCCCGAAGCCGCTGCGGAAGGCGATCCGGACTCGGCCGACACCGACCCGGCCGGCATCAAGCCCGGGCTCCCGGAAGTTCCGGCAGCGGAGGCGGCCGCCCCGTCAGAAACCGACCCCTTCACGCGACGGCGCGACGGCAGGCCGTCGATGCTCTCGCGCCTGACCCTCGCACCGCGCCTCCCGGAAGAGGACGATGCCCTGAAACTGCACGACGGCGTCAGCACCGAGACCCGGGAAGTCACCATCGCGGCCTCGCAATTGCGCCCGGCCCCTAAGAGCGGCCCGACGGCAAGCCCGGGCCTGGATGAACTGATCGGCGGCGGAACGTCCCGGCGGCAGCACCGCGAGTCCCACGCCGCTACCCGGAACGAGGCCGGCACGGACCAGCCGGAGCGCCAGCCGGCCAAGCCGAAGCGGTCCAGTGTTCCAAGCTGGGACGAAATCGTCTTCGGAACCCGCAACGACCAATAAGAACCAGACCCGAAATTCCAGGCAGGGATTTCAGGCTGGGATTTCAAGCAGGGATTACAAGCAGCAGTCAGCCGCGGGGCGCCCTTTTACCTTCGGCCTGGAAGTAGAGCAGCGGGACTTCCCGCTCGGCTTTCGTGAGGGAACCATGCTGGCCCACCACCTCCAGGGCGGTGGGCCGGACCCTGCGTGTATCGTAAAGCGCCAACGAATCCCGGGCCGCGATCATGACGTCGCCGATCCGCAAGGCGGCCTCGGCCCGCACGTCACCGAACAGCCCGCCCGCGATCGCTTCCTCCCGGGTGAAGGCCCAGATTCTGTCCCCGAAACGGGACCGCCAGTTTGCCAGCAGCCGGGCGCGGGCGGCGTCGTCCGTTCCATCCTCGAGGTAGAGGTGGACCATGCGCGGCTCGCCGGCGGTGTGCCGCACGCCGGCGAGCAGCGCCGGCTCCGCGGAGTAGTCGATCCGCTGCGATTCGGGCACATCCACCATGCCGTGGTCCGCCGTCAGCAGCACGGTGGTGCCGGCCGGCAGGGTGGCGTTGAGCCGGCGCACCGTGGCATCGAGTTCCTCCAGCTGGTGCTCCCACTGGGCTGACTGGCAGCCGTGGCGGTGCCCGGCCTTGTCGAGCTCATTGACATAGAAGTACATCAGCGAGGGACCGGCGCCGGCCATGGCCTCCGCGGCCGCTTCGGTCCGGGCGTGCGACGTGGTTCCGGTGAGGAAGCGGCCGCCGCGCAGCGCGGCCTCGGTCATGGCCGAGGTGCTGAACTGCGCCAGGCTGACGGTCGTGACGTCGACGTGTTCCGCGGCCCGTTCGAAAACGGTGGGGAACGGCTGCCACGTCCGCGGGTCCACGCCGGCGTCCCAATTGCCCAGCATGTTCACGACCCGGTCCTGATCCGGATCCAGGACGTCATAGCCCACCATGCCGTGCTGGCCCGCCGACAGTCCGGTGCCAAAGCTGGCGAGGGACGCCGCGGTGGTGGACGGGAAGGCCGAGTCCAGCGACACGGGCACCTGGCCCTGGCCGGCTTGCTGCACCGCCCGCAGGAACGGCGTGTGGGCGCTCTTCTGCTTCAACAGGTTCCGGCCCAGCCCGTCGGCCAGCACCACACACACGCGTTTTGCTGCCGGAAGGTTCAGTTTGTTCTCAAACCCCGGGACACCCAGGCTTGCGGCGGCGCTGGTGAGCACCTCGGCGATGGAACGGTGTCCGAACGCCGGCGCGGGCGGGAGCGCGGACGGACCAGCGCCGGCGGCCAACGGGCCTGGCGCGCCGGCGCCGGCCAGGGAGGGAGTCAATACCGGGACTGGCAGCTGGTCTTCGGCGGGCTCGGGCTGACGGAACTGGGCCATGTCAGCGCTGGTGGCCGCGGCTGAGGCGGTTTCCGAACACGCCCATCCGCGGCCGGGGCGGCAGCCCGGGCCCGTTGTGCGGGACCGGCGCCGCGGAGCCGGTGTTCACCGCACGCAGGGCGCGGGCGAACAGCTTGGCGTCCTGGACGGCCTGCAGGCCGTCCGCTTCGGCGCTGATCCGCAGGACGATGTCTTCCTGCGCGATGGTGCCGCTGTAGCCGTGATCGGCCTCGCACTGCGGGTCCCCGCAGCTGGCCGGACCCATGTCGAGGCGCTGGCCGCCGGACCACGCAATGGACAGCGTCAGCTCCCGGACAGGGTCGGACGGCTTGTAGTCCTGCGGCTGGGCGTAGACGTAGCTCAGGACCACCGAACGGATCTGGGTGACGGGGACGGACTCGGTGGACACCTGGGCGACGGTCTGCTCGCCGGCCTCGTCAAGCTGCTGGTCGTCGACGTGGGTGATGACCAGCATGTCGTCGGTCAGCACCAGGACGGTGATGTGGCGGCGGACTTCCGCGCGGTCGAAGTGTGTCTCGAGGTGAACGAGGTGGGCCACGCAGTCGCGGCCGTCCAGCGCATCGGCGACGACGTCGGCCACGAGCCGGGGGTAGAAACCGGCCTGCTGGAGGGCCCCTTCCAGGCTCTGGCCCTGCGCACTGTGGTCATGGAGGCCGTGGTGGTGCGCGGCCTGGCGTGCGGGGACGGTCGCCAGGGGCTTGGGTGCTGGAGGCTGGGTGCTCATAGTCTCCATTTTCACAGATCAGTTGGGGACTTGCTAACTGCAGGGCCCCGGACGCGGGCTACAGCCCGCGAGGTTCGACCCTAACTGCGCATCGCCCGGCGCGCACTGTCGGTCCGCTGGGCGGCGTTTGCGATCCTGACGTCAGCGGCAAGGATCGAGGCACCATCGGGCCCGGCGAGGACGGGATTGAAATGCACCAGCGCGATCTCCGGGTGGTTGTCCTTGAGCCTGGTGAGGCGGGCGGCGAGGTCCTCGAGCGCCGCGACGTCGACGGCGGGCAGGCCCTGGTAGCCGAAGAGTTTCCGCGACGCCCGGGGCGCCCGGATGAAGTCGCGGACGTCGGAGCCGGAGAGCGGCGGCACGCGGTGGGCCCAGTCATCGAGCAGGTTCACGGCGTCTCCGGCCAGGCCGAAGGAGATCACGGGCCCCAGCAGCGGGTCTTCGATGGCACGGAAAGTGCAGGCCTGACCCACGGGCACCATGGTCTGCACTTCCAGGGACGGCGAGCCGTACCTTTCGAGCGACTTGCGCATCTCCAGCACGTTGCGCCGCAGCGAATCGGCGTCCTGGATGTCCAGCCGCACGCCGCCGAGGTCCAGGCGGTGGCGCAGTGCCGGATCCGTGGTCTTCAATGCCACGGGCCAGCCGAGCCGCCCGGCCGCGGCCACGGCCTGCTCCGCCGTCTCGAACCCGACGGACGGGACCAGCCGGATGCCGTAGTGGCCCAGCAGCTGCGCGGCCGTGTCCTGGTCCAGTCGGACCAGCTGCTCTCCGCCCACATTGCGCAGCAGCAGCTCCAGGTCTGCCCGGGCGGCCTCGGGGTGGCACCCTTCGGGTTCCACGAACAGGCCCTGGTCCCGGTCCAGCCATTGGGCGTAGCGCACGACGGCGCCAAGGGCCGCCACCGCCGCACCCGGGTTGGAGTAGCACGGAACCGGCGGAGCGGGCGCGGGCTGGTGTGGTTGCTCCGGTTCCGCGCCGACCATGCCCTCCACGTAGATGGAGGGATCAAGGATTCCGCTAAAGGCGGCCACCACGGGTTTGCCGGACGCCGCGGAGCATTCGGCCAGCACTCCGGCGATCTTTTCGACTGTGAGGCCGTGTGCCGGCAGCAGCGCGACCACCGCGGCGTGCACCGTATCCGCGGTCAGGGTTTCCTGCAGGCTCCGGCGCAGGGCCGGCAGCGCCCGGGACATGCCCGCGTCGAGGTCGACGTCGGTCACGATCCGTTCCACGCCGAGCCCCTGGCGGGCGGCACTGTCCGCGACCACCTTGCCAAGGGCGCGCGAGTTGCTGAAGACGGCGATGCCGGGCCCGCCGGGCAGCGGCTGGCTCGAGACGATCTGGGCGACGTCCATGAGCTCTTCGATGGTCTCGACCCGGATCGCGCCGGCCTGCCGCATCATGGCGTCCAGCGCTTCCGAGGGAGCCTGGGTGGTGCGGACGGCGTGCCCGGGCGGCAGGTTCAGGCCCATGGCGTCGGACTTGGCCACAATCACCGGTTTGGTGCGGGCCAGCCGGCGGGCCAGCCGGGAGAACTTGCGCGGGTTGCCGATCGATTCCAGGTACAGGCCCACCGCTGTGGTGTCGGCGTCGTCTTCCCAGTACTGCATCATGTCGTTGCCGGAGACGTCGGCGCGGTTGCCGGCCGAGAGGAAGGTCGAGATGCCAACCCGGCGCCGGCTGGAGGCCGCGTAGAGGGAGACGCCGATCGCGGCCGACTGGCTGAACAGCCCCAGGCCGCCGCGGCGGGCCAGTGCCGGCGCCATCGAGGCGTTGAGGGATACGGACGGGTTGGTGTTGACGATGCCCAGGGATGCCGGGCCGATCACGCGCATGCCGTTGGCGCGGGCCTGCCGGACCAGTTCGCGCTGGCGGGCAAGGCCGCGTTCGCCGTCGTCCGCGTACCCCGCGGTGGCCACCACAATTCCCTTGACCCCGGCGGCGGCGCATTCCTGGACCACCTTGGGGACCTCGTCGTACGGGACCGCGATGATGGCGAGCGTGACCGGGCCGGGGACCTCGGAGAGCCGGGCGAAGGAGAGCATGCCGGCGAGTTCCAGGGCCTCCGGGTTGATCGCATAGACCGGGCCGCTGAAGCCGCCTTCGATGATGTGCTCGAGCAGCTGGTAGCCCACGGTGCCCCATTTGCGGCTGGCGCCGATCACGGCCACGGACGCCGGGGCGAGCAGTTCCTGGATGCTGCGGGCCTCGGCGCGGTGTTCGCGGGATTCCATGACGGCCCGGGACTTGTCGGTGGGGTCGATGTTGAACTCGAGGCTGACCACGCCGTCGTCGAAGTGGCGTTTGACGTCGTAGCCGGCGTCGGAGAAGACCATCAGCATCTTGCGGTTCTCCGGGAGCACCTCGGCGCTGAATTTGCGGATCCCGTGCTCGCGGGCGGCGGCGGCGAGGTGTTCGAGCAGGATCGAGCCGATGCCGCGGCCCTGGTGGGCGTCGGCGATGTTGAAGGCGACCTCGGCCTCTGCCGGGTCATCGAGCCGGTCGTAACGGCCGATGCCGAGGATTTCGCCGCCGATGGTGATCACCAGGGCCACCCGGTCCTTGTAGTCAACCTCGGTGAAGCGCTTGAGTTCCTTGCTGGACAGTTTGGACTTGAAGGCGAAGAAGCGCATATAGATGGACTTCTGGGACTGGCCCACGTGGAAGGCCTGGACGGCATCCGCGTCGGAGGGGTGGATGGGGCGCACATGCGCTGTGCCGCCGTCGCGCAGGACAACATCGGCTTCCCAATATTCCGGATATACGCCGTCCGCCGGCTGATCCACCATAGGCTTAGCCTAGTCATAAACTTACGCAGTACCCGTTCAGCACCCCTCAGAAGGATCCACCAGCCTTATGGCACGCCGCCAGACCACGCCCCCGGCAGGGGAACCCAGCCCCGATTCCGCAGGAATATTCACAGAAAACATCGTCGATATCGATGTCACGTCCGAGATGGAAGGCTCGTTCCTCGAATACGCCTATTCGGTGATCTATTCGCGGGCCCTCCCCGACGCCCGCGACGGCCTGAAGCCCGTCCAGCGGCGCATTCTCTACATGATGTCCGACATGGGGCTGCGCCCGGACCGCGGCCATGTCAAGAGCGCCCGCGTGGTGGGCGAGGTCATGGGCAAGCTGCACCCGCACGGTGACGCCGCGATCTATGACGCCATGGTGCGCATGGCCCAGGACTTTTCCCTGCGGCTGCCGCTGATCGACGGGCACGGCAACTTCGGCTCGCTCGACGACGGTCCCGCCGCCCCCCGCTACACGGAGGCCCGGCTGGCGGCCGCGGCCCTGACCCTCACCGACCACCTCGACGAGGACGTCGTCGATTTCGTTCCCAACTACGACAACCAGCTGACCCAGCCGGACGTGCTGCCGGCCGCGTTCCCCAACCTGCTGGTCAACGGCGCCACCGGCATCGCCGTCGGCATGGCCACCAACATGTCCCCGCACAACCTGGTGGAGGTCATCGCCGCGGCCCGGCACCTGATCGACAACCCGGACGCCACGCTCGAGGACATCATGAGGTTCGTCCCCGGCCCGGACCTGCCCACCGGCGGCCGGATCGTGGGTCTGGACGGCATCCGCGACGCCTATGCCACGGGCCGCGGCTCCTTCAAGACCCGGGCAAAGGTGGACATCGAGCAGCTCTCGGCCCGCCGCACCGGCCTGGTGGTCACGGAACTGCCTTACATGGTGGGCCCGGAGAAGGTGATCGAGAAAATCAAGGATGCCGTCAACAGCAAGAAGCTCACCGGCATCAGCGACGTCGTGGACCTCACCGACCGCAAGCACGGCCTGCGCCTGGTCATCGAGCTTAAGAACGGCTTCAATCCCACTGCCGTGCTCCAGCAGCTCTACCGCTACACCCCGATGGAGGATTCCTTCGGTATCAACAACGTCACGCTCGTCGACGGCCAGCCGCAGACCCTCGGGCTGCTTCAGCTGCTCTCGGTCTACGTGGACCACCGGATCAATGTGGTCCGGCGCCGCACGGCCTTCCGGCTGGGCAAGAAGAAGGACCGCCTGCACCTGGTCGAGGGCCTGCTGGTCGCGATCGTGGACATTGACGAGGTCATCCAGATCATCCGGTCCTCCGACGAGGTCGCCGCGGCCCGGACCCGGCTGATGTCCATCTACGATCTCTCCGAGATCCAGGCCAACTACATCCTGGAACTGCGGCTGCGTCAGCTGACCAAGTATTCGCGGGTCGAGCTGGAGAAGGAACAGGAGGAACTCCGCCGGGAGATCGCGGAGCTTGAGGCAATCCTGGGCTCCCCCGCGCTGCTCCGGGCCCTGGTGTCCGACGAACTCGGCGAGATCGCGGAGAAGTACGGCACGCCGCGCCGGACCGTCCTGCTGGAATCCGAGGCAGTCTCCCCCACCGTGGCCGCCGCGGTGGGCGCAGCCGCCGGGGCCAAGGGCAAGGCCGCACCGCTGGCCCTCGAGATCGCGGACGATCCCTGCTGGGCCATCCTCACCGTGTCCGGACAGATCGCCCGCACCGCCAACCAGGACAGCCTGGCCGAGGCCGGACCGCGGACCCGGCATGATGTTTTCTCCTCCGTGGTCAAGACCACCGCCCGCGGGGAGATCGCCGCCGTGACCTCGCAGGGCCGCATGCTGCGCCTGCAGGTCATGGACATGCCCGTGCTGCCGCCAACGTCGGGGACCCCGAACATGGCCGGCGGGGTGGCGGCCAAGGATTTCATCACCCTCCTCAAGGGTGAGTCGCTGGTGGCCTTTGCGCCGCTGGACCAGGTCCTGGCAATCGGAACCGCCCAGGGCGTGGTCAAGCGGGTGCAGCCGGACTATCCGCTGAACCGTGAAGACTGGGAAGCGATCGCGCTCAAGGACAAGGACACCGTGGTGGGCGTTGCCTCGGCCGGGTCCGACGACGACGACCTCGTCTTCATCACGCGCCAGGCCCAGCTGCTGCGCTTCAGTGCCTCCGCGGTCCGCCCGCAGGGCCGGACCGCCGGCGGCATGGCCGGGATCAAGCTGGCCGCCGGGGACCGGGTGTTGTTCTTCGGGGCCGCCAGCCCCGCCGACGCCGCCGCCGTCGTCGTGACCATCGCCGGAACGGAAGGTGCCCTGCCGGGCACAGCGCCCGGGGCTGCGAAGGTCACCGCCCTGGCCGAGTACCCGGTCAAGGGCCGGGCGACTGCCGGCGTGCGGGCGCACCGCTTCCTGAAGGGCGAGGACACGCTGCTGCTCGGGTGGGCCGGGCACGGTCCGGCCAAGGCGTCCTCCCTGGCGGGCGTGGCGCGCTCACTCCCCGGCGAGCATGGCCGCCGCGACGGCTCCGGAATCCCGCTGTCCCAGGCGATAGACGCCATTGGACCCAGCATGGCGTGGTCAGAGGAACCGGAAGCCGGCACCGACGCGTAGGACCGCGGACATACGAAGCCCGGCCGGCGGCGCTGTCGCGCTCCGGCCGGGCTTCGTGATCGGCATCGTTTCCGGCGACCTCAGTCCCGGCAAGGCCCTGCCTGCAGCCTGTGGGCCGGCCCTAGGTTACTAGGTCATGTGGTTGAGGCTCAGGATGTTGCCCTCGGTGTCCAGGAACCACGCGGCCGAGCTTCCGTCCGGAGTGGTGGCGATGCCGTCCTCGGTTTTTAGGCCCGGGAAATCGTATTCCTCGAAAACGACTCCCTTGGCTCGGAGTTCCGCAACGGCACCCGGAAGGTCATCGACCTGCCAGCCGATCTGCGTGTTCTTGGCCGTTCCGGCGTTGGGCGTCTGGTACAGGAGGAACCCGGTACCTCCGCCGCACTTGTACTGCAGGTTGTCCTCGGCATCCGCGTTCTCCGGTTCGAGCCCGAGCTTATCGCGGTAGAAATCCCGTGCACGGGCGATGTCCGCTGCCGGTAGCACTGCGCCGACTTGCTTGTCCTTGAGCATGGCTATTCTCTTTCCAGGCCCGCCCCCCGGAAGGAATGATACTCCTCCACGTCCCCCGCGACACGGTGCCCTTTGTCCCCGGCTGGTCAGGCGAGGGAGAGGAAAAGCTTTTCGAGCTCTTTCCGGTCCATGGTGATGTCTTCGCGGACGATGCATTGCTCAAGGCCGCTGGCGATGATCGCGAATCCGGCCCTGTCCAGAGCCTTCGAGACGGCAGCCAGCTGCGTGACGATTTCCTTGCAGTCCCCGCCCTCTTCCAGCATGCGGGTCACGGCAGCGAGCTGACCCTGGGCACGTTTGAGGCGATTGACCACGGGGGCCAGTTCAGTCGAATCGAGTTGCATGAGGTCTCCAAAGGCGTAGGTGGCTTGCCACAACCTTATACCCCAAGGGGTATTTTGCATACCCCCATGGGTATCTGGCATACTCGGTGGGGTATCCACCCACGACCCCTTTCGAGAGGCCCGCCATGACTTCCCCTTCCACCGCCATTTCCGCTCTCGCTCCGGGGACCTTGCGCAGCTGGGTCACGGAGCATCAGGACCTCATGATCATTGACGTCCGCTCGGCCGCTGAGTTCGAGTCCGTGCACATCCGCGGGTCATACAACGTGCCGTTGCCGCTGCTGTCCGAGCACACCGATGAGCTCGCCGCCCGCCTGGGTAGCCGCGTCGTCCTCGTTTGCCAGTCGGGGGCCCGCGCTGAACAGGCGCGCCAGCGCCTCAGTGGTTCCGGCATCGATACGGCCTACGTCCTGACCGGCGGCGTCCCAGGCTTCGCTGCGGCCGGGGGTGACGTGGTCAAAGGCAAGGACCGCTGGGACCTGGAGCGGCAGGTCCGTCTCGCCGCTGGCTCCCTGGTGGTCCTCGGCCTGGCTGGCGGCAAGTTCGTCTCCCCCAGGATCCGGACGCTTGCTGGCGTCATCGGCGCCGGCCTGACCTTCTCCGCGGCGACCAACACCTGCGCCATGGGCCGGGCCCTCTCGGCCATGCCGTGGAACAAGTCCGCCAAGGAGCCCACGCGCGAAACCGCCATCATGCAGCTGCCGGTTTTCCCGGCTGAGCAGACTCCGGCAGCATGATCGCGGCCCTGTCGCTGGGGCTCATCGTCGGCGTCGTACTCGGTGTGGTGGGTGGCGGCGGGTCGATCATCGCCGTTCCCGCCCTGGTGTACGGCGTGGGCATGAGCCCCGCGGAGGCCATTCCCACCTCCCTGCTCGTGGTGGGCATCTCGTCCCTGGCGGCCCTGATCCCCAGGCTCCGTGAAGGCATCAACTGGCCAGTGGTCCTGATTGTCGGTGCCGCGGGCATCCCGGCCGCTTGGACTGGAACCGCCCTGGGCCGCCTGCTTGATCCGAACATCCTGATGCTCGCCTTCGCCGTGATCATGGTGATCGCGGGGATCCGGATGCTCGCGCGGACCAGGGAAACCGACGGTTCCTGCAGCATCGGGCCCACCAGGGCCTTCCGCACCTGCGCGCCGAAGGCCGTGGGGGTCGGCCTCCTCGTTGGGTTCCTCACGGGGCTGCTGGGTGTGGGCGGAGGGTTCCTGATCACCCCGGCTCTCACGCTGTTCCTGGGGCTGCGCATGAAACAGGCAGTCGGTTCCTCCCTTGCCATCATCGTGATCAATTCGGCGGCGGGCTTTGGGGCCCACGCCGCAGGTTTCACGATCGAGTGGCCCACGGTCCTGGGCTTCGCGGTCCCGGCCATCCTTGGATCCCTCTTTGCTGCCCGGCTCGCCCGCCGGCTGCAGGACAAGCACATCCGGGTCTCCTTCGCGGTGCTCATCTTTGCCGTAGCGGCATGGGTCACAGCAAGCACCGTCACCGCCTGACACGCCAGCCCTCCAACCCGAAACAAAGGAGAACACCATGGGCCTCATCAGCTCCCTCAAGAAGACCTTCCGCAAGCCCTACAAGACCGTCTCAGTCGCTGGCGCCAAGGAACTCCTGGCCTCGGGGGCCATATTGATCGACGTTCGATCCGCCCAGGAATGGCGCTCCGGGCGCGCGCCGCAGGCCAGGTATGTCCCGCTGGAGAAGCTTCAGGCCGGCACGGCCGGGGTCCAGAAGACCAGGCCCGTGATCGCAATGTGCCAGTCCGGAGTCCGCTCCGCCTCCGCCGCCCGCCTGCTTGCGGGAAAGGGCTATGAGGCGTACTCCCTCCGCGGCGGCATGAGTGCCTGGCGTCAGGCCGGCGAGCCCGTCCGCTAACAACACCATCAGAAGACCAGAAGGAGAAGCCATGGCTGAAATCACCATCAACGAAACCGACCAGCGCCGTCCCAATGCCTGCATCCTCGATGTCCGCGAGGACTTTGAAGTGGCCGAAGGCATGATCCCCGGGGCACTGCACATCCCCATGGGGCAGCTGCAGGCACGGCTGGCAGAGCTGGACCCCGCAGTTCCGGTGATCGCCGTATGCCGTAGCGGCAACCGGTCCGCCCGCGTCGCAGAGGCACTCAACGGCGCTGGCTTCACTGCCGACACCATGGCCGGCAGCATGACCGCCTGGACCCGTGAGGGCCTCCCGACCACCTGACCTCCTGCTGACGGGCCGGGCCTTTCAACCTTTTCCATGGCCGACCCGCCACAGCGGAACCCCTAAACGCCGTGCCGAAAACCTGGTACAGCCGGCACGCAACATCAGATACCAAACTTCCCCCACGAAGGAGAGCACCAATGCTTATCGAGCGCATTTACGATGAAGACCTCGCCCAGGCCAGCTACCTGATTGGCTGCCAGGCCAAGGGTGAGGCTGTTGTTGTGGACGGCCGCCGGGACATCGCGGTCTATCAGGATCTGGCCGAAAAGAACGGCATGAAGATTGTGGCCGTCACCGAAACCCATATTCACGCCGACTACCTCTCCGGCACCCGCGAGCTGGCCGCAGCGACCGGCGCCACGATCTATGTCTCCGGCGAAGGCGGCCAGGACTGGCAGTACGAGTTCGACGGCGAACGGCTCTACGACGGCGACAGGATCGCCCTTGGCAACATCACCATCCAGGCTCTGCATACCCCGGGCCACACCCCGGAGCACCTGTCCTTCCTGGTGACTGACGGCGCCTTCAGCGACCAGCCCGGCTACCTGCTCTCCGGCGACTTCGTCTTCTCCGGTGACCTGGGGCGCCCGGACCTGCTGGACGAAGCGGCCGGCGGCGTGGACACCCGGTTTGAGGGTGCCAAGCAGCTCTTCGCCAGTCTGCGGGACAAATTCCTGACCCTGCCCGACTACGTCCAAGTCCACCCGGCCCATGGCGCCGGCAGCGCCTGCGGGAAGGCTCTGGGCGCCATCCCCTCCTCCACCGTCGGTTACGAACGGCTCTACGCCTGGTGGGGCCCCTACCTGGCCGCGAACGACGAACAGGGTTTCGTCAATGAGCTTCTCGACGGCCAGCCGGACGCCCACGCCTACTTCGGGCGGATGAAGCGCGAAAACCGTGAGGGCCCCGCCGTCATGGGCGAACGCGCCCCGCTGACGGAACTCGCCACCGACGACGTCGCCCGCGGCCTCAGCGCGGACACCGTGACGTTCGTGGACACCCGTCCCAATGCCGAGGTCCACGAGGGCACCGTCACCGGCTCCCTGAACATCCCCGCCGGCAAGTCCGTGGCCACCTACGGCGCCTGGGTTGTGAACCCGGAAACCGATAAGAACCCGTTGGTTCTGCTGGCCCCCACTCAGGCTGCCGCGCAGGAAATGTGGGACCACTTGGTCCGCGTCGGCATCGACAACGTCGCCGGCTACCTCACCAGCTTCGAAGACCTGCCAACGTCTACCCCGCGTCTGATCCAGCCTGCCGAACTGGCCGACTTTGACGCCGCCGTGGTTCTGGACGTTCGCAACCGCACCGAACACGCCGCCGGGCACATCCCCGGATCCCACCAGCTCAGCGGCGGCCGCGTCATGTGGAACCTCGATGAACTCCCGGCCGGAGGCACTCTCGTGACCTACTGCCAGAGCGGCGTCCGCAACTCCGTCGCGGCGAGCGCCCTGCGCCGGGCCGGTTACGACGTCGTCGAACTCGCTGGCAGCTACGCCGGATGGGCTTCATGGCAGCAGGCACGCGAATCCGTTTCCACCAACTGATCTCGGCAAAACCTGAAGTATTTGATTGACAGCGGTGGCGGCCGCCGGGACACCCGGCCGCCGCCAACGCATGTCCCAGACAACTGGAGTTCAGAGATGACGCCCGGCAACACCCCGTCATTGCAAGGCCGCGCAGTCCGGCCGGAACGCCCACGGCACACCGGCGTCGCGCTGGGCCTGCGTCAGAACCTGGCGCAATTCATGCTTCTCGTCGCCGTGAACGCCCTCGTCGGCGGCACCCTCGGCCAGGAACGCACCGTTCTGCCGCTGCTCGCCGGCCAGGTCTTTCACCTTGACCAGTACACCGGCGCCCTGACCTTCATCCTTGCGTTTGGACTGGCCAAAGCCGCCACCAACTACTTCGCCGGCGCCCTCTCGGACCGCTACGGCCGCAAGCCCGTCCTGGTGACCGGCTGGCTCATCGCCGTCCCCGTGCCGCTGCTGCTGATCTTCGGACCCTCGTGGGACTGGATTGTCGCTGCCAACATCGTCCTCGGCATCAGCCAGGGCCTGACCTGGTCAACCACCGTGGTCATGAAAATGGACCTCGTCGGACCCTCCCGCCGCGGTCTGGCCATGGGCCTGAACGAAGGCGCCGGTTACCTCGGCGTCGCCGGAACCGCGCTGGCCACCGGCTTTATCGCCGCCAGCTACGGGCTGCGGCCCGGGCCCTTCCTCCTCGGGGCAGTCTTCGTCGCGGTCGGCCTCGGAGTCTCCGTCCTGACCGTCCGCGAAACACACCACCATGCCAAAGCCGAAGCAGACACCCACAGAGCCGTTCACACAGGATCCACCGCGGAGCTGAACAACCGGGAAATCTTTACCTTGACCAGCTTCAAGGACAGGTCACTGTCCGCCGTCAGCCAGGCCGGCATGGTGAACAACCTCAACGATGGCCTGGCCTGGGGCCTTTTCCCCGTTCTCTTTGCCAGCGCAGGGCTCAGCATCGAAAAAATAGGGATCCTCGCCGCCGTCTACCCTGCCGTCTGGGGAGCCGGTCAGTTCGTCACCGGCGCCCTGTCCGACCGATACGGGCGCAAACCGCTAATCACCGGCGGCATGCTGGTCCAGGCCGCAGCGCTGGGCATGGTCGCCATCGGAACCGACTTTGGAACCTGGCTCGCCGCGGCCATCCTGCTCGGGGCAGGAACCGCCATGGTCTATCCCACCCTGCTTGCCGCCATCGGCGACGTCGCCCACCCGCAGTGGCGGGCTCGCTCGGTGGGCATCTACCGGCTCTGGCGTGACGGTGGCTTCGCGATCGGCGCCCTGCTCTCCGGGCTCCTCGCCGATGCTTACGGCATTTCCGCAGCCATCACGGCCGTCGCCGCGCTCACCGCAGCTTCCGGCATTCTCGTAGCAATGAGGATGCGAGGCGCTGACCACAGCGCCACGGGCTGACACACCGAAGTGGGGAATTTAGGATGACGGCGTCGAAGGCTCCCGGGCGGGGAGGCCTTCGGCCTCTACCGGCCAGCCGTGGCCGGCCACAGAATCGGAATAGGAGTGCTCTGAGGCGAAAGGACGCCGGTCGTGATGTGGGGCTACGGCATGAATATGGCCTGGATGTGGATGTGGGGCATACTCCTGCTCATCGGCATAGCGCTGCTGGTACTGGTCGCCGTGCGCATGTTTGCCGGCGGCGGCAGTCACAGCGGGATGCAGGGACCGCAGGGGCCCTACCCCGGCAGGAGCCGGGCCCGGCAGATCCTCGATGAACGCTTTGCCCGAGGTGAACTGACGGCGGAGCAATACCGAGAGCAGCTAAAGGTTCTCGGCGAGGACCAATAGTGCGCCCAATGAGCCGCCGGAACGCGCTCCTGCTGGGCGGCCTCGGTACGGCGGCCATAGCCGCCGGCGGCGCCGGGCTCTGGTGGACGGTCAGTTCCCGGTTCGCCCCCGTCGCGGGCGGGGATTTCACCGAGCCGAAGCAGCTGCGCAGCAGCAACGGCCGGCTGCAGGTCCGGCTCGAAGCGTCCGCGGGCTCGGTGCAGCTCGGCGGCCAGCGGGCCTCGGCGCTTGGCTACAACGGCGGAGTCCCCGGCCCAACTCTGCGATTGCGGGGTGGGGACGTGCTCGCCGTCGAGCTGGTCAACAGCATGGCCGTCCCGACAAACCTGCATGTCCACGGACTCCACGTCTCACCCCAGGGCAACGGAGACAACGTTTTCAACGTTGTCGAGCCCGGGCACTCGTTCAGCTACGAGTACCGCCTCCCTGCGGACCACCCGCCCGGCGTGTACTGGTACCACCCGCACCATCACGGAATGGTCGCCGATCAGATTTTCGCTGGGCTGTTCGGTGCGATCATCGTCGAGGACGCACAGCCCGTGGATGTCAGCCGCGAGCGGGTGATGGTCGTCTCTGATATCACCCTGGACGGGTCCGGAACCGTCGCCGACGCCTCGCCCATGGACCGGATGCTCGGCCGGGAAGGTGCACTTGTCCTGATCAACGGACAAAGCAACCCGAAACTTTCCGCCCGGCCGGGCGAGCGTGAGCGGTGGCGGATCGTGAACACCTGCGTGGCCCGCTATCTGCAGCTGCGCCTGGACGGGCAGCAGATGCAGCTCCTCGGCATGGATTCCGGCCGCTTCGCCACACCCCGGAACGCGGACGGGGTGCTGCTGGCGCCGGGCAACCGTGCAGATGTCCTGGTCACAGCTGTCGCGGGCGACGCCACTCTTGGCGCCGTCTACTACAACCGTGGCAGCATGGCCGGCATGATGGGGCCGGCGGGGCCAGCCCCCAACGGCGGCCAGGGCTCAGGGGATATCGTGCTGGCGACCCTCTCGGCGTCCGGCGCCCCGGCCGCTCCTCCTCCGCCGGTGCCGGCCCGGCCTGCGCCGCCAGACCTGAGGACCGCGGCCGTTGCCGCGCACAGGCGGCTGATCCTCGCCGTCGGCGGCATGGGTATGGGGATGGGAATGAGTTTCACCATCAACGGCCGTGAATTCAACGCAGGCCGGACGGACACTACCGTGGCCGCGCAGACGGTGGAGGAGTGGACCCTGTTCAATCCCAGTCCGATGGACCATCCTTTCCATCTGCATGTCTGGCCGATGCAGATCGTCGAGGAGCAGGGTCCAACATCGGGCCCGCCCGTCTGGCGTGATGTCGTCAACATACCCGCCAACGGACAGGTGCGGGTCCGGATCAACTTCAAGGATTTCACGGGCCGCTCCGTGTACCACTGCCATATCCTGGACCACGAGGACCAAGGAATGATGGGCGTCATCGAAGTCCGCTAGCCACTGGCAGCAAGTATCCCGACGACCGCCCGGCCAACGCCCAGCCTGTAGCCTTAACCTGAGCAACATCCAGCACTGCCATCCGGAGGGAGAATGCCATGGCCGCAGCGTTCGTGAACCATGCCGCAACCGCCCTTCGCCGCGGGTTCCTGCTGGTGGGCCTGCTGGCCGTCGTGGCTGGATTCCTCGGGATGCACATCATGACCGGAATGCATGGCGCCCATGCCACGACTGCGGTGACATCCTCCACGGAACCCGCGGGGCCGTCCTCGCGGCCGGAGACCAACCTCGCATCCGATCCGGCTGCCCCTGCCCTGCACGCCGGCACGACGGCCCATGACTCCATGGCCCCGGCCGCTACGGCCACAGCGGGCCCCGAGCCGGCCGGCAACACCAAAGCTGCTACACCGTCGGCGTCGTGCGTATGCCAATCGAGCTGCACCGACCCCGCATCGATGCACTCGGCCTGTGTGCCGTCGGCTGCCGTGACCTCCCTGGCTGCGCCCCCGCCTGGCATGGCACCGGCCTCAATGCATAACCCGGACACGCACGGCGACGCCGCCGTCCGGGCCTACTCCTATCTCCCCGCAAGTCCTTCGCCGGGCGATCTGTCCATCAGCCGGACGTAAGAACGGATCGCGCCGTATAGTGCCCGGCGCCCCACTTACCCCGACACGCTCCAGCCCGTTCTTCCTGCGGCGCGGGCGGTCGTGTCATCCGCAGGCGTGCCACAACGCCATTTTGATGATTGAAGGACTTGACCCCATGAAGAAAACCCTGACCGTTTCTGCCACAATTTCTGCCTTCGGCATTTCCGCCGCCATCGCCCTTGCCGGCTGCGCCGGCACCTCCGGAAGCACACCCACCAGCACCATGCCGGGCATGGGCAGCGGCGGCATGGGCATGGCGTCCAGCTCAGCCCCCGCAACCGCGGACCACAACGCGGCAGACACCATGTTCACCCAAGGGATGATCCCGCACCACGCCCAGGCCGTGGAAATGAGCGACATGATGCTCAAGAAACAGGGCATGGATGCGCGGATCACCGCCCTTGCCACCAAGATCAAGGCCGCCCAGGCACCGGAAATCGAGATGATGACGGGCTGGCTCAAGACCTGGAACGAACCCGCCCAGATGGCGTCCGGCCATGGCATGGGCGACGGGATGATGGGCGATGAGGACCTGAAGAAGCTCGACGCCGCCCAGGGCACCGACGCGGCCAAGCTGTTCCTGGCCCAGATGATCGCCCACCACGAGGGCGCGGTGATGATGGCCAAGACCGAAACCAGCCAAGGCAAGAACCCCGACGCCCTCAGCCTCAGCAAGGCGATCGTGGCTGCCCAGGAAGCAGAAATCCAGGAGATGAAGGACCTGCTGGCCGGCCTCTAGCAGCGTCCCGGCCCCGGTTCGTCTTCGAACCGGGGCCGTCAACCGGGCGGCCACGGCCGACGCAGCGGAGCAAATGCATTTACACTGCTGGAATGCCTATCATTCCGGATACCAAGGACTGGACTTGGGTCCTGTCGCGACCCTGCCCCGAGTGCGGTTACGATGCATCCGCTGCGACCCCGGCCACCGTGCCGGGGATAGTCATCAACATGCTCCCGCGGTGGCGTGCAGCCCTCCGCCGGCCGGACGCGACGGAACGCCCCAACGAGGCCACGTGGTCCGTCCTCGAGTATGGCTGCCACGTCCGGGACGTCTTCACGCTTTTCGATCACCGCCTGTCCTTGATGCTGTCCGAGGACGATGCCCAATTCGATGACTGGGACCAGGACAAGACGGCAATCGAGCAGGACTACGCCAGCTCCGACCCGGCCCAGGTCGGCGCCGAGCTGACGGCCGAGGGCGAGCAGATCGCCGCGTCCTTCGCGCGGGTCCCGGAGGAAGATTGGGACCGCAAGGGAACCCGGAGCAACGGCTCGGTGTTCACTGTCCTGACCTTCGCGCAGTATTTCCTGCACGACGTCGTCCACCACCTCCACGATGTGGACGGCTGACGCGAAGAACCGGCACGGGGACGGCAGTCGCGCGGACGGCCGGCGCGTAGGCGCCGGGCCTGCGGTTTCCTATGACGGCCCCTACGGCGCGGCCGGCTGAAGCTCCTTGTCCCACGCCATGCTCCGGTTGACGGCCACATAGCCCATCTTGAGGTAGAGCGCGAGGGCACCGGTCGGGTTCTCCGAGTCGACGTCCAGTGATGCCACGTCCATGCCCGCCGCCGCGAAGCGGCGCATGGCATCGGCCAGGAGGGCCTGCGCGATGCCCCGTCCACGGAATTCCCGCCGGACGCCGAGGAGCTCCGTGTAGCCTTCGCGGAAGCCCCGGGTCAGGGCGGCCTCGGCGTCGTGGGTGGCCAGCTGGTACCCGGCCACGGTACCGGTGGAACGGTCCAGCACGACGCCGCTGAGGTCCGGCCGGGCCTGCGGATCGTTCACCACAAAGCCCCATCCCTCCTGGTCGCGGGGTTCGCTGCCCCAGTGGTCCCGGAATGCCGCGTTGTGCGCCAGCCGCACCGGTTCGTGCAACTCCGGCCCAAACGTGACGAGCTCCAGCCCGGGGTCCAGGGCGGTTTCAGGCACGGCCTGGTTCAGTGGCCGGTGCATCTCGTTGTAATAGCGGACAATGCCGTAGCCGGAAGCGGCGAACAATGCGGCCTGGTGCTGGTGCTGCTGCTCCGCATAGAGCCGCAGCCTCGGGCGCGGGACCGCGGCCCGGGCGCCGGCGGCGTCGCCGGCGTTCCCCGCCCCGCCTGTCCCGGCAGTCCCGGCCCCGCCTGCGTCCTGGGCGAAGCGGTCTTTGGTCCGCTGTTCCATCCAGCCCAGCAGTCCGGTGCCGATCCCGCTCCCCTGCCACTGAGGATCGACGCAGCCGGAGCCGTTTGCCTTGTCACCGTCGCGGTTCTTCGTGATCCGGCCGTAGGCCCGGGCAACGCCCTCCGGATCGAAGCCGATGATGGTGTTTGCCGCCACCGGGTTATTCTTCGACTCCAGGATCTGTTCCAGATCCGCCTGGCGCTCAAACCAGACGGGTTGCTCGACGGCGGCCGTGCGGGCGATCAGCCCGGCCCACGCGTCGAGGTCGTGGCGCTCCGCCGGCCGCCAGTACAGCCGGGGATCGAGTGCGGGCCGGGGGTGGAGCTCGCCGTTTCGGGTCATGGCAACAGGCTAATAGGCGGGCTACCCCCGCGCCAGCACGGCCGCCGTCGCCGGACCATCGCCCGCGGCGGCAGCGGCGGCTGCGGCTGCGGCGTCCAGGTCCAGTCTGGTGTCGGCGGCGTCGATATCGTTCGGGTTGTGGGTGACCAGGACAACGGTCCGGCCGCGCAGCCCGTCGCGCAATTCGGCGAGCATGCGCCTGCCTGACTCCGCATCGAGGTGCGCCGTCGGTTCATCGAGCAGGATGACATCGGCCCCGGTCATGAGCGTGCGCGCAACGGCCAGGCGCGTACGCTCCCCACCGCTGAGGAAAGCCCCGCCCGGGCCGATCCGGGTGTCCAGGCCGTCCTCGAGCCGGGCCAGCATCGGGCCGAGTCCGACCGCGTCGAGGGCAGCCCGCATCTGCTCGTCCCCTTTGGCCAACACGGCATCCCCGGGTCCACGCTGCGCACCGTCCGTGCTGGCAGGAGCGGGTTCCGGCCGCGCCAGGAGAAGGTTGCCCCGGATGGTCGAGTCGAACAGGTGCGCCTCCTGCGGGCACCAGGCCGCGCGTCCACTCAGGTACAGGTGGCCGCTGGCCGCCGGCAGGAAACCCAGGATCGCGGCCAGCAGAGTCGACTTGCCGGAGCCAGAGGCGCCGGTGACGGCCAGCCAGCGCCCGGGGCCGGCCTCGGCCGTGAGCCCACTAAAGACATTTCCGCCACCAGGCCACGCGGCAGCGAGGTCCGCGAGTTCAATCCCTGGCCTGCCGCCGGGCCGCGAAGCCACATGCACCAGTCCCCCCGTTGCGGCGTCACCGTCCGGGTCACCGTTTGCCCCCGGCTCCAGGACTCCGTCCGCGCTGATCCGCCGCATCACGGCGCGCAGCGCCGGGTACTGCCGCACGGCCGTGGTGATGGCCGCATAGGGATCCACCAGGGCAAGCTGCACGAGGACGACAACGGCAACAGTCTCGGGTTCGACCGCGCCGCTAAGGGCGAGCGGGGCGGCCAGCAGGGCGCTGGCCAAGGCGGCTCCGGCGCAGGCCAGGACGGTCAGGGCCTGCCCGAGCCCCTCCGCCCATGCCGACCGCTGAGAGGCCGCCGTCGCGGCGCGGTCAGCCCGGCCAATCGCACCAAGCACAGGGGCGCTCACGCCGTTCGCATTCAGTTCTGCGCGGGCGTCCAGGGCGGCGGCAACGTGACGGAGCACGCCGGAACGGAGTTTTTGTTCGGTGCCGGCAGACATGCGGTCGGCGGCCAGGGCCAGGGCGGGGGCGACGACGATGCTCAGCAGCGCTGCCGCTCCCACGGCAGGCAGCGCCGCTGGCAGCAGCAGCCCGATTCCGACCACCGCGGCCGCGGCAACAGCTATGGCAGTCACGGGCGGCAGCACGACGCGGGGCAAGAGCTCGCGGACCGTGTCGACGTCGTCCACCACCGTTCCGAGTACGTTGCCGCCCTGCAGGAGCCGGCGCAGGGACAGTGCCCGGCGGCTCAGCGACTCCCAAAGCCGTCCCCGGAGCCGGGTCAGGGCGGCAAACACGGCGTCATGCAGCAGCAGCCGTTCGGAGTACCGCAGGCACGCCCGGCCGACGCCGAAAAACCTCACGCCGACGATCGCGGTCAGCAGGTACAGGATGGGCGGCTGTTCGCTGGCGCGGATGATGAGCCAGCCGGAAAGCCCCGCGAGGGCGACGGCGAACAGCGCCGCCAACGTGCCCACGGCTCCGGCGCCGGCAAACTGGCCCCGTACCGGGGCCAGCAGGAGACGCAGTTGGGCCGGGACCGAACCGGACCAGCCGACTGCGCCGGCGTCGGGCGAGCTCACTGAACCCGCGGCCGCGGCAGGTGGGGCGCCGGTTTCAGGGCCGTCCGGGGCCAGACCCGGGGCCGGGCTAAGGCCCGGCCTTTGGCCTTGGCTCGGCGCCGCGGCGCCCACGAGGAACGGCGCCCGGGCGGCCGCCGCGTGCACCCCCGGGTCTTCCCCGGCGGATGCCGGCAGCGGCGGAACGGGGGCCGCAGAATCACCGCCATGGCGCCCGCTGGCGCCCGGCGCCACTGCGACGAGCGCGTCGGCAAGGTCCCGGGTTTGCCGGTCGTGCGCCACGAGCAGCACGGTGACCTGTCCACGGAGCCCGGCGAGGGCCCGGTTGACCAGTGTGGCCGATCCCCGGTCCAGATGGGCGGTGGGCTCATCCAGGAGCAGTACGCGGGCGCCGGCCTCGATCCTCGCCAGCCCGCGGGCCAGCGCAACCCGCCTCAGCTCCCCCGGGCTCAGCTCGGCCGGGTGCTTGGCGGCCAGGTGCCCCACGCCCACGGCCGCGAGGCACCGCTGCGCAGCCGCATCGGCTTCCGCGCCCACGGCAGTGCCGGCGGCGTCGGCTTCATCGGCCGGAACGCCGAGATACAGGCGGATCTCGTCCAGCACCGTCGAGGCCACCATGACGGGGTGCTGGGGCACCCAGGCCACCTCCGCAGTCGTGAATCCTCCGAGGCGCCCGGCCACGACGGTCCCCGCGCCCGTCCCGATGGTTCCCGCGAGGACTCCGAGCACTGTGCTCTTGCCGGCGCCGCTGGCCCCGGCGAGTGCCGTGATCTGGCCGGCGGCGGCGGTGAAGCTCAGCGGCCCGACGGCGGCGTCCGTGCGTCCGCCGAAGCGGACGGTCAGCCCGTCCACGGTGACGGCGGGCGGGCCGGATGCAGGACCGGGGGCCGGCACCGGAATCAGCGGCGCCGCCCCCGGGTCCGCGAGGACCGCAGTGGTTTCGGCGAGCGCTGCCCGGCCGTCGTCGCTGGCGTGGTGTGCGGTGCCGAGCTCCCGGAGCGGCAGGTAGCAGTCGGGGGCGAGGATGAGGGCAAGCAGCCCCGCCTCAAGCGCCATGTCGCCGTGGACCAGGCGGACGCCGATGAACACGGCGACGACCGCCACGGAAATCGTCGAGATGAGCTCCAGGGCCAGGGCGGAGAGGAAGGCCGTGCGCAGCGTCCCCATGGTCCGGGAACGATATTCTTCGGACATGTCTTCCAGCGCCTGGCGCTGGGCGGAGGCCCGGCCCAGGCCCACGAGGACGGGCAGGCCTTTGGCGAGCTCGAGCATGTGCCCGGAGAGCCGGGCCAGTGCGGACTGGGCGTCCCGGACGCGTTCCTCGGTGTACCGCCCGATCAGGATCATGAACAGCGGCACCAGCGGCACCGTCAGCACGATCACCACCGCGCTGACCCAGTCGGCGAACAGGATGCGGGCACCCAGCAGCAGCGGAATGGCCGCGCAGTTCACCAGCGCGGGCAGGAACTGGGTGTAGTAGTTATCCAGGGCATCCAGCCCCCGGGTGGCCAGCACGGCGAGGCCGCCGTCGGCGGGCCCGGCCGACCGTGTGCCGTTCCTCAGTGCCTGCTCCAGCAGTTGAGAGCGCAGCTCCTCCTTCACTCCGAGCGCCGCCCGGCGTGAGGCCACGGACTGGGCCCATACGGTCAATGAGCGCAGCACTGCCCCCGCGGCACCCAGAACCAGCTGGTCTGCCCAGGCGGGGTCATGAGCGGCGAGCCCGGCGAGCATCGAAGCCACAGCCTGTGCCATGAGCACCAGGGAGAGCGCCTTCAGGGCGGCAATCAGTCCCAGCAGGTAGAGGGCGGAACGGGTCGCGGGGCCGGCGGGGAACGGTCTCATCAGGGAAGCTAGTCCTTCGGTGCCAGCGCTTTGGCGGCGATCGCGGGAAGGAAGCTGTGCGCCTCCGGGATGTGCGCCGCGCTCACCCGGCGCCGGAACACCCAGTACGTCCAGGCCTGGTACGCCAGGACCAGCGGCAGCCCGATGCAGGCCACGATGCTCATCAGACCAAGGGTGTAGTCCGAGGACGAGGCGTTGGAGACGGTGAGATTGAACGCGGGATTCAGCGTGGACGGAAGCACCACGGGGAAGGCGGCACCGAAGATGGACGCGCTGCCGAGCAGGAGGAATGTCCCCAGTGACATGAAGGCACGGCCTTCGGCACCCTTGCGGGCAAAATTCCATGCCAGGACTGCGGCGACGACGGCGGCGACGACGGCGGCGATGGTCCAGGCCTCGCCGCTGAGGAACTGGAGGCTCACCGCCCAGCCGGCCATGGGCAGCAGCAGGACTGGCAGCAGCCGGACGAACCAGGCCCGCGCCCGGTGGCGTACCTCGCCGTCGGTCTTCAGCGCCAGGAACCCGAGCCCGTGCAGGAGGGAGAACCCGACGACGGCGAGCCCGCCGAGCACGGCATAGCCGCTGAACCAGGCGAACGGGCCGCCCTCTCGGTCACCGTTGGCGTCCAGCGGCAGTCCCGTGGTGGTCAGGGCCAGTGCGGCGCCGACGCCGAAGGCCGCCACGAACGACCCTGCCGAGATGGCCCAGTCCCAGCGGGCGCGCCACCGGGGGTTGTCCACCTTGCCGCGGTATTCGAAGGCGACGGCGCGGAAGATGAGCGCCACGAGGACCAGCAGGAGCGGCAGGTACAGGGCGGAGAACAGCGAGGCGTACCAGAGCGGGAAGGCCGCGAAGGTGGCGCCCCCGGCGGTAAGGAGCCAGACCTCATTGCCGTCCCAGACCGGGCCGATCGTGTTGATCAGGACGCGGCGTTCCGTGTTGTCCCGGGCGAATCCCTTCATCAGCATGCCGACGCCGAGGTCGAAGCCCTCGAGAAAGAGATAGCCCGTCCACAGCACCGCGATGGCAACGAACCAGATGGTGGGTAGCAGTTCCATGCTGAGAATCCTCTGCGCTTTTTCGTGTGGGGTTGCTGGGTGGTGGGTTAGTGGGCGGGCGCCTAGTAGGCGAACGCCAGGACGTCGTCGTCGGGTTTACCGGGACCGCCCCGGGGGGTGCCGTCTTCGTTTTCGTCAACGGGGGCGTGGGCGAGTTCCGGCATGGCCGAGGCCACGCCGCCGCGGATGTACTTGACCAGGAGCTTGACCTCCACCACCAGCAGCACCGCATAGATCGAGGTCAGGACCACGAGGGAGGTCAGGATCTCTCCGGCCGAGACGCCCGGTGAGACGGCTGCGGCGGTGAACATGAAGACCTGGTCGATGCCGCTGGGGTCCGGGTTGGGGGCGACGACGAACGGCTGGCGGCCCATCTCGGTGAAGATCCAGCCCGCCGCATTGGCACCGAACGGTGCGAGGATGCCGAACACCGCCAGGCGCATCAGACCGCGGGACGCCGGCACGGTTCCCTTGCGGGTGACCCAAAGTGCCAGGAGGGCGGCCAGGGCGGCCACGCCGCCGAAGCCGATCATCATCCGGAAGCCCCAGTAGGTGACCTCCATGACGGGCACGTACTGGATTTGCTGGCCGGCGCGGTCCCCGTAGATGGGGTTGTCCGGCAGCGTCGTGCCGTACTTGGCCTGGTACTCCCCCAGCAGGCTGTTGACGCCCTTGACTTCGGTGGTGAAGTCGCCCTTGGCCAAGAAGGACAGGATGCCCGGGACCTCGATCACGGCCACGATGTCGTCGCAGTTCTTCGCGCCGAGGTTGCCGACGCTGAGGACCGAGAATCCGGTGCC
This sequence comes from Arthrobacter sp. 9MFCol3.1, assembly GCF_000620385.1. Taxonomy (NCBI): domain Bacteria; kingdom Bacillati; phylum Actinomycetota; class Actinomycetes; order Micrococcales; family Micrococcaceae; genus Arthrobacter; species Arthrobacter sp. 9MFCol3.1. Next base: position 550,693 of record NZ_JIBJ01000003.1, read on the forward strand.
ATCGTGGCAGGCTGCCTCGGCGGCGGCCATCTTCATGGGCTGCTGCTCGAACATGAGCTTGCCCTGCAGATCTCCGGTGAAGGCGGTGCCCGCGAAGGAAATCATGGCGACGACGGCGCCGATCCTCAGCGAGCGGATCCAGACGGTGTGGTCACTGCGGTCCCGGCCGAGGATGCCGGCGGCCTCGCCGGGGATCACCTTGCCGTCGGCGCCGACCGTGTCGATGCCGTCGTGGCGGCGGCGCCACAGGTGGTACCAGGCGATGCCGAGCAGGAACCCTCCGGCGACCGCGAGGGCGCCGAAGAGAGTGTGGGGCACGGCGACGAGGGCGGTGTTGTTGGTGAAGACGGCCCACGCGTCGGTCATGACGGGCCGGCCGTTGACCATTTCGACGCCGACGGGGTGCTGCATCCAACTGTTGGCCACGATGATGAAGTAGGCCGAGAAGACGGAGCCAACGACGGCGACCCAGAGGCAGGCCAGGTGGACGGCGGGCTTGAGCTGTTTCCAGCCGAAGATCCACAGGCCGAGGAAGGTTGATTCGACGAAGAAGGCCAGCAGCGCCTCCAGGGCCAGCGGGGCGCCAAAGACGTCACCGACGAAGCGGCTGTACTCGCTCCAGGCCATGCCGAACTGGAACTCCTGCACGATTCCGGTGGCCACGCCCATGATGAAGTTAATCAGGAAGAGCTTGCCCCAGAACTTGGTCATGCGCAGGTATTCCGGCTTGCCGGTGCGGTACCAGAGCGTCTGGATCACAGCCACCACCAGCCCGAGGCCGATCGTGAGCGGCACCATCATGAAGTGGTAGACCGTGGTGATTCCGAATTGCCAGCGTGCGATTTCCAAGGCGTCCAAAGCAGTCCCTACTTTTGGCTAGGTCCGAGCAACTTCTACGTGGCGTAGAAGTAATTCTTCTACAGAGTGTAGAACACATCCGCGCCTCCCCGTAACTCAGACTCCCACGGCACGTCACGGCCTGCAATGGAAGAAGGGCCCTGACCCGCCACCCCGCCCGACGGCCCGACACGCCGGGCGGCCGTGTTCTACTTCATGTAGAAAGAATGCGCAAAACACGGTAAATTTGTAGACGAAGTATTCACATACACCGCTCCGGCAGGCATCAGCAGTTTCCCAGCATGACGCCGGCGCGGCAGGCATAGAAGGATGTACGCAATGGCAAGTCTCGGTGAACTGGAACGGGCAGTGATGGACCTGCTCTGGGCAGGCCAAGAAGCTGCGACAGCCAACACGTTGCGGGACCTCCTCGCACAAAGCACCCAGCCCCAGGACGGCAGCGCCGGACATGTGGGCAAGGACCTCGCGGTCACCACGGTGCTGACCGTGCTCTCGCGTCTTGAGCGGAAGGGCCTCGTGGAACGCGAACGCGGCACCCGCCCCCACCGCTACCAGGCCGTCTCGAGCCGCGCGGACCACACCGCGGAACTCATGCACGAGGTCCTCGGCTCCGCCCCGGACCGCGAAGCCGTCCTGGCCCGGTTCATTGGTTCCGTTACAGACAACGAGGCAGAAACCCTGCGCAAGCTATTGGGCCGCAGCTAGCGCCCGATGTTCTGGACCTCATATTTTCTGGCGGTCCTGGCGATAGCATTGGCGTGGCCGGTGCCTATCCTGCTCTCCCGTGCCCAGTGGCCGGCCCGCTCCCCCTTCACGGCGATGCTGCTGTGGCAGGCGATCGCCCTGGCCGGCGGCCTGTCCATGATCGGCGCCATGCTGGTCTACGGGCTCGAGCCGGTCGGGGACAACCTGCTCTCCGGCCTGCGGGCGCTGGGGGGAATGGTCTTCCACAATGCACCCACCACTGAACTGGGCTTCTGGCACATCTTTGCGCTCTCGGCCGCGGCCCTGCTGACGGCGCACCTGGTATTTACCCTGCTGCTGACCTACTACAAGATCCAGCGCCAGCGCCGGCGCCACCGCGAGCTGCTGGACCTTCTGGCCTCACCATCCTCCGACGGCCCGGGGACCATGGTCCTGAACGTTGACTCGCCCGTGGCGTACTGCCTGCCCGGCGGTGCACGGTCTGTGACTGTTCTCTCCGACGGCCTCATGGCCGCCCTGGAACCCGATGAATTGCGCGCCGTGCTGATTCACGAGAACGCCCACCTGAGCCAGCGCCACCACCTCCTGCTGTGGGCCTTCGCCGCGTGGCGCCAGGCCCTGCCGTGGCTGCCCACCACCCGGCTGGCGCAGGAGTCGGTCAACTCCCTGATCGAGATGCTGGCCGACGACGTTGCGCTCAAGACGGAGAGCAAGGCGACCCTGATCAGGGCGATTGCCATTGTGGCCAGCGGGTCCCCGGCCGCCCCGGCGGTGCGCATGGCGTTCGGCGAGCCTCGCCTGTCCGACGTCGACCCCAGCCAGCCCGGCGCCACCGGAGGCAGTGGCTCGGCGGGTACGACGGCGTCCCGCGTCAGCCGCCTGCTCTCGCCGCAGCCGCCGCTGTCGGAACCGCTGCGCGCCGCCGTCCTGGCCTGCTGCGTGCTCCTGCTGGCCGTGCCGACGGCCCTGTTGCTGGTCCCCGGCCTGCTCGGCTAAGGCCGGCCCCGCCAGCCTGGTCCGCGCGGAACCTGATCTTCCCGCCGAGACGCCGGCCGCCCCGCCACAGGAGCGGCGGGGCGGCCGGTTTCGCGCCAAGTTAGCCATCTGCGCCGCTATTTCAGCAGCTTGCTGGCCTTGAATTGGAGGTCGACGTTGCCGGACCCGTTGCCCTTGGACGTTCCATTGATCGCCGAGGTGGTCATGGCGAAGGTCAGTGTCGAGTGGGCGATCGCGTCGGCCACTTGCTCCAGCACAGTGGTATTGACGTTGCCGATGGTGTCGCAGGCCTGGTGGTAGCAGGCGTCATGCGCCACGTTCGGTGTCCCGCCGAACACCGCCGCCTCCTCCGCCGTCTTGAGGTCTTCCGCGCCGGTGAACAGGCCACCCGCCGGAATCCCGTTGTTGATGAACCCGGAGTAGTCCGAGCGCCCGTCGAACTGCGTAGGGGCAGTAGGCAGGTTCTGGGACTTGAAGTAGTCCAGGAAGACCTTCTCGACGAGTCCGGAGCCATTGGGGCCCTTCGTACCGAAGGAGGAGCCGTCGCCGTCGTAGACGAACCGCACAAAGTTCGGCGAGCCGACCATGTCGAAGTTGAGGTTGACCGCGTGGGCCTTGATCTGGCTCGCCGTCAGCTGGGAGGTGTAGAAGTCGGAGCCGACAAGTCCGGGCTCCTCCCCTCCCCAGAAGGCGAAGCGGACCCTGTTCACGGGGGTCTGGCCCGACGCCTTCAGCTGGATCGCAGTCTCGAGGATGGCGGCTGTTCCGGTGCCGTTGTCGTTGATGCCCGGCCCTTCCGGCACGGAATCCAGATGCGCCCCCACCAGGACGGTGCGGTCCGCCCGTCCGCCGGTGTCGGCCAGGATGTTGAACGAGGTCAGCTTGGTGACGGTGGAGCTCACGGCGAGGTGAATGCTGACGCCGGTCAGCCCGGCGAGTTCGGCGCCGGTGGCGAAGCTGGTGCTGACCACCGGGATACCTGCCTGAGGCGCGTCCAGCGTGCCGCCGAAGAGGGCAAAGCGCTCGTCCGTCGGGTCGTCGTTGCCCTGGTTGAAGATGATGACGCCGGCCGCCCCGGCCGCGGCGGCGTTGTCCGCCTTGATCCGGAAGGTGCAGGTGCCGCGCTGGAGCAGGGCGATGTTGCCCGCCGTGAACCCGCCGAAGTCGGCTGCCTCGCAGCCGCTGGTGGAGGCCCGGTCGCCGGCCAGGTTGATGTCGACGGCGCTCAGCGGGGCAGTGACGTCGCCGGAACCGGAATAGTTCATATCGAGGAAGCCGTCCGGGGCGTTATAGGCGTAGGTTCGTGGGGATGGCGAGAGACGCTCCATCGACGCCGAGACGGTGTCGTAGAGCTCGTAGGGGAAGGTTTGGCGGACCGGGGTGTAGCCGGCGGCCCGCAACTTGCCCTCGATGTACCGGGCGGAGGCTTCGTAGCCCGGCGTGCTGGCAGCGCGGGTGCCGCCGTTGGCGTCCGCAACGGCCTGGAGGGCCGCGAGGTGCTTCATGATGTTCGTGGCCGACACGGCGGCACGCAAGGGTGCCGTGTTTGTTCCGTTGTCAGCGAGTGCGGGCGGCGCAAAAGTGGCCGCCAATCCGATCGAGGCGGCGATGGCCGCGCGGCGGATATTCCGGCGTTGCTTCATAGGGTTCTCCTGGATTCGGCTGCGGAATCCATTCCGGGCGTCCTTGCCCGCATGGGTGAGATGAAGCTATCGGAAGCACCTTGGGCAAAGGTTGGGAGAACCGGACGCCGGCGAAGCCGCCGCGAGGGCGGGGATATCCGTCGGCGGGCCCGTCCCGCCGGCGGGACGGGTCCGGCGGCGAGGCGTCAGGCGTCGATGCGCTCCCGGTCCAGGTTGGCGGCGCCTGCAATGATGAAGTCCTTGCGGGGCGCCACGTCCGAGCCCATCAGCAGGTCGAAAGTCTCTTCGGCCTGCTTGGCGTTCTCGATCCCGACCTTGCGGAGCGTCCGGTGGCGCGGGTCCATGGTGGTTTCGGCCAGCTGCTCGGCATCCATTTCGCCCAGGCCCTTGTACCGCTGGATCGGCTCCTTGTAGCGCTTGCCCTCCTTGGCGAGCCGCGCCAGCAGGACGTGGAGCTCAGCCTCGGAGTAGGTGTAGATCATCTCGTTGGCCTTCTGGCCGGCGTTGACAACCTCCACGCGGTGCAGCGGCGGGACGGCGGCGAAGACGCGGCCCTCATCGATCATCGGGCGCATGTAGCGGAAGAAGAGCGTCAGGAGCAGGGTCCGGATGTGGGCGCCGTCGACGTCGGCGTCGGTCATCAGGATCACTTTGCCGTACCGGGCGGCGCCGATGTCGAACGTCCGGCCGGAACCGGCCCCCACCACCTGGATCAGCGCCGCGCACTCGGCATTGGAGAGCATGTCCCCCACCGAGGCCTTCTGGACGTTGAGGATTTTGCCGCGGATCGGCAGCAGCGCCTGGAAGTCGGAGGACCTCGCCAGTTTGGCGGTGCCGAGCGCGGAGTCACCTTCGACGATGAACAGTTCGGAGCGTTCGACGTCGTCGGTGCGGCAGTCGGCGAGCTTGGTGGGCATGGAGGAGGTTTCCAGCGCATTCTTGCGGCGCTGGGTTTCCTTGTGGACCCGCGCCGAGATGCGGGACTTCATCTCGCTGACGATTTTTTCCAGCAGCAGCGCGGACTGGGCCTTGTCGTTGCGGTTCGCGGAGGTCAGCTTCGCGGTGATCTCCTGTTCCACCACCTTGGCCACAATGGCCCGGACGGCCGAGGTGCCCAGGATTTCCTTGGTCTGGCCCTCGAACTGCGGTTCGGCCAGCCGGACGGTCAGGACCGCGGTCAGGCCGGCGAAGATGTCGTCTTTTTCGATCTTGTCGTTGCCGGCCTTGAGCTTGCGGGCATTGGTCTCCACGGCCTTGCGGAAGGTCTTCAGCAGGGCCTGTTCGAAACCGGACTGGTGGGTGCCGCCCTTGGGCGTGGAAATGATGTTGACGAATGTGCGGACCGTGCTGTCGTAGCCGATCCCCCACCGCAGCGCGACGTCGACCTCACAGTCGCGCTCGACCTCCGCGAGCTGGCTGTGGCCCTTTTCGTCGAGGACGGGGACGGTTTCCTTGAATTTCCCGGCACCGTGGAGGCGCCAGATATCCGTGACGGCGGGGTCGGCGGCGAGGAAGTCGACAAATTCGGAGATGCCGCCGTCGTGGTGGAAGACCTCCTCATGCGGTCCGGATTCGCCGGGGGTGCCGGCAATCCTGCGTTCGTCCCGGACCGTGAGCTTCAGTCCGGGGACCAGGAAGGAGGTCTGGCGGGCACGCGCGGCGAGGTCATCGTAGGAGAATTTGGCGTCGGGGGTGAAGATTTGCCGGTCCGCCCAGTAGCGGATCCGGGTTCCGGTCACGCCGCGCTTGGCTTTCCCCACGACGTCGAGCACAGAGCCGTCGATGAAGGGTTCGAAGAGGGTCGCGGGGTCCGGCTTGGTGCCCGGATCCTTGAACCGGCCCGGCTCCCCGCGGCGGAAGGACATCTTGTACGTCTTGCCGCCGCGGTCGACTTCGACGTCGAGGCGGGCCGAGAGCGCGTTGACCACCGAGGCGCCAACGCCGTGCAGGCCGCCGGAGGCGGTGTACGAACCGCCGCCAAACTTTCCGCCGGCGTGCAGTTTCGTGAACACGACTTCGACGCCGGTCAGCCCGGTTTTCGGCTCGACGTCCACGGGGATGCCGCGGCCGTCGTCGTGGATCTCGACCGAGTTGTCCGCGTGGAGGATGATTTTGATGTCGTGGCCGAAGCCGGCGAGGGCCTCGTCGACGGAGTTGTCGATGATTTCCCAGAGGCAGTGCATGAGTCCGCGGGAGTCCGTGGAGCCGATGTACATGCCCGGGCGCTTACGGACGGCCTCGAGGCCCTCCAGCACGGAGAGGTGCCGGGCGGTGTAATCAGAACTGGGTGCCACGGGTCGTGAACTCCTTACAGGATCGGGACGGCCACCGCAGCGTACGCAGGCGGCCGTCACAGAATTTGACGCTCTTCCTAGGTTAGTCGGACTCCGGGTGATCCACCGTTTGCCACTCCCTGCAGCGACTCTCCGGCCACTCGCCGTTACTGAGACGTGATACGCGGACAGCGAAAGTAGGCCATCCGTGCCATGGTTTGGCCCCGAATGCTGGTTATATAGGTATACCGATCTACTAAGGAGGCCGAACATGACAACAGCAGTTGCGGACCGCACACTGACCGCCGCAGACCGGTGCGATCGTTGCGGAGCACAGGCATATGTCCGAGTTGTTCTCGGTGCCTCCGGCGGTGAGCTTCTTTTCTGCGGCCACCACGCACGCGCCGTAGAACCGACACTCAAGCCGCTCAGTTCAGACTGGCATGACGAGACTGACCGCCTTCACCAGAAGGCTCCGGTTCCGGTCGACTAGACCGCTCCGGTTTCGGCCCGGCATCCCACAGGATTGCGGGCGACCTGAGACCACTGCATCAGGGCCCCTCCACACCGGAGGGGCCCTGATTCGTTAAGTGCCGTTTCGTCAGGTGCCGGTTCGGTTCAATGCCGTGCATCCGGCAGCGGCGGTAAAAAGCAACGCGGGGTCCCTTCCGGCCCGTTCCTCCGGTGAGGACGGGCGGGAAGGGACCCCGCGTTGCTGTGAACTTTTCCGTGGCCTGTGACCAGTGGCGCTTAGTCCAGGTAGTCGCGCAGGACCTGTGAGCGCGACGGGTGCCGCAGCTTGGACATGGTCTTGGATTCGATCTGGCGGATGCGCTCACGCGTCACACCGTAGACCTTGCCGATTTCGTCTAAAGTCTTCGGCTGGCCGTCGGTAAGGCCGAAGCGCATTGCGACCACGCCGGCTTCGCGCTCGGAGAGCGTGTCCAGCACCGAGTGCAGCTGTTCCTGCAGCAGGGTGAAGCTCACGGCATCCGCGGGAACCACGGCTTCGGAGTCCTCGATGAGGTCGCCGAATTCGGAGTCGCCGTCCTCGCCGAGCGGGGTGTGCAGCGAGATGGGCTCGCGGCCGTACTTCTGGACCTCCACGACCTTTTCCGGGGTCATGTCGAGTTCGAGGGCCAGCTCCTCCGGGGTGGGTTCGCGGCCGAGGTCCTGCAGCATCTGGCGCTGGACGCGGGCCAGCTTGTTGATGACTTCCACCATGTGCACCGGGATGCGGATGGTGCGGGCCTGGTCGGCCATGGCGCGGGTGATCGCCTGGCGGATCCACCACGTGGCGTACGTGGAGAATTTGAAGCCCTTGGTGTAGTCGAACTTCTCGACCGCACGGATCAGGCCCAGGTTGCCTTCCTGGATCAGGTCCAGGAACAGCATGCCGCGGCCGGTGTAGCGCTTGGCCAGCGAGACGACGAGGCGGAGGTTGGCCTCCAGCAGGTGGTTCTTGGCGCGCTTGCCGTCGTGGATGACGAACTCGAGCTCGCGCTTGAGTTTCGGATCCATGGTGCCGTCGTCGGCGGCGATCTTTTCTTCAGCGAAGAGGCCGGCCTCGATCCGCAGGGCCAGGTCGACTTCCTGCTCGGCATTCAGCAGGGCGACCTTGCCGATCTGCTTCAGGTAGTCCTTGACGGGGTCGGCGGTGGCGCCGGCAGACATGACCTGCTGCACCGGGGCGTCGTCGTCGTCGGCGTCAGAGTAGACGAAGCCGGAGCCGGTGGTGGCCGCAGCCTTGCCGGCGACTTCCTCGCCTTCTACTTCGTCGCCGAGCTCGGCGGCGTCGGGGGTGATGTCGTCGAGATCCTCTTCGGCGTCGACGTCATCGTCAGACGTACTGGCAGAGTTGCCGGCGGCTTCTGCCGCGGCTTTCGCGCCGGGCTTGGGCCCGCGCTTCTTGGGCTCAGGCTTGGCGACTCCGGTTACGGTGTCGCCACCCTCTGCGGAAGCGGCGTCCTTGACAGCCTTGTTGGCTGCGCGCGTGGCGGCGCGCTTGGCGTTGGTCGCCGCCTTCTTCTCCTCAGGGGACAATTCGGCCTGGTCGGCGGGTTCCTTCTTCGCGGAAGACGGGGTCACTGAAAACCTTTCTAGCTGCGGTCTGCGGAATCACCATACGGGCAACACCACTATGACCCTGTCAAGTCCGTGTTCAACATCAGGTGCAACCACGACCAGCAGAGCCACTAAGTAGAACTGCTGGGGCGGCCTTAATGTTCCCTGTTTCCAAGGGACATTTAGGGCACTTGATACACGGACCCAACCGGGTCTCGGCAACCATTGTCTCACGGTTTTCAGGCCGGGTGCCTTTCGCGACGCCGGGTCGTCGATATCGCGGCGGCTTCGCCCACCGCGTCAGGACCTCATGCCGCGTCCGGGGCAAACTTCTGCCAGGCCGCCTCCCGCCTGGCAGCCCAGCCGCAAAGGGTGCCGCGCCGGCCAAGCTCTGCCAGCAGCTCTGCGAGCCTGTACCCCGGCTGGCCCTGCAAGGCCTGACTGTAGAGGGCGTCGGCGTAGGAGCCCCGGCCACGGCACCATTCGATCCAGCCCCGTGCCGTCACGGCGGCTGCCGTTGGCTCCCCGTCGCCAAGACCGCCGAGCCGTTCAAGGACCCGCTCGAGGCCGACCATCAGGGTCCAGTCCGGGACCGACGGCGCCAGTCCGAGCAGGACTTCCCCGTAACCGGGAACGGCCTCGGCAGCCGGCACGGCGGCAGCGGCGGGGCCTCCGCTGGCGGACGCGTCCGGCAGCGGCATCCGCGGCACGGACCTGGAACCGGAAGTGCGGCCGGACACTGGACCCGGCAGGGGGCTGGGCGTCGGTCCGGGCCGTGAGGCAGCCATGTTTCCAGGCAAGACGGCGGACACGGGGTCCGGGTCGAACATGCCGAAGTCCTCAGCGCCGCGTTCGGCCGCGGACCGTCCGGCTGCGGTCATCACCAGCACCGCGTCCCGCCATGACGGAATGCACAGGCTGGCCCGCAGGTAGCCGGCGAGTTCCGACGACAGCTGCAGGGACCGGCCCGCGGTCCTGGGATCGGGCGCCCCGGAACCGGTGGTCCCGGCGTCGGGGACGGCACCCTCGGCCGCGTCACCCGGGGCGGGGACAGGAACCTGCTCCGGGCCAACGGCGGACTGCAGGGCCATCGTCCAGACATCGAGGACCTGGTCGAATTGGGCCCGGTCCCGCCGTCGCGGGGCGAATTGCTCCGCCCAGCCGCACTCGGCAAGGCTCACCGCTGGGTCGACGGGCAGCGCCGCCGGGGTGGTCCCTTGAGCGCCGGGGACGGCACCGACGCTGCTGCCGCGGTAGACCATCTCGGCGTTGAGCCTGCTGTTCCTGATCTGCTCGACCGGCCGGCCGGGCATCCCACAGCACTCCGGGTCGCTGCAGTGCGCGTTGCGCCAGAACTCAGGACCGATAATCCAGGCGTCCCTCACGGGCAATCCGGCTGCCTCCAGGGCAAGCTCGAGTTCCTTGAGCAGGGCCGCCCACGGATTGCCGTCTCCGGCGCTGTCATCGTCCGTGCCGGCATCAGCATCAGCATCAGTGAAGAAGGCCAGCAGCGAACCGTCAGCCGCGTCGTCCGCCTGCAGATAGGTCACGACGTTTCGCGCGAAGCCGGCCAGCAAGTTCCTGCCGCCTGAGCCGCCTCCGGGCACGGGGAGGTCGACGCGCAAGGTGGCTCCAAGGCGTTTGCCTTGCAAGGTCATGGCCACGAGGCTGTGTTCCGGCCAGTAACCGAGGGAGTGCGGGATGAAGCCCAGGATGTCTTCGGGGCCGGTTATTTTCAGGTGATCGGGAGCTGTCATAAGCCCAGCTTCGCGGCGGCCGGGTTCCCGGCGGCAGTACCGGACTGCGCTATGTGGATAACCGATCGTGAATCGGCGCATGACGCCCGAACGCCGAAGGGCTCCCCGCAGAACCACCCGAATCTGCCAAACGAACGGCTCAGGGCGTGCGGCGGCGCTCCGCGACCAGCCTGCGCTGCTCGGCGAGGGACTTGAGCAGGGGCGGAACCATGACTCCCTGGGCCGCCATCTGGCGCCGGACCTTCCGCCGGGTCACGATGATGGCGGCTGCTCCCCCGGCCAGCAGCAGGAACTGCACGCTCAGGGCCACGCGGAACGGATCCAGGCCGTAGAGCTCCCCCTGCGAGAACCCTGTGGCATGCAGGACGTCGAGCACCAGCCCGATCAGGTAGATGGACACCAGCGCGGCGATGAAGCCGCCCACGTTGACGATCCCGGTGGCGGTGCCGAGCCGGTGGGCCGGGTTGAAGGTCCGGGCGAAGTCGAAGCCGATCATGGAGCCGGGGCCGCCGACGGCGAGGGTCACCACGAGCGCGGCCAGGAGCCAGAGCGGCGCGCGTCCCGGCACCAGCAGGACCGCTGCCCAGGCGGCGGCAGTGCATCCGGAAATGAGCAGCACCATGGTGGAGCGCCGCAGCGGATGCCGGGCAACGAACCTGCCCATCAGGGGTCCGGCGGCGATGGCGGCGGCGACGTACAGCGCCATGAGGGCCGAGACCGTGCCGCGGTCCAGCCCCTCGGCCGAAATCAGGAAAGGGTAGCCCCATGTCATGGCAAAGACCGTGCCGCTGAACTGGACGGTGAAGTGGCTCCACAGCCCGAGCCGGGTCCCGGGTTGACGCCAGGCGTGTCCCAGCGAAATGCCGGTGGCGCGCAGCCCCTGGGACTGTGCAGGCGCGGAGTGCCCGGGCGGAAGGTCCTGGAGCAGGATCAGGACCAGCACGACGGCGAGGCCGGACATCGCGGCGAGGGTCAGGAAGGCGGGAGTCCACCCCGCGGAGTGCAGGATCATGGCGAACGGCACCACGCTGAAGAGCTGGCCAAGCTGACCGGACATGCCGGTCAGTTGCGTCAGAAGCGGGACGCGCCCCGGGGCGAACCAGAGCGGGATGAGCCGGATGACGGAGATAAACGTCATGGCGTCACCGGCGCCCACCAGGACGCGTCCCAGGACTCCGCCGGGAATATTGTCGGCAAATGCCAGCTGAAGCTGGCCGAGTCCCATCAGGACACCGCCGCCGGCGAGCATGGCGCGGGAGCCGAACCGGTCCACCAGGATGCCCACGGGAATCTGCAGCGCCGCGTAGACCAGCAGCTGCAGCACGGTGAAGAAGGAGATCTCCGCGGCACTGGCGTGGAAGCGTTCCGTTGCTTCCAGCCCGACCACCCCGAAAGAGGTCCGCTGGCTGACCGCCACGAGATAGGCGAAGATCCCGACGATCCAGATCAGCCAGGCGCGGGGAGAGGTCACTCCCCCATTATGCCCGGTTCATGATAAATAGTATTTATTCGCCGGGTTCTTTACGGGCCAAGTACGCCTCGACGGCGGCTCCAAGGGCGTCGGCGTTGGGGAGCTGGTCGTTCTCGTCTGCCAGCAGCGACCTCCGGACCGTCCCCTCGGCCTTTTCGTCATATCGGGTCTCCAGCCGTGAGACCACCTGCTGGACCTCTTCGGATGCCTCGATCTGCTCGGCAATCTGCCGGCCCACCTCGCGTCCCGCCTCGCGCAAACGGTCGGTCGGCAACATGAGGGAGGTTGCCGCGCCCAGGTACTCGAGTCCGGCGACGGCGGCCGTGGGGTACTCGGCTTCGGCCAGGTAGTGCGGCACGTGGATCACATAGCCGGCGATGTTCCGGCCGGCCTCCGTCAGCCGCAGCTCCAGGATGTGGCCCACTGCGGCCGGCACCTCCACTGTGGGCTTCCAGACAGAGATTCCCTCGATCAGCTCCGGCCGGTTGCCGTGCACGGTCACACCGACCGGCCGGGTGTGGGGAACGGGCATCGGGATCGAGTGGATCCAGGTCACGAGGTTTACGTCGAGCTCCTCGACGAGGCCGACGACGGCGCGCGCGAAGCGCTCCCACTGCAGGTCCGGCTCGAACCCCGCGAGGAGCAGGAACGGGCTGCCCAGTCCGTCGACCAACCGGTAGAGGGCCAGGCTCGGCGCCTGGTAATCCTGCAGGTGGTCCTCGACGAAGCTGATCTGGGGGCGCCGTGACCGGTAGTCGATCAGCTGGTCGGCGTCGAACTCGGCGATCATCTCGGCATCGAGCGTGTCCAGCAGTTCAGCGGTGATTTGCCGGACCACGTGACCGGCGTCGGCGAAGCCGGTGAACCCCATGACGAGGTTGAGTCCGCGCAGTTCGGTGCTGGAGAACAGCGCGTCATCACGGACATAAAGCGACTGGGGATCCAGCAAGGAGCCGGAAATCCGTTCAATCACGGCGTGTTCCTTTCACGATGGCGGCGGTGGGACTAGCGGGGCGCGGTTCGGGTCATCCGAGGCCGGTGCCAGGCAGAACCGCCAGTCAGGCAGATCCTGCCGGCCAGTGCCAGGGAGCACTCACCGCACGGCAACGCCTTTACCACTACAACGCCCCGGCGCCCGGGCTAATTCCTGCCCGGGGTGTGCTCCAGCTCTCATTCGATTGAATGTCCGCGCGGTCGAGAGACTACGATCGGTGGTGGCCCCAGGGCTTGTTTTGCAGACACCGGGTTGCGTCCCACACCGACGGCGCCCCGGGATCCGTGGCAGGGTGCCAAACATGCAGTTCCTGCCGAATATCACCGAGAACCATCACAGAGAATTGAGGACTGTCCTCGTGGTCAAGAATAGTGAAGTCAAACTTAGTGCAGTCGCGGGGGATTTGAAGAAGTCCCCCAGCGATGCCCTCGTCATCGGCGTCGGACAGGGTCCGGACGGTCCGGTCCTGCTCGAGAATCCGCTGACGGCCAAGGCCGCGGAGGCCCTGGCGGAGTCACTGAGCGTTCTTGGCATCACGGGCGCGGCGGACCAGGCTCACCGGCTGCCCGGCCTGCCCGAGGCGGGCGCCACCATCCTGCTGCTCGCCGGCGTCGGCAAGCTGCCTGCAAACAAGGTGCCGGGGAAGCAGCCGCTCACCGAGGAGGCGCTGCGCCGCGCCGCCGGCTCGGCCGTCCGCCAGCTGGCCGGCGTCGCCACCGTTACCCTGGCCCTGCCGACGACGACCCTGGCCGAGGTCGCGGCGGTCGCCGAGGGCGCCGCGATGGGCGCCTACTCCTACACGGAGTTCCGGTCCTCCAAGGACGGGCTCAAGGACCCGGTGAAGAACGTCGTCATCCGCACCGAATTCGCCGCGGACAAGGCCCTGGCACCCGTGCTGGAGCGCGCCGCCCTGATCGGCAAGGCCGTCAACGCCACCCGCACGCTGGTCAACCAGCCGCCGAGCCACCTGTACCCCGAAACGTTTGCCGACGCCGCCAAGGAACTGGCCAAGGGCCTGCCCGTCAAGGTGACCGTCTGGGACGAGAAGCGCCTGGAGAAGGACGGCTTCGGCGGCATCCTCGGCGTCGGCAAGGGCTCCACCCGCCAGCCGCGCCTCGTAAAGGTCGAATACGCCCCCGCCAAGGCCACCGCCAAGATCGCGCTCGTGGGCAAGGGCATCACCTTCGACACCGGCGGCATCTCGCTCAAGCCGCACCTCGGCATGGGCGACATGAAATCCGACATGGCCGGCGCCGCCGTCGTGCTGAACACCGTCCTGGCGATCGCCGAACTGGGCCTGCCGGTCAAGGCGACCGCCTGGCTGTGCATCGCGGAGAACATGCCTTCCGGCGCCGCGCAGCGTCCCGCCGATGTGCTGACCATCTTCGGCGGCAAGACGGTCGAGGTCCTCAACACCGACGCCGAGGGGCGCCTGGTCATGGCCGATGGCATCGTCGCCGCCAGCCAGGAATTCCCGGACGCCATCATCGACGTCGCAACCCTCACCGGCGCCCAGCTCATTGCCCTGGGCGACCGCACCGCCGGCGTGATGGGTTCCGACTCCCTCACCGGCGCCATCAAGACCGCCGCGGACCGTGCCGGCGAGCTCGTCTGGCCCATGCCGCTGCCGGAAGAACTCCGGGCCAGCCTCGACTCACAGGTCGCCGACATCGCCAACATCGGCGAACGCCACGGCGGCATGATGACGGCAGCCGTGTTCCTGCGCGAATTCGTCGGTAAGGGCAAGGACGGGGAACAGATCCCGTGGGCGCACATCGACATCGCCGGGCCGTCGTTCAACAACGGCAGCCCCTACGGCTACAACCACAAACAGGGCACGGGCTGCACCGTCCGCACCTTGGTGGCCTACGTCGAGGACATCCTCGCCAACGCCGTCTAGAGCGCACGGCGGCTTTGTGGCCGGGGCGGCGATGCCTTCCCGGCCACAAAGCCGCGTGACACTGGACACAAGCGCTCCACAAACGCCATGGCAAGGTGGAGCATGTATTAGTGGTTCGCTAAGGTAAACCTTGTTTCCCAGAAGCAGAACCAAAAGAAGTAGTCACCAATGAAAGGGAACCGGCCGGCCCAATCACGGCAGGCAGGTTCCAAGACCAGATGATGCGTACTCTCGTGTCATCGTTCACGCGAGGGAGCGTTTTAGTGGCCGATCAGGCAACTGCGCAAGAATTCGACATCCTGGTACTCGGCGGCGGCAGCGGCGGCTACGCCACCGCCCTCCGTGCTGTCCAGCTTGGCCTCACCGTCGGCCTCATCGAAAAGGGCAAGCTCGGCGGCACGTGCCTCCACAACGGCTGTATCCCCACCAAGGCCCTGCTGCACTCGGCAGAGCTGGCCGACCACGCCCGCGACTCGGCCAAGTACGGCGTCAACGTGACCCTTGACAGCATCGACATCACCGCTGTCAACGCTTACAAAGACGGCATCATTGCCGGCAAGTTCAAGGGCCTGCAGGGCCTGATCAAGGGCAAGAAGGGCATCACCGTCATTGAGGGTGAAGGCAAGCTTCAGGGCACCGACACCGTCGTCGTGAACGGCACCGCGTACAAGGGCAAGAACATTGTCCTCGCGACCGGCTCCTACTCCCGCACGCTGCCGGGCCTGGAAATCGGCGGCAAGGTCATCACCTCCGACGAAGCCCTCACCATGGACTACATCCCCAAGAGCGCCATCATCCTGGGCGGCGGCGTGATCGGCGTCGAGTTCGCTTCGGTCTGGAAGTCCTTTGGCGTCGACGTCACGATCGTCGAAGGCCTCCCGTCGCTGGTTCCGAACGAGGACGCCACGATCGTGAAGGCATTCGAGCGCGCCTTCAAGAAGCGCGGCATCAAGTTCTCCACCGGAGTCTTCTTCCAGGGCGTCGAGCAGAACGACGACGGCGTGAAGGTCACCCTCGTGGACGGTAAGACCTTCGAAGCCGACCTCCTGCTCGTCGCCGTCGGCCGCGGCCCTGTCACGGCGAACCTCGGCTACGAAGAGGCCGGGATCACGATCGACCGCGGCTTCGTCATCACCAACGAGCGCCTGCACACCGGCGTCGGCAACATCTTCGCCGTCGGCGACATCGTCCCGGGCGTGCAGCTGGCCCACCGCGGCTACCAGCAGGGCATCTTCGTCGCCGAAGAGATCGCCGGCCTGAAGCCGGTCATCGTCGAAGACGTCAACATCCCCAAGGTCACCTACTCCGAGCCCGAGATCGCCACCGTCGGCTACAGCGAGAAGGCCGCCAAGGAGAAGTTCGGCGAGGACCAGATCCAGACCCAGGAATACAACCTGGCCGGCAACGGCAAGAGCTCCATCCTGGGCACGTCCGGCCTGGTCAAGCTGGTCCGCCAGAAGGACGGCCCCGTGGTCGGCGTCCACATGATCGGCGCCCGCATGGGCGAGCAGATCGGTGAAGCCCAGCTGATCGTGAACTGGGAAGCCTACCCGGAGGACGTGGCCCAGCTGGTCCACGCCCACCCCACCCAGAACGAATCCCTGGGCGAGGCGCATCTGGCGCTGGCGGGCAAGCCCCTCCACGGCTAGCAGCTCCGCCCGCACCACCGCAAGAACTCTGTGCTTGGTGCACCCGGCCGAAAATGCCGGGTGCACTAAGCTCAACCAAGGCAGCAATCATCCGCACTAAAGATCAATAAGGAGAACGGGGACGACATGTCTGAATCCGTTAACTTGCCCGCCCTCGGTGAGAGCGTCACCGAAGGAACCGTCACCCGCTGGCTCAAGCAGGTCGGTGACCGGGTAGAGGTGGACGAGCCGCTGCTCGAAGTCTCCACCGACAAAGTAGACACCGAGATCCCCTCTCCGATCGCCGGCGTGATCGAGGAAATCCTCGTCGCCGAGGACGAGACCGCTGAAGTTGGCGCCCCGCTGGTCCGCATCGGCTCCGGCGATGCCGCCCCGGCCGCCGCGGAGGCTCCGGCCGCCGCGCCCGCCGAAGAAGCCCCGGCCGCCGAAGAGGCCCCCGCGGAGGCCCCGGCCGCCGAAGCTCCCGCCGCCCCCGCTGCCGAGGCGCCGGCTGCCGCTCCCGAGTCTGCTCCCGCGGGCGAAGGACACGACGTCACGCTGCCGGCCCTGGGCGAAAGCGTCACCGAAGGCACTGTGACCCGCTGGCTGAAGAGCGTCGGCGACACCGTAGAGGTCGACGAGCCGCTGCTCGAGGTTTCCACCGACAAGGTTGACACCGAAATCCCGTCCCCGGTTGCCGGAACCCTCCTGGAAATCCGCGTCAATGAGGACGAGACGGCCGAGGTCGGCTCCGTCCTGGCCGTCATCGGCTCCGGCGCTGCGGCACCTGCCGCACCGGCGCCCGCCGCTGCACCCGCCCCGGCACCGGAAGCCCCCAAGCAGGAAGCGCCCGCTGCCCCGGCAGCAGCCCCGGCCCCGGAAGCACCCAAGCAGGAAGCCCCCGCCGCCCCGGCCGCAGCCCCAGCCGTTGCTCCCGCTGCTCCGGCTCCGGCAGCAGCTGCCGCACCGGCAGAGTCCGGCTACGTCACCCCCCTGGTCCGCAAGCTGGCCAACCAGCAGGGTGTCGACATCGCGGCCCTGACCGGCACCGGTGTCGGCGGCCGAATCCGCAAGCAGGATGTGCTGGCAGCTGCTGAGGCAAAGGCGGCACCGGCCGCTTCCGCACCGGCGGCGTCAGCAGCGGCCCCCGCCGCATCTGCACCTGCAACTGCGCCGGCCGCCGGCGCAGCATCCTCGCTGCGCGGCACCGTGCAGAAGGCCCCGCGCATCCGCCAGGTCATCGCCCGCCGCATGCGCGAGTCACTGGACATCTCCACGCAGCTGACCCAGGTCCACGAGGTCGATATGACCAAGGTGGCCAAGCTGCGCGCCAAGGCCAAGAACTCCTTCCAGGCCCAGAACGGCTCCAAGCTGACCTTCCTGCCTTTCATCGCCAAGGCTGTCGCCGAGGCCCTGAAGCAGCACCCGAAGGTCAACGCCTCCTACGACGAGGACAAGCAGGAGATCACCTACCACAACGCCGAGCACCTGGCGATTGCGGTGGACACCGACAAGGGCCTGCTGGTTCCGGTCATCTCGGACGCTGGCAACCTGAACCTGGCCGGCCTGGCCGGCAAGATCGCCGACGTCGCCGACCGCACCCGCAACGGCAAGATCGGCCCGGACGAGCTTTCCGGCGGCACCTTCAGCATCACCAACATCGGTTCGGTGGGCGCCCTGTTCGACACCCCGATCATCAACCAGCCGCAGGTTGCCATCCTCGGCACCGGCGCGATCGTCAAGCGGGCCGTAGTGGTCGCCGACGAGAACGGTGATGACTCGCTGGCCATCCGTTCGATGATGTACCTCTCCCTGACGTACGATCACCGTCTGGTCGACGGCGCCGACGCGGGACGCTTCCTGCAGACGCTGAAGGCACGCCTTGAGGAAGGCGCCTTCGAAGCCGACCTCGGCCTCTAAGGTCTAAGAGCACACCGACGGCGGCGGCGGTGCGGGCTCCGGTGGGAAACCACCGGGTGCCCGTGCCGCCGCCGCCGTTTGCTGTGCCTTCCCGGGGCCTGCGGCGGGTCCTACTACGGTGCGTAGAAGACTCTGGCTACACTGATGCCATGAACATCGTCTATAACGTCATGGTCTTCCTGCACATCATCGGCGCCGCCATGATTGTCGGCATCTGGATCGGCCAGATGAAGAAGCCCACCGTCCACCCGCGCCAGTTCGACGGCGCGATGCTGCAGCTGATCACGGGCATCATCATGATGGGGCTGATCCCGGCCCTGGACATGAACGCCAACTACGCCAAGCTCGGCGTCAAGCTCGTCATCGCCCTGATCGTCGGCGTGCTGGCCTTCATTGGCCGCCGCAAGTACAAGAAGGGCGAGCCGATCAGCAAGGGCCTCGCCAACAGCGTTGGCGGCCTGGCACTGCTCAACGTTGCGATCGCGACCCTGTGGCAGTAACAGGTTGACTGCACCGGCCATGACGGCGCCGCTCCCCCCGCCGGGGTGCGGCGCCGCCGTCGTTAAGCCCCCCGTCGTATAGGCCGCCGCTGCAGAGGCCGGACTGTCACTCGCCGGCGATGCAGAATTCGTTGCCCTCGGGATCCTGCATGACATCCCAGTGGAAGTCGCCAATGTCATTGCCCTCCACGAACCCGGCACCGAGGGACTCGGCGCGGGCACGCAACGCCGCAGGGTCCGGCCCATGGATGTCCAGGTGCAGGCGCCGCCTGCCGTCCGTGGGCTCCTGGACCTGTTGGAAGGCCAACTGCGGGGCCCCGGGGCCGGCGGGCTCCAGCCAGACGAACTGTTCGAAGCGCGAGGAGACCGCCGTGCCCAACAGCTCAGCCCAGAACTGCGCCAGGCGCCCGGCGTCGACGGCGTTGACCATGATCGTGGCGATGCGCGCAGTAGGCGCAGTGGGCGCCCCTGGCGCCTGCGGATCTTCGGTAATTTCCATGACCACACTGTACGGACAACCGCTGCAGGGGCAACCGCCCCACGGACAACCGCTGTACAGCGAACACCGAACAGCGAACTCTCTGCGCAGGTCACAATCCTCTGACAGCGGAACCCCTGTGCGGCGGCCGCACAGAATCCCTAGGATTGACCAAGGCAGGCTCCGGCACCCGCCGGATCCCTGATTCACAACGACGTCGAGGAGTGGACATGGCAACAACACGCACCGCACACACTGTATGGAATGGCGACCTGATGACAGGCGCCGGCAACACCACCCTGGACAGCTCGGGGCTGGGCAACTTCGACGTCACCTGGAAGGCGCGCGCCGAGGCCGCCGAAGGCAAGACCAGCCCCGAGGAGCTCATTGCGGCGGCACACTCCGCCTGTTTCTCGATGGCGTTCAGCAACGCCCTGGCCCAGGCCGGCCACACGGCCGAGGAGATCAACACCAAGGCCGACGTGACCTTCCAGCCGGGCACCGGGATCACCGGCAGCCACCTCACCCTGGCCGCGCGGGTCCCCGGCATTTCCGCCGACGACTTCCAGCGGCTCGCCGAGGAGGCCAAGACCGGCTGCCCCGTTTCCGCTGCCCTGACCGGCATCGAGATCACCCTGGACGCCACCCTGGCCTCCTAGCTCCGGCCGCAGTACGACGCGAGGCCCCCGCCGCCCTGGACTTTCCAGGGCGGCGGGGGCCTTTGTCATCTGTCCTGCGCGGACCGTCTCTGCGGGTCTCGCGGGCAGTAGCGCCTAGGCCTGGCCGGCCTGCTGACGCGCAGGCAGCGGTGCGGGCCGGACCCTGCGGTATCCCTCGCGCAGCGGCGGACGGTCCGTGGGCAGTTCCTGGATCATTTCCTTCAGCGCCCCGATTCCGTACTCCAGCTGCGGGTCGGTTCCGGCGGCGTAGGCGTGCGGCGGGAAGGTCACCTCGATATCCGGGGTGACACCGAAGTTTTCCACGCCCCAGCCAACGCCACCGGCGAACCAGGTGGCGTAGCGCGGCTGGGTGACCCCGGTGCCGTCGGCCAGCGCGAAGCGGTTGTCGATCCCGATGACGCCGCCCCAGGTGCGGGTGCCAATGACGGGCCCGATCCCCCGCAGCTTGGAGACCTGGGTGATGATGTCGCCATCGGAGCCGGCGAACTCATCAGTGAGGATGATGACCGGTCCGCGGGGAGCGTGGTGCGGGTACGTCCGCGGCTTTTCGCCGCGCGGCATGCTCCAGCCGGTGACCTTTCGCCCGATGAGCTCAGCCACCAGCTGGGACGTGTGTCCGCCGCGGTTCCGCCGGACATCGACGATCAGTCCGTCCAGGGCCGTTTCGGTATCGAGGTCGCGGTGCAGCTGGGCCCAGCCGTTGGCCATCATGTCCGGGATATGCAGGTAGCCGAACGTCCCGTTCGAGGCTTCCCGGACGGTCCGCCGGTTGCCGGAGACCCATTCCTGGTAGCGCAGGCGCTCCTCGTCCTTGACCGGGACCACGGCCACGCGGCGCTGGGCGCCCGCGGCCGCACCGTGGCCGGCGCCGTTGCGCAGGGTGAGTTCAACGGCGCGGCCGGCCGCTCCGACGAGCTGCACTGCCGGGGTCCGCGTCTGCGTGAGCTCGACGCCGTCGATGGCCAGCAGGACGTCGCCCGGTTTGGCGTCGGCGCCGGGCCGGGTCAGCGGCGAGGTGGCCAGCGGGTCCGAGGACTCCCCCGCGAGGATCCGGGTGATTTCCCAGCCCTCGCCGGTGAACTCCAGATCCGCGCCGAGGCGGCCCTGCGGGCTGCTGCCGTTCTCGACGGCGGCGATGGGGCGGACGTAGGCGTGGGAGGTGCCGAGCTCGCCGTGCAGCTCCCACAGCAGGTCCACAAGGTCATCATGGGAGCCGAGGCGCTCGACCACCGGACGATAGCGGGCATGGACGGACTCCCAGTCCTGGCCGGCCATGTCCTCGGTCCAGAAGAAGTCGCGCTGGAGCCGCCATGCCTCGTCAAAGGCCTGACCCCACACACTGAGCGGGTCCAGCTGCACCCGGATGCGGCCAAGATCCACCTTGACCAGCTGGCCGGAGTCCTCGTCGGCCTTGGCGGCGGCCGGCGCCACGCGGATCTGCTTGTCCTGGATGAACACGATCTTTTCGCCGTCGCCGGAGAGCCGGTAGCTGTCCAGGGCCTCAACGATCGTAGCGGTGCGGCGCTTGGCCAGGTCGTAGCGGACCAGGCTCGGCGCCGCGCCCTTGTCCTCGAGGCTGGCCCGGCCCTCACCGGTGGTGCCGGCGAGCTCGCTGTCCAGCCAGAGCAGGGCGCCGGCGACGGCGGTGAGTCCGGCGTAGTTGCCTTGCGGCACCGGGACCCCGATGACGCGGTGGGCCAGGCCCTCGGCGTCGACCCGCACGGACGGTACGGACTTGGCTGCCGGCTGCGTCCCGGGCGCAGCACCTGCTGTTGCGGCGGCGCCTCCCGCAGCAGCGGCGGCGTCGTCAGTGGAGAGCTGGAGGTCGATGCTCGGACCGAACGGCGACGGTGTGTCGGCGGCGAGGGCGACGAGGTACGGCTTGATCGGGCTCGGGAAGGACAGATCGAAGGAGTGGCCGTCGTAGACCGGATCGAAACTGCGGTTGGAGAGGAAGGCGAGGTATTTGCCGTCCGGGGTGAACGACGGTGACTCGTCGCGGAACCGGCCGTCGGTGACATCAATGATCGCCGTGCCGGTGCCGCCGTCGATCCGGGTGATCCGGAGCCGGCTGCGGGACCCGAAGGACGTGACCGGCTCGGACCAGCCGAGCCACGCGGAGTCCGGGGACCACGTGAATCCCTCAATGCTGCCCTCGCCGATGCTGCTCAGCTGGGATATCGTGCCCGTGCGTGTGTCGGCAAGATAAATATCACCGAAGGCGGTGCCGACAGCCAGCCAGCGCCCGTCCGGGCTGGCTTCGATGGCGCTGGCCCGGCTGGGTTTGGGGAAGTCGATCCGCGTCAGCTCATCGGAGGCAGGCGCGGCCTCCACGGCGGTGCCCGCACCGGCCCGGTCGGGCTGGGAGCCGGAGATGGAGCCGGATGCGTCTGCAGCAGCCGCGGCCGGGCCCGCTGTGACCGGGCTGGACACTGAACCGCCGGCAGTGGCGGGGGTTGATCCGGCGCCAGTCAGCGCGGCGGCGGACACCGGCTTCGGCAACTGTATGCCGGCGTCTTCGGAGGTGGCGTTGGACTGGGCAGCGGGCTCGACAGGGGCCTGCGCGGCGGCCTGCGGAGCCTTCGATGTTGCCGCAACCGCGCCGGCCAGGGGCGCCGCAATGGCTTTCAGGTACAGGGCCTCGACGCCGTCGTGGTCGGCGACATAGGCGATCCGGCCCTCGCCAAAGGGCCGCGGCAACCGTGCCCGCACGCCCGGTGTGGCTTCGAGGACGCGGGAAGGGCCGTCCTTGTGCCGCAGCCAGTGGACGGTTCCGTGGGATTCGACGGCACTGGACGCGCCCGTGCGGTCCGGTACGACGTCGCCAAGGTGCTTCGAGGGTTTCAGCGGGGCGGGGCGGCGCGCCTGCGAGGCGGAGCCGAGCACAATGTCGAGCTTGACGGCCTCGGCGTCGAGGCTGGGAAGCAGCCAGAGCTCGCCGGCCGATTCGAAGATGACGCGTTCGCCGTCGGTGGCGGCGTGGCGGACGTAGAAGTCCTCGTGGTCCGTGTGGCGCCGCAGGTCGCTGCCGTTAGGCAGCACGGAATAGAGGTTTCCGTAGCCCTCGTGGTCGGACAGGAACGCGATCCGACCCTTGACCCACAGCGGGTCCGTGAGGTTTCCGTCCAGCGCGGCGGCGAGCCGGACGAATTCACCGTTTCCGTCGGCGTCGATCCACAGCTTGCCGGCGGCGCCGCCGCGGTAGCGCTTCCACCAGGCGGGCTCACGCGACAGGACGCTGGCGAGCACCACGGGGCGTTCGTCGCCGACGACGGGACCATAGGCCACGGACTCGACGGGGCCGAACGGGAGTTCCTGCGCCCAGCCGCCGGTCACGGGGAGGCTGTAGGCGTGGGTGTGACGGCTGTCTGACTGGCGGAATGCGCTGGTGACCAGAACGTCGCCGTCGGGCGTGAATCCCTTGACCCGGGTGGAAGGGTGGCCGAAGTAGCTCAGCTGGCTGTATCCGCCGCCGTCGACGTTGGCCGTGACGACCTCCGGGGCAGTCCCCTGCACGACGGTCCAGACAAGGCGCTTGCCGTCGGGGGTGAAGCGGGGGTTGCGGGCCGGCAATTGCAGGGAGGACACGCGCCAGGCGCGGCCCCCGCCCACGGGCGCAATCCAGACGTCGTCCTCGGCCACAAAAGTGACCAGATCGCCGTGCAGATGCGGGAAACGGAAGTAACTCGAGGGGGTCATCGTTCGATCATAGCGACAACGGCCCGTGCGGCCCGGGAGGTTTCGCGGCCGTGCCGGGCATGGTGAGATGGATCATGCGAATCCTCATTGCCGGGGCCTCCGGGCTGATTGGAACGGCCCTTTCGGGCGCACTGCGCAGCGAAGGGCACGACGTTCTCGCCCTGGTCAGGCGTGCCCCCGCGTCCCCCGCCGAGTTCCAGTGGGACCCGGCCGCCGGCCGGATCGACGACACCGCGCTGAAGGGCGCGGACGCGGTGGTCAACCTCTCCGGCGCAGGAATCGGCGACCGGCCCTGGACCAAGGCGCGGGTCAAGGAACTCAGCGCCTCACGGCTGGGGGCTACCCGGACCTTGGCCGCCGCCATGGCGCGGACCGACTCGCCGCCCGCGGTGTTCCTGAGCCAGTCGGCCTCCGGTTACTACGGCAACGCCGGTGCGGCGGTGCTGCGCGAGAACGCGCCTGCCGGGACCGGCACCCTGTCCCGGATCTGCGTCGACTGGGAGGCCGCGGCGCATGAGGCACCCGCCGGGGTCCGGGTGGTCACGCCCCGCACCGGCGTCGTCCTGAGCCGTTCCGGCGGCGCACTGGGCCGGTTGTTGCCGCTGCTGCGCCTCGGCGTCGGCGGTCCGCTGGGCAACGGCCGGCAGTTCTGGCCGTGGATCACTTTGCCCGATGTGGCCGCCGCCTTTTACTTCCTTCTCAACGCGCCCGTGTCCGGACCCGTCAACGTCTGCGCCCCCGAAGCCGCAGACGTGAATTCCCTGATCGCGCAGCTGGCAACGGCGCTGCACCGGCCGGCGGCGCTGCGGGTTCCTGCCCCGGTGCTGCGGCTGGTGATGGGCGATCTCGCCGAGGAACTGCTGCTCGCGAGCCAGCGGCTGGAGCCGGCCGTGCTGGCGGAGAACAGCTTCGCCTGGCAGCACCCGTCCCTCGCCGGGGCCGCCGCCTGGGTGGCAGGGCGCGGCTAGCGTGGTTGCTTTTCCAGGGCAGCTCGGTGACCGGGGCCAGGATGACCACCGGGCGGCACCCTAGCCGGCTCCGCGCCCCGGGGGCAGAACGTCCTGGATCCGCCACCGCCCGTCGACGGGCACCAGGACAAGGCGAAGCTGCTGCGCGGAGCCTGCGGGTACTTCAGCCACTGTGGCGCCGTTCCCGTCAACCTCCCGGTATGCGGACGGCTCAGTGGTGACGGCCACCACGGCCCGGGCGGCGTTGCTGTCCGCGATGGTTTCGATCCGGGTCAGGGAGGTCGAGAATCCGGCCAGGACATGACCGGAGGCGCTGAGCTGGGTCCTGATCCGGCTGTCGGAGGCGGCGGCCGCCGACTCCGGGGCGTTGACGGCATCGAGCAGGCTGAAGTCGCCGGAGCTCAGTGCCAGCGAACGGAGCCGGGCCAGGCCGCGGACTGCCTCCACCGGGTCGGCTGAGGCCAGGAGTGCCTCAAGATCGGGAAGGATGGCGCTGCCCCCGCCGGCGGCGGCGGAGGGCGGCGGGTCGCCCGCCGGACCCTCCGACGGGGCCGCCGGTCTCTCGTGACCCACGGGACTTCCTGCCTGGCCCGGCACATCGTGGCCCGGCACGGACCCTGGAAACAGCCCGGCGACGGCGTCGGAGGCCGGCCCGCCGCCGGCCAGCAGCCAGGTACCGGCGAGCAGGACTGCAGCCGCGAGACCGGGCAGCAGGGCCCGCCGCGCGGGGTTCCTGCGCGCGGGGGTCCTGCGGAGTCCGCGGTGGAGTCCGGCCCGGACAGTGCCTGGCCGCCTGCCCGGACCGGGCTGCACGGCCTTGCGCGTGAGCAGTTGGGGGATGACCGTGGGGTGCACGGAGACCGACAAGTCGACGGGCTCCGCCCGGGCGCTTCGGTAAACCATTGCGGCAAACTCCGCCGCCGCGGGACGCTGCCGCCGCTCCCCATCCAGGCCCGCCTCGAGGGCCGCCACCAACGTTGCCGGCACCTCCGGTGCGAGCAGGCTCAGCGGTGGACGTTGCGCCCCCGGCTCCGGGGGCCGCCCGGTGAGGCAATACCAGCCCAGGGCTGCCAGGGAGTAGATGTCGCGCTCGGGCTGGAGCCCGGCCCGCACAGCGTCCACGGGGGCGGGATCCCGGAATCCTGCCGTGCCGGCCTCTGAGACAGGAGCGGCGTCGGCCACCATGCGCCCGACGCCGAGATCGGCCAGCAACGGTTTTCCCTCGGCGGTAAAGAGCACATTGCCGGGGGCCACGTCACCATGGGTGGTGCCTTGGCTGTGAAGGTATGCCAAGGCCTGCGCGATGGGTGTCAGGACCGTCACCGTTTCTCCCGGGCCCAGGCGTCCCCGGCTGCCCACGAGCGTCGCCAGTGAGCCGCCGGGCGCGTAGTCCAGCACAAGCCCGAGGCTGCCGCCGCCGGACTCGTGAGCCGGCAGGCGCACCACGGCGTGCGCGCGGACCAGGTGGCGGTGTTCCAGGGCGGAGAGGATCCGGACTTCGCGCCGCATGACGTCCTCCGCCTCGGATTCCTCTGGTGTGGTGCGGCTTGCATCGAAGCATTTCAGGGCGAATTCCCGGCCCGTGGACTTTTCGGTGGCGAGCCAGACCGTGGCGCTGCCGCCGCGCCCCAGCAGGCGTCCGACGTCGTAACCGGGAACCTCGGGGGCCGCACCGGCGGCCGACGGAAAATCTTCCATGCCTAAGGAATAGTCGATTGCGCGGAATCGTGCAGAAGTTATCCACAGGCATGAGAGCTTAAGCACACAAACGGGCAGTGGGTGCGGCGGGGTCTAAGCTTGATGCCATGACTCTTGAGTTCAAACAGCTGGGTCTCGCCCCGGACTTCATCGATTACACGCGCGGATGGGACATCCAGCGCGAATTGCATGAAAAGGTCCTCGCGGGCACCGCGCCCAGCACTGTACTGCTGCTCGAACACGCCGCGGTTTATACCGCCGGCAAGCGCACCGAAGACCACGAACGGCCCTTTGACGGAACTCCCGTTGTGGCCGTGGACCGCGGCGGCAAGCTGACCTGGCACGGCCCCGGCCAGCTCATTGGCTACCCCATCATCAAACTCCGGAACAAGGCCGGCATCCGCGACTACGTGGAGCGGCTGGAAGCGGTCATCATCGCCGTGCTGGCGGACTACGGCATCGCAGCCGTCCGGATCAAGGGCCGCGCGGGCGTCTGGATCGAACAGGACGAAAAGGGTCCGGACCGCAAGATCGCGGCCATCGGCATCCGCATCCACGAGGGCGTCACCATGCACGGCTTCGCGATCAACTGCAACAACGATCTCGCCCCCTACGGCCAGATCATCGCCTGCGGGATCAGCGACGCCGGAGTCACCACCATCACCCAGGAACTTGGCAGGGACGTCACCCCGGCGGACCTCGTGTCGCGGATCACCGAAGAACTGCGCAACAATGAACAAGCCCTAGTTGCAACCCCAGAAGGAGCTCTACTGTGACACTGGCACCAGAAGGCCGGAAGATGCTGCGCATTGAGCAGCGAAACGCGGCCACACCGGTGGAACGGAAGCCGGAATGGATCAAGGCCAAGGTCCAGATGGGTCCCGAGTTCGTCCAGCTCAAGAACCTCGTCAAGAAGGAGGGCCTCCACACGGTGTGTGAGGAGGCCGGCTGCCCCAATATCTTCGAATGCTGGGAAGACAAGGAAGCCACCTTCCTGATCGGCGGCTCCGAATGCACCCGGCGCTGCGACTTCTGCCAGATCGACACCGGCAAGCCCTCCCCCGTGGACATGTTCGAGCCCACCAAG